>CBINGM010000050.1:0-2256 GCA_966250225.1 uncultured Pseudobdellovibrio sp. | reverse complement strand
AACTCGCGCGATCGAACCTGAACAAGATTTCGTAAATAACAGAACTGATTTCTTACAAAATGATTTCAAATTAAAAAAAGATTTCAATTTTAAAGGTAACTTCACAAACCCACGTACACCACAAGCTTTAGATACGTTATACCCAAGTGCTGATGGTAACGGCCATGTAACTGGTAACCGTTTTCCTATGGGTAAATGGGCCATGACGTTTGATGACGGACCAAACCCGACTCACACCCAAGGTATGGTGAATAACTTAAGTAATAACGGTGTTCACGGAACATTCTTCTGGCAAACACAAAACGTTGTTAAGTATAAAACGTTTCCACAAAAGAAAAGCCCGCTTTATTCACGCGCTTTACACTCTTACACTCATGCAAACTTACCTAAATTAGGTCAATCAGGTTTAAATAAAGAGATCAATCAAGCCGTAACTGATTTTGCTCAAGTGGTTGGAGAAAAACCAACGATGTTCCGCTGCCCTTATGGTGCTTGTGGCCCTTCTGGCGGTACAATCAGACAAATGATCGCAAAACAAGACATGTTACACATCGCTTGGAACGTTGATACATTAGACTGGCAAGATAAAAACCCGGAATCAATCTTTCAACGTTCTAAAAAACAAATTGATTCACTAGGTCGCGGTATTGTTTTATTTCACGATATTCACCCGCAATCAGTGATCGCCTCAGATAAAGTGATCAAGTACTTAAAATCTAAGTATAAGATTGAACCGCTTCACAAATTGATTGAAGAATCACGCGGTAAACCATACTATACACCGTAAGATGAAACTTACAGTTGTATTAACTTTATTAGCGATTTCGTTCTCTTCTGAGGCCAGAACTTTACAGTCTCTGGCCCAACTTTCAAATGCCCTACTGGTTTTAGCTGAACAAGCCACACCACAGGCCGGAAGTAAAGCCTGCAATCTTTCAAGCCAACAAATCTCAGAAAAAAGCCAAGCTTTGCACATCTTAATTGATGAGAAGTCTCAGGCTTTAACTGAAGGCGATTTTAAAATCTTAAGCCAAAGAGCGGATACTTGCGAAAAAGACTGCACGTGCGACATCTATGCTTACGCCTTAGAAAAACGCGAACGCCCTATTCAAGCTATTGCTGACAAAGCCACAAAGACACAAATGGAAGACCGCCAAAAATGCATGAAGGCCGTTAAAAACGTTTGTGCTCAAATCAAAGCTTTAAAATAGGAGATTCTCAAAATAAAAAAAGCCCTGTGTGTTACACAGAGCTTTCTCAATTATGAAGTAAAAACTGTAAAGAAATCCTCAGGAAACCAAATCGCCGTTAAGCGATTACATACATTGGTAACCTTGTTGTTGGCTTGATGAACCACCTGGGTAAGCAATCTGACCCGAGCAGTTTGTCATTGCACAACTAACCCAACAGCCACCGTATTGCATAAATGTTTGGTAAGCTGTCATGTCAGATTGACATGCGTATTGTTGGCCGCGGATGAAAACGAATAAGCTAGAGTTTCCGTTACATTGTTGTGAGCCGTAACCATAACCATTGTTGTACTGTTGTTGGCATAATGTCGTTGCTACGATTTGGCCATTTTGGTTATTGATACATTGTCCGTTAGCACCGTATGTGTACAAACCGTTGTTATAGGCATAGTTTGTATTATTATTGCTTGCACTCTTCTTCTTGTTATCACAAGACATTACAAACGATAATGTTGTTACTAACATCGCGATTTTTAAAACTGTTACTAATGTTTTCATAATTGTTACTTCCTTTACAATGACTAGTTAAAGCAACCTAAAGGCCAACTTTTCATATTTCGCGTAAGTTGTTGATATATCGTTGATTTTAAAAAATGATGTTTCAGCTTGAGACGTGCTCCAAATTCACAGACCGCAAAATTGTTTTACACCCTGTTAAGAAGTGACTATATCTAATCCCATGAGCGACAAGCCAAATGCCATAAAACACAAACCAAAAGCCTTACCGCCAAAAGCGATCTTAAAAGACTTTCTACGCTCGTTTTTAGTTCCCACACTTGTTGGTAAGGCCTTTGTTTTATATTTCGGTATTAAGCAAGCTGAGTATCCTGGCGAAGGTTATGGCTACGGCTTAGCTGCCGCCATCACATTCACGGTCACCACATTAAGCCTTTTTGTCTGGAAATACAGACACTACGAAGATCTCTAATATAGAGTAAGAAGATTCAGAAACATTAATCGTCTCAGATTGATACATGGGATTTTATAACCCCAAAAAGCAAAAAGC
>CBINGM010000049.1:0-2262 GCA_966250225.1 uncultured Pseudobdellovibrio sp. | reverse complement strand
AAAGAAGGTTCATGCGTTTGTGAAGATGGTAAAGAACCATCTGGCAAAGATAAAAAATGTGGATCTGGTTTTAACTGGAAACCATGGTTAATCGGTGCCGGTGTAATCGGTGGTGCAGCTTTACTTTACTTCTTATTTAAGAAAAAGAAAAAAGATAAACCAGATACTCCAGTTGTGACGCCTCCGCAAGGTTGCACAAATGTTTGTGCAGCAAACACGACTTTAAATCCAACAACGTGCGCGTGTGATCCAATCGTACAACAGCCAACGTGTCAGGCTCCACAAGTGTTAACGAATGGTGTGTGTGCATGTCCTGCGGTGAATGCATGTACTCCGGGTCAGCAAGTTTATAACTTAAGTACTTGTCAGTGCGACACTGTTGTTCAGCAAGGAATTTGTCCGGATGGCGTAACTCAGTACTTCACACCTCCGGGACCATCAACTTGCCCTGCGCCGACTCAATGTCAAAACGGAACACAAGTTTACCCACCGAACACTTGTCCGCCAGTGAGCGAAGGTGGAACGGGTAACAACTGCCCAAGCGGAAATTGCAGTGGCGGCGTACCGAGTGCGAACTAGGATTTTTAAAGGATAATTTATGATGAACACGATCTTAAAAAAAGTTAACGGTTTGTTAGTAACAGTTTCAATGGCTACCATGGTTTTCAGCCCGGTAGCTATGGGTAAACAAGCACAATCCGAAGCTGAAAAAATCTCTAAAGCGCAACTTGAACAGTTTGTGCAAGAGTATGGTTTAAATAAATCGATGACGGTAGGTGAATTCTACAAAAAGAACAAAGATCAATTCCCACCACGTATTCAAAAAATGATTGAGCCTTTAATGACTCAATTTAAAAACGAAGCGATGCCGCAGTTTGAAGTAACCCAGGCGAAAAACTCACAAGGTGAGATGATTGCCACTCTTCGTATTACAGGTAAAGATCAGTTATCAAATATCCAGTTTTTAGGTGAAAAAGGTAAATTTGTTAAATTTGATAATACGAATTTAACTTTAGAAGATGTTGCAAACTTTGACGACATGTTTGCCAAACTTTATTTCGGAGATGCTTCTCATCGTAAAGGTATGGGCGATGCTTATACTTCTCCGAAAACAATGAAAAAACAAACTAAAGCGACGGCTAAAGCTTCTGTGCCAGCTAAATTCTCTGGTACTCCAAAAATCACTCGTGAAATGTGGAAGAAAATGACGCCGATGGAGCGCGCTCAATTCATGATGAACATGAGAATGCTTTGGTCTGGTGCTCAAGACGTTCTTGATGCTAAAGAACTTCGTAAAAAAGGTAAAAAAACTTCGTCATTAGACAGATGGAATAATTTCTTTTCTATGCTTGATGAAGCACAAGCGGCGGATACAAAGTGCGTTGTTGCTGGTTATATCGGTACTTACGGTGCGGGTAAACGTTGCCAATACCCAGCTGGCGCAAAAACTGGAAGTTGTAATTTTCCATGTAATCCAACGATCTACGGTTTTGATTCAAGCGGTAAACAGTTCTGCTTATCAAGTTCTAGTGAATTACAAACAGCCACTCACTACAATAAAGGTTGTGACGCAAAAATGCCTTTAACGTCGGTTGAGTTACCTTTACCGGCGCAATCAGCAGGTAAAGATGCTTCTCGTTACCAAGGTATTTTAGAAGCGAATAAAGCTCAGGCTTTAAAAGATCCTGCAGCTATCGCGAATACAAAAAAATACCTAGAAAGTATGTTAAATGGTTCTTCACCTGAACTAAAAGATGCTTTTGCAAAAGGTAACATCACGGCAGAGCTTTTAGCTAAGCTTCAAGAAATTCAAACTAACTTTGATTCAACAATCACGGCCGCTCGTAACGATTGTGCGGCAGCAGCCGGTGAAACTCAGTACGACCGCGAATTCTGGGGCGCTTGTGACCAATTACACAAACGTTTCTTATTTGTTGCAGCTTACTTAGAAAAAAATCCGGGTTGTAAAGATGGCGGAAAAGTTGATGAATCGACATTAACTTGTTCTTGTGCTAGCGGCCCAGCGGTAGCTCCGGGTGCAGCTTGTGCTACGCCAGAACCTACTCCACAACCTCCAACATCTGGAACTCCAGTAGTTGAACCTCCATCTGATGGTGGTGGCCAATGTGATCCAAAATGTACAGGTGGTGAAGTTTGTCAAAAAACAGCTTCAGCCGGTGATAACGATGTTTACGAATGTGTAAAACCAGGTGGCGATAAAGACAAAGATAAAAAAGGTGGCTTCTGGTCAGGCTTATGGGG
>CBINGM010000048.1:0-2285 GCA_966250225.1 uncultured Pseudobdellovibrio sp. | reverse complement strand
AAAAAAAGAGAGCGATTTTGTCACAAATAGCTCGTAAGAATCTTAGTAAGGTTAGAAAGGATTTTTTATGAAAAAATCAATAGTTATTGCAGCTTTATTAACAATGAACGCAACAATGGTCTTTGCTAGAGAATCACGAGATACAAATACAGTCGGTGAGCGCATTGCAACACGATTGATGGAGAAAAAAGAGTCAGAACAAAAAGAACGTTTTGAACTAAAAAAATGTCTCTTACAAAATACTAATGCTAAATGTTAGCGCCTAGTTTATGATGGCGTTACCTTATTGAAAGGAAACGCCATGATGACAATGGATCAAATTGGTAAAGGGCTATCAGATCTTTACGCCGAACATTCAAGAAGACTTTGGGTTCAGTATACAGCTGGATACGATCTGGGTGTACAGGCAGCACAAAATGAACTTAACGAGTTTCAAAAGAACGCTAAAAATTTCGAAGCGATTTGTAATGTGTTAGAAAAATCGACCGATGTTCACGAAAAAAGAAAAGCTAAAGTTCTTCACAATAGCTTTAAAAAATTTCATCAATCTGAAAAAGTACAAAAAGTTTTAGAGCAAATCCAGACTTTAGAAAACTCGATTATGGATCTTGTCAATAAATCAAGACCTCAGTTAGACGGTAAAGAAACAACGTCGACTGAAATCGGTAAGATTTTATCACAATCGCCAGACCGTAATCTTCGTCAACGAGCTTACGAATGTCGTCTGCCGTTAAACCAAAAGCTTGTCGATGCAGGCTTTATTAAACTTTTAGATTTAAGAAAAGAACTGGCTGCAGTTAGTGGTTATAAAAGTTTTGTTGATTACAAATTAGAAGAAGACGAACTTAATTCTGAACTATTTCAAACTTGGTTCGAAGACTGTAAAAGCCGTAAGGCTAAATTTCGTGCGAAAGCGAATACGATCGCGCAAAAACACTTAGGCGTCGAGGAGCTGGCACCGTGGGATTACCGTTATTTAAATACCAAGCTTTGTTCTTACAACCAGGCTGAAGTTGATATGACAGATTTTTATAAACCTATTGCTAAAACTTTTGCAAAATTTGGTTTTGATATCGAAGGTATTAATTTAACTTACGATATTTTTCCGCGTAAGAATAAATCTGAATGGGGTTATAATTTTACGATTGAAATTGGTAAAGATTCACGAATTCTGGCCAATGTGACAAAATATTTTTCAAGTTATAACGTTCTTCTTCACGAAACAGCCCATGGTGTTCATTTTATGGGTTTAAATTCTGAAGAGTACGCTTTAAATAGCGGTGTATCTGGAATTGTGGCTGAAGGTTTTGCCAACTATTTCGGAAGCTTGTCTTACTCTAAAGAATTTTTAGAAGAAGTGTTTCCTGCCGACACGGCGGCTAAAGCTTTTGCAAGTTTTCAAGACGTGCAAAGTTTATCGCATTTTCAAAACTTCAGATTTATTCCAGAAATTTTATTTGATCAGCAACTGTATTTTAAAGACGTGCGTAATGCTGATGATATTCAAAGTTTACACCAATCTTTAAGCGAAGATATTCTGGGGGCGGGTCATTACCAATCAACATGGAGTTCAACAATTCACCACACAAGCCATCCGATTTATTTACACAATTATTTCTTAGGTGATGTGATGTGCGAAAATATGAAAGATGTTTTCAAAAAGCGTAACGGCGGTAAGTCAGCAGACCAGTCTCCACTGGAATTTGGACGATTCTGGAAAGATCATGTTCTTGCACCTTCGGCCAAGCATCCATTTTTAGATCTGTACGAAAAAGTCTGCGAAGAAAAGCTATCTATCGGTAGTTATTTAGATAACCACTGTTTAGCATAATGTAGATGGATTTTTAGCTATGACAAAACAATCTTCTAAAGGATCTGGAGTATATAGCCAGTATAAATTCCACGAAGACATTTTATTTGCTTTTTAGTTTTGTTAAAAAGAGTTCGTATTTATCTAAAGCGTTTTCTTTTTCAGACCATATTTTGATTTTGCTGAAATTTATCTTGTGATTTTTTGCAACAGCGAGCGCTTGATCTAGGCACTGTCTATCATTGTAATGATAAAACCAAGCTAGTCTATCCATAATACATTGGGTAGGAGATAGTAATCGAATAAAGCCTGACTTTGTTTTAATTTGACCATCGGGTTTTACAGGAATGTCATTGCCGATAGCTATCGGTCCTGTTGGAAATTCTACGGTAAAATCTGTGTCGACGTGATAGAAGTCTTTGCCTTTTCTTACGAAACCAATTTCAGCCATCGCTTCAGTAATTTCTTTATTATC
>CBINGM010000047.1:0-4161 GCA_966250225.1 uncultured Pseudobdellovibrio sp. | reverse complement strand
AACTCCGTCTAGCGGAATTTGATTTGCAAAAGCTTGAGCCACAACAGCTGTAGCATTTAAAATATTATAACGACCCGTCATCGTAGTTACAAAGTCAGCTAATTTTTCGCCGTTATGAGTGACAGAAAATTTAGTATAACCTTCAGTTTCTTCTAAGATTTCACAAACAAAACTGTTTGATTTACCAAAGCCATAAGAAAATTTATTTTTAATTTTACAGTGATCGGCCACTTCACAAACATTTTTATCATCACCCCAGAACACGAAATTTCCGTTCTCAGGAATTAGCTTCATTAAACGTAAAAACGCAGCCTTTACCGCTGCAAAATCCGCGTAAATATCAGCATGGTCAAACTCGACTGACGTTAAAATCACATTGCGTGGGCGGTAGTGAATAAATTTAGGAACTTTATCAAAATAAGCTGTATCGTATTCATCACCTTCGATAACAAAAACATTCTGCTTCGGATTTCTAAAGCTTTGCGAAAAGTTTTTCGCAATACCACCGATTAAAAATCCTGGTTCAAAACCAGCTTGGTCTAAAACCCAAGACATTAACGATGTCGTTGTTGTCTTTCCGTGCGTACCGGAAATCACGTACGAAATCCTGTCATCGATAATAAATTCACCCATCGCTTGTGGTAAAGAGCAATACGGAATATCAAGTTTAACCATCTCTTGCGCTTCTTCATTATTCGCAGAAATCACATTTCCAACGATCACAAAGTCTGGCTTTGGTGTTAAATTATTTTTACTATAAGGCTTTTGAATTTGAATGCCTAAGCTTTCTAATTGCGTCGACATTGGAGGATAAGGGTTAGAATCACTTCCTGTAACTTTATACCCTTTATCTTTTAATAAGCCGGCTAAAGAAGCCATAGCTGTTCCGCAGATTCCCATCAAATGAACATGAGAACCCGGTTTGATTGATTTTAAACTTGATTGAGCCATATCTAAATCCTTTTAGATGTTGTTGAATGTAAAATGTTAAATAGTTCTTTTAATCGCCTCGTAAATCCAAGAATGGATTTGCGGTCTCAGCTGAACGTAGGCGCGATTTTCACGGCCGTAGTTTACACGATTACTTAAAGCCACCACCAATAAATCTTGGCGCGGATCATACCAGAACGAAGTTCCCGTAAATCCTGTGTGACCAATAGAATGAATCGAGAAGTGCGGCCCGCAGCTTGCGTTTTCAATGGATGGCATCATGTACCCCATCGCCCAATCACCAACTTCTTGGTCGATGGCGCGCGCTGCGAATAACTGAGCGGTCTTTTGTTTAATTTTATATCTGGCAATACCGTGAAGTTGCGAACGTAAATTTAATCCAAAAGCGGCCACATCATCAATTGATCCAAAAAGACCAGCGTGTGATGAAATACCACCTAAAGCCCATGTGTTTTCATCATGAACTTCTCCGCGCATCACTTTATGGCGGAACGGGCACTCCTCAGTCGGAGCGTATTGAGAAACATCATTCAATGGCACATTATCAACGTGAAAATCCATTGAAGTTGTTGGATAGAAATCATTTTTAGCATCTTGCCAAACTTGCAAAAGATCTTTTTTGTAAAAGGCTTCAAGTAAAAAACCTAAAGTCATAAAACCAAGATCTGAATAAACAGCTTTACCCGTTTGTTTTAATTCGGTTTTATTGATTTCGCGAAACAACCACTTACGCTTATCTTGCCAAGAATCAGTTAACTTAATGTCTTTATAAAACGGTCTCCACCATTCAAGGCCTGAGGTATGTGTTAAAAGCTCAGTAATCTTGATTTGATCAAAAGCAAAGTCAGGTAAAACATCTTTAACTTTTGTTTCTAAATTCCAAAGACCTTGATCGTACGCACGCATAATAGTTTGCTGAGTAAAGATCACCTTCGTTAAAGAAGCCAAATCATAAATGGGATAAGTCTGACCTACCTGCACATCACAGATCATGCGCCCGTGATGATAAGCTCGCACGACAACTCCAGGAGTTACATCCTGAATAGCGGTTTGTAGTTTTTCAATTAAAGCTCGTTCAATACTGTTATGGCGCATATGGTGAATACACTATCATGTTAGGGTTTTTGCCACAAGTTAGCACTGCAGGAGAGTTAAAAAATAATGGACGCTGGATGACTCCGTGCCCTGTTTCTACTCCTGAAAAAACCGGAATTTTTGTTTGCTTAGCAAAGCGCATAAGCGTTTCTTGAACCAGACTTTGCCCGTTAGATTCTAATCCATCAACAAAATCACCAAAGACAATCGCTGCTACATTTTTAAAAACATCGGCCTGACTTAGGTGTTGTAAAAAACGGTCAACTTTATAACCACGCTCGCCAATGTCTTCAAAAAATAAAATCACGTTCTCTTTTTTCTGATACTTCGGCTGAAGTTTAGTACCGATTGAAACCATAAACGTGCATAAGTTTCCACCGCGGACTGTACCCTTGATCACTTTTTTCTTCGAAGCTTGAGCGTTCATCGGCTCTAAATGAGCAAACGAAACGGCGTTTTTTTCACCTGTAATCACCTGAACAAGTTCCTGTTCAACATCGCCTGGCAGTTTATTCTGCCCCACGCGGTCTAACAAAGAAGCGTGAAGTGTAGGCCAACCCCATTTTTGGTTTAAAAACTGATGCATACTTGTGATGTCACTTAAGCCAATAAAAACTTTAGCTGGGGCTTTTTTAGAAAGTTTTAATAACTCTGGCCACAAACGAAAACTGCCGTAACCTCCGCGTAAGCACCAAATCGCTTTAGAATCTTTCGCATAAAGAGCTTTTTTTAAATCCTGAAAACGAAACGCATCAGAGTTTGAAAGATATAAATCCGGCTGTAATAAATGAGCATTAAAGCGCGGCTTAAAGCCCATGCTTTCAATCCACTTTACACCCATGCGAAAGTGTTCTTCAGAGCAAGCTGAAGCAGGTGCTACGATATCTACTATATCGCCTCTTTTTAAAAAAAAGTTATCTGATTTTGATGACTTACGAGATGTTTTTTTCATATTTCTTTAATCTTTTTTGAATCGCATCAACGTAGCGATCACCAGAAAATAATGTTTTTAAATCTTTATCAGTAAAATATTTTTTAAGTGATTTATCTTTGGCAATAGCATCTTTAAGATGCCCACCATCGGTTAAACCGTGAGCTAGTTTTTGTACGATTGTATAAGCCTCTTCGCGAGAAAGATTATGTTTCTCAACTAAGTGAAGTAATAAATGCGAACTATAAAGAACTCCGCCTAACAAGTGAGAATTCTGAAGCATTTTATCAGTATTCACATAAAGACCCGATAAAAGTGAATTCATGCGGCGAACGATGTAATGACAGGCCGTAAAGCTATCGGCAAAAATCACACGCTCATTTGATGAGTGTGAAATATCGCGCTCATGCCAAAGAGGAATATTTTCAAACGCCGTCCAGGCGTAGCCTTTTACCAAACGCGCAAGACCCGTGATATTTTCAGCACTAATTGGGTTTTTCTTATGTGGCATCGCCGAAGAACCTTTTTGACCAGGCGTAAACCCCTCGATCACTTCAGAAACTTCACTGCGCTGCAAATGACGTAGCTCAATCGCTAAACGTTCTAAGCAGGCAGCCATATACGCTAACGACATAAATACTTCAGCATGACGATCACGCGGAATAACCTGTGTTGCGAATGGCTCAACAGTTAAACCTAATTTTTTAGCGACCTGCGCTTCGATGTCCATGTCAAAAGAAGCCGATGTTCCAACAGCACCTGATAGTTTACAGATTTTAAATTGTGCGTGAGCACGCTTAATACGCTCTTCAGCGCGCGTCACTTCAGATAAAAAACCAGCCAATTTAAAACCAAACGTTGTAATCTCGGCAAAGATTCCGTGTGTGCGGCCTGGGCAAACCGTTTTTTCATGCTTTTTAACAAGTTTTTTCAGTGTCGCTTTAAGAAGTTTTACTTCAGCTTCTAAAATTTTAAAAGCATCAGACATTTGTAAGCTTAACGCCGTATCTAAAACATCAGAACTCGTAAGACCGAAGTGAATAAAGCGACCGTTAGGACCTACTGTTTCAGCTACCTGGCTAACAAAGGCGATCACGTCGTGCTTAGTTGTTTTTTCGATTTCTAAAATGCGGTTTAAGTTGATCTGACTTTTTTTCTTAATATCTTGGTAAGCTTTTACCGGA
>CBINGM010000046.1:0-6854 GCA_966250225.1 uncultured Pseudobdellovibrio sp. | reverse complement strand
ACCCATTAACAGAGCAAAACCGATTTGGTGGGCGATTTCTAATTTTCTTCCACTCAGTGGTGAACCTTTCACGATTTCAATAGCATAAAACACTAAGTGTCCGCCATCTAAAACCGGAACCGGAAGTAAATTTAAGATAAATAAGCTGATCGATAAGATACCCATCGTCATTAAAAATTGCTGTAAACCCATAGCGTAAGCATCAGAAGCTGCTTTACCGATAGAGATCATACCACCAATATTTTTATGCGAAACTTCGCCCTGGAAAAGGCGTACAAACGACATCACGGTCATTACTGAAATATCCCATGAACGGTCAAAACCTTTAACAGTCGCCGCGATTAAAGAGTCTTCAGACACTTTAACTAACTCAGGTTGTGAGATGTTCATCATCGGCATAATACCGATCGTGTAACGTTTGTCTTCTTTACCTAAGTTTGTCATTTGTGAAGTCACTTGCGGCGTGATTTTTTTCACGATCTCAGTGCCTTCGCGAGAAATTTTAAACTCTAAAGCTTCTTTTCCGTCGTAACTTTTGATTGTTGTTAAAACGTTTTCCCAAGATTCCATCGGTTTACCGTTAATTGACACGATTTTATCGTGCTTCATTAAATCAGCTTGCGCTGCTGGAGAGCCCGGAACGATTTGTTCTAAGTATAATTCTGTATTTTCAATTCCTAAATCAGTGATTGATTCGATTTTTTTATCGGCCGGTAAGTTTAAAGTTAACTGTACAGTTTCTTTTTTATCATTTGCCGTGCGTTCAACAGTTAGGTTTGATGTTTGATTTTGTGTTAAACGGGCAAGATCATTCCAAGATTGCACTTTACGATCAGCCACTTTTGTAATTTCATCGCCCGTGCGAAGGCCGGCTTTGAAAGCCTCAGAATCAGGTTTAACTGCTACTAAAGTGCCTTTCGTGTAAGGCATAACACCAGTGATTGAACCGATTGTTTTAGTACCGGCAAAAATATTTGGATTATCAATACTAGCTACTTGCGCCGATACCGTGCGAGGTTGTTCGCCATCTTGTTGAACCTGAATTTGCGCCGTTTGGTTTTGTGTTTTGTTTAAAGCATTTTGAAATTCTTCATAGCTTCTTACCGGCATGTTGTTCACAGCTAAAACTAAATCCTGTGATTTTAAACCAGCGGCTTCAGCCACTGAACCGGTAGTCACTTCAGAAATACGGGCAGCCCGAGTTTCTTCGCCAGTGTAAGCGATAAAACCAAATACGAAAATCGCGAATAAGAAATTCATCAATGGGCCTGCAAACACAATCGCGATACGTTGCCATACCGATTTGTGCGTGTAAGATACGGCGCGATCTTCAGGTGCAATAGCTTCTGCATCTGTCGATTGTTCACCGAACATTTTTACATAACCACCTAATGGAATAATTGAAATGCAGTAAGTGGTGTGGCCTTTTTTATAACTTAAAATTTTCTTACCGAAACCTAACGAGAAAACTTCAACGCGAACACCGCAAGCGCGGGCCACTAAGAAGTGTCCTAATTCGTGAACGAAAACTAAAATTCCTAAAAGAATAACGAATGGAACAACGTTCGTGTAAAGAAAACCCAATAAACTGAACAAATACGTCATGCTAAAACCCTCGTGGTTTAAAGCATTATTTTAGCATTTTCTAAACTATTAGGTAACTAGATGTGGCGTCTTAAGACCAAAGACTATGGTAATTCGCAGCAAAATAAAACAAAGGCGAGGCTAGTAGGACCCCATCGATTCGATCTAAGACACCGCCATGGCCTGGCATAATGGTTCCTGAGTCTTTTACACCAGAAACTCGTTTAATTAGAGACTCGAAAAAGTCACCGATTTGACCCAGTAAGCCACCGAAAAACCCACACATTAAAAGAACCGGTAAAGCCACATCGGTCAGGATAAAAGAAAAAGCATACGCGGCTAGTGTCGAAAAAATTAAACCGCCAATAGCACCTTCTAAGCTTTTCTTAGGCGATAACGTAGGAGCTACTTTTCTGTTACCCATTGTTACACCAAATA
This sequence comes from uncultured Pseudobdellovibrio sp., assembly GCA_966250225.1. GTDB lineage: Bacteria > Bdellovibrionota > Bdellovibrionia > Bdellovibrionales > Bdellovibrionaceae > Pseudobdellovibrio. The sequence continues at coordinate 4,832 of CBINGM010000046.1, read as the reverse complement.
GATAAGCCCCGATATCACCCGCAAAGATGACCGCTAATAAGCAGAAAAACCAGTACATACCTTTTTGTGAATACACAAGACCACTTACAATAGCTGGAATAACCGCTGTGTAGATCGTGCCGAAAGCAGATTGAGCCACATAATCAAAGATCGTTTGTAGGTCGTTGAATTTTTTATGAAACACAATACCTACAAACACACTCGCTGCAAAGCTTAGTAAGATAAAAAACATTTGAAAGTCTTTTGTAGGTACTAATGTTAAAAGTAAGAATGTGGCTAAGTTAATTAAAACAAAAGCGTAAGTAGCAAATTTAGGGTAGTGCGCTTTAAAAACCATACGGGCGATTTCGTAAGAGCCGCGTACAGAAGCAAAAAGAATTAAAGCGTAAGTTCCTTTTTCGGCGAAGAAATAAACCATTCCGATTAAGATGAACAAAGCAACAAGTGCCGACAGGGTTCTAGAAATTAAGTTCGGCATGATTTTTTTCTTTTTTGTTAAATAAAGTTTTTAAAACACCTTCGATACGGCCAAAGCGGCGCGAACGGTTTTTAAAGTCAGTTAAGGCTTTGTTCAAATCGTTTTCTTTGAAGTCGGGCCATAAGATGTTTGTAAAATATAATTCGCTGTACGAAGCTTGCCACATCAAGAAGTTAGATAAACGGTATTCACCGCTTGTACGGATAATTAAATCCGGATCAGGGCAATGAGCCGTCATTAAACGTTTATTGATCATGTCTTCGTTAATTTCATTTAAGCTGATCACGCCGTCTTTAAGATCGGTCGCAATAGACTGAACTGCACCAATCATTTCCTGGCGCGAACCGTAGCTGATCGCAAATGTCAGTTTTAAACCTGAACAGTGGGCAGTTCTTAGTTTAGCTTCGTTAATCAGGCGTCTAACATTCGTAGGAACTTTAGATAAATCGCCAATCGTATGAAATTGAATATTATTTTTAATAAGGTTTTCAGTTTCGCGAACTAAATAGCGCTCCATGAGTTTCATCAACACAGAAACTTCTTCCTGTGGACGAAACCAATTTTCCGTCGAGAAAGCGTATAAAGTTAAATTCTGTAAACCAAGGTTGGCTGCGTGAGTGATAATTTTTTTCGCTACACGCACACCTTTAACATGCCCAAACGTACGGGGACGGCCGCGCAGCTGAGCCCAGCGACCGTTTCCATCCATAATAATTGCGACATGTTTGATTTGTGACATTTAAGTAAAATTAAAACCTTAGATTGTAAGGATTGATTTTTCTTTTTCGTCAGTTAACTGATCAACTTTTTTGATTGTATCGTCAGTTAATTTTTGGATATCTGCTTCGCCTTTTTTAGCTTCATCTTCTGAAACAGCTTTGTCTTTTAAAAGCTTTTTAACTTCTTCGTTGGCATCACGACGGATTAAACGAACAGCTACGCGAGCATCTTCAGCGATTTTTTTAACTTGTTTAGCTAAGTCTTTACGACGCTCTTCAGTTAAAGCAGGCACTTTTAAACGGATTACTTTACCGTCGTTGATTGGCGCCATACCGATATCAGATTTAACGATACCCATTTCGATTTCTTTTAAAATTGAAGTTTCCCAAGGAGCGATTAAGAAAGTTGTCGCATCTGGAGTAGATACAGAAGCTACTTGGTTTAAGGGAGCTAAGTTACCGTAGTAATTTACACGAACGGCATCAAGCATAGATACCTGAGCTTTACCTGTACGAACTTTTTTTAACTCTTCAACTAGCGAGTTAACTGCTTTTTCCATTTTCGCTTTTGCGTTTGTTTTTGAAGTTTCGATCATAAAATTCTCCGATCTTCTTAATTATTTAAACAATAAACTAAATTAAACTGCACTCTTTATTTTACTACTGTGCCAATATTCTCGCCAGCAACGGCTTTTAAGATGTTGCCTGGTTTTGCTAAGTCAAAAGTCATAATTGGTAACTTGTTATCCATACAAAGGCTGATGGCCGTTGAATCCATAACTTGTAAACCTTGTTTTAAAACTTCGATGTAGCTGATGGTATCGTATTTTTTTGCATCAGCGTGTTTTTTCGGATCTTTATCATAGATACCGTCAACTTTAGTGGCTTTCATAATAACTTCGGCGTTGATTTCCATTGCTCTTAAAGAAGCCGCTGTGTCTGTTGTGAAGTAAGGATTACCAGTACCAGCACCGAAGATCACAAGACGGCCTTTTTCAAGGTGGCGAATCGCTTTACGGCGGATGTAAGGTTCTGCAATTTCAGCCATTTCAATCGCTGATTGTACGCGTGTCGGAATTCCGGCTTTTTCAAAAGCGTCTTGAAGAGCTAAAGCGTTGATACATGTTGCAAGCATTCCCATGTAATCAGAACTTGCGCGATCCATACCCTGAGCTGAAGCGGCCACACCGCGGAAGATATTACCACCACCGATAACAACGCCGATTTGTACGCCTGTATCGAAAGCCGCTTTAACGTCTTGAGCAATCTGAGCGATTACTTGAGCGTTGATTCCTGTTCCCTGAGTACCAGCTAAGGCCTCACCACTAAGTTTAAGTAAGATGCGTTTGTAAACTGGTTTTGCCACAGGAATCCTTTCGGTGATGAATGAATGATTTTGCTTGGATAATTTTTGTTGTCTTAGTTCGACAAAAAAAAAGCCCTCCGAAGAGAGCTTTTTTATTTGCTTGGTCTTAGTGACCTTGCATTGAAGCAACTTCAGCTGCGAAGTCGTTCACTTTTTTCTCGATACCAGCGCCTAATTCAAAACGTGTGAAACGTTTGATAGTTAATTCGCCACCAGCTTTTTTACCTGCTTCTTTAGCGTAAGCAGAGATAGTTAAGTCTGGGTTTTTTACGAATGCTTGGTCTACTAAGCAGTTCTCAGCTAAGAACTTACGGATTTGACCTTCAACGATTTTTTCGATCATTTCTGGTTTTTTGCCTGATTCTAAGTTCTTTTGTTTTAAGATTTCTTTTTCTTTAGCAACTGTTTCTGGATTCATATCAGCAGAAGATAAAGCCATTGGGTTCATCGCAGCGATATGTAAGCAAACGTCAGAAGCGAAAGCTTTTGTATCAGCAGAACCTGCTACAGCAGCAGATGGAGTTTGCACTTCGATCATTACGCCGATTTTACCTTCGCCGTGAACGTAAGTGTGAACTAAACCTGTTTCGTTTGTTTGATATTTTTCAAAACGACGTAAAACTAAGTTTTCACCGATAGTTGCGATACCATTTTTTAAAGCGTCGCCTACAGTTTGACCTGCGTTTTTGTGGAAAGGTTGAGTTAATAAGTCACCTTGGTGACTTGTGTGAAGAATGTGATCAGCAACGCTTAAAGTAAATGCTTTGAAGCCTTCGTTACGAGCAACGAAGTCAGTTTCAGAGTTCACTTCAAGAACAACAGCTGTTTTACCGAAAGTTAATGCTACAACAGTACCTTCAGCAGCAACGCGGTCAGCTTTTTTAGCTGCAGCAGATAAGCCTTTTACGCGTAACCATTCAACAGCAGCTTCAAAATTACCATTAGATTCTTCTAAAGCTTTTTTACAATCCATCATACCTGCGTTTGTTTTTTCACGCAGTTCTTTTACCATAGATGCAGAGATAGACATGCTTTTCTCCTTTTAGAAATTCAGCTGATTACTCAGCTGAATCGTTTTTCTCTTCGTTTAATTCAGCTTCGATTTCAACTAGATCAGCTGTACCAGCTGCAACTAATTTACGAGACTTGTTAGCTTTAACAACAGCTGGGCCTGCGCCTTTAGCTGGAGCTGCTTTAGCATCGTCTTTCTTAGGACCACGAGGACCACGTTTAGCTGGAGCTTCAGTCGCTGCAGCTGCTTCTTTATTGTCAGAAGCTTTGTCAGTCATAGTGCGAGCTTTTTGTTCCCAAACTTTAGCACCTTCAACGTAAGCATCAGCGATTAAGTTAGAGAATAATTTGATAGAACGGATAGCATCGTCGTTACCTGGAATTGGGTAATCAACTAATTCTGGATCAGAGTTAGTATCAGCGATAGCAACAACTTTGATACCTAATTTTTTCGCCTCTAATACAGCGATGTGTTCTTTAGGAAGATCTACTACGAACATAACCGCAGGAATTTGTTTCATTTCGCGGATACCTTCTAAGTATTCAGTTAAACGGATGTATTCGTTATCTAAACCAGCGCGCTCTTTTTTAGTTAAAAGATTGAAATCGCCTGATTCTTTCATTTTGTCGATTTTACGTAAACGATCGATAGATTGTTTGATCGTTTCGAAGTTTGTTAACATACCACCTAACCAACGTTTAGTAACAAAGTATTGGCCAGATTTTTTTGCAGCTTCTTGGATTGGTTCGATAGCTTGTTTCTTAGTACCAACCATGATCATTGTTCCACCTTGAGCAGCGATTTCTTTTACGAAGTCTGCAGCTTGGTTAGCGCGAACAACTGTTTTTTGTAAGTCGATGATATGGATTCCACCGCGAGCTGTGTAAACATACGGTTTCATTTTTGGGTTCCAGCGTTGTGTTTGGTGACCAAAGTGTACGCCAGCGTCTAACATTTCTTTCATGGTAACTTGTGCCATGTATAATTCCTTTTTTTCTGGTTATGCCTCCGGGTGGCAGAGCTCGTGAAGTTGGACTTCATAGATTCATGTGAACCTATTTTTGCGAGTGTTTCCGATGCAACCAATTTAAGCATCAGACCAGGTATTACCATCCCGTGTGTTTTAGTGAGGATCAGAGATAGCAAACCGAAGGGGGGTTAGGCAAGTGGGAAATCCTTATTTTTAGGACTTCTGGACACTTTAAAAAGCCGTTTAATTGAAGGACAACTGAAAAAACCTCCATTATAGTCTAACCC
>CBINGM010000045.1:0-8872 GCA_966250225.1 uncultured Pseudobdellovibrio sp. | reverse complement strand
CATACACCAGCATTGCTTAAGCCCGCTTTAAGCTATGCGTTAGACTGGCTTTCACCTGAACTTTTAGGCACTGGCTTTGTCATTACTGAAGCTGGTGATGAAAGCATCAAGGCTAAAGTGCCTTTTCATAAAACAAATTGCGATTTTCATAATCAAATTCACGCAGGGCTTGTGGTTAACGCTGGTCTTGAAGTGATCAGCACATACATTGCTAAACATTGGGCAAAAAATCTGTGGGAGATCAAAAGCTACCAGATTGAACTCAATAAAAATTTAAAATGGGATAAAGACCTTACTTTGCAATTTTCTTGCAGCGAACAAGACATGGATAAATTAATTCTGTCTTTGCAAAAAAATGATCAGGTTTCTTTTGAAGGAACTGTTTTTATCTCGATGAAAAATTCAAACCAATCTGATTCTTTAAAACTAAAATTAAATATTATTAAACTTAAGCTTCTAGCTTAAGACCTTCGAGAACCAAGAGGATACTGTGATTCTAGAATCTAGCGTACAAAACCAGTCAGAAGATTTTAAAAAAAATTATAAACAGATGATGTCAACAGTTGAAAACTGGAGACAACGTGTAGCCAAAGTTAAATTAGGCGGCGGCGAAGAAGCTTTAAAAAAACATAAATCGCGTGGCAAATTAACAGCGCGTGAACGTGTTGAAGCTTTACTTGATCAAGGCACAGCATTTTTAGAATTTTCAACATTAGCCGCTTATGGCATGTACGATGACCAAGCTCCGGCAGCGGGTGTAATCACAGGTATCGGTGTGATCGAAGGTGTTGAATGTATGATCGTTGCCAACGATGCCACGGTAAAAGGTGGAACATACTTTCCGATGACTGTTAAAAAACACTTACGTGCGCAAGAAGTGGCGTTAGAAAACGGTCTTCCGTGTATTTACCTAGTTGATAGCGGTGGAGCCTTCTTACCACTGCAATCAGAAGTGTTTCCAGACCGTGATCACTTCGGAAGAATTTTCTATAACCAAGCACGCATGTCGGCTCGTAATATTCCACAAATTTCTGTCGTTATGGGTTCTTGTACGGCAGGTGGCGCGTATGTTCCGTCGATGTCAGATGAAAACGTGATCGTAAAAGATAACGGCACAATTTTCTTAGGTGGGCCTCCGTTAGTAAAAGCGGCAACGGGTGAAGTTGTTGATGCACAAGAACTTGGTGGTGCTAATACTCACTGTCAAATTTCAGGCGTAACTGATCACTTCGCTGAAGATGACAATCACGCGATTGAAATTACGCGTTCGATTGTAAAACACTTAAATCACAAACGCGTAATGACTCTTAAAACGCAACCGGTTGAAGAGCCCTTATTTGATGCGAAAGAACTTTACGGTATTTTACCGGCAGATTCGCGTATTCCGTTTGATGTGCGTGAAGTGATCGCGCGTATCGTAGATGGTTCTAAGTTTCATGAATTTAAGCCACTATTTGGTAATACGTTAGTCACTGGTTTTGCGCACATCTGGGGAATGCCAGTGGGAATCATTGCCAACAACGGCGTTTTATTTTCTGAATCTGCGCAAAAAGCCGCACACTTTATTGAACTTTGTGAACAGCGTGAAGTGCCTTTAATTTTCTTACAAAATATCACAGGCTTTATGGTTGGTAAAAAATACGAACAAGAAGGCATTGCTAAACACGGCGCTAAAATGGTTATGGCCGTTTCAAATGCGCGTGTTCCGAAATTTACAGTTGTGATTGGCGGTTCATACGGTGCAGGAAATTACGGTATGTGCGGTCGTGCGTACCAACCACGTCAAATGTGGATGTGGCCAAACGCACGCATTTCTGTCATGGGTGGCGAACAAGCCGCGAATGTTTTATTAACTGTAAAACTTGATCAAATGGCAGCTAAAGGCCAAAGTATGACAGCGGCTGAACAAGCTGATTTCAAAAAACCAACTCTTGATAAATACGATTACGAATCTTCTGCGTACTTCTCAACAGCACGTATCTGGGATGACGGTATTATTGATCCAGTCGATACTCGTCGCGTGTTAGCGTTAGGAATTTCAGCAAGTTTAAATGCCGACTGGGGTCCGAAACAGCAAGGCGTTTTCCGCATGTAGGCGGAACTTAGGGTGTAACATGAAAAATATTACGATCACTTCAGACAGCCAAGATAGCACAATTAAAATTGTTGAGCTTAATAAACCCGAACTAAAAAACGCTTTTAATCCAGAGATGATCTCTGAAATTACTGAAAGCTTTAAACAGTTATCGCAAGATAAATCGGTTCGAGCTGTTATTTTAAAAGGTGCAGGTACGGCATTTTGCGCCGGTGCTGATTTAAATTGGATGAAGTCGATGGTGGATTTTTCTTTTGAGCAAAACATCAAAGATTCAGAAAAACTTTGGGAAATGTTTGAAGCGATCGCGTTTTGTGAAGCGCCAGTGATCTGTTTAGTTCATGGAGCTGCCTTCGGTGGTGCTTTGGGGTTAATCGCAGCTTGCGATTATGTGATCGCTGATGAAGCGACAAAATATTGCTTTAGCGAAGTGCGCTTAGGTTTATCACCAGCGGTCATTTCATCATTTATTTTAAGAAAATGCGCTGATGCTCACGTGCGTCCGTATATGTTAAACGCTGAAGTTTTTGATTCAGTTTCAGCCCAGCGTATGGGTTTAGTTCACGTTATTAAAAACACGACAGACGGTTTAACTGAAGCCAGAAAATTTTCGGCTTTAGGTTTAGAAGCTATTCGTGAAACTAAAAAATTATTAAACAATATCGAAAAATCTAAGAGTGAAAAATCTTGGGCTGAACAAAAAAAGCTTACGACAACGGTGATCAGCGAACGCAGAATGTCTAAAGAAGGCCAAGAGCGTCTAAAAGGTTTTTTAAACAAATCAAAATAGAATTTTCATTGGCGCAAGCCTTGCTGCTTTTTTTGTAAAAGGAGTTGCCCAATGAAACAAACAACGATGCGAAGCTTTATGGGAAAATATTCCAACAAAATTCCCAAAGAAGGCGAATTCACAAAAAAAATTGAAGATTACACAGCCAAAGTGCCCTCTATTAGCTACCTGGCGTTAGCTTTAGGAAGTATGGCTATTTCTGCGGGGCTTGCTGCTTTTACTCGTCGCAGAGGCTTAGCAAATTTTGTCGGGCTGTGGGGTCCAAGTTTTTTACTGATGGGTATTTATAATAAATTAGTAAAACTTGAAGGCCATGATTCTATTGATAGCACTCGGATTCATTAAATTTTCAATAAGCGCGATAGTGTCCTTGCATTATCTGGTGCTTTCACTTTGTCAGTATTGTCAAAGTAGACAAACACATCGCGCTTTTTTCTCCAGTTAGAAAGTTTTTTTGCCCATTTGATAATGGCTTTTTTACTATAGCCACTGACGTATAACTTGTCTTTTCCGTGCAACCGGCAATACATAAAATTAGAAGTTTCTTCTTCAAAATAAGGCCAGGTTCCCTCGGCGTCGGCCACAACTAAAGCGACATTGTATTTTTTTACAAGAGCGATAAATTTTTTATCTTTAAAAGAATCATTACGAACTTCTAAAGCGTGGCGCAGAGGACGGTTTACATCAACCTTGTATGAAACTTCAGATTTGTCGCGCCAGATTTTTTGTTTTTTTGCAAACTTTACGGCAGTTTTAAAATCTGGCGGTAGCATCTTTAAAAATTTTTCTATTTTTTCTGCATCAAATTTTAAACGTGGTGGTAATTGCCATAACAATGGTCCTAGTTTTTCTTTTAATTCTAAAATTCCTGAAACTAAAAAATTAGCCACGCCATCTTCGACATCTTTTAAAAGTTTAATATGAGTAACGTAGCGGTGAGCTTTGACTGAAAACATAAAATCATCCGGTGTTTCTTGATACCACTTTTGAAAACTTTTAGGTTTTTGTAAGACGTAAAAAGTGTTGTTGATTTCTATCGAATTGACCTCGCGGCTGGCGTAATGAAGTTCATTTTTTTGTGACAAGCCTTCAGGATAAAATGTGCCCCGCCAGGGCTCATAAATCCAACCAGAAATTCCTACGCGAGTCTGTTTTTTTGTTTTAGCCATCTTTAGTAAAATTTAGCAATCGCAGTGCCGGGCCCATGCCGATGTCAAAATGTCTGGCCGCTAGGTTGCTATGACACATCTATACGGGGGAACAATGCTTAATTCTAAAACTACTCTAGCTGTAATGGCGTTTATTCTATCTTATAGCCTAACTTCGCAGGCTGTGCTTGGTGCCCTTTTGCCAGGTAAACCTCAGCCAACCGCACAGGAAGAAGAAGATCGCCCGTTTTTTGATAATCGTAAGAAAAAACAAAAACCCGCTAAAGATAAACCCGCACCGTCAAAAGTAATTATGCAAAAGCCTAACTATCAAGGTTCGGGTTGCCCGGAAGGAACAGCGTCGGTGGCTATGTCAGGTGATAACCGTGCGGTTTCGATAGTTTTTGATAATTTCACCACTGAAGCAGGAACTCAGGCGACAAAACAAACGACTGAAAAAAACTGTCGTTTAATTATTCCGATTGAAGCGCCAAAAGGTTTTCGTATGGCCGTTGCGCAAATGGATTATCGCGGGTTTCATGCTTTACCGGCTAAAGCGCGCGCGAGACTTTTAGCTATTCATCAGATTCGCCATTTAGGGTTAAAAGCTTTAGGTACGCGTGTGAAAAGCCAACAGACTTTCGATGGCCCAATGACTGAAGATTTTTTTATGAGCGCTGTGATAGAAAGTAAACCGCTGCTAAATATCAAATCACCGGTTGGTGGTGCTTTAGGAAAGCCTTTGCATCCATTATTAAATCCGATTCTTAAAACGTGTGGTGGAACATACAACTTAGAAATTGATGTGAGCATCGCAGTTTCAAGCAATGCCACGGGTGAACAAGCAATGATTACGCTGGATTCGATTGACGGCCAAGTAAGTGATAAGAATAGCGTTTCTTACCACTTACAATGGGAACAGTGTCAGTAATTTTAAATTAATCTAAGATAATATCGCCGCGTTTTGTTTTAACTAAAACGCCAGAGATCGAGTCAGAACCGTAATCACAATCGTGACCGTTTTTAAGACCGATCTCGATACCTTGATCCATAACTTCAGACAGATCTAACGGGCAGTTGATGTTTTCACGGTAAAAGCTAACTTCTTTAACCATCACACGACACGTCGTCATTGAATCAGTTCTTAATGATTCAACTTTCGCGATGATTTGCGCTTCACCAAGGCACGATGACTGGGCATTAGCAGCTAAAGATAATGATAATAAAGAAAAGATAACGGCAAAAGCTTTCATGGGGGAACCTTTCGTTAAGTTTTCAGAGGTTATACCATGAGTGTGGCTAAATTCAGACTGTCAAAAAATTTGTCAGCTATCTTTTACAGGTTCGTAAATACAGACGAACAGTTCGGTCTCATCAACCAGTGAATCTTCAGGAAATTGGTGTTTAAAAAGACCTGCGTATTCTGTTTTGAATTTGTCAGGTTTATCTTTAAAACCCATATGTTCGAGCATAATCGGATCGGGTTCGCCATAAGTGGTGATGAAAGCATCAACCAGCTTGGCTTTGCCTTGAATCTCTTTTTCAGTATCGCAAACAAGATAAGTCATACCGACTTCGCTTAAACGTTCGTCGACTAGGCCCGGTTGAACAGATTCTATGCGATCCACGGGCTCACAGCTGACGAATATGCCTCTGTTCAATATATGCATTGCAACTTGATCTAAATAGAGCCCGATTTTCATTCTTATATTGTACAAACTTTCAAAAGAAATTATACCTTTTTTATGCTGAAAGCATAAAGGATTTACCCGTGTCTAAATTCACTCGTGTTGCCATTGCCAATCGTGGAGAAGTTGCCGTTCGAATTATTAAAGCCTGCGAAGAGCTTGGCTTAGAAACTGTGCTTTTACATTCCGAAGCGGATGTAAACTCACGTGCTTATCGTATGGCCACTCATAAGGTTTGTATCGGTCCTGCACCGACGGCCGAAAGTTATTTAAATATCGAAGCTAATATCCAAGGCGCCTTAGCCATGGGAGCCCAAGCGGTTCACCCAGGTTTTGGATTCCTGTCTGAAAACGCACACTTCGCTCAGGCCTGCGAGCAAGCTGGTTTAACATTTATTGGCCCTTCTGCCGAAGCCATTCGTACCCTTGGTGATAAAGTAAGCTGTAAAGCCTTAGCTAAAAAAGCCGGTTTACCGCTAGTTCCTGGTTACGAAGGTGAAGATCAAACTTTAAATACTTTAATGAAAGAAGTTGAAGCGATCGGACTCCCAGTGATCGTGAAAGCTGCTGCCGGCGGTGGTGGTCGTGGTATGAAACTAATTAAACAAATGTCTGAAGCGGCTGAACAAATTGAATCAGCTCAACGTGAAGCTAAATCGGCTTTCGGTTCAGAAGTTGTTTTCTTAGAAAAATATCTAGATCGCGCTAAACATATCGAATTTCAAATTTTCGGTGATAGCACTGGAAAAGTAATGCACTTGTTTGACCGCGAATGTTCAGTTCAACGCCGTCACCAAAAAATTATCGAAGAAGCGACTTCTCCTTCATTAACTGAAGAGCTACGTCGCAAAATGGGTGAAGTGGCTGTCACACTTGGTACTTTAGGAAAGTATAAAGGCGCAGGAACTGTTGAATTTTTATTACAAGACGGAAAATTCTATCTGTTAGAAGTTAACACGCGTTTACAAGTAGAACATCCAGTGACTGAAGAAGTGCTTGGTGTTGATTTAGTTAAGATGCAAATTCTAACAGCGCAAAATAAATTCGTGTGGAACGATAACGAAGTTAGAATTCCGCGCGGTCATTCGATTGAATGCCGTATTTACGCTGAAAATTCTTATATGGGTGGAGTTCCTTCAACAGGTTTACTAGGCACAGTTCACTGGCCAGAAGGCCCGCGCCGTCGTTATGAATTCGGTTTTGAAAAAGGTGACACGATCACTTCTTACTACGACCCGATGATTGCTAAAGCGATTGTGTGGGATGAATCACGTCCACGTGCCATTGAAAAAATGATTCGCGTTTTAAAAGATGCGACAGTTTTTGGTGTACACACGAATATTCCGTACTTAATTGAAATTTTATCTCACCCTGAATTTGTTGATGGAACGATGACAACTCGTTTTATTGAGAAAAATTTTGCTGAAGGTTTAAAAGCGACTCACAATGAAGACGAGCGCAAAAAATTAAGCCAAGGTATTTATAAAAAATTTATTGCCAGTGGTGCAGGGGCTGATGCGGGTTCGTTAAATGCGCTAACGTCTGGCCAAACAAACTCACCTTGGTTAAGTCACTGGAGAGGTATCTAATGAAATTGATCGATAACGTTCAAGTTGAAAAAGTTGGTCAAACTCTTTGGATTAAATCTGGCGATCAAACTTGGTCATATGATATTATTGATTTATCATCTGAAGGCCAGCGTCGTAAAAAATCAAACACGGCCTCACCAGATGTGATTGTTGCCCCGATGCCGGGTAAGATTACCAAAGTGTTTGTTAAAGAAGGCGATAGCGTCACAGTGGGTCAGGCTTTATTAGTTATGGAAGCCATGAAAATGGAATACACGCTAAAATCTGATTTAGAAACAACTGTAGAAAGCGTTTCTGCTAAGGTGAATGACCAAGTGCAAGTTGGCGCAGTTCTTGTTAAATTAGTAAAGCAATAATCAGTCAATAAAAGAGAGTTAAGCGTGGCAAAAGGAAAAGTAAAAATTGTTGAAGTAGGGTTACGTGATGGATTACAAAATGAATCCACTGTTTTAACTACGGCACAACGTTTTGAACTTTTAGAAAAACTGATTGCTGCTGGTACAAAAACTTTTGAAGTGGGTGCTTTTGTATCACCTAAATGGGTGCCACAGATGGCCGTTTCAAAAGAATTAACTGACTTAGTTTTAAAAAAATATCCTGATCAAAAAAAATTCCACTCAAGCGTGTTAGTTCCGAATGAAATCGGCCTTAAAGGCGCTATGGAGACAGGAATTAAAGAAATCGCTATCTTTGCTTCAAGCACAGAAACATTTTCGCAAAAAAATATTAACTGCAGTATTGAAGAAAGTTTTCAGCGTTTCGAGCCGATCATGAAAATCGCGAAGAAAAACAAAATCAAAGTGCGCGGCTATTTATCGGTGTGCTTTGGTTGCCCGTTTGAAGGCGATGTTCCAGAGAAAAAAGTGGTTGAGTTGGCTAAACGCCTTTACAAAATGGGCTGTTACGAAATTTCTATCGGTGACACTATTGGTGTTGCGACAGTTAACCAAGTTGATTCTTTATTTAAAAAATTAAAAAAAGTTGTTCCGATCGCAAAATTAGCGGGGCATTTTCACGATACACGCGGCCAGGCTTTAGCTAATATTTTAGAAGCTTACAAAGTGGGTGTGCGCGTGTTTGATTCAAGCATCGGTGGCCTTGGTGGCTGCCCTTATGCTAAAGGCGCTACAGGCAATGTGGCGACTGAAGATGTGGTTTATATGTTTGACGGTATGGATGTAAATACCGGCCTAGATATCGATAAACTATGCGCAATCAATCGCTGGTTAGAACCACAGATGAACCACGCTCTTTCATCGCGCGTGGGTAAAGTTGGCACACTCAAAGTTTAACCTTAAAGGTTTAAGAAGACGCTAGCGGTAATTCAACGGTAAAACATGTATTCGGCACAGTGTGGTCAACAAACAGTCGGCCTTGGTGCACTTTAATAATTTCATTCGAGATACTTAGGCCAAGACCTGTTCCGCTTTTTACGTCTTTCGTTGTAAAGAACGGTTGAAAAATTTGGTCACGAATATCTAAAGAAATACCGCTGCCGGAGTCGATCACTTTTAAAATCACTTTGTGGTTATCTTCAGTTAAGATCACGCGAATCCATTTTT
>CBINGM010000044.1:0-9960 GCA_966250225.1 uncultured Pseudobdellovibrio sp. | reverse complement strand
AACAGTCTACTTTTAGTAATCGCGATCGTTCTTGGTTTACTGCCGGTTCAGGCAAAAAACTTCTCTTTTGAAACCTATAAACAAAAGCCCAAATTAGTGGTGGTTGTGGTGATCGACCAGTTCCGCTCAGACTTTTTAACTCGTTACCAGAAAGACTTTCAACCTGCGTCTGCCCTGGGTTTTAATCACATGATGTCGACAGGGGCCTATTTCGCGCAAAGCACTTATGGGATTATGCAAGCGATGACCTGTCCTGGTCATGCGATGATTTTATCGGGATCATATCCGGCACAAACAGGAATTCAGATTAACGAATGGTACGATACAAAAACGCACAAAAAAATTTACTGTGCGGATGATGCTGAGTTTGGATTTTCTCCGCGCCGTTTGAAAACGACAACTTACGGCGACGAAGTTAAAAATATTTATCCTGACAGCAAAGTTTTTACGGTTTCATTAAAAGACCGTTCAGCGATTTTTTTAGGTGGGCACCGTGCGAATATGGCTCTTTGGTATGAAGATAAACCTAAAGAATGGTCGACGACAAAATATTACGGCGAGGCGCCGAACTGGTTAGAAAAAATTAATGCCAAACAAAGAACAAAAGGCAATTTAGAAGAAAAAAATCTGGAAGCCGCCATTGCGGGAACTGAAGCCACTATGGATTTAGCGATCACAGCTTTAACTGAAGAAAAACTAGGTCAGCGTAATACAAATGGCCCTGATGTTTTAGGTGTGAGCATGTCAAACCACGATATCTTAGGTCACAAAGAAGGACCAGATTCGCCGAATTTAAAAAAGCTGACATTGGTTGAAGATAAGCAGCTTGCAAAATTATTTACGGCTTTAAAACAAAAAAATCTTTTAGATAAAACAGTTGTTGTTTTAACAGCCGACCACGGCATTCCGCCAGCTGGTGATTTGCTTCGTACTGGAAAAGTTCCTACAGGCGAACTGGATTTTTTAACAGCGATCAAATTAGCCAATGAAAAACTAACTAAAGAGTTAGGTTCAAGCGGCGAAAACCCTTGGGTAGAAAGTATTTTTCTTTCGCACGTTTATTTAAATCGTACACGTTTAACTGAAAAAAATATTGATCCGGCAAAAGCGCAGGATTTAATTAAAGATATTTTTGCACAGTTACCGGGAATTTATAAAGTCGTAACCCGCGAACAAGTTTTACAGTCTAAAATTCCTTATTTTGATTTACGTTTTCCGGTAGAAAATAGTTTCGTGCCTGAGATGGCCGGGGATTTAATGTTAATCCCGGAACCATTCTTTGCGCAAAAAACAGGGGCTCCGGTAAATCACATGACGAACTGGAATTACGATAATTCTGTTCCGGTCATTATTTGGGGGCCAAAATGGTTTCAAGCCGGAGTTTATGCAGGATCGCGCGTAGTTGATATTGCTCCGACATTATCATTTGTAACTGGTGTTTTACCTCCGGCAAAAGCCAGTGGTCGTGTCTTAGACGAAGCTTTTAAAAACTAGACTTACATTTCATGGATTAACGATAAAAAATTAATCCATGTGGATTTTGGCTCGTTTAATTATTTTAATCGGTGGCTTTTATATTCGTTACACGAATATTTTTCGTAAACGTTTTAAATTTGATAAGAAGCAGTCTAACATTTCTTACGGTGTTTTAGAATCCAAGCACAAAGGTAAGATCGTTGAGTATTGCCTGGCGGTGCCAATTGAAACAGACACTGTGTTTAAAATTTCTCGCGAAGGTCAAACCAATCGTTTTTTAAAATCTGTTGGTTTTGCCTCTGAAATTCAAACCGGCGATATAGATTTTGATGATCGTTACTATATAGGTTCAGATCACTTTCATTTTAATCACGCCTTAAGACAAGATCCGGCGATTCGTCAGCTGATTCACGATCTTATTGTTGTTCATTTAAAGAATGAATCGATTATTTGTGATGGACGTGCTTTGTATGTAAAAAGTGAAACGACAATCATCGAGCATGAGCGTACGGTTGAAATGCTTCATAAGCTTTCAGAAAAAATTAAACCCATTGCTCAAACTTCAAAATTTCAGGCGTATAAAGATCCTTTTATTTTTAAATTATTAATTTTTGAATCAGTGTTATTTGCTCTAGGCTGTTATGCCGTTGAAGCATTTATAGAGTATTTGATGACGGATCAATATACTCAGGTTGATTCATTTGGTGTTTTTGCGCCGGGAACAATCAGTGGATTAATTATTATCGGTGCTTTAATTGCAATATTTTTTAAATTCTTTCGTGAATCGTCACGTAGTCATTTTATTCTTATTGGTAACATCGTATTTTTGTTAATAGGCGCTCCTTTCTGGGGAACGAAAACCTTTGTGGATTTAAATCAGTCTTTAGATAAGTCGCAAGTGCAGAGCCAAACAATTCATATCGAACGAAAAGAAATTCAGGTGCATCGTAGCCGTAAAGGTGGAAAAAGTTATACTTATCACTGGCATTACAGCGATCAGCAGGGTTATGGCGATAACGATTCGATGAAGGTTACCCGAGATGTGTTTAATTCAGCTAATGAAGGCGATAACGTCGAAATTAAAACCCGCAAAGGGGCCTTTAATTATCCGTACCGGATTTCGATTAATAATATTCAATTATAAAAGCGTGAATAATAAAGCGATGGCTGCAGGCATCGCTTGAATATAAAGAATTTTTTTAGAAGCCGTCATGGCGCCGTAAACTCCGGCAACGATAACACACCCTAAGAAAAATAATCGTAATTGTTGCGCGAATTCCGGATTCGGGCAGAAGAACGCCCACAATAATCCCGCAGCTAAAAAGCCGTTATAAAGACCTTGATTAGCCGCCAGGGTTTTTGATTGTTCGGCAAATTCTTTTGTTAAGCGAAAAGTTTTAAGACCAACAGGCGTTGTCCAAAGAAACATTTCAAGCACTAGAAAGTAGATGTGCAAAGCTGCGATCAACAATACTAGGGCTTGAATTAAAGAGTTTATAGTTCCGCCTCTGCTTGAGTTTCTTCAGTCATTTCAGCTTGTGCTTCTTCAGCAAAGTCAGCGTTGGCCATTTGAAATCCGCCAAAGCCTAAAGCGGCTAAAGTCATTTGTGATTGTAATAATGAACCCAATAAGTTCGGGTATTGGTTCATTGAAGCTGAAGCGATCCAAAGGTTATTCACTTTATGAAGTGTGCCATTTGAATTCATTTTTAATTCGCCGCCAGATAAAGGTGGGCTCATGAAAATTCTTTCAGCTTTAATCGCATCAGACATTTCCGGAAACGCACGTTTAATTTGGCGTTTCATTTTCTTTAACACTTCACCAACGTTTTCAGTTTCTTCAGCTGTTGTTAAATCAATAAAGCTAATCCATTGAGAAATTTGTTGCGCTTTTTGTGTTGGCGATACGTCAGCCGCAACACCTGGTAAGAAACGTCCTGCACAAGGGCCGATGCCGTCGTCAGTTGTTCCATCAAGAACAAATAAACCTTCTTGTTCAGTTGTTAAATCTTGGTGGAATAAATCTAAACAGATCGCCATCCAGTAAGAATCTTTTTTAAGTTTGGCTTTAGCGCGAATATTTAAAACTTCATCTGGCACGATTAACGCTAAATCACGAACTGGGCCAGCGTAGATAAAATTATTAGCGTAGTAAGTTTTAGAACCATTCACCACCACATGAGTTAATTGTGGATCAGCTTTTGAACCTTCTTCTTGTTCGGCAAAACTGAATTTCGTGACATGTGAGCGCATTAACGTTTCACCTTGGTATTTATTTCTCAATAACTCCATAATTTGGTGAACCGGTAACGTTAACTCTAATTCTTTCGGGCTTAAGAAATAAGAAAACTGATCATAGAATTCCGGAGATTTATCGCCGAAACCAACGAAAGGTTTAAAACCTGAAGCATCGTAAGTTTGTGGGTGATTTTCTTTTTCAGATTTAATTAATTTTAAACCTAATAAATTTTCTAATTGTTCAACGGCTTTGATTGAAAGATCATTCGCAGGTAAAAAACGCATTCCTGAATCGATCACATTTCCGCTTAAAGTTGCCGGACGATTTGATCCGCCTGTGAAAGCTTCGGCTTCGATCAATAACACGTTTTGTGTTTCTTGAGATAACTGAGTTGCGATTGTTTGGCCTGTTAAGCCGCTTCCAATGATGATGTAATCGTAGATGTGCATACTAATACGATCAGAAAACTTTGGATTTGATGCAACAAAAAAGGGGAATATTTACGGGGAATTATTTATCTAACGCATTTGATCACGAGCTTTAAAGCCCAGCGGGTAGGCGCTTTCAGGAAATCGTGCCGATCAAGAATGCAGGCCACTTTTGGGGAGTAGCGGTAATAAAAATAAATAAATTTTCTGCCTAAAAATGATTGCTTTAAGACAGAGTCGCGATAATTGCGTAGGAACATAACATCGCTATGGGTCGGGGATAAGTAGGCAGAGCTTGCAATAAAACAACGCCCGGCTTTTCCCATGGCGGCCAAAAATATTTTTACATTTTCTGGATGACGGGCCACTTTGATAAATTCTTGTGCCTGTTTGATGATGTCGTTGTGAAGTGGAGTTACGGGCGCGAATTTCGATAATTGCTTAGCATAAGCGGCCTGACGGTCACTGAATTTCTGGCTCGTGTCGTAGATGCGCATAAGATCCCAGTACACACCGGCCACGATCGACATTTCTGCTGTCTTTGAAGCTTCTTTAAAAACTTCAGGTGTTAAATTTCCTTGGGGCACGTTAAAAACTAATTCAAGAATGCGTAGATATTTTTCGTAACTGACGGCAGCGTCACCGTATTGTTTAACCTGCATGGCACGATGGCCACGCTGAAGAAGTGCTTTGCGCATTTCCCACATTTTTTCTCGACGCTCCTGTTCAGCTCGTTCAACAGCGGTAAGTCGAGATTCTTGTTTAGGTTTATTGTCTTCTGCCACAATTAATTATTTTACAACAGGCTCATGGGGTCAACATCGACCAGGACTTTCACTTGGGCAGGAATCCATTTTTCGTCAGAGATAATTTGACGCGCTAATTGATTTAATTCGACAGCTTTTACGCCTTTTAAAATTAAATGGTATCTGTACTGATTTTTTAAACGAGAAAGTGGTGATGCCGCTGGACCTAAGACTTCAATCTGTGAATAAAACTGTGGATATTTTTCTTTGAGCGCCTGAGCGCGCGCTAAAATATATTTTGCCGTTGTTTGTGATTTTTCTTGCGACATCGACGTCACACGAAATGACAACATTTTCTGAAACGGTGGATATTTCAACGGCGAACGATTCAGCAATTCATGTTCAGCAAAGCCCACGTAGTCATGCTTTTGCGCGAATTGCAGCGATTCATGTTCCGTGTTGTAAGCTTGAATGACGACTGAACCAGGAGATTCATCGCCGGTCACGTGACGGCCAGCACGTCCTGCCATCTGTGTGATAAGTTGAAAACTTTTTTCACTCGATCTGAAGTCAGGAAGATTAAATCCGACATCGGCCAGAAGCAGTCCAACAAGTTTTAGTTTTGGAAAATCCAAACCTTTAGCGATCATTTGGGTTCCGATTAGAATATCAATTTCACCTTGTTCCATGTTGTTGATCAATTCTTCCATCTCAACACGGTTGGTGATTTCGTCTCTATCAGCACGAGCGATTTTTTTCTCGGGAAATAAAGTTTTTAAGTCTTCTTCAACACGTTCAGTGCCAAGCCCCAGTGGAGTTAATTCTCCTTCGGAACAATCAGGGCATTTTACTTCAAAATTTTGGTGATAGTCACAGTAGTGGCACACCAAGTGGTGTCTTGCATGCAGAGTAAGACTGATATCGCAGTTCGGGCAATCAGCGGTGTAACCACAACTCGGGCAGAATACGACTTGCGCCATACCACGACGGTTTAATAACAGTGCAACTTGTTCGTTGTTCGCAAGAGACACCGACATACGATTAAAAAGTTCTGTAGATAGCCAAAACGGAATAATACTTTTTCGCTCAGGATTTTCTTTTTCTAAGCGCATATCAGTGATGGTCACTTCTGGCAGAGGACGATCTGCCACACGAGAAACCAAAGAATGTAATTGATATTTATTTTCGCTGGCGTTTTTCCACGATTCTAAACTTGGTGTAGCTGATCCTAAGATCACCGCGCAGTTGTTGTGTTTAGCCAGCATGATGGCGCAATCGCGGCCGTTGTATTTTAATTTTTCGTCTTGTTTAAAGCTGGTTTCGTGTTCTTCATCAACAACAATTAATCCGATATTATCGACCGGACAAAAAAGAGCAGAACGCGCGCCGATTAAAATATTTTTTTCGCCTTGAATGATTTCCCACCATTGGTTTGTGCGTTCGCGGTCAGTTAACTGCGAATGCAAAACAGCGACTTGATCACCAAAGCGCTCAACAAAGCGGTTTACCAGTTGCGGTGTTAAAGAAATTTCGGGAAGTAAAAACATTCCTTTTTGTTTTTTCTCTAAACACTGTTCAAAAAGACGTAAGTAAATTTCAGTTTTTCCAGAGCCAGTCACACCATGAATAAGATGAGTTTTAAAACCGTTGTTTAAAGAAATGCTTTCAACACATTTTTTCTGTTCTGGTGTTAATTCTGGTTTTGGTTTTGGCGCAAGGTTTGGAATCACCGGAGGACGTTTCGAAGCACGCGTTTTAGTTTGTTTGGCTAACGGCGGAAACGCCAAGTTCATCACTTGGCCAATCGGATGAATATAATATCCAGCCACCCACTCAAGCCACGTTAAGTAGGGATCTTTTAATTTAATCCATTCTTCATTGATTGAAGCTATAGGTTTTAGCTTAACTTCTTTGCCAAATTCTTTATTAATTTCTTCTTGAGTTGTCGTAAATGTTGAAAGAACAAAGCCTTTTACGTTTCTGTTTCCTAAAGTCACATTTACCACATCGCCGCGAGAAACTGTGAAGTCAGGGTTTTGAAGATAGGTTAAAGGATCTAGTAAAGGCGCATCGACTGCGACTTTAACTACATTCATCTAAACCTCTTGTAAAAGTCTTCAACCACTTGAGCAATGCTGCTTGATTCATTAAATGCAAGCTCTGTTGGTAGTTCAAAATTCTGTGGATAAAATTGCTGAATTGTCGCCGCGTTTTTAACTGAAAAAGATTTTACTTTAACAGTGGCCGTGGCGCCGGCCCACTTAATCACCTGAGTTTTGGCAATCCAGAAATCGTCTTTTACATTGACGTAATCAGAAAGGCTAATCTCAGTACCTGATGGCATTCTGATTTTACGAATTAAAAAATCATCTTGGTCAATCCAGATTTGCGGGCTTTTATTTTCGTCTTGTGAGGGTTCGCCGATTGCAATACATACGCGACCATCAGCTCTAGACAAGCGTGTTTTTTCACTGATTCCTAATTCGCGCACATATTGCATGAATGAATCGCTTGAACGAACAAACATTAAACGTTGGTAAAAATCGTTTCCGATCGGAGTTTGTGTTTTGTTTTTTCCAACAACATGTGTTTTTTGTTTTGAATTAAATAATGAATTTACTTTGATGTTTTCTTTGTACGGCTCTAGGCCGTTTGCTGAAACTTTTAAATTGCGATCGCCTTCGATTAACCAGTTTTCTTGAGTTTTAAGTGAATCTTTACCCACTTTAAAAGTAACTTCCTGGTCGATTGAAATCGATGTGCGGCCCGTCTTTGCGACAGTTTTTTTAACCACGAAATCTAAAGGCAGAACGAAAGTCCAGGCCGTCGAAGCCGATAATAAAGAAAATGATAAAATTGTAGTGACCAAAGTCAGGCGTAGAGCTGATTTCATACAAAAAATATATCATAATGAGACAAGAAGTTTAGTCCGAAAGATAAGTAACAGCTCGTGTTACATAATCTGGTATAATGGTGAAGAGATGAAGTTGGTTCACGTCATTAAAATTTTGTTGCTTACGCTGTCTGTGGCGATGTTTTCTTGTACACGGACAGGTGAAGGTATTTTAAACAATCAAAGTACAATTTCTGAAACTGTTGATAACTACACCAAGCAGGCTCCGTTTGCTTACGATATAGCTGCAGACACGATCTCTTACAATTCTTGCCCAAACTTTGCGGCTAATGGAGCTACGACAGCACCTTTTCCGGCTTTAACTATTGGTGTGAATGAAGGCTTTGTTACAAATAACGGAAATGGCGCTGTAAAAGGTGGCCTTAAATTAAGAACTGCTTTTTTACAGCACATCGGTCGTTATATTAAACCGCAATCACCATCGACAACAGTTACACCAGAACAAGTCAAATTTGTTTTACAAAACTCGACAGCTAATGCCGGTGCTTATTTGCAATATTCAATCAGAAAAAAAACTGACTTAACATTGAATATTGATTTAATTGCTCCGGGCTCAGGCAGTGGCGGTCTTCAAACTTTAATTCCGTCACCGGGGCGCGATGCGATTCTGTTTTTACAAGATTTAACAACAGGTTACGTCGGTCATACACTGACAAAAGATGTTCGTTTTACAACAACGGGCACGGTACTTTCTGAAGGGCCGCGTACGTACAACTTATCAGATACTGTAGATCCGGTTCCTATTCAGGGTTCTTTTGGTCTTAACCAAACAATAGACGACACTTATCAGATTCCAAGTGACAGCAACACGACAAACAATCCCGAAAATTTTTTAGGCCTTGGCGAATATTACAGTGATTACGTTCGTAAAAAATTTAATTCTACGGGCAATGACCGGGTTATTTTAACAGCGGTTTTTGGTGGTAAGGCCACTGATACAACTGGCGGAGAACAAACAGAAGAAACGATCAGCCAAATTCGCCGTGCAACCACAGACGTATCAAAAGCATTTGGCCGTGGTTATAGTTTAAAATTTGAATCAAAAAACAAAAACGTCGCAGGCTGGGTAAATAATGTTATGTCAGGAACAGCCGTGACGGAATTTGATTTATCAACAGGTACAACTGTGCAAGGGGCGCAGTGGACTTGCGAAAACTTTATTATCGCCTTACCTGCCCATTGGGATAATAAAAAATTAGGCGAACCGACATGTAGCCCTCTGATGGCAGGCGATTTGACAGGCGCGAATGCCGCACGCCAATTAGCAGTTAAAAAAATCCGCCGCCAGCATTCGGCTTTAGATTGGAATATTGGTTTATTCATTCCGAAAGACACAGTTTTAGGTACGACAGTTCAAGATCGTATTGCCAATCGTTCGAAATATCAGATCTGTGTTTCTCCGCGCAGAAATAATTGTTATTTACCAACGACAAATATTTTTAGTCCGGACAATGCCGGTAAAGATGCGGGAATTCAATACGACACATCTAAAGAGTGTTATTTAACGGCGTATAACTTAATGGGTGCCAACTATACGAGTGCAACAACGCCTGATGCAAAACGTCTTTTAGGCCGTTGCGCTAACTATTTAAGTGTGTGCACGCGTTCTTCGACGAATTTCTAATCGAACTTCTTGGTTTTTTAAAAATTCCTGTTTAGTCTTATTCACATGAAATATGTGTTAGTTTTATTTTTATCGTGTTCTGCTTTTGCTCAAACATTTGAAAACCTTGGTTCAGTATCTACTTCGTTAGGTGGCGCTGGTGTTGGTGCGATCAATCAAGTGGACGGCGCTTTCAATAACCCTGCAAGCTTTGCTTTATTTGAACAGCGTTCGGCTGACTTAAGTTATTCAAAAGACTTATTTCGTATTTCTTTAGCTGATAACGGGGCAGAGGCTTTATTTCCGGCGATGTTAGGTTACAGCCAAAGCGATATCGATGATGTGAAAGTAAAAGCTTTTTATCTGGGGTTAGCTTACGTATTTAGCCAGAAATTATCGGTGGGCGCTAATTTTGGTTTTCAAGAAACGAAAGTTCCTTTCAGCGATGATAAATTCAGACAAAATTTAGTTGATGTGGGTGTGATGTACCGCCCGAACACCTGGTTTTCTATCGGCGCTTCGTTGAAAAACCAACCGATGAACGATACCGAGCT
>CBINGM010000043.1:0-9988 GCA_966250225.1 uncultured Pseudobdellovibrio sp. | reverse complement strand
ACTTTTGCCGGTGTTAAACGCCGTCAGGATATCTTAGGTGAGCCTGGTGGGATTTTAGTGATCGAAGATTTCGCGCACCATCCAACAGCGGTTAAAGAAACTGTGATGGCGATTCAGAATAAATATAAATCTAGAAAAGTATTTTCTGTATTTGAACCGCGTTCAGCGACGTCTCGCCGTAAAGTATTTCAAAAAGATTATGTTGATGCTTTTTCTGAAAGTCATGAAATCATTATTGCTGAAGCCTTTGATCAGGGAAAAATCTCTGAAACAGACCGTTTTTCTTCAGCAGAGCTGGTTGATGATTTAAAGAAGAAAAATAAGCCAGCTCATGTGATGGCTTCAGCGGATGAAATCGTTAAATACTTAAAACAAACGGCAAAGCCAAAAGACGTTATTTTAATTATGTCGAATGGTGGTTTTGACGGAATTTATCAAAAACTTTTTGCAGCGTTAGGGTAGATGGCCGTTGAAAGATATTAAGTACTCGCTTTTAAATATCAATGATGAGGCGGAGTTAAGATCTGCCGCTTATATTCATGAAAGTGCACCACTTAATTGGGACCCTCACTACAAAGTGACCGATGACCGGGTTTTATTTTGGATAGATTATTTAAAAAATCTTTCTCTAGGAAATAAAGCCTGGATCATGGTGGCTAAAAATTCTAAAAACGAAGTGATCGGTCTTCATTGGTTAAAGTTAGAAGAAAAATATAATCAGCTTCGCGCCAATATTGATTCGCTTTGGGTGCACGATGATTACCGTAAAAATGGGATCGGCTCTGAACTCAAAAAACGGGGTGAAGAGTGGGCTAAAAGCCAGGGCGCAAAATTAATCAGCACCCAGGTTTATTACTCCAACCAAAAGATGATCAATTTCAATGTTAAATTAGGCTTTATTCCTCAGCAAGTTGAGATGATAAAGCCTTTAAAATAAGCATTCAAAATACGCATAGCAAAAAACCGCTTAAATACGTCTATTTAAATTGAAACTTCGTATACCCTTTTTTACACCTAATTATTGGTATTTTTCAGAGGTAAAGCGTGGCTAAAAAAGACGGCGAACTAACACCACTAATGAAACAGTTTTGGGATATTAAATCTCTCCATCAGGATAAGATTTTGCTTTTCCGTATGGGTGATTTTTTTGAAATGTTTTATGACGATGCGGTTAAAGCAGCGCCTATTTTAGGAATTACCTTAACTCAAAGAAATAAAAAATCTGAAGACCAAACCCCAATGTGTGGTGTGCCCCATCATTCCATCTCTGGACCGATTAATAAACTTTTGGCTGCAGGTCTTAAGATCGCGATCTGCGATCAGGTTGAAGATCCAAAGCTTGCTAAGGGTTTAGTAAAGCGTGCGGTGACTCGTATTTTAACGCCAGGTATGGTTTATGATTCTGATACGTTAGAGTCAACGCAGAGCCATTACATCACAGGTCTTGATTCTGAATCGGTTAGTTTTATTGATTCAACAACTGGCGAAGCGTTTTACTTTTTAGTTGGCGATTTGAATCAACAATTAAAACTGATTCAAATTCTTCCTGTTGCTGAACTTGTGCTTGATGAAACAAAGTACACGGCTGAACAGCTTGAAACGATTAAAAAGTATGTAGCTCTTGTTACAAACTTTAAAGTTGAGCAAAAAGTGTTAACTGATGCTCCAGCGTCAGCTGATTTATTACAGCAATATGTCTTAAGTTTGGCTGATGATAAAATTCAAAAAGTTTTACAGCCTTTCGTGCAACGTGAAACTGAACATAGACTAAATCTTTCAACACAAACTCTTCGTCACTTAGAAATTTTCTCAACATACAAGGGTGATGATCAAGGGTCGTTATTTCAAGCGATTAACAGAACTAAGACCTCTTCAGGAGCCCGTTTATTACGTCAGTGGATTTTGTTTCCGTTACGTAACAAACAATCGATTGAAAAACGTTTAGACCTAATTCATTTCTTTCGCGAAGATATGTATTTACTTAAAAAACTTCGCGAGATCTTATCTGGCATGGGTGATATCGAGCGCCGCATGTCTAAGATCGCTCAACCACAATGTAACGCGCGTGATTTAACAAGTCTTGCGACATCTGTGGGTTACGCTTTAGATGCATTTGATAAATCTAAAAATATTCTAGGCTCTAAAATTAACACGGATGTGTTAAATGCTTTAGTTGATGAAATTAAAAAAACTGTTTTAGAAGATGCGCCGTTAACTTTAAAACAAGGTTTTATTATTCAAAAAGGTGTCTCGAGTGAACTTGATGAATTAATCGAGCTTTCAACAAATGCTCAGTCACATATTGAAAAACTAGAAGCTAAAGAAAAAGAAGCGACAGGTATTAACTCGCTTAAAATCCGTTATAACAACGTTTTTGGCTACTACATTGAAATTACTCACTTACACAAAGATAAAGTTCCTGGCCATTACCAACGTAAACAAACGTTAGCCAATGCTGAGCGTTTCTGTACGGATGAATTAATCGAACTAGAGAAAAAAGTACTATCTGCGCAAACTAAACGTAATGATTTAGAATTTGCGATTTTTGATGCTTTAAGAACTAAAGTATTAAATACAGCCAGTGAATTATTAAAGCTTGCTAGCTATTGTTCTGAATTAGACGTGTTAAGTGGTTTATCTTGGTTATCTTTAGAAGAAAGCTATTGTCGTCCAAACTTCACGGGGCAAGGCGAGTTAAAACTCATTCAGTCTCGTCATCCGGTGGTTGAACAATTTCAACGCGGTAAATTTGTTGCAAATAACATCACGTTAGATAAAAACGATTGTTATTTAATTACTGGCCCCAACATGGCGGGTAAGTCGACTTTAATGCGTCAAGTGGCTTTAACAGCGTTACTTGCCCAAATGGGGTCATACGTTCCAGCGACTGAAGCGACGTTACCGTTATACGATTCTATCTTTACTCGTATTGGTGCAAGTGATCAGTTATCAGAAGGTCTATCAACATTTATGGTTGAAATGACTGAAACAGCTTTAATGTTAAAACAAGCCACACCCAATTCATTATTAATCTTAGATGAAGTCGGTCGCGGAACAGCGACATTTGATGGTCTTTGTTTAGCGCAAAGTATTTTAGAACATATTTTAAATAACGTGAAATCTCAGGTTTTCTTTGCGACTCACTATCATGAGTTAACTTCAATGGATCAGGTGTTTTCACAGGTTAAAAACGTGCACATGAAAATTCATGATCACGGTGGTAATATCGAGTTCTTACATATCTTAAATTTTGGTCCAGCAGGACAAAGCTATGGGGTTCAAGTAGCTGAGCTTGCAGGGTTACCTAAATCAATCACTGAACGTGCAAAATCATTATTAGTGAATTTAGAAAATAAAAAAGTTGTGTTAGATGCTCCGGTGAATCAACCGGCTGGTGCGGTTTCGGCAAAAGCTGAGAAATCAGTGAAAGTTACCAACCAGTTATCGCTTTTCGATAAGCCAGCTATTGATCCAAAAGCTGAAGCTTTAATGAATGAGCTAAAACAGCTTTCGATTTCAAACACATCGCCTTTACAAGCGTTAAACCAAATTGCTAAATGGCAAGAGCAGCTTAACTAGCTGTTCTTTGCTGCTATTTTAAAATAGCCACGTAATAACAACCTGAAATTACATTTCCATCTTCAATAGTTTCTTCGGCGAAAGTAAAAACTACTTTGTCTGATTGTCTTTCAAAAGCGAATTTATCTGAGTAGTGCTTTTTGGCATTCGAATTTTCTACATTCATCGCGTAGTTTGCACCACCCGAAGTTTGTGCTGAATAGTAAATTGAAGGGTTTAAATAATCAGGAAAGCTTTTGTAATCCATAACAGGAAGGTTACTAACGCCTGATGGGTTTTTTAATGAAATTATGTGAGACTGTTTGTAGCCATCCGTATTTTTTGAAACTTCGACTTCTACAAGATTTGGAATATCGTATCTGATGCAGCCTTTAGTATTTACATTTTTAACCTGAACCTT
Organism: uncultured Pseudobdellovibrio sp.; assembly: GCA_966250225.1. Lineage (GTDB taxonomy): Bacteria > Bdellovibrionota > Bdellovibrionia > Bdellovibrionales > Bdellovibrionaceae > Pseudobdellovibrio. The sequence continues at coordinate 6,009 of CBINGM010000043.1, read as the reverse complement.
GCCTTGAACAATGTATTTACCAGTAAAAGCATCGAAGGGATTTGCAAAAACCTGAGCCGCAAACAAAGTTGTAAAAATAAATAATTTCATAATTCCTCCGATTTTGCGTGACGTAAAAAGGGCAGCGATCGTCAACGCCATTGACGCTAATAACTGTTTTAAGAAGTGGCTGCTTCTCATACAAAAAGATATTTCAAAAACAGTACCTGTTCGGATTTAGAAATAAAAAAAGAGCAGCTTTTAGGCTGCTCTTTTGATTTAAAATTTAAATTAAAAAATTAGTTTTTAGCGTTCTTAGGAGCCTGGTCGTTTTTAGCGCCCGCTTTAGTTCCTACGTGAGTACGCCAGTTGTACTCGTCACCTTTGATGTAGCGGTTAGCCCAGTCATCCCATTTACGTTTAGGAAGCTTGTGAACTACATTGCCTTTGTCGTCGAAAATTTCAGGATCTTTACCGAAAAGCACATCGCCAATTGTTTTTAAAATACCCATAGAATTACTCCAATAGGTACATAGTAACTACATTTTTGGATTAGCGCAAATATCAATGTACTCTAGACCTTTTTCTTCACCAGGGTATTGACCATTTGTAAGCTTATGAAAGCATGCTTTTGACGCAACTTTGAAGGCCTCTTGTTTAGTTTCTGCATTAAATGTAAGCGCAAATGAATCTTTGGCTTTTGGTTTGTAAGTGAAAGTCCAATTTTTAGAAGCCGCAAATGAAGTTGAACCTAAAGCAGATACTAAGGCGATAGTTAATAAAGCTGTTTTCATAAGTGCTCCTTTTGTTTAAGAGTAAGCGTATACGTAAATACCTATGAAATCCGTGTGCCAAGCCAGTGCTTCACCCTGATCCAGTTATGGTGAATAGGGTGGCTTTGACGATTATGGGGTGTTAGTTTAATAACAGGTGCAAAAGAGTGACGAACACCCGTCTCAAAGTGAGAAATGGCTTTTAAACAAGTGTTACCTAAGGTCTATCAAAATTTTTTAGACCGAAAAATTCTAAATTTAGACATCAGTGAAACAAAAGCCACTTGTGATAATTGTCTGCGCGCGCGTGATAAAAGATTTTCGTACACTTATGAAGCGAATCTTAAATGTTGCACCTTTGTTCCGTTTTTACCGAATTTTGCGGTCGGTGGAATTCTAAAAGAAAAATTAGACGGTTATAAAATCATTGAAAAAATGATCGATGATCATCGCTTTGCTTTACCACTTGGAATTTTTCCGGATTTTGATTACCAGTACCGTTTTACCCATAAAAAACAAAAAGATTTCGGTAACCGTGAAGACCTATTATGTCATTATTACGATAAAGAAAAAAATCGCTGTGGCATTTGGGAATTTCGTGGGGTAGTTTGCACCACGTTTTTTTGCCGAAGCGATTACGGAAAATCAGGGCAAAATCTTTGGACTGAAATGAATAATTATTTAAGTTATGTCGAAATGGCTTTGGCTGAAGATTGTCTTGTGATGAAAGACTTTTCTCCTCGAGATATCTCGGATCAGCTCGTATTTTTGAATAAAAAAGACTTTTCTAAGAGCGAAAAAACACAGACTGCGCTAACGCCAAAAGAGTTAAAACCTTATTGGAACGGGTATACAGACTATAAAGAATTTTATCTTTCGTGCTATGAGCTTGTTCAAAAACAAACACGTAAATCGTTTAAGGAAATTTTAGGCGAACAAGGGTTGAATTTAGAAAAAAGAGTGCTAGAAGGTTATTCATGTCTATCGAAGTAAAAGCTCAAGAAATGGTTGCTAAGTTTTCTAATATCACTGATTGGGAACAAAAATACGAAAAATTAATTGAGCTTGGAAAAGCTTGGCCCGGTATTCCTGAAGAATTAAAAACAGAAGATTTAAAAGTTAAAGGTTGTCAGTCACAAGTTTGGATTAAAGCAGAACTTAAAGATGGAAAAGTGTATTTCATCGGTGACAGTGATGCGATTATCGTTCGTGGGTTAGTAGCTCTAGTTTTATCTGTGTATTCGGGGCAAACTCCCTCAGATATCATGAAATATGACGCTTCATTTTTAAAGGATATAGGTCTTGATTCTGGACTGTCTCCTTCTCGTACAAATGGCTTATATTCGATGATAAAACAAATTAAATACTACGCTACTGCATTTGCCTATTTACTTTCTAAACAATAGCCCCTACCATAAATTATATGAGACTTATATTATCGCTATGGATAGTGATTTCGTTTACTTTTGCAGCAGAGGCAGGAAGAATCCGCATGCGCAAAGTTAAAGACGCCCCAAAAGTATGTTCGGTTATGGAAGAAGATAAGCTTTTATCTCGTGGTAATAAGCGTATTTTTGGAACATTAAGAAACAGCGTTATTTTAGAAAACGATATTTCAATCGTAAATGATTTAGGAAAAAAAATCTGCCAGTGGCCAACAAACAAATGGCAATCGCTTGGTGATTTATCAAAGTATTCTTTTTATATCGATGAGCAAAGAAATGCTCTTTATCCGTATATGAAAGCGGACAACCAATATCAGTTTATGAAAATCAGTTTAGATGACTGTGAACTTGGTGAAATGCAAGCCACAGATAAATTAGAGCTTCCGAAGTGCGAATCTAAAAAGAAATCGCGCGGCTCTAAATCTAAGCGCAGAGTTGCAAGCAACTCACGTTCAAAAGCCTAGTTAGTATTCTCAAAAAAATGGATTAATGACGCATCGTTTCGATGCGCATGGTTGTGACGAACTTCAAAATTCGTTGCACCTTCTTTTAATGACCGAACAAGCGACCGCACAATTTAAAACTCTCCATAAAAAATTCTTACTTCAATTACCTTTCTGGTTAGCCGCAGGTATCACAGCTTTGTTAGCTGTTGGCTATGCGAAAGTTTTTGCGCACGCAGAAGAGTGGGCTTTAAATCAAAGCACAACAACAATTCTTTGGGCCGCGCCTTTAGGAATTATTTTATCTTTTTTATTGGGCCACTTTTTTTCAAAAGAAGCCATCGGGAGCGGTATTCCGCAGATTATTGCTTCAGCTGAACTTGCCGAAAAACAAAGTCCGCTGCTTAGAAAAATTTTAAGCTTTCGCATGATGGTCGTAAAAATGATAGGTTCATGTATTTGCGTTTTGGGTGGAGGATCAACTGGGCGCGAAGGGCCTACGCTTCACATTTCGGCCGCCGTTTTTTATCAATTAAACCGCTTCTGGCCAAAAAAATTATCAAAGCCCGCTGAAAACCTTATGATTATTGCCGGTGGTTCTGCAGGCCTGGCAGCTGCGTTTAATACGCCACTGGGTGGCGTTGTCTTTGCGATCGAAGAAATTTCAAAAACTCATATCAGTTTTGTACGCACAACGGTTTTTCAGGCAGTGATTATTTCTGGAATTATTTCGCAAATGATTATGGGAAATTATTTATACCTTGGAAAAAGCACTTTAGACGTTTCTGATCCGGGAATTATTTTAAACACGATTTTTTTTGCCGCGGTTATAGGTTTAGCCGGAGCTTTATTTGCTGAAAGTCTTTACCGCATTGGTCGCTGGAGAAAGAAAAAAAGTTTTTCTTGGCAATTTAGCTTAACACTTTTTGCAGCCTTTGCTTTTGCGGCCTTATTCTATTTTTGCGGAACACCGACTTTGGGTGCTGGTAAAGGTGTTATGCAAACTTTACTTCAGGGAAATTCTGTTAATGTGGGTTTTGATTTGCCACTAGCTCGCGTTGGTGGAAATTTTCTAACTTACATTGCTGGTGTAGTCGGGGGAATCTTTGCGCCTTCATTAGCCAGCGGGGCAACGCTTGCGCAGTGGATGGCTCAGGTAAGCCATATTGGTAGCGGTATGCATGTGTTAATTCTTGTGGGTATGGTGGCTTTTTTAACGGGAGTGACAAGAACTCCGTTTACATCGTTTGTATTAGTACTGGAAATGACCAGCTCGCATGATGTGATTTTATATCTTATGCTTTCAAGCTTTGTTGCGTCGTTAGTTTCAAGGTTTGTAAACCCTGAATCGTTCTACGAGCAAGTAGCTCATGATATCAAAAGCTTAGAAATAAAAAAGGCGTAGTTAATACTACGCCTTTAAAAAAAATAAATTGCGATAAGTAACTAAATCGTTGCGTAAACCTTGTGAGTATCATCAAGATCATCAACGGCTTCAAGAAACTCTTGAACTTCTTTACGTTGTTCATCAGATAACTCAGTTGTGTTGTTAGATTTATAACCTAAATAAGATTCAGTGATTGTCCAGCCACGACCTTTAAGCGTGTCGCCAACAGCGGCTAAGTTGTCTGTTGATGTGATAAACTCATAAGAGCCATCATCATTTTTAGAAACATCATCAGCACCTGATTCGATCGCTTCTTCATCGATATCAAAAGAGCCAGCTTTTGAAGCGACTATAAACCCACAATGAGTAAACATCCAAGCCACTGATCCGGTTTCGCCTAAGTTACCATCGTGTTTTTTAAATACGGCACGCATCTCAGGAGCTGTTCTGTGTTTGTTATCTGTTTGGCATTCAACGATAACGCCTACGCCGTGAGGAGCGTAACCTTCATATGTTAATTCTTCGATAATTTTACCGTCATCTAAAAGACCAGCGCCTTTTTTAATTGCACGATCAATCGTATCATTCGGGCACGAGATTTTTTTAGCCATATCGATGGCTAAACGAAGGCGGGCGTTCATGTCGGGGTTAGGGCCTCCGGCTTTAGCGGCTACCGCGATCTCTCTCGCAGCTTTAGTGAACATTTGCCCTTTTTTCTGAGCGTTTTCTGATTTACCGGCGGCTTTCCAACCTTTTCCCATTTACTGTACCTCTTAGCGTGTTGAGACATTATGTTAGATCTGGGGTTAGGGGTTTGTCTAGAGTTGGGCTTGCGCGCGAGGTAATTTTGGACTATTTCATAAGGCAGTTATGTGGGCATTTGCTGAAAAAAACATCTTTAAGAAAATCGAAATGGTCAGAAATATGACCAACTTAGAGAATACTGTTCAGTTAGATACTTCAGGTATGGCGCCAGCCCGTGACGTTCCGGTTATGCCTTTAAGATTTCATCCTGATAAAAAGGGCTTATCTACAAATGAAGGTCAGGCCCGTATGCTTCACGATTTGGCCAACATTGAACTTCAAGCCATGGAGCTGGGGCTTCGCACACTTTGTGATTTTAAAGAGGCTCCGCAGGCTTTTAAAGAAGAATTGTTCGCAGTAACAAAGTCTGAAGCTGATCATTTAGAAATGTGTTTAATCGAAATCGAAAAGTTAGGTTTTAAATGGGGTGATTGGCCAGCTCACACCGCTTTATGGGATTGCACAAGCACCAAAGACACCTTGCTTGATCGTATTTTAATTGTTCATCGTTATCTTGAAGGCAGCGGTCTAGATGCTGGTGATACTTTAATTCGCCGGTTAAAAGGTGTTGATTCAAAATCAGTTTTAATGGCCGTTGAAAGAATTAACCGTGAAGAAGTCGGGCACGTATTATTTGGGTCTGAATGGTACGTTAAAATTTGCAATCAAGATAAGATCGATCCAGAAACCGATTATCCAAAACGCATGCGTGATCTTCGCTGGTCACTGCCAAAACGTATGGAGCCGATTAATATCGATCTTCGTAAAAAAGCAGGGTTTACCGATTTAGAGATTAAATATCTGCAAGACTTGCGAGAATCATTTTTAGAGAAACACCCATCGGCTAAAAAGTAGCTTAAAGGTAAACTATGGAAAGACAAAATCTTGGTAATCACATTTTACCCACTTCAGCGAATCTTTTAGGTATTTGTTTTTTAATTTTTTCAATCGCTAGTTTTCAAGATAAAGCTTCTGCTTCATTACTTGATGAGTTCGCAGCGGCCGCCATGATTATATTTTTAGTGTCGTGCTTTTTTTCTTACTTTAGCTTGCGCGCTAAAAGTGGTGAGCTTTATGAGAAAATTGCAGATATCAGTTTTCTTTTAGGATTGTTAACGATGGCGATTCCATCGTTAATGGTCGCCATCACATATATGAAGTAATTATTCAATTTTGAT
>CBINGM010000042.1:0-11143 GCA_966250225.1 uncultured Pseudobdellovibrio sp. | reverse complement strand
TATCTTGGTCTTTATCTTGATCCTTGTCTTGATCTTTATCTTGGTCTTTATCTTGGTCTTTGTCTTGATCTTTATCTTGGTCTTTATCTTGGTCTTTGTCTTGATCTTGGTTTTGACCTTGATCAGGCGTTAACACAAGAGTTGCTTCGATTTTCATGCAATCAGCTGCTGCTGCATAATTATCTTTTTTATCTTGGTCTTTGTCTTGATCTTTATCTTGGTCTTTATCTTGATCCTTGTCTTGATCTTTATCTTGGTCTTTATCTTGATCCTTGTCTTGATCCTTGTCTTGATCTTTATCTTGGTCTTTATCTTGGTCCTTATCTTGGTCTTTATCCTGGTCTTTATCTTGGTCTTTGTCTTGATCCTTATCTTGGTCTTTATCCTGGTCTTTGTCTTGGTCTTTATCTTGATCTTGGTTTTGTGTTGAGCAATCAGATAAAGCGAAGCGGATCGCCTCAGACGAACGAGCTTCTACATTACCAGTTAATAAAGTAATTAAGTCAGCTGTAAATGCTGAGCGAGTTCTTACGATATTTAATGCTTGGCGATCAGCAGATGATAATGTCATCACGATTTGTTCGCCGGCATATAAATCCCAAGTACCTGCATCAGTTTCTACAACTCTATTTACTGTTCCTAATAGATTTGCACGCTCAGCTAACGCTGGGTGCTTAGCTAAAATCTCAGCTAAAGCCGCTGCTGGTACTCCTGAAAGTTGACCGCCAGCTGCTAAATGATAATCAGCAACTTTAGAAATACGTAAAGCATTTCCAGATGCTACCATTTCAGATGATGCAGCTTCTACCGGTGCACCCGCTGAAGAAGAACCACCTGAACCACCACCGCTACAAGCAACCATTGCTACTGCAAGTGTTGATACAGAGAACAATTTAAAGTAACGCGCATAACTCTTATTCATAAAAATCCCTCCATTAGGATAGTTTTGTTTTAAAGCTGTTTGAGCAACATGAGTGCCATAGATAAAAACTTCTAAGCGCGATAAAAATTAAAGAATTTGATTTTTTGTGTGGCAAAAACACCTTTTTGTAATTCCACACACGGGTAAAATGCCCTAATGCTGCACATAACCAATCTTAAAGTTCATGACCACAACCAAAATCCTTGATCCAATGAGGCCATGAAAACATCACAAGCACTTTCATTATTTATTGCAACTTTAGGAATTTCACTTTCTGCGCAGGCCGAAAGTTACCGAGTTTCTCAAAAACTATCTTCAAACATGAAGGCCGAACTTTTAGATATCGAAACTATCGAAACAGCCCCGGCCCGCGTTTTACGTAAACTTCCTTATTATATTACTGAAGGCCCGCGCTTTGATACCAAAGGCATCGACACCACTTCTATATATATAGAAGAAGTTAAAAACACTTTAAGCCAAACTGAACGCACGTTTTTACAAAAAAAATTAAGCATCAAAGGCTCTGATCTTGAAGGCCAAAGCGAAGTGCGCGAGTTAGTCACTGAAGGCCCGGCCGCTAATCGTATTCATTTAACGATCTTGGGTGATGGTTACACTTTACAGGATAAAGAAAAGTTTTTTGCCGATGCCGAACGAATTACTAAAAATCTTTTTTCTAATGATACTTTTTCTAGTTATCTTCCGCTATTTCAGGTTCACGCGGTTTTTACACCTTCAAAAACTTCAGGTATCGGTGATGGCGAATCCAACGACACAGCTTTTGGATTGTACCGTATGCCGAAAGGTTCTAAACGCGCTATCTACCCAGGTGATGAACGCGCATTAGATCAAGCTCTTCGCATGGTGGCTCGCACAGATTACCCGATCGTGATTGCTAATGATGACTTTTACGGTGGTCTTGGCGGAAGATACGCGATCTCTACCCGCTCAGTAAGAAGCGGTATGATCGTGTTAAACCACGAATTGGGCCATAACTTTGGCGAAGTGGGCGAAGAGTACGACGGCGGCCAAGTCTATGCCGGAGCCAACTCAGCCTCTGACGCAAAAGCTTCGCAGTGGTCTCACTGGCGTAATGATAAAAACACTTACAACGCGAAATTCTTAAGCGGAAACTACATCTGGCAAAACTTAAAAAATAAGCCCTATAAAACAAACTTTAAAACTCAAGCCAATGAAACTTTAGGTTTAGAGTTAAGCACCGTGGGTTGGTCTAGCCCTGATGATGTTTACGTTTTTGTAAACGGTAAAAAATTGGATTTAGGCGACAACTTTCATAATGATAGAAACTTCTATGTTCTTGATAACTTAGAAACGCAACTAGGCAATAACACTTTAGAAGTTAAAGAAAACATCGCTGATGGCGACAACGTTTTAGCGACAGCTTTTCTTTACGCTTACCCTCAAGGGTTTAACTTTGATAAAAACACTTTAGCTTCGTTTGCAACTTATAGCGATTACGGAACTAAATCCTACCGCCCAACCCACGATGGCTGCTTGATGCGCAATATGAAACTCACTCACTTCTGCGCCGTTGACCAAGAAAACATGTGGCATAAGTTTCTAGGCAGAGTTTCATTAGTTGATGCGATCACGGTAAGTGGCGATAAAGTTCAAGTCGAAACTCCGAAGATTTCGGGCCTAATGGTTCGTTGGTACAATTCTGATGGATCTGAGATTGAAGCTTTACGTGATCAGTTTTCTGCCGCCCGTACACAATTCGGTGGGGCTAAAAATATAAAGGTGTCTGTAGAACTACAAACATCTGAAGTAAGAAAATATGATAGCAAATTTAAAGTGACCAAGTCGGTTCAACTTTAAGATATAACTTATTGAAATCGCGATTATTTTCGCGATTTCAATAATCAAACACCGCCTTAGATACCACCAGAAACAGAAGCGCGGATAGCTGTATGCAATTGGCTAGTTAAACCTAAGCAGTATTTAGTGGTTTCTAAGTTACGAACTAATCCAACCTGAGCCGCACGCAATTCAACATCCGAAGAATCTAATAAACTCTCAGCTTTTTCGATCGCACGGTTTCTAGCTTCTTGTTTGCGCGTTAAAACATCCGGAGCTTTTTGCGCAAATTTAGCTTCAATCACTTGGCAATATTTAAGAACTTCAGCAGTACGCGCATTCATTTTTGTAATCACCACAACGTTACCTTGGATCTGACCCTTATTATAGATCGTCTCCATTTCAGTAATCACTTGCTTAAACTGAGCTATGGCTTCTGCTAAGTTTTGTAAGTCGCCGAAACCTGCAAAGCTTTTAAATGCGAAAAGACCAATAATTGTCATCGCTGTCAGAAACTTCGTCATACGTCCTCCAAATAAATGCACTCTGAGCGCACTTACAGAGGGGTATTACAAGGGACATGCCACAAATAGTTCGTGAAAATATCAAAAAATAAGCACGTTAACTTTAGTCTAGAATTGCAGTTTTCTCGAGTGAAAATGTGGATTTAGCAAAGTTCTCATTGCTAACATTTACCTATGCAAAACACCACACGTCTTATTGCCACTTCTCTTATTACATTAACAGTTTTCACATCTAAACCGATCTTAAATGCCCACAGCCAAAGCGGCGACCCGCTTGTGTTTAAGCCAGTTTTAGCCGATCTAAAACTTTTAAAAGCAGCCAACATTCCGGTTCTTTATAAAGATGAAGAAACGCAAGTCGGTTACGCGGTTTTAAATCACGCTGCCGAAAATGCTTTATCTGACATGGCCCACGCTGCCGGCCGCTGCGGAAACTTTGAAGCTTTAGATGAAATGCCTCGTGACCTGATTTCGGTTCGCGAACAGCTACAAGCTTTAAACACTTACAATAAAAGAAACCAAATTCTTTCGTTTTCACAAGTTGGTGCCATGGCTGAACGCCCAGAAATTACCGAAGCCTTAGAACAACTTGATGCGAACAAAATCCGTGGAACGGTTGAATTTTTATCTTCGTTTCCTACCCGCTACAACCGCGGCGCAAATCCGAATAGCCACATCACTCCGTTTATGGATCGCCTATCTGAAATCGCAAAACAAGCTAACTATCCAATTCATATCGAAACGATTGACCACAAATCAACGCCCCAAAAATCGATTAAGCTGACTATCCAAGGCTCAACTCGTCCTTCTGAAATTATTGTTTTAGGTGGTCACTTAGATTCTATCTCTGGCTTTATGGGTATGGGTGGTAAAGCACCGGGTGCTGATGACAACGCTTCTGGTTCATCAGCTTTAGTTGAAGCTTTAAGAGTATTAACATTACAACCGCAACCAGAAAGAACGATTGAGTTTTACTGGTATGCCGGTGAAGAATCGGGCTTACTTGGTTCTGCTGAAATCGCAAAACAAGCTAAAGCTGATAACAAAGATATTATCGCCGTTCTTCAATTAGATATGACAATGTTTCCAGGTGATGGTGTTTTAAAAGTGGCTAGCATGACTGATTTCACTAGTCGCTGGTTACGTGACTACTTAGTGGCTGCTAACGACACTTACTTTCACGCCACTGTTCAAGAAGATAAATGTGGTTACGGCTGTTCTGACCACGCTTCTTGGTACCGCCAAGGATTCCCAACACTGTTTCCTACAGAATCCAAATTTGCTTCATCTTTTCAGGATATCCACACTCCTAAAGATGTGATCTCGCCAGTAATGAGCTTTGAACACGCGAAATTTTTCTCGAAAGTCGCTCTAACTATGGCAATGGACTTAGGAAATTCTGAACAACGCCAACCGTATTAATCTGCGCGGCAGATTAATACTCTTTTTTTGATTCGCTTCCAGCGAACCTTATTCTAAAGAGCCAGCTATCGCTGGCTTTTTTGTTATCCAACTCCTGACATTTAACGCGCTCCATTGGGCTTGATACGGACTAAGATCTGGGTTTGAATGAGCCTAGATCTGGTTAATATTTTAGCTTTGAGGGGAGTTAAACTATGAATTCATCACGCGTGTTGATTGCAATTTCAACAATCGCTTTAACAGCTTTTTTAATTTCATGTGGTAAAGACGATAAGCCAAAACCTGATGATCAAGTTCGCCTTCGCGAAGCTTCTTTAAACTTAACTTGCGCCACTGATCGCACAAATGCTCCAAATACTTTTGACCGTCCGATCGTAATCCAAGTTTCACTTGATGGCTTTCGCGCTGATTACATGCAAAAAATCAATCCCCCGAATTTAGCCAAAATTGCCAAAGCGGGAATTTATTCTCCGGGTATGATTCCAAGCTACCCCACGCACACTTACCCTAATCACTTTACACTTGTAACTGGTCGCACCCCTTCACACCACGGCATTTTAAGTAATGTGTTTTGGGATGAATCAAGAAAAGAAAAATACGATGCTTTTGGTGATTCATCAGGTGATGGCACTTGGTACCAAGGTGATCCGATCTGGAATGTGGTCGAAAAAAATGGAATGATCGCTCACACGAATCAATGGGTGGGATCAGAAGTTCACGTGAACGGCCAAGATCCAACTTGTTACGCCCCTTATTCATCTAAAGTAAATACAGCTCAACGTGTAGACATCGTAATGAACTGGTTAAAACTTCCCGCAGAAAAACGCCCTCACTATATCAATACATATATCGCAATCATCGATAGCGCAGGTCACGCCATGGGGCCAAACTCTAAAGAAGTGCGCGATGCTGTTATGGAAGCTGACCGCGAAGTGGGTCGTTTATGGGATTTTATCCAAAAATCTGATTTACCAATTAACTTAGTGATTACTTCAGATCACGGTATGCAAGAAAACTTTCAAGATAAAATCATCTTCTTAGGCGATAAAACAAATTTATCTGGCTTTAAATGGAGTGATAAGGGTGCTGCCGTTATGCTGTATCACGATGACGAAACCCGCGTGCAACAAGCTTACAAAGATTTAAAAGCTAAAGAAAATAACTACAAAGTTTATTTACGTAACGAAATTCCCGCAGAATACAAATTAGACAACCCTGACCGTGTGGGTGATTTGTTAGTTATTTCTGAATTAGGTCACTACATTACTGACCGCACATTTAATCCGGATAAACCTTACCGTGTAGGCGGTGGTTCACACGGCTGGCCTGCTAATAATAAAGCCATGCATGCGCTATTTATCGCAGCTGGAAGCCATATCGTAAAGCGCAGAGCGCCGATTGCTAACTTTAGCAATATCGATATCTACCCGTTTGTTATGGAATTATTAGGTGTAACAACAACTGTTCCGTTTGATGGAACAGCTGCCACTCTTCATCCGTATTTACTCGCAGAGTAATGGCTTAATAGCTTTGGCCGATTAATAGAATAAAATCTTGTGCATTAATTTTAAAATCTGGAACACTTCATCGCGGATTTGTTCCACATCTTTATGCTCAACTACAGTTTGTCTGTGGGCTATCGGATTTCTAACATCTTGTAACCACATGAGCTTTTTAGCTAATAAAACCACACTTGGTTCGTCATCAATCACTGATAATAATGGCTTAGTTAAAGCTGAACTTTTTCTGGCAAAAACTAAAAGCATTACCGACCAAGCTCTTAAACCATCTAAGATCTTAAAATGCTCGTTGATGATTTTTGAATTCATAATCCCCTGAGCCACCAGGCCCATTTTATGAACTGGTAAGGACTGAACACTAAAATGTTTTTCAAGCTGTAAAAGTTTTAAAACTTTTTCACCCTGTGGGTAATCTTCATTTAAAGTTAATGAATGCACGACGTTTTGAAATTCATTTAATTTTGCTTCTAACTTCGGAAATAAAATCTTACGGCCTAGCTGTTTTTCTAAAACAATATCGATCGCTTTACTATAACCTAGCACCACACTTGATTTATCAACGAAAGCATCAAATAATTCGGGATGCTTAAACGTGACTTCGGCAGAACGTAAAGCGGCTTTTGAAGCCTCATCGAAATGTTTGTAGGATGGAACCAGCTTTTCGATTTCATGATCAATTGCTAAAATATCTGCATCAGTTGGAACCGTTTTAGCTTTTGAAAAACTTTTTTGATGTAAAGCTAGCTGATCTTTAAATTCACGCAGCAAAGGTAAGGCGTGAAAGTCTGGCTCACGCTGTTCTAATTGCTCGACGATTTTTGCCGATTGAATAGCAAAGTAATCTGTATCATTTTCAGGTGGCTTAAATGAACGAACGATTTTTTCAGCTACCCCTGGCGTGTTGTAATTATCAGCGAAATATTCAAACACTAAACGTTTGGCGCGATTACCCGGTAGGCTTAACATCGCATCTAAGGCTCGGCCCGAGATCGATTTAGATTTTGAATTTAAAAACACAGCGATCTGGTCTGATAATGTTTCATCACCAAAGTTTTTAAGCGCCACAATCACATGAAACTGCACAATGTAATTCGGGCTTTTTGCTAATTTTAATAAATACTCTTTATAAGCTACAGGTTTAAACTGTGCGATTAATTTTAAAAACCAGATCTGCGTGCTTTCTGATTTATCAGCGGCAGCTGTTTTTAAAAAATCAGCCCATTTGCCTTCCGTAAATGGATTTTCTTTACCGTTTATTAAGATTTTTAGAACAGCATTAATATCGTCTTCTTCAAAATCGGGATTTTTAGTAAACACCGGAGCCTGAGTTGCCTCACTCCAGAAATAGCTTTGTGCCTGTGATTCAAAATACACTAAGCAGCTCTTACGCTGATCTGTGTGTTTAGAAAAAACAAACTGATTTAACTTAGGGCTTGAATAACCAAGTTGACCAAACAAACGAATCATACGGCCTAAAGCTTTTGGCTTTAAGTTTTTACCCTCAACCGTAAAGGCCTCTAACGTTTTTAAACACTGGTTAAAAAGTTTTTCGTTTGGTTTATAAGCTAATAAATAATAATAAAAATCATTTAAGATCTGAATTTGCTCTGCTTCAGAAACATTTTTAAAATCATCTGATAAGATGAATTTTTTTAATTCTGGTTCTGGATTGCTCGAATTTAATAAATGGGCTTTGATAAAGTATTTATTTTTAATGTCGGCGTATTTTTCTAAAACTTGCAACAAATCAGTTTTAGCATGCGCACTGACACTTAATAAAAACTCTTCCTGATTTTTTTCATTTACTAAATGGCTGTATTCTTTATACCAAGCCACTACTTCCGGAAATTCAATCTTAGCTAAGATTTGAAATAACATCGGGCTTAATTCATCTTCGGCTAACATATCAAGCGCTGCTTTGACGTCAGCTACCGGAAACGAATTAAATTCTAATAATAACGCCGGATGAAATGTACCTTGCGTGATAATTTTATTTAAGTAATCTTCTAACTTCCAATCAGATCTGAATTGGCATTGGCTTTTAGCTGCGTTAAAGATTTGGTATTCAAAAGAATCGTTTTTAAAATAACTTTCCAGTTCATTAAAAACTTTTGTGTTTTTAGCAATTTTACCAAGACTAACAACAGCACTTAAAGCCACATCACGAAAGTTTTTATTTTTTGCAATAGTCACAAGCATCGGAATAGCCGCTTGCGCTTTTAACTCGCCTAAAGCTAACACTAAGTTTTTAACTAATAACGTTTGTTGTAATTTAAAAGCTCTGTCTAAATCTTGTAAAAACTCAGGCAATAATCTTCGGTCAGATAATTTACCTAAAGCTAATACGCAGGCCGGCTTTAAAGTTTCAGGAGCAAATTTATAAAACTCAGATAAAAATCTGGCCGCCCAAATACTTTTTGTTTCGCCTAATGCTTGAAGAGCCGCTTCAGCTAACGGAATGTCTTCAGTTTGTTGGGCTTGTGCACATAAAAATTCTAAACAGCGTAAATCTGGATTTGCGACAATAGATTTTAAGATTTGAAACTTTGTTTCGCGCCAGCCGCATTCGTTAAAAATATGAATTAATTCACGAGTCGAATCAGAATTTTTTTCTAACGCTAATTGATTAATGGATTTAAACCTCTCTTCGGTATCAAGCGAATGATACAAAGAACGAAGCTCTGATAAATAATCTAACTTTTTAGGCTGAGTTTTTGCTGTTTTAAATGCTGCATTTGACATACTTTCGTATCGGCAAAAGCTCGTTTAAAAAGGCCTCATCGTTGGTCTAGAATAGCTCTGAAACCGGCTTTGAAATTACAAAGTAATTTGCGTCGTTTTAAGAAGAGTTTCAGTCATAACCTTTAGTCCAGCTACGTCTTCTTGGGTAAAACGTTTTAAACTTGGCGAATCCACATCTAACACACCTAAAACTTTATCCCCTTTAAGTAACGGAATAACGATTTCAGAGCGCGACGCCGAATCACAGGCGATATGGCCAGGAAAAGCATCCACGTCATCAACTAAGATAGGTTCGCGCTTAGCGGCCGATGTACCACACACGCCACGGCCAAAAGCAATCTTCATACAAGCCGGTTTTCCCTGAAAAGGGCCAAGCACTAACACTTCCTGGCCAAGCTCTTCAGACACGTTTAAATAAAATCCAACCCAATTAATATCTGGAAGCTGGTCAAATACCAGAGCTGAAAACTGCGATAGATTCGTGAACCAATGCTTATCAAGATTATGAACAAGCTCTTCGTTCAGCTTTTTGTAAAATTCAGTTTTGTTTTCGTAGTTAATTTTTTCAGCACCGTATGACATATGGGTATGCACTATAGTCCAACTTCACATACAGAGGCAATTTATTGCTCATACTCTCATGAAGAATTGGCTTAAAATGAATAAAAACCACAACCAAAACGGAGAACAACGTCCATGACCAAAAATGCGATCTTATTTTTAGTTTTGCTAGTGACGACATCTGGAATTACATCAAAAGCAAAAGCTGCCGGTGCTGTTATTATCGAACCTGGAATCGGCTACAAAGAAGAAACTTTAAAACTAACTACCCTATCTAATAGCTTAACTAAATTTTCAATGAAGGGCCCTGTGGCCAGTCTTAAATTAGGCGTGCAATCAGCGGCAGGTGTTAGCTTATTGTTAGCCGGCGAACAATTACGCGGTAAAGCTGAAATCGAAGGTAACCTTAACGACAAACCTTCATTCACTCACACGATTGCCGGGTTTCAAATTGGCGTAAGTGCGATGAACGCAATGAAAATTTACTTAGGTTATTCGCCCATGAATAAATTAGCTTTTGAAGCTGAAGGCTCTTCGCAAGAAATGACTTTAAACGGCCAAACTTACACAGCCGGTGTGATGTTTTTTCCGTTTCGCTATGTGGGTTTAGGCGTTCAATATAACGTGAATCAATTTAAAGAAGTTGAAGGCCCACAATTCACTTCAGGAAAAGATGTAGATCTTTATTTTGATAAAATCGACTCAACCGATTTATCATTCACTTTATCAATCATGCTTTAAAAGGTACGGCCGCGTGCGGCCAGCCGACCTTTTTAAATCTCATAATGAGACGGCTGTAATCATTTTTCGTCACTTCAATTTTCTTAGACAGTTAAACTAAAAATTAATGGGGTTTGATCAGCATTGCGATTGGTCCAACAGCTGCAATTCAAACCCGTTATGAAAAAACAAATCATCACAATCGCGTCTATTCTAGCCCTTTCAACTTTCGCTCACGCAAAAAAATGCACAAGTGAAAATGTCGGAAACTCTCCAAAAGGTTATCCGATGAAAACTACGTGGTTAAACATCAGCCCTGATGGTTCATTTACGATCGCTGTGAATTACACACACGGCAGAGCTCAAGGCACAGTAACTTTAAAAGCCGGAAGCTTCGTTAAACAAAATATTTTAGTCGGCGTTTCTAACTCAGGTAATCTTATTTATGACGATCCAGAAGACCAATACGGATCATACGAAGTACCTTGTTCTATGAATGAAGATAATAACGTGATGACAACCGGCGGAGATGTTCAATTCGTTTTAAGATCTTCGTTTCCTATGGGAAATATGAACAACGGCCAACCCAACCAAGACCCAAATCACGTACCTGCGCAACAACAACAGGCCCCACCAACAGTGATTCAATCAAACTCTGGCAAAAACATCGTTCAGTAAAAAAAATAAAATGATTTCAGGCATAAAAAAACCCAAGGTTCATCACCTTGGGTTTTTGTTTTTTCATTAGATGAAAGAGTATCTAATTACTCAACGTTACCAGATACAGCCATGTGAACAGCTTTATCAGCTTGAACCATACCTTTACCGTATTGGTTTTGGTCGTTCGGAGTAAGAGGGATAGCTGTAGTAGCTAAGATTGTTCTTACTTGAGCTGGAGTTAATTTTTTGTTTGC
>CBINGM010000041.1:0-11337 GCA_966250225.1 uncultured Pseudobdellovibrio sp. | reverse complement strand
TATCGTCAACTAATTTACCCATACCTTCTAAAATACCGCCCGGTAAATCAAAGTAAAATTTTTCATCAAAAAGTTTTTCTAGGTGAGTAGCACCGATTACGATTCCTAATGGGCGGTCAGACATTAAACGTAAGTGCTCTTTAAGTTTATAGAATAAAGAAAAGCTGCTCACTAAAACCGGTTTTTTTAGTGAAGAAATCATTTTTACTTTTTTTAAGGCTTCTTCGACTGAAATTTTTGTGTTTTTAAGGCGGTTATTCATCGTGAATTCAAAAATATTCACCACCTCAGAGGCTTTTGTACCGAATTCTTTTGAAAAATGCTTTGTGCCTTTATCCATCACATCTAAGTGAGTGTTTGTTACCGGGTTGTAAAACGCACGTTGAACTAAAATATCTTTTCCCCATAAGGCGTCTGACGCATTTTGAACTTTTCCTTCAGAATTAATAAAGATCGCTTCGCTCCAGCCTAATTCAACCATTGAAAGATTCACAGCGATTTCATCAAACTTTTTAAAAGCTTCGCCAGAGAAATGAATCGCATCTACCGCAATAGCGCCGTTTTTGATTTTATCAAAAAGACCTTCGATAAATTCTAACGGGTGGGCTGTTTTATAAAAAGATGAATGCAGTAAATTAACACCTAAAATACTTAACGTTTCTTGCTGTTGTAAGCGGTGACGGTCAAGTAAGCGCATATGAAGCACAACTTCAGAAGCCTGTGCCCCTGGTTTATGTTGAAATTTTAACCCCATCCAGCCGTGAGAGTTTTTCTTACCCTCAGAACCTGTAGCCACAGTGTCTGCAAATGCAAAAAATGAAGTGTCTTTACCGCGAGTCGTTCCTAAACGTTCAACAAGTTTTTCATATTCACGGTCTAACATTTTACGAACACGGGATTCACACACGTAACGGCCTGATTTTTCTTTGCCGTAGATGATATCACTGAAAGTCATATCATAAGCTGAAATCGTTAAGGCAATCGTTTGCGAAGCTTTGCCAGCCTGAAAGAATTGGCGGGCCACTTCTTGACCGGCGCCGATTTCAGCAAATGAACCGTAGCGCGATAAATCTAAATTAATATCTAAAGCTTTTTGCGTCGTTGACTGTGTTGTGCTCACGTTACACGTTTCCTATTTTTTGGGTTCAGTGTCTGTTTGGATCCAGCCAGTTAAGGCTAAGCTCATGGCTTTTTCAATTGGCATATCTACAGCTTCAACATCAGATTTATTAACCAGAACTGTATAGCCACCAAGGCCGTAACTCATCGGAATATAAACTGCGATTTTATCAACCGGTAAAATCATTTTTAATTCTAAATCATTAAAAGACTCACGAGTGACCAAACCAAGTACTGAGTGTGATTTAGTAAAATGCACAAGCACAACTTTTTGCATGGTTTGTTGTTCTTGGCCTTTGGCAAAAAGATTCATTAAATCGCGAAGCGGTGAATAAACGATTTTAATAAGCGGAACTTCGCGCAGTTTTTCTTGCACACGGCGAAAGAAAGTAGCGGTTACAAAGTTATCAACTAAAAAACCTAAACATAAAATAAATGCAATAGTCGCTAAGAAACCAAAACCAGGAATATAAGTGCCATCCGGTAAAAGTCGGCGTAAAAAATTACCAAACAAGTTTTCCATGATACCGATGCCGGCACTGATCACATAGATCGACAAAGCTATAGGTAAAAATGCGACCAAACCACTAATGAATATTTTCTGCAATCGAGACATCTTGCATCTATTTTATAAACAGTTCCCTAAATTGGACAATCACTTTGTTGTCTTAATATGAGACCGTGATGTGTTGGCCTTTAGATTAGGGGGTAACCAGACGATAATCTAAGTATGTCATCTAATCAGGTACGTCGGCTATTAATAGCTATTTCTTTCATTTTCTCTTCGCAGGTCTTGCACGCATCTGATGTGGCAGTTTCCGGTGAATATATCGTTAAATTTAAACCTCAGGTAAACTCAGTGCGTATGTCTGGTAAAACAGGCTTTGCTGGTATGGCGGCAGCTAATAAACTGGCCGTCGATAAAGGGGCCCGCATTGTTTCGGCGCTTAAAGGCGTAGCTGTACAACGTAAGTTTGAGTCTGTGGGCATGATGCATATCAGTGACGTAACAGCGACAAACTTAGAATCATTAAAAGCAAATCCTGATGTTGAATTTATCGAACCAAACTTTATTTTAAGTTTAGATCCTGACTATAAACAAAATGCCGAACCCGTTGTTTCACAAATGGGGGCTCCGGCCGGAGCCAGTGACACTTATTCACAATCTTTTGCTCCTGTGCAAGTGACTGAATCCTGGGAATTTGAAAAAGAACCGGCTTCTGCGACAAAAACAATCGTCGCTGTGATTGATACCGGACTTGATACGAACCATGCCGTGTTTAAACAATCAGGCGCTGTTTATCAAAATTTAGCTGAAGTAAATGGTATTACTGGTGTCGACGATGACGGTAACGGTTATGTCGATGATAAAAACGGGTGGAACTTCGTCGATAATTCGCCAAACATGTACGATGATGCTGATCACGGAACTCACGTAGCCGGTATTATCGTGGGTACAGGCCAAGATATTTTTCAGGTGCCTGTGCGCGAATCAAAAGTGCGCATCATGCCTCTTAAATTCTTAGATGGTAATGGTTCAGGAACAACAGCCAATGCGATCAATGCGATTTACTACGCTGTCGCAAATGGCGCAAAAGTGATTAACAACTCTTGGGGTGGACCATCGTATTCACGTTCATTACATGATGCTTACGCTTACGCCTACACGCAAGACGTGGTGATTGTTACTGCTGCCGGAAACTCAAATCAAAATTTAAATTATAATCCGATGTATCCAGCAGCCTTAGATACGCCAAATAATATCGCGGTGGGATCATCAACAAGCACTGATCGTCGTTCTTCGTTTTCAAATTATTCTTCTTCATTAGTTCATGTGTTTGCACCAGGCTCTTCAATCATGAGTACGATTCCTGGAAGCCACTGTGCTGATCCTAATAATTTAAATTATTACTGCTTAACATCGTTAAGCGGAACTTCAATGGCATCGCCGTTTGTGGCCGGTATGGCCGCTCTGGCAAGACGTGAAGCCCCGCAATTATCAGCGTACCAAATTCGCGGTGTGATTATGTCAGGCATTGATGTGTCACAATATTTAAATGGTTATTCGCAAACAGCAGGCCGTGTGAATGCACTTAAAGTTATTCAAATCGCACAAGCTCAAGTCAGCACAATGGCGTGGTCACCAGATTATTCTCCGGTTTATAAAACCGAAGCTAGTTCAAGCGCGCCAGGTGGTGCCGGTGGAGCCGCAGGTGGTTGTGGTATGGTGAAAGCTTTAGCTGATGAAATGCAACAAGGTCCACCATCAGGCGGGCAGATGGCGCAAACATTGGCTGTTGTTTTAATGATGTGGTTACCACTAGCGATGGCTTATCGTTTACGTCAAAAACAATTAAAACCTGCTAAGTCGTTACGTAAATACGAACGCTTCAGCGTAGCTAAAGATGTCATGATTCAAATCGGTGACCAAGTGGTCAATACCGCTTCACAAACGTTAGCTGTGGGTGGTTTATCATTTAAATCAGATCAGGCATTTGCTAAAGGTCAGAAAATTAAATTAAAAATTTCTGACGTACATGAAGAAATTGAAGGTGAAATTGTTTGGTCAACCGAACTTAATTCGTTCGGTGTGAAATTCTTAAACATCACTGAAAGTTTAAAATCTCAAGTGCAAGGGCTTACGCAGGGATTAGTTCCTACGTAAGCTTTTCTTAGGCTTTGCAATTCACAATTTGCAAAATGGTAAATCGTTGCTCCATTTAACAATGGATTGGTACGATGTTTTTCTGCCCGCACGTAACACTGACCAGTAACGGGCGCCGCCTTTCCAGTTTAATCCTAAGCGGCTGGCAATGCGCGCATCTTTTTTCATCCAGTGATTTAAAATTTTAATACCACAACTTAAATTTTTAGTCGGGTTGTGAATATCTTTTTCCGAAGTAAATCCGCAGCGGTATCCTTTGCTGCTTTCCATCGAAATTTGTAAAAGCCCGCGGCTAACGACGTATCTTCCAGAACTGTCGGTGAAACCTTCTGTGTAAGCCTCTTTCGGATCGAAATTACTTTCAAACTTGGCCATTGAAGAAATGAAGAAAGCCCAGAATTGTTTTCTTTCTGATTCTTCTAAGTTTTTATAATTAGGACAGAAAATTTTTGCATCCACTGGATTTGATTCAAGCAGTGCAGGCCCTAATGTCGGAAGCTCTCTATAAATATGTTCACTCCATGATTGGTGATTTAAAGATTTACTCTCCCATAATGGAATCGCTTCGCGCACATTGCCGTCGTTATCTTGATCGTCGGGATCAATATTTTTATCTTCAGCTTTTTTGATGGGCTCTTCGTCTTTAGGTTCTGGAGTGTCAGCAACTTCTAATTTGAATTGTTGCTGTTTGGCTGTTGAATTTTCGCTCCACGTATTTGGAGTGCTCTTACGTGGTTTAGCAGCAGCTGCTGTGTACTGCTGCTCTTGGACAAGTTTAACATAAGGACGCATAGCCATTGCATATGTTGTGTCGTTACAAAAAATTGCTGCTGTGAAAATCAGCGGTGCTAGTGCTTTCAAGTAATTTTTATCTTGAGTCGCCGCAATTTGTGGTTCGTTCTGCATTTAAATCTCCCTAGTTGATTTAAAAAAGTGTGTATCATTCCCTCAATACATACACTTCACTTAAGCAGATGTGATGCCAAACCGATTGTTAAATTTACAATAAGATGCCTTTAAGAATTAAACTCGCGAATGAAAAATAGATAATTAAACCTGTCACATCCACGATGGTCGCAACTGCTGGAGCACTTGCTGATGCGGGATCGAGTTTAAATTTTCGTAGAATAAACGGAAGCATTGAACCAGAAATGGTACCCCATAATACCACACCGATAATTGAAGCAGCCACCGTGTAAGCCACATGACGGTAATGTTCACCGTACATTTGCTCAGCCCACGGCCATAAATAAACGCGAAGTAAAGCGATACCACCCAAGATTAATCCTAAGCACAAGCCCGTTGAAATTTCGCGGATTAAAACTCTCCACCAATCTTTCAAACGCACTTCACCTAAAGCCATGGCACGAATCACAAGTGTTGACGCTTGCGATCCTGTGTTACCACCGGAAGAAATAATTAACGGTAAGAACATCGATAAAACAACCGCGCGCTTCATTTCGTCTTCGTAGTAACCAAGAGCTGTGGCTGTGAACATTTCACCCACTAAAAGAACAACTAACCAACCGGCGCGTTTTTTTAACATGTCAGAAAAAGCAATTTGTAAGTACGGGGCATCTAACGATTCCATACCGGCAATCTTATGAATATCTTCTGTCGCTTCTTCTTGAACCGCTTCGGCCACGTCATCGAATGTTACGATACCGACCATTTTTTCATCGGCATCAACAACGGGTAAGGCCATTAAGTTATTCTGACTGAAGATCTGACCGATTTGCTCTTGGTCCATATCAACCGGAACACGAATAATATCTGAATGCATGATCTCATCGACTTTTTTATTCGGCGCCGATGCAAATAATTCTCTAAATGAGACAACGCCTAATAACTTTTGATCGGTCGTTAAGACGTAAGCATAGTAAATTGTTTCAACCTGTGTTTTCGCCTGTAAGCGGATGTAGCTGATCGCTTCATCCACATTCATCTTAGGACGTAAGCGGATAAAGCGCGACGACATGATACCACCGGCGTTATCTTCAGCGTAGGCAAGAAGAACGCCCACTTCACGTTTTGTCTGTGGATCAAGTAAAGCTAACCACTCTTCACGGTTTTCAGGTTCTTCTTCCTGGATTAAATCGGCCACGTCATCGGGAGCCAGTAATCGTACCCAAGATCTTTTTTCTAATGTCGTACATTCTTTGATAAGTGGATATTGATCTTGAGCGGTTAATGATAAGAACAGCTCTTCCGCGTCAGTTCTGCTTAAGCGAAAGAAGGCATCATGTGTTTGGGCTTGCGGAAGTTGTGACCAGTGCGTACGAAGATACTCAGCGCTGTTTTCATCAACAGCGTTATCTTCTGCTTTGTCATCTGCTTTGCTTTCAACAACTTCCGTTTCCGGAGTATGTTGTTTTTCTTCTTCTGACATGTGACGCCCAAGGTGTTAAATTTATGCGTGTCTTTGACACGACAATTATCGTGTAGCTTCGAATGCTTCTAAAACTTCCGGCGTTGAACCTAACATTTTTACTTGTCCATTTTCAAGCCATAAAATTCTATCGCAGTCCAAAACCGTCTGCAGTCTATGTGCTATTCGGATTTGTGTCTTGTGGGCTAAAGTCTTTTTAAGAGCTAATTCGATTAATTTTTCAGACTGCGGATCAATGTTCGCCGTGGCCTCATCGAATATGAAAATCTCGGCATTTTGGAGCAGGCCGCGAGCCAGACTTAAGAGCTGTTTTTCACCTTGTGAGAGGTTTTGCCCCTTTTCATCTAACATAAAATGCAATTGTAGCGGTAAGCCCACAAGTTTAAGGGTCTCTGTAAGTTGTTCATTTGAATACTGATTAAACAGATCTAAATTGTCCTTGATGGTGCCTTTGATAAAAAACTGATCCTGCGAAATTAAAGAAAACTGTCCGCGGTGGTCTTCGATATCATTTTTATAAGCATTATCAATCAAGATCACCCCCTGATTGAACGGGTATAATCTTAATAAAGCAGCAATCAATGTTGATTTGCCAGCCCCGGTGCGGCCGATAATTCCCAACTTTTCTTCGGGTTTTAATTTAAATGAAACGTTTGATAAGGTCGGATGATTTTGCCCTGGGTAAGTCAGTGATAAATTTTCAACACTTAATTTAAATTCAGCAGCAGAAATGACCACGGGTTTTTCATCTGTTTTTTTGCCTTTAGCTTTTTTCGGGTGATGAGTTTCAAAGTCAGCATGCGCCGGTAAAAAAGCACCGTCTTCAATCGGATTTCTGATAAACTCATCCATGCGTTCAACACCCACCAAAGCTTCTTCAAATTGTGAGTACCACTCAAAAAACATTTGTAAGGTGTTTGTTGCTAAGATCGTAAAACCTAAAATTACGGCGACTTGGCCGGCGCCTAGTTTTCCTTCTTTAACCAGGTACATGCCCAGTAAACCATTCGCTAAAAATAACAATGTCGAAATTATATTTAACTCGGTCGAAAAGCGCATAATGCTTTTGATGATGTTAAATTTGCTGGCGATATAAAGATCATCCAGTTTTAAAAAACGGCTAATAAAAGTTTTAACTTTTGAATTTTGACGAATTGAAAGACTGCCTTGCACAGTTTCAGAAAAGTGCGCGACAGATGGTCCACGTAAAATTGAAACTTCACGGCGGTGACCGCGAAGGCGCAGCTGATTGCGTTTTAAGATCACGTAAAAACCAAGCCCTGCAAGAGCTAAGTTAATCACGAAATACGGATGCGTCAGCATAATCAGTAACGAAATACCTGTTAAATCAAAAATGATCGATAGAAATTCAGCTAACGGTCCGCCGAATAAACGAAAGATATTTCCGTAATCACTTGAAAAGCGGGTTGTGATTTTGCCCACAGGTGTGTGATCAAAAAAAGAAAGCGGGTAGCGTGACACACGGTATGTGGTTTCGTCATAAATTCGCGAAACCGCTAAAGCTGAAAGACGCGAAAAAACTGTGCGATAAAGTATCGTCATTAAAAAGGCCACCACCAGCACAATTAAAAGTGTTGTGGCAAGGCCCGCTAAATCGTCACGGGTTACAACTTGGTGGCTATCATAGAATTTTGCGATCATTTGCGCGTTTGATAAAAAGATCAAACGGCCCACAAAGCCCAAAATAACCACGGCAATAATGCGCACCAAAAATGGACGGTAAGCTTGTAAAAGCGTATCAAAAATTGATTTTGAAAAAGCTTTTTTAGGTTTCGCTGTATTCACTGTGGCACTCACTGGATATCTCCCGCAATGAATTTTTGGTATTTCGTGTGCTGGATAAATTCGCGGTACAACCCATCAAACTTAATTTCGCCTCGCTCGATGTAAATTACGCGGTCACAGTGCTTTAAAAATTCGTAACGTTGAGTAATCACTAAAAAGCTATGACCGTCTTTTCTAAGTGTGAATAAAGCATCGATTAATCTTTTTTCAGTACCCACATCGACAGCACTAAAAGGGTCATCTAATAAAAATAGCGGCAGTGGATTATAAAAAAGCCTTGCTAAGTTTAAGCGCTGCTTTTGGCCCCCAGAAATATTTAAACCACGTTCACCGATCACAGTTTGTAAACCATTGCTGATCCGGTCGCTGGCAATATCAAACTGCGCTTGCTGTAAAGCTTTAAACGCCTGAGGTGAAGTTTCTTTTACTTGCGCTTCGTCTTCAAGATATTCAAGAGCGATATTTTCAGTCAGTGTTCCGCTTAAAACAAAGGGCTCTTGCGGTAAATAACTGTGCGGCAGTTGGTCTAAACGTTTAGCAGTGAACGGCGTTTCTTTCATAATTGATTTTAAAAGAACCGATTTGCCTGAACCGATCGGGCCAATAAGAGCCACGACTTCTTGTTTTTTCAAAGTCAGATTAATATCTTTTAAAACGATTTTGTTTTGAATCACCAAGTTTAAATCTTTAACCACTAAAGTCTCATCGTCTTTCAGAGGAAGATTTGGGTTATCGATATGGTAAGGGGCATTTTCAAGACTGAAAAAATCGCCAGTTCTTCGAATTGAAGTCCAGGCATCGAACATCATCGTAAAAAACCACGGAAGCTGTCTTAAAGGTTTTGATAAAAAGACACCCATAACCCACATCACTGCAATCAGATCAATATGACCGATCAGTTCGTTATGCAGGTAAGCGATAAAAAATAAAACAGCTAAGTTTAACCAGAAAGTCACGCTTGAAGAAATCGAGTTCATGATTTGCCCGTTGGTCACCATGGCAATACGGTTATTTGTTTCTTCAACACGTTTTTTAATAATCTTTGATTCAAAACTTTGAATCCAGTTTAAAGATTTTAAGCTTTTGATATTTTGAATCCACTCGTTCACAAGGCCCATACGGTGGCCCGCTAAGATTTTAAATTGATAGAAAAAGCCTGACTGCCTACGGGCTAACAATAAATTCACAGTCACTAAAGCTAAAATAAGCGAAAGTGTTAAACCATAAGGAATATCGTAAACCACATTTAAAAAAATCGGCGCTAAGATTAACGGAAACGCTGTGGTTAAAGCGTAGGGAATTGTTTGCTCAAGCCACATCGTACAGCTTGGAATATCAGTTGTGTATAAAGCCACCATTTCGCCCACGGTCTTGTGACTTGTTGTGAGCGGTTTTAAACGTAAGATATGGTGATACAGTTTTTCAGCTAAAGCTTTTTGGGTAATTAAAGCTTCGCGCTGACCTAAGAAGTTGGTCATCTGTAATAAAAGAAAAGAAAGTAACGCTAAGCCTGTGCAAAGTAACAATGGGTTTATTGTTAAATGCGACATAAAGTCACGTTGGTAGTACGGAACCGCTAAGCCAGCAAGAGTTGCTAAAAACGCTAAAACCATAATTCCGATACGAACCGGTAAACGGTCGAATAAGATAAAATTAATAACGTCTTTTTGTGAATTTAAGTTTTTCATATGCGAAACCATCCTGCAATTGATCGGCGCTCACCTAAGCTTGGTTCAACTTCGTGCGGGATATCACTGCGAAAAACAATCATCTGGCCAAAATGGGGAAGTATTTCAAAAATCTTGTTATCACCTTCAAAGCCCACAAGCTTTCCACCTAAAGACTCATTCCAGTTTTGATTTAAATAAATCACAAAAGAAAAAAAGCGTTTGTTATTTTCAGCGGTTTGATCGATGTGTTTTTTATAAAAATGCCCTTTAGGGTATAAAGCAAAATGACATTCTAAGTGCGAAAGTGAAATGCGAAAATAATTTTTTAAGGCCAGTAAAAGCTGATCTAAATCTTCAAGTAAATTTTTTTCTGCCGGGTGGTGTTCTTTTTCTAACCAGTAAGTGAAATCGTTACGGATTGTTTTAGCCTGTGAAGTCTCTTGTGTGATCGTAGCTGATTTCAGTAGGCCTTGTTGTTCCAGATCTTTTAGGCGCGCAAGTAGACTTAAGCACACTTCTGGGGGTAAAGAAATTGTCCCGAAGCCTGCCTCATCAACTTTTTGCATTAATTGCTCAAGATCGTTTGTGCGGAACATTTTTTCACGCTAGCATACCTTTATGTCGAAACCTAGTCGTTTTGGTCGCCGTTTTAGAATTAATCGCCGCCAGTTTCTCACCACAGCATTGTGGGGATCTGCAGGTCTATCATTACTGCCGCTTTTGTCATCTTGTTCAACGTTAGATGAATATCTCATCGAAGACCAATTTGATTTTGAGAACGAAGTTGTCATTATCGGAGGCGGTGTTGCCGGCCTTTATGCTGCGTATGAGCTTAAAAAAAATAAAATTCCATTTAAAATTTTCGAAGCTTCACATCGTTTAGGCGGAAAAATTCAAACCGTCGATAAAACCGAATGGGGTGCTTTCGAGTTTCGCAAAAGCGACACGATTTTAACGAACCTGGCTAAAGAGTTAAACTTAGAAAAAGTCGATCTTGATAACAAAACTTGGACTTTTAAACGCGGGGCCTCGGCTTTAATTGAAGAACTTTCTGAAATCGTGCAGGGGCTTATTCCTGAAAAACAGATTCGTCTTCAGCATCAGTTAGTTACGGTTAGAAAATTAGGTTCACGTTATCAGTTGGTTTTCCAAACCGGGCAGCGTGAAAGAATGTATTTTGCCAGAAAAGTGATTTTGGCCATGCCGCAAACAGCTTTAATGAAAGTTCGCCAACTTAATGAAATCAAAGACTTAAAACCTATTCTTGATCAATTAAGCCAGGCTCGTAACTGGGCAAATATTCGTGTGGTTGTTCCGGCAAATCAAATCAGCGCTAATTTTAAAAAAGGGCTTCGTATTAATGAAGACCTTGTTATTTCGGCCTTCAATAAAATGGCTTCAGCACAAACAGCACAAGTTTCGGCTCGCCAGCGTGGTGATCAAGTGTTGTTTACTTTTCGTATGACGTTGGATAATCCGTTACGTCCGATTCAGAACTTAGAAGGCTTTATGCAAAAAGTAACGAACCCGCAGTTTAGCTTAAATAGCGAAAACACCAAAGACTGGGGTATTGATGCCCAAGATTCGCGGGTGCAGCAAGAAATCGATCCAAATTCGATCGCCTTTCCGACGGGGAGATTTCGTATTTTATGTGAATCTTTTGTGCCGGTAATGCCAACGTCTTTAGC
>CBINGM010000040.1:0-11704 GCA_966250225.1 uncultured Pseudobdellovibrio sp. | reverse complement strand
GAACTGTAATGATAAGTTTACAGTTAAAGCTGGGATATCAGTGTGAGCTGCAGCTAATACGCCTACGCCACGGATAACAGAAGCTTGGCCTTGAACTAATAAGTAGTTGCCTAATAAATCTTTTGGGTTGTTAGTAAATAAAGCGATGTTAGCCGCTGTACCTACGAATGCTAATTTACCTAAAGCAACTTGTGGTCCGATGAAGTGTGATTTTGCTTTTAAAGTGATTGGGTAAGACTCTGTAACACCAGATGCGCTAACGCAACGTAAGCTGCCTTTTGCGTCTAAGTGATACTTACCAATGATAAGTTTAACACCTGAAGCTTGACCTTTAAAAGTCATGTTACATGCCCATGCTGGGATGTCTGCTTTTGCTTGAGATGTAAGACCTAATCCGAAAACCATTGCCATTGCTACTAATACTTGTTTCATAAAAACCTCCTTAAGGTTTATTGTTTGTTTTTGTTGAAACCAGAGATATTTGGTTTTTTGCCTGCCGTCTAGAGGGGGTAAGTGCCTTACTGTTCCGATCCTTCAAGTCGGGACACTATGTCCCGATTTGCTTGCGTTTTTTACACGCTAGGTCTATAACTCTAGTTATGAAAATGACAATTAAGAACTTTCTGATGCAGGAGTTAACTAAGCGCCAGACGCGAAACTCGGCCTATTCGCTACGTGCGTTCGCTCGTGATTTAGGTATTGGAGTTACGACTCTATCAGATGTATTAGCGGATAAACGCAGTCTATCTAAAACGAATTTAGAAAAAGTCTCTGTTAAATTGATGTTATCACCTATGGAACTTGAGCAAGTGTGGCTTGAGTACAAACAGAACTATCAAAAAGATTTAGAAGTTGATGAGCATACCTTGGTTGATGAAGACACATTTCGTCTGATCGGTGATTGGAAACATCTAGCTATATTAAATTTAGCAAAGATTCCTGCAAACCAGGCGGGTAAGCCTAGTTGGATTGCGAAGCGTCTTGGTATAACTACAGAAGAAGCGGCCGCAACTCTAGAGCGTTTACTCAGATTAAAGCTTGTTAAAAAACAAGAAAGTAAACTGGTGAGAACATCTAAACCAATGGTAACGTCTAATAACATTCCATCGATGGCTATTCGCAAATACCATGCTGAAAATCTTTGGTTAGCCGAAAAATCTTTACATAATGACGACGTAAAACGGCGCCAATTTGTCTCTACGACGCTGGCAATCAACCCTGAAAATTTGCCACGTGCGACTGAATTATTGATTAAAACTCGAAATAAAATCGATGCAATGTTAGAAGAAGGGCCAGTCTCTGAAGTTTACACGATTTCTTTTCAAATGTTTCCGCTGACGAAACTTCAAGGCACTCAAGGGAGATAAAAAAATGAAAACAACTTTAACAAAACTTATAGTTCTTTTCGCAGTTCTTTCAACTCAATCGGTTTTTGCTGGCGGTGACCACGTTAATAACGGCGGTGGCTTAGGCGAAAAAAATGTGATTTATGCGTATGAAAAATTAGAGAACTACATCAAGCTTTGCTTGGTTTCAGAAACTTGTAAGTTAAATCCAACGCAACAACTTATTTTACAAAAAATTTATAACGGATTACCGCACGATAAAAATTCAACGCAATTATCTTTTTCTTCTGAAAGAGCCAACCCAGGAAGATTTATTATCGACGGCAATGTTCGCGTAGCTAAAACGGGAAGTGCTCCGGGTAGCGCGATTATGATTAACGCTGACCTGCTATACAATAAAAATCAAAGCGGAGCTTATGAAGCTATGAGTATTCCTGAAGCTGTTGCTGTTTTAGTGCATGAGTTTGGTCATCACTACGGTAACTATAGTCACGAAGAATTAGATTTGATCGGCGTTCGCGTTTCTTTATTGTTGCAGTCGAATTTGATTTCAACACCGTTGGTACCGTGGAGATCTGATATTTCGATGACGGTTTTAAATCAAGATGCTTCTGGTGCATTTCCTGAAGTTCTATTATATGTAGGTAACGACATTATTGATATCAGCCGCCAGTATAAAGCTGAGATTGAGTGTGTTAAGTTTAAAATCCCGATTCCGTTATTGCCGGTACCGGATATCAATTTAAATACGAAGGCACCAAAAGGTTCGATCTTTCACAACCTTCACTGGGAAAAAATTAAAGATAGCGAAACAACATTAGACGTACAAATCACAGGTAACGTTTCAAATCGTTGCAAAGTAAAAAGCGATACTGAAATCCGTAACAACTCAGCCCAGTTAACAATTAAGTTCCGCATGAACAAAAGCATCGACACCTGGGTCTACGACCCACAATCACTAAGCATGCGCCAATTCGAAGAACAATGGTGGAAAATCATCAAACTACCAAACCTACCAAACTAAATTGAAAAACAAATCGTAAATAAAAAAGGCAGAGTGAAAACCCTGCCTTTTTTATTAAATTAAAATTTCAAAGCCTAAACCCTACAATCCATTAATCCGAACCAGCTAACCCAACCCCGTCGAAGGCGAGGCCGACAAAAAAAGTCGGCCCTTTAGAAAAATGGTCTACCTTTAGTGAAGAGGTCTGCTGGAAGCAGATCAAAATAAGCAGGCAGATCAACCAAAGAGCGCCCAAAGCCTAAGAAGGCTTGTAAACACCAAAGTAAGCAGCAGTTATAAAAATCGCCATCATAAGGAAATAAAGCGGCCAGCCGATGGCGCCTTTTCTTTTAACTAAAGCGATGATTCCGCCCATGATTAACCAGATCGTTAGTTTTACGTAAATCCAAAATGGTAAACCTTGATCGTGCATAAAGCCCATGCGTGCCAGTAAGCCAAAACCGCTCACTAACATAAACAGCATACCTACACCATGAGTAACAAACGCGAAGGTCTTCACTTTGCCGGCGATTTGGTGCCCGGTCCACGCTAGAACTAACATTCCTACTAAACCTGAGGTCAGTAAAAAGATTCCTGTTAAGTGAAGAATTTTATAAATTTCGTATGGCATCGTATACCTCCTGCCGTGTTGTTATTCTTCTAATCCTAAATGTTTTAGGATCTTTGCCACAGATCTGCGTATTCTAGGCAGACTTTGTTGTGACATCATAATCTTTAAATTTTCTTTTTGTTCCAGATGAGGGTAGCCACCATAAACACCTGGTTTGTCGATTGAACTTACAACACCGGTGCGCGCTGTAAGAACCACGTTATCGGCAACAGTTAAGTGGCCTAAAACTCCGGCGCCACCGGCTGCGATAAATTGTTTACCGATTTTTGTCGAACCCGCCACAACAAAGCCTGCCGTGATCAGAGCATTTTCTCCGATTTCGCAGTTGTGAGCGATATGAATGAAGTTATCAAATTTTGAACCTTTGCGAATGCGCGTTTCTGTTAAGGCCGCACGGTCAATCGCACATAAAGCGCCGAATTCACAGTTATCCTCGATGATCACATTTCCGATTTGTGGAATTTTATGGTGATTACCTTGTTTATCGGTCACAAAGCCAAAACCATCAGAGCCAAATACATTTTGTGGGCCAACGATGCAGTTTTTTCCGATATGGCAATTATAGCCTAAGAAAACTTGCGCTGCTAAATGGCTGCCTTCGCCGACAGATGAACCGTTTTCTAAAACTGATTGAGCCCCGATAATACAGTTATCGCCGACAACTACGTTTTTTCCGATCACGGCAAAGGCTTCAACGATCACGTTTTTTCCTAAGCGGGCCGAAGGATCAATCGCTGCCTGTGGGTGGATTCCTGTATTCATTGGCTTGTAGCCGTTAAAAAGTTTTAACACCTCGGCCATCGACATATGAATATTTGTCGTTGTCCAAAGAGATTTACTTTTATCAAAGGCATTTTGAACCTGTGGTAATAGCTTTTCTGGAATAATGTAGCCTAAAGCGTTTTGTTTTAAGGCCTGTTGTAAAAGTTCGTCCGTTCCGGCGAAAACCAAGCTGGTCGCAGTTGCCGTAGGTGGCGGAGCCACTTGGGTAAAGGTATTTGATTGCGATTGCACTAGTTTTAGTGAAGGACAAGAAGCGGTAATGGCCGAGGCTTCGACCGACATTTGGTTTACCTGTGAATTCATGCCCCTAGAGTAATGCTTTGCAACAGAAAAGACAGCATTTTACTTGTCCGAGACATGGCGCAAGATATACATAAATAGTTGATTAAATAAATAAGACATTATTTTTTATGGAGATTGAGTAATGGCTAAAAAAGCAACTGCACCAAAAAAGGCAGCAAAACCTGTAGCAAAAGTAGCAGCAAAAAAACCGGCAGCCCCAGCCAAAAAGGCTCCTCCGGCAAAACCTGCAGCGAAAGCTACGAAAGCCGCTCCTGCAAAAGCAGCAGCCCCAGCTAAGCCTGCAAAAGCTGCAGCGAAATCAACTCCAGAGCCTAAAGCTGCTAAACCAGCTCTAATGACAAAAAAAGGATCTGAAAAAACAGACAAAGCTTCTGCCGATCCTAAAGATCAAGGTGATTTATTAATCGAAAAAGCCAAAGAAGAAATGGCTAATATTAACGCTGCAAAAGTGGCTGCGGAAAAAAACGCTAAAATTAAACCAATCAAAATTGAACGTGGAAATGCTGCTGACGAAAAAGCAAAATGGCAGGAGTTATTTAAACGTCACGGAAAAGATAAAGCCGCCGCTTACAAAATGACAGATAGTTTTGACGCTCTTAAGCCACTTCAACATAAAGTCTTAGGGTGGGGTTTTGTTTTAAGCAACGAAAATAATCGTCTCGAAGTTCTGTTTGAAAACGGAATAAAGATGTTGATTAGTAACTATAAGGCCTCTTAAGATATCTCCTGCATGGCAAAAGATGATTTAGTACAATTGGATGGAAAAGTAGTTGATGCTCTGGCTGGCGGCCTTTACAAGGTCGAGCTTGAGACCAACAAAGTAGTAGTTAACGCCAAACTTTGCGGAAAAATGCGTAGATTCAATATCCGTATCGTTGTTGGTGACCGTGTGAGCGTAGGGGTTTCTCCGTACGATCCAACTCACGGCCTAATCATGTACCGTCACAAATAATTTAATTCAAACAAGAATAAATTCTCACAAAATTACAGAATAATTACAGAATAAATAGTCACAGAGGTTTTTATGGATCAAATGTTAGGTCAGTATTTAACTCGTTTCGTTCCTGCCGTTCCTTTGAAATCTGCAGCCGCAGTTTTAGAATTAACAGCTGAGGGCGGAACAGTTCCGTTCATCGCTCGTTACCGTAAAGAAAAAACAGGTAACTTAGACGAAGTGCAAATTCGCGCAGTTATCGAAGCGAATGAAACTTACCAAGAAATCGTTAAGCGTAAAGCGTTCTTAGTTAAAGAAATCGGCGAGCAAAAAAACTTAACGCCGGAATTAGAAAAACGTATCAATCTTTCTTGGGATCTTAACGAACTTGAAGAGATCTACAAACCATTCAAGAAAAAGAAAAAAACAAAAGCCACTGTGGCGCGCGATGCTGGTTTAGAGCCGTTAGCAAACTGGATCTGGGACATGGGTCATGGCCTAGTTAAAGATGCAACGACGATGGAAGTGAAAGCGAAGTCTTTCTTAAATCCAGATGCTAAGATCGTAACTTACGATGACGCTTTAAAAGGTGCTCAAGACATTATCGTTGAGAAAATTGCCAATGAAGCTTCTTTACGTGAAAAAGTTGTTCAGAATTATTTTGAAAAAGGTAAAGTTGGCGCGAAAGCAGCTAAAGGTCTTAAGCCAAATTCAAAATATGAAATGTACACGAAAGACTACAGCGATTCAGTTAAGAATTTATTAGAAGAAAAAGCTTCTCACAGATACATGGCTATGAAACGTGGTTGGGAAGAAGAAGAGTTAACTGTAGAGATCACAGCTGAAGATGACATCTTATTAATGATGTACGAAAAATTCGCGACAACGACTCCAGACAACGCAATTGGTACTTACTTAAAAGAATCAGCTCGTTTAGCAATGAATGTTTACGTTGTTCCTTCTGTTAAAAATGAAGTGCACGCAAAACTTAAAGAAAAATCTGATGAACATGCAATTAAAGTTTTCTCTGAAAACGTTCGTCGAGTTTTATTAGGTTCTCCGTTTGGACCACGTTGCGTACTTGGCGTTGACCCAGGTTTACGTACAGGTTGTAAAGTGGCTTTAGTTGATAAAGGCGGTAACTACGTTTCTCACACTGTGATGCATACGTTAGGTGATAACGCTGAACAAATGGCGAAAACACTTATCAATGAAGTGACAAAACAAATCAAAATCGAAGCGATTGCAGTGGGTAACGGTACTGCCGGTCGTGAGACTGAAATTTTCTTAAAGAAAGTTTTAAAAGATATCGGTAAAGCTGAAATTCCAGTTGTTATGGTGAACGAATCGGGAGCTTCTGTCTATTCGGCTTCTGAAGTGGCTCGTGCTGAATTTCCAGATTTAGATGTCACTGTAAAAGGCGCGATCTCTATCGCTCGTCGTTTGCAAGATCCACTAGCTGAATTAGTTAAAATTGATCCGAAATCTATCGGTGTTGGTCAGTACCAACATGACGTGAACCAATCTCAACTTAAAAAAGGCTTAGAGGCCGTAGTTGAATCTTGCGTGAATAACGTAGGTGTTGATGTGAATACAGCTTCATCTTCTTTATTATCGCATGTTTCTGGTATCGGTCCTGGCTTAGCGCAAGCGATCGTTGAACACAGAAAGAAAAATGGTTTATTCACAGACCGTTCTGAATTAAATAAAGTTCCAAGATTTACGGCTAAAGTTTTTGAACAAGCGGCTGGTTTCTTAAGAATTTTAAATGGAAAAGTTTTCTTAGATTCTACAGGTATCCATCCAGAGCGTTACGGCGCCGTTCGTGATATGGCTGCGGATTTAAATGTAAATATTAATGAGCTTGTTGGTGAAGGTGCGAAAAAATTAGTAGCGTCTCGTACTAAATGGGCAAAAATCGTGGGTGAATTTACTTTCGATGATATTTACAAAGAGTTAGAAAAACCAGGTCGTGACCCTCGTGATCCGTATAAAGTATTTCAATTCAAAGAAGATATCTTTGAAGTAAAAGACTTAAAAGAAGGTATGATCTGCCCGGGTATCGTAACTAACGTAACTAATTTCGGTGCGTTCGTTGATATCGGTGTTCACCAAGATGGTTTAGTGCATATTTCTGAACTTGCTCACAAGTTCGTTGAAGATCCACGTAAAGTTGTAAACCCAGGTGATCAAGTGACTGTTAAGGTTTTAAAAATTGATTTAGCGAAAAACCAAGTCGCTCTTACAATGAAACTTGAAGCAGCTCCTGAGCACAAATCTTTCCGTGATATGAAAGAAGGCGCGCAAGCTGGTGGTCGTCCACAAGCTGGCGGAAACCGTCCTCAGGGTGATCGTGGTCCTCGTCCGCAAGGCGATCGTGGCCCAAGACCTCAAGGTGGTGGATTCGGTGGCGGTGGAAATCGCGATCAAGGTCCTCGCAACGGTGGATTTACAAATAATCCATTTGCGGCGTTGTTAACGAACAAAAAATAATTTTAAATAGATTTATATAAGGGCCGGAATTATCTGGCCCAAAAGAAAAGGAAGTCGTGCCGAAGGCACGCAGAAGGATAAGATCATGGCATTAAAAATCGGTGGCAAAAAAAAGAACACTAAAAACAAATCAGCTCGTCACAAATCAAAAAGAATCACTAAGAAAAAACGCATGATCAAAGCTAAAAAGAAGTAATTCTTTTTTTCGTGTCGAGAGGTTAGCAGGACGCTATGAAAACTAAAAATTTGTTTCTTATTCGACATGGTGAGACGGATTGGAATCGTGCTAAACGATTCCAAGGCCGTACTGATATTCCCCTAAATGACTTGGGGAGAGAACAAGCTCTGAGCTTGTGTCCACGTATGACTGAATTAAAAATTGATTTAGTCGTTTCAAGTTCGCTGACTCGCGCTTACGAAACAGCGCTGATCGCGATTCAAGATATCAAACTTCCTATTCAAAAAGATGATCGTTTGCAAGAAACCAACATCGGCGAAGCCGAAGGTTTAACATACGAAGAAATGACTGAAAAGTGGGGCGCAGGACATATTGAACGTTGGCGTTCATATGAAGAGCGTGACCTAGACTTTAGATACCCGAATGGGGAATCTAAAAGACAGATGATGGTCCGTGTTCGTGAGGCGGTTTTAGATATCGCACAGAACAACATGAACCAAAATATTGCGGTGTTTGCTCACGGTATGGTTATGCGCGCTTTAACGTTCGCATTTCATCAAGGCGTAGAGTGGGATTTGACACAATTTCACAATGGTTCGATCCATCATTTTGTATGGGATGACAAAAGACCAGAACACCTGAAATATATTGGTAAAGTGAATTAATAGTTTAAAATATTAGCAGGAGAATTCCTATGCCTGCTTATTTTAAAAATGTTTATTTGAATTCAACCGGATCGTTTTTACCAGGGCCAGCTGTCAACAATGACGAGATGGATGCTTACATCGGTTCAATCAATACACAATCAAGTCGTATCAAACGCAGAATCTTAGCTGAAAACGGAATTAAATCCCGCCATTATGGTATCGACAAAGAAGGCCGTACTCAGTTTTCTTCTTCAGACATGGCGATTAAAGCCATCGAAAATACTTTAGAAAATACCGGCGTTAAAATGAATGATATTCCGTTTTTAGCAACGGGCACAGTCGGCGCTGATTTAGCAGCTCCTGGTTTTGCGAATCTTGTGCAAGGGCAGTTACGTGCGGCTCCAATGCAAACAATGAGCTTTAACGGCATTTGTGCTTCAGGAGTGGCTGCGATGAAAGCGGCAGCTTCAGTTGTTGAACTTGGTGAATTTAATCGTTCGGTAGCGTTAGCTACTGAATTTCCTTCGCGTTTATTTAAAGCTTCGCGCTTTCAACAGATCGAAGAGAATTTAGATTTCGATTCTCACTTTTTACGCTGGATGTTGTCTGACGGTTCAGGTGCGGTGTTATTTGAAAATAAACCCAGAGAATCAGGTGTTTCATTAAAATTAGATTGGATTCATTTAAAATCATTCAGTGGTGATTATCCGACATGTATGCAGATCGGATCACCGTGGAACGAATCTAAAAAAAGTTATTTAGATTATTCTTCACTACAAGAAGCTGAAAAAGCCGGTTCGTTTTTACTTCGCCAGGATATTCGTTTATTACCTAACTTGTTCGATGTGGGAATCAGCGAATTTATTAATTTAGTTTTAAAAAATGAAATTGATCCCAATCATGTGGATCATTTCTTATGTCATTACTCTTCAGAAAGATTTTCTGGTGTGGTGAACACGCTCATGGATAAAGCGGGTTTAAGAATCCCGTCAGAAAAATGGTTTTCTAACTTAACTACAAAAGGCAATACAGGTGCTGCTTCGATTTTCATTATGCTTGATGAGTTTATGAAAACGAAAAAACCTAAAGCCGGTGAAAAGATTCTTTGTTTTATTCCAGAATCAGGCCGTTTTACAGTTTCGTTTATGTTGTTTGAAGTTTTAGAAAACGGCAAAGCCCCACAAATTTCACGACCTAAACCAGAGCGTAAATTAGTTGAAAACTTATTATTAGAACTTGGCAGCGTTTGGCACAATTACCGTTCAAGCGTTTACCGTACTGAATTTGCCCATAAGATTTTTAATAATGAATTTACAGTAGAAAATTACCAGCAGTGGATGGAAAACTGGATTCCGCAGGTGCGTGAAGGTTCTAAATGGATGCGTACCGCGATTTCTAATCTTTCGAATAAGTTTGAAGGTATTCAAGAGCTTATCGAAGAGCACGCCGGTGAAGAACAATTCGATTTCAAGGTTTTATATGCTGATTATCAAAACTCAGGTGGTAAAAAAGATATCGATGATTTAAAGCGTAACCCGGGCGGCGAAGCGCTGAATAAGTACATGTACGAGCGCGCTAACTCAGAAAATCCACTGGGATTACTTGGCGGTATCTTTATTATCGAAGGAACGGGTCAAAAAATTATTCCGACGATGTTACCGTTCTTAAAGAAAAGTTTAAATCTTCAGATGAATGTCTTTAAGTTTTTAGAGTATCACGGTGAAAACGACGTGAAACACTTAGAGCGTTGGGCGAACGCGGTTGAATTAGCCTTAACTTTAGAGCCAAAAGCTTACGACGATATTTTAGCGACAGCAAAAAAAGTAGCTGAGCTTTATCATGCGCAGTGGGAGCAAGTTTTATGATGATGAAACCCGAAGACATGTTCGCAAATATGCAGCATGATCCGGATGATCCAAGTCCGTGGCATGCGCTGTATTTAGATCAGAGCACACCGATTCGCCCTTCAGCTAAAACATTGTGGTTAACAAACTCAAGTTCGGTTTCACGCCAGTTTGTTTTACCGTTTGCACGTGTGTTTTCAAAAGTTCTTATTGTGTGTTTTCAGGTGATTAAAGCGTTATCGCCGATTGATTGGCGCGCTTCACGGTTACTGCATCAACTTATTTACTGGGGTTTAAAATACTTTGTAAAAAAAGAGGCGAATTATTTGATCTTGCGTCATTTCTGGCTGGGATCAGAGATTTTAGCCTTCGTCGGAGGCAATGTTCCGGGTGTAAAAGTGCCGATGAATCCGTTGCGCCCTAAAAACTTAGAAGACTTAAAGAATCATTTGTTTTTAACGCATGATCTGAACCTTTTTAACTTTGTTATTAATTTAAATAAAGAGCTACGCGAAAAAGGCCTTAAGATTAAACCTTTAGAAACACCTGATTTTTCAATGCTGACTGAAGGTGAATTCGATATCGAAATGCCAAAAGATGGCTTTTTTAATTTTATTGATCTAGAAACAGCGATTGAACTATACACTCCGGTGTATCAGTTTTTCTTAACCGATAATGATTTCTGGCGCGCCACGAATTCATTACAGTTAGATGAAACAATTGGCGTTTATGCAGCCACGATTTTAAATTCGCATCAGCATTTAGTGTTAGTGAATAACAAACATCCGCTGGTTTCTTTAATCACTTTAAGTGCGGGATTTCGTTTAGTGCTTCATGGTTTATCGACTGAGATGGGGCATTGGTTTTTAGTGATGAAGAAGCTT
Source organism: uncultured Pseudobdellovibrio sp. (assembly GCA_966250225.1). GTDB lineage: Bacteria > Bdellovibrionota > Bdellovibrionia > Bdellovibrionales > Bdellovibrionaceae > Pseudobdellovibrio. The sequence goes on along the minus strand of CBINGM010000040.1, from coordinate 658 downwards.
GAACAGCGCGAAAAAATGAAAAGCGCGTAGGTTATGAATTTAGAGCAGTTAGTTTTAAGTCTTAACCACTGGCAATTCTTTTTGGTAAGCTTTGTGAGCTTTTCTGTTCTGTATTTTTCTTTTTGCAGTATTTCGTATTACTTTTTCTGCGTAAAAAAACTATGGCCTAAGGTGCAAAATAAAGATTTTCGCCCGGGCCAAATCAAGACTGAAATTAAAAGTTCATTCTTATCTATTTTTATGTTTTCGCTTTTAGCCATCTTATTATGTGAAGGGTTAAAACGCGGAATTTATAAATATAATTTTGAATTTACGTGGACAACTTTTTTAATTGAAGTTGTGGTTTTATTTTTCTGGAATGAAATTTATTTTTATACATTTCATCGTCTTTTTCATTTAAAGTCTCTTTATAAATACCATGTTGATCACCATTACTCTTTTGTGCCTTCGCCATTTTCAGCCTACAGTTTTCATTGGAGCGAAGGAGTCATCTTAGGAGCGGTGATGCCAGTTGTGATGTTATTTCATGACTTTCAGTTTTATTCGATTATGGTGTTACCGGCGATGAGTATTTCGATGAATGTTTTAGGGCATTCGAATGTCGATTTTTTTCCGAAAGCCGGGCAAAGTAGTCTTTTAAGTTTTTCAAAACGCCATA
>CBINGM010000039.1:0-12846 GCA_966250225.1 uncultured Pseudobdellovibrio sp. | reverse complement strand
TACGTTATCGTTACCTTGCGCATCGAAGCCGTAAACTGTTTCAAACTTTTTGATCACTGCTTTTTGGCGCTCATCAAGAGTTTTCGTTGGCGGAAAGAAATCGCGGTAAGCTTTGATTGGTTTTAAACCGATCGCGCGGCGGAATTGGTTATAGCGAGGAACTCCACGTTCACGGTCACGCATGATATCAACCATTCCTAAATCCATTTTACCAATGATCGGAATTTCTAACTCTTGCATGAAGTGCGGAAAGTTATTTAACACTAACTGACCCGGTAATTGTGTACCGAAAGAATAGAATAAATCTTTTGCAGGATATTTTTCCATGAAACCGTAAGCTTTTTCATTACGAGTTTCAGCAAATGGAACTTCTTCTACGATAGATTTATTAGATTCGTTTTTGAAAACTAACTTTTCAGGAAGTAATGAGTGTAAACGGTAAACCGAAGTAAACTCTTCAGTGATACTGTATGGAACACCGTAATCATTTCTTTTGCTACCAACAACTCCGCCGATAACATAACCTGCATCTACGTTTTTAGAATAGTCGTTTTTCGCAAGAAGTTTACCTACAACAGGAACATTCTGTAATTTACCAGCACCCCAAGTATTTGGGTTAGCAAGACCGTACCAGTTGACATGCATCGCGCGTTTTAAAGCGCCATTTGGTAAGATCGCCGGCGTCCATTCAACCGTGTGAATTTTAGCTAAGATAGCTGCGTTGATTAAACGCGCTGTTTGGAAAATTTCTTCGTCAACTTGGGCCGCTGTCATAGAAACTTTTTTGCCTTGGCCATCCCAGATGTAGCGGTCTGTGGCTTTATCATAAGTTACATATTTTTTCATAAGCATGTCGGCAACAGCGTTATGCTCTTTCGTAAAAAGAGTATGTAACATACTTAAACCAACCCACCAGTTATCTCTAAAACCAGTCACTTCGTAACCTTGGTTTTGCTTATTGCGGCCGATTTCTAATTTATCATTTTTCGGTAATAAAGTTTGGCCATTCGCAGAGACCATTTTCATTTTACCAGCTGAGAAAGTACGTAATTCAGATTGAGCATTTTTACTGCTGCCGTAGATTTGCGAAGCATCCCACCAGTGAGTCACTTCATTTAATGAAACTTTACCGTATTCATTTTTATACTGTTTAGCCGGAGTCAGATTATCCTGAGTTCTTTCAACTAATTGAGTTGAACCATCAGCACCCTTTACAACGTAAGGGTTAGCATCCATGTTACGACCATGTGTTAACCAGTCGTGATTCATAAACTGAATCCATACGGCAGCTAACATATTTAAAAACGGAACTGGTTTAAATTCATCACGTGTGAAGAATGTTTTTGAAACCTGTTCTGGATTTGGCGTCATTAAGTTTTTTGACGCATTTTTATCAATAAATTGAGGAGCTACGTTACGACCGAAAGCTACACCGGCGGCACCAGCTAAAGGACGACCTGGATCATAGCAAGTACCATCAGCAGAACGAAATTTTGTGTTCGCTTGTGTACAGTCAACTTTACGGTAAGAGGCATAGTTTGCATGCGGATCATGAAGATTATTTTCTAATAAGCCTTTACGAACATCACTTAATACTCTTAAAGCGGCAACTTCAGTATTTTTTTCTGACCAAGTTGTCCACGGAGTATCTGATAATTCAGAACTTGGTAATCTTTCAACACCATTACTTTGTGTATTAACGGCCACCGGTTGCGTAGTACACGAAACCATTAACTGCGAGGCAACAACTAAACCCACGACAACACGTCGGCGAATCATAAAATCTCCTTTTATATTAGGCATACTTCTTGATGCTACCGACATTGTTGTGTCATTCAAAATTATTTCTTAAACACGATCTGACTGAGGTACAGGCGTGCGACCAAGGGCCAGTTGAATCGCTCCAGACTAACGAGACTTTCATATCTAAGTTAGCGTAGTTTATATGAAAAAAAATATTTTAAAGATATCACTGATCGGTTTTGTTGTTATTTGCGCTGGCGTATATACCTTTATTGATTATTTAGTTGAGCCGCCAGCTTTGAGAACACCCGCTTCTCACCCAGCGAATTACGAATCTTTAAAAGCTTGTGAAAAACAAGATGTTTTATGGCAAAGAATTCAAGAAACCCGCGTAACGACATTACCTTTACCTCCATTAAGACACTTTGGTTTTTTTCAGTTCTTAGCTATGACAAGACAAGAATTAGAAATCAAAGGGCAGAATGTTTCTGACTTTGCGCCGACAGGTTGGAAAAAATTAATTCACAGCCGCGGTGCCGTAGCTAAAGTTAAACTAGATATCACTGATAAATATTATTCTGGTGTATTTAGTGGTGCTGAATGTGCTCTATTAAGACTTTCTTTAACATTTAAACCGGGTGGCTCAAAAGCCGTTGCACCGGGTTTAGCGCTTAAAGTTTTAAGAGATGGCACACACAGTGCAAATATCTCGGCTTTATATGGAATTGACGGCCAAGGTGAAGATTTTAATTTCTTTAAAAACACTTTATCCAACATCGTCGACCCAGGTAAAACATTTGGTGCTAAGATGATGCATAAACTTTTTGAAAAAGCGTCACCTTTTCCAGAAGAAATTAAAATTGAAGATATGGCTCTTATCGAGAGCAATGGTAAACAAGTTACAAATCCAGTTGTTCCACGCCGCATTTTCTTTGTTCCAACTTTAACAACGCAGTTTTCATCTAGCGAACATGACGTCAGAGAAGACTTTTTAAAAATTCCACCGGGCACAGCTTTATATGAAATTCATTTGGCTTCACCAGATGGAAAAGACTTAAAAAAAGTAGGCCATATCGTGACAACGTCTGAATTCACGTCTTCAGAGTTTGGCGATTCAGGTATTTTCTTTAGACATCAGTTTAAATATTAATACATGCGATTATTCATTCTTATCTCAATTATTCCTTTATTTGTATCAGCCTATTCCGGAAAAATTGGTTATGTCCGTGGTGAAGTCACTATCGTCTCACTCGGTAAATCTACAGCAGCTCAAAAAGGGGCTGTTATTAACTCTGGTGACACCGTAAAAACCAGCGCCAAGTCTCTTGCGATCATCAGCATGGATGACGGCATCGTGTTTAAAATGAATCCGAAAAGTGATTTATCAATTCCTGAAAAAGATGATAATTCGGTTACGTTAAATTCGGGGTCTATTTTTAGCAAAGTTTCAAAACAAAAACCAAACCAGCAATTTAAACTGCGTACACCTTCTGCGGTGATTGGAGTTCGGGGTACAGAATTTTTTACCTCTTACGGACAATCAGAAGATAAAAAATCTGATATTTGGATGTGTGTGAATGAAGGGGCAGTTGAAGTTTTAAGTTCTAAATCTAAAGAGCCTGTCGTGGTGAAACAAGGTGAAGGTGTTGTTATTCCCGCAGGCAAAGAAGTCACACCTCCGAAGAAATATGCTTGGACTAAAAAATTAAATTGGAATCTAGATCCTGAAAAGGGCGAAGTTGAAAACAACGTGCAAATTAAGTACGAGAATCTTTTAAAAGAAGACTATGACTAGATTATTTTTAATCTTTGCGATTATGGTTAACTGCAGTTCTGTCTTTGCTGTGGGTAATGTTCCTGACTCTATTCATAAATCCAGCGAAACCGAAGCGCGTTTTCGCTATTTGCAGCCAGTAAAAAATCTTACTTTATTCGCCGAAGCTCAAGTGTCTGATCAATCAGAGGCTCGCGAATATAAATCGATCCTACTTGGTAGCTACTATCGTTTTTTTGATAATTTACGCGCCGGACTTTTTTATCAACGGCAGTACGGTTTTCGCCACGATGAAGATTGGTTTAAAGACCCTGTAACTCTTTGGCAGTGGAAAAACACGAACGACCGCGGTGAAGATTTAGCCCTATTAGATATCTCACCAAAATTTAGCTTTGCCGAAAATTGGACTTTTGAATTTAAAGCTCGCTACGAATACAATTTTTTTAATTCCGATCGTTCATTGCGTTTACGTCCTAACTTAACTTACTTCTATCTTCGTGATGGTGAACCTCTGGTTAGTTTTTTTCTACAAGCCGAACAAGTATTGGCACTTAATTATGGCACGCATTCGGTGAATGAACGCTGGATTTACTTAGGTGGCCTTTATCATTATTCATCAACATGGCAATTCGGCTTGTTCGCCGCTCAAAAATGGCAACAGTGGAGCAGCACACCCAACTACACAGCTATCACCGGGAAAACCTACACTGTAGATGCTGACAGCGACGTGTTAGGTTTGACGTTAATTCTAAAAAAATAGACTCAACTAAAATCCGTTCAATGGGGAAAAAAACCTCGACCTTGTAAGTGATTTAGTATGTTATCGATTTGTTTGTTTTGTTATGTCTTGCTTAAAAGCGCCACTGTTCTAGGCTTAAAGTATGAAAACATTAATCCACCTTATCGTATTTAGCCTTTTATCAATCAACGCCCACGCGGTAACGCTTACAGCGGCACCAGTTAAAGACTTAATGAAAGAAATCGAAGCTACGAAGTTCAGATACACTGAAACAGGCATGGCTTATGGTTTTGTGACTATCAAGAGCTGTGTTTACACAAGCCCTGATATGATCGTTATTAAGAACTACTGTTCACCAAAGAAAGAATATCCTGCTAAAGGGTACACCATCATTTCTAAAAAATTCGGTTTAATCGAATATTACCAAGAACAAATGTCTGACACGATTTTAAAACGTGATGTGCGCATTGATGGTTTTCCTGAAATGATTGCTCCGTACTTAAAAGCTAATTTAGACGGCCAAAAATTAACAACGATCAATAACTTCTTAGAAGCTATGAACCAAAAAGCAGATCCGGCTTGCTGGTCATCAAACTACGATTTCTATTCTCAGGTTCCAGAAGCTAATTGTTACAAAACAGATATTTCTGAATTCCCAGCTTGGGAGAAAGAAACACAAGAGCTGACTGGCAGCCTTAAAGATTGGAATGCTTTAATTAAAGATATGGAAGCAAAATTTCCTCGCTAATTAAGCACTTAAATATAATTTAACTTTAAAGCCGAAGCAAAAACTTCGGCTTTTTTATTTTTACAGACGGGGCAGTTCACCTCGGCTTTTCTTTTGCTGTTTATGGTTGATGGCCTGGGCCACAACTATGAAACAAATATTTAAAGACCGTAAACATGCAGGGCGTTTATTAGCCACCCATCTTCAAAAAGCCATCGAACTGGATCGTAAGAACAGTTTGATTTTAGCTCTTCCACGTGGCGGAGTGCCCGTGGCTATTGAGGTCGCTAATGTCTTAAATATTCCGATGGACATTTTAGTCGTCAGAAAAATTGGCCACCCGTTTCAGCCCGAATATGGAATCGGTGCAATTACCGAAGAAGGCTATTATTGGACTGATCCGGGCGCCGTTCGAGTTTCAGATATTCAGCCACAACAAATTCAGCAAATCGTTGAAAAAGAAAGTGTTGAAGTTTCTCGCCGTATAAAAAAATACCGTAACGATCAACCGCTGGCTTCATTAATGGGAAAAACAGTTTTACTTGTTGATGATGGTCTTGCTACCGGAGTCACCGCACGGGTAGCGGCTCAGTATGTGCGAAGCAAAGGCGCGCACAGAATTATTTTAGCAGTGCCTATTGCCCCTGATTCTACAGCTCATTCGCACCCACCTGAGTTTGATGAAATTGTGTGTTTTCACCAGTCACCATCACTTCTTGCTGTTGGGCAGTTTTATCAAGATTTTTCACAGGTCACTGACGAAGAAGTGTTAGATATTTTAAAAAAGAAAAACCACAAACAACGTGAGAACTTCATATGATCAACATCGAAGAATTAATTGTTAAAAACTCGTCTTTTCTGGAGAAACCAGAAGATTTAGCGCCGCTTATCGAAAAAATTAAAGATAGAAAAATTGTGATGTTAGGTGAATCAAGCCACGGAACTCATGAATTCTACGAATGGCGAAGGCTTATTTCGCAAGAGCTTATACAAAAGCATGGATTTAGTTTTATTGCTGTTGAAGGCGATTGGCCGCCAAGTATGGTGTTAAATAAATTTGTTAAGCAACGTGATGATTCAACGATTACAAAAACTTTAAAAAGTTTTAACCGCTGGCCAACTTGGATGTGGGCAAATACTGAAATCATAAAACTGGGTCAGTGGCTACAGGATCACAACTTAAATACTTCGCTAAAACAGAAAGTAGGCTTTCACGGTTTAGATGTTTATTCGTTATTTGATTCTATGGAAATGGTTGTTAAAGAACTTATGACGATTGATCCAGATGCCGCAGACAAAGCACGTAACCTGTACACCTGTTTTGATCCTTATCAGCGCAATGAAAAGCGTTATGCTAAGTCGCTGTTTCAAATGCCTGAAGGCTGCAAGAAAGCCACCTTAAAAGCCTTAGACGAAACTTTAAAAATCCGACTTAAAGATTTAACGAAATATGAAAGTCTTTTCGATGCCCAACAAAATGCCCGCATCGTAAAAAACGCCGAAGCTTATTACAGCACAATGATTCACGGTGATGAAGACTCCTGGAATGTGCGCGACCGTCATATGATGGAGACCTTAAATCACTTACTTCGTTATTATGGGCCCAACTCTAAAGCTATCGTTTGGGCTCACAACACACACGTTGGCGATCACCGGGCCACAGACATGGTTTCAGAAGGCCTTGTCAACATCGGAGGCCTGGCGCGCGAACAGTGGGGGCATCAATTAGCGCTTGTGGGCTTTAGCACCTATGAGGGTGATGTTATGGCTGCCCGTGCGTGGGATGGCAAAGCCGAAGTTATGCGTGTGCCTCCAGGAAGAGACAAAACCTATGAAAAATTCTTTCACAATGCCTGTGAAACTTTAAATCGTAATGCTTTATTGATGTGGCTAGAACCTTTTTCTGAAAATTCACCGCTGACGAAAGTATTCGGACATAGAGCAATAGGTGTCGTTTACAATCCTGATTTTGAACGCGGAAATTACGTTCCCACATCACTTTCACAACGTTACGACGCTTTTATTTTTGTCGATCACACCAACGCTGTGATTCCGATTCCGCAGGAATTTTCTCATGAAGAAATTCCTGAAACTTGGCCCCGAGGCCAATAATTTTGAAAAAAAGGAGACTCTATATGAAAAGAACTGCACGAGTACAATGGCATGGTGGTTTAAAACGCGGAAAAGGTTTTTTATCTACCGAAAGCGGAGAGCTGCGTGATATTTCATTCACTTACGGAAAACGTTTTGAAGATGATCACGGAACGAATCCCGAAGAATTAATCGGCGCTTCTTACGCGAGCTGTTTTTCAATGGCTTTATCAGGCGAATTAGAAAAGCGTGGGTATATTCCTGAAAAACTAGAAGTTACATCTGAAGTTCATTTAGATAAAACGGCCGCTGGCTGGAAAATTCCGCAAATTCATTTGCGCGTGGCCGCTTCTGTTCCCGGAGCTACTGTTAAAGAAATCGACGAAATCGCAAGTCACACAAAAGACAATTGCCCGATCGGTAAAATTTTAAATACTCATGTGTCGATGGAAGTTCATATTCCTACTCATGAGTCAGTGGCACCGCAATCGATGATCTAACGGCACAGTTAGCGGCACAGTGTGCGCTTATCAAAGAATTCGTAATTGTTATCACAGGGCTTATACTGATCGTAAGCCCATTGTTCGTTTTGCCAAACCTGATCAATGAAGTAATATTTGGCAGGAACTAAATCTTCAATATAGAAAAATTTAGCGCTTAACATTTGCAGTGCTTCAGCTTTTGATTTGTTCTGATAAACCATTTGATAAATCGCTGCCGCTTCACCGGTACGATCAACACCGCGTAAACAATGAATTAAAATCGGGCGTGGCGCTGATTTGTAAACCTCTAAAAGCTTTAATAAATCTTCACGCAGCGGAATGCGCATAGCATCCATCGGAATATTCACGAAATTGATACCGTACTTTTGAGCTACGGCCGCTTCGCCGTCAAACCACGCTTCGCCTTCAGAGGCGCCACGAAGATTGATAATTGTTTTGATATTTTTCTTTTGGATTAATTGCTCAAGCGCAACGGGTGTGAGTTGCGCCGAGCGGATCATTTTGCCTTTGTCGATTTCATGAATGTTATCAAAAATCGATGCGGCCTGAGAATTATTTAAATAACTAAAAAAACAAATGAAAGCTAAAATTTTCTTCATACCCTAAAATTAGAGCATGAAGATTTAGCCTGCGCTATTAGAAAGTTTCAGTTCTAACTGAGTGGTTAGTGAATTCAACTTCTACGCTGTCGTTTGACATATAACCCATACCGATAACTTGAGTGGCTACGCCGATTGGAGCGCGAACACATTTAGTGTATTTAGAAGCTTCGTTGTTAATGTTAAATGCTGTAACAACGAATTTCTTTTTGCCATCAGCTGTAAAACCAGTTTCTTTAATTGTTACTGGGCCTAATTTATCCATGCAGCCTTGTAATGTGAATTTGATTGTTAAGATCGCTGCTGGTTCGCACATAGCTGGTTTAGGGCAGTTAGGCATGTGTGTTTCAACAGTGACTTCGCCTTGTGGTAAGATTGTTAAAGCGATGCTGTCTTTTGGTAATTGAGTTGTTGCAGAAGCTGCAGTTGATAAAACGAATACCGTTAAAGCTAATAATGATTTCATGATAAGTCCTTTGTTAATAGGTTTAATAGAACGCCTGCAGGTATATCTGAGTTGCTTAATAAGTCGCAAGAGTCAAATTTCCCCTCTGGCAAAATTATCCGGTCTTACCCAACTTGGAACCTAGACATGGAACCATTTTTTTAGATGTCTTAAACGCTTTTTAACTGCAATATAGATCTTATGAAGTCGATTTGTATTTATTGCGGTTCACGTACTGGAAATTACCCTGATTTAATGCCCATGGCTTTTAAGGTGGGCGAACAGATCGCCAAAGCTGGCCACACCGTGGTTTACGGCGGAGCTAACGTAGGCCTTATGGGGCAAGTGGCTGATGGCGCTTTATCTAAAGGCGGGCGCGTATTAGGGGTTATCCCTCAACTGATTTTTGATTTTGAAGTGGCCCATGAAGGTATTACAGAACTTCATCACGTCGATAACATGCACCAAAGAAAATTAAAGATGATGGAGCTTTCTGACGCTTTTATCGCGCTTCCGGGCGGCTTTGGAACAATGGATGAACTAAATGAAATCATCACTTGGCGCCAGATTAAACTACACGATAAACCGATCGCTATTTTAAATCATAATGGCTATTACGATCACTATTTAGAATTTATAAAAGTCAGTGTGAAAGCAGGGCTTGTTTCACAAGCCCATTTAGATATGCTGATTGTGAGTGATTCTATTGAGACAATTCTAGCTCAGCTCTAACCGGAAAATGATCTGAAGAAAGAAAATTTTCTAAAATCGTCACTGATTTTGCTTTAAACCCACGAACAATAATATGATCAAGCTTAAGCTTTCTATTATCAGTCTCAGGTTTAAGTACTGTCATATTTAAAGCTTTAGCTTTTGCATTTAAATACGCTGTGCGAACGGGATTCCAGGTATTAAAATCTCCAGCCCAAATAATAGGTCCTTCAAAATTTTTAGCCACAGCGTAGATTTGATCCATGTGGTTTTCAAAATCTAAACCTTTATTAGCATTCATGCCGTGCACGTTAATTAAAAGAACTTTAACACCTTGAATTTCAACTGTGGAAAAACCTGTGACTTTCGGTGTATTCACCACTGGTTCTAAACCCGGTGCTAATATAGCTTCTACATCAATCTGTGAAAAACGGCTGCCAGTTTGAACTCCGGTTGCGCCGTAATCGCGGCAAAAACTTTTAAAAAATGTCCAATCCATTGCAACACTTTGTGCAGCATTGGTTTGTAAGTCTTGCGAGTGAACAGCTTCTTGAATAAAAGCGATGTCAGATTTATTGGCCAATGAAACTAAGTCGGAAAATGAATTTTCTCTTTTAAATTTTAAAACATTCCAAGTTAGAACTTCGATCGTTTTTTCTTGGCGAGGCATTACGTTCTGAGAAAAGCGAACTAATTTGTCTTCAGTTTCGCAAAGTGGTGATGGGTTGGCCCAAACTAACTGGCTTAATAATAACACTGAAAAAACGATATTTAATTTCATAGGCCTAACGCTACGAAAATATCTATATAAAATCAAGCGGGCGCTGTTCGGGCTTTGAATGTTGAAAGTATTTGGCCAGTGTGGATAAAAGCTTATCTTTATGAATCGGCTTAGCTAAAAATTCATTACAGCCAGCGCGTAAACACTTATCTTGATCTTCTTTCATCGCATAACCTGTTAACGCGATGATCGGGATTGCAACACCACGGCGACGAAGTTCTTCAGTAGCGGCATAGCCATCAAGAACCGGCATTTGAATATCCATTAAAATTAAATCAAAATTTCCTTTTAAGGCTGCGTCAACGCCTTCTTGGCCGTTGTTGGCAAAAACCACATTGGCTTTGTGTTTGGTCAGATAGAATTCAATCAGCATCTGGTTATCTAAAGAATCTTCAACAACTAAAATATTTTTATTAGCGATAGCCCGTGTATTGTATGGCGGAATTTGCACCACAGGTTCTGTGGCTGGTTTTTCAGTCGGGTTATATTTTACCTGAACGAAAAATAAACTTCCCATCCCTTCTTCGCTATCAAGTAAACCGGCATCACCGCCAAGAAGCTGCGAAAGTTTTTGCGCGATACTTAAACCCAAACCCGTACCGCCGTATTTTTTTCTAACTGAACTGTCACCTTGTGAAAATACTTTAAATAAATTTGCACGTTGCTCTGGCGAAATACCGGCTCCCGTGTCGCTCACCGTGAAAAATAACATTGAACCACGCACTTCGTACGTTAGCATGACATGCCCTTTTTCAGTGAACTTAATCGAATTACCAATAATGTTAGATAAAATTTGCCGTAAACGCGTTTGATCAGAGATAACGTAATCTGAAACCTGACCGATGCGTTCGAAGATCAGCTGAATACCTTTTTCATCACAGCGCATTTTTAGTAAAGCATATAAATCTGAAAGCATTTGCGATAATGAAAACGCAGCTTCTTGCGTTTCAATACGATCGGCTTCGATTTTTGAAATATCTAGAATATCATTAATGATTGTATTTAAACCTTCACCGGTACGGCGAATAATTGCAGCGTAACGTTGTTTGTCTTTTTCTTCTAAATGCTGATCTTGCAGAATTTCAGAGAAACCTAAAATGGCATTTAACGGTGTGCGAATTTCGTGCGACATATTGGCTAAGAATAAATTTTTAGCCTGGCTTGCTTGCTCAGCGTGTTGACGTTCAATCGTTTGGCTTTCTAAGCGCTCAACCATTTTATTTAATGATTCAGCCAGCTGACCTAACTCATCTGAAGATTTCACCATAACTTTTTGTGTGTAATCACCTTCACCCACCGTTACGGCTGTATTATTTAATTCGCGAAGTGTGTTTGTTAAATGGCGACCGAAACGATAAGTAAAATAAAGACCTGTTGATTCAACGACGATGACCAGTAACAACAACGCCACCATGAGGACCATCTCCATCATGCGAGATGCGGCGCCTAACGAATAAGAAAATTCTGTTTCTGTCTGAGTCATTCCCTGATCGAGGCGATTAATTTCAAGCACAAAATAATTTAATCGTTTTCGATCAATGCCTTTAGGCATTTCGCGGTGAATTTTTTCACCCAACTGAATAAGCTCTTCGATAAGCCCGTCTCCCATCGCCCAGGCCTGAAGAGTTTTTGCCATCAGCGGAACATCCTTAAAACGGCGCACCAGCGTGATCATCGAAGGAATATCACTTTCATGAATTTTTCCGCCCAACATGCCTTGGCGAACGATTTCTTTGTTAAAGTCTTTCTTTAATAGTTCGAGACGAGCCACTTTGTCGCCCAAGGGAACTTCTAATTCTTTTTTAAAGGTTTCATATTCTGCAGGATTTTTTGTAAGAAGATATTGATTTAAAGCAAGAACCGCACTTTTTTGCGCTTTTGACCAGTGACCTTCGCCACCCACAAAACCACGTACGGCAGACAAAGTACTCATTGCAAAGTACAGCGTAAAAAGCTCCAAAGCTACAAGCACGGCCATAATGCCGACGACACTAAATAGCTTTTTCTGAACTGAAAGATTCAGCCATAGGTTTTTTAAACGCATGCGGCGGAATATAACTAACTATGCCGCTGGATGCTAAATATAACTTTATCGATATTTAAAAATGGCGATTTTTGCCCCATTTTTACAGGCTTCTTAATCGTTTTTTTGCAGGTGACACCCCCTGAACAGGTTGACTGGCTCGACGCTGGTCGGGTCCTGGCCTAAACCGGACTTTTGAATGCCGCACCAGCCAACTAAACTAATAAGATGAAGAAAAATAATAAAATCAATCGTAGAAAGTTCGTTCAGACCGCAACAGCCGCCGCAGCCACTGCCGCCGCTTTCACGGGATGTTCAACCTTTGATTCTTTAACAAGATCACCATCGAATGAAAACAATTGGACCATCGATGAAAATGATAGATTTGATTTTATTATCGTAGGTTCTGGTGCCGGCGGCGGACCTTTAGCTTGCGGCTTAGCAAAAGCAGGTTATCGTGTATTACTTCTTGAAGCTGGTGGCGAAAGTACAAATAAACTTTCTACAACGCCGGTGTTTCACGCTAAATCAAGTGAAGACCCATTATTAAATTGGTCTTACTTCGTTGACCGCTTTCAACAAAGCGAAGACGCTTGATCCGAATTATGCCGATGCGTTCTACCAGGCTGGCGAAACACTTGTCCGCATGGAGAAGTATCGCGAAGCTGCCGTCGAATATCAGAAGGCGACCGTGCTCAAACCAAATTACT
>CBINGM010000038.1:0-14078 GCA_966250225.1 uncultured Pseudobdellovibrio sp. | reverse complement strand
CACGAGCACAAGCTGAAGACCCGGCTGATCGTAACTATGCTTTAAAACAATTATCTGAATACCGTGTGCAGCAAAAACTTAAACACGGCGAATTTGACCGTAAAGTGTTCGAAAAAGTTCCGAACTGGATCGGCTGGATCATTTATGCCTTAGTAGATCAAGAAGGTGTTACGTTTGAAACGGCAAAATTAAAAGAACTTTTACGCGGTAAAGCTTCTGAATCTGAAATTGATCAAGCTCTTAAAAACTTATTAATGAGCGGTGAATTACAAAAAGATCCGGCAACAGGTGTGATTTCAAAAGGTAAACCTTCTGAAGCTCCTGAAGAAATTCCTTCAGCGTTAATTCGCCAGTTACAAATGCAATTAATGTATTTAGGTCTTGAATCTTTATACCAAGATGCGCCGACTGAGCGTGAGTTTGGTTCACTTACATTATCGTTAACACAAGCTGAGTTTGAAGAATTAAAATTTAAATTACGCCAAATGCGTAAATCACTTCACAAAGATAACAGCATTGCGCGCACTAACGGAAAAGGCGAAAGAGTTTACCAATTAAACCTTCAGCTTTTCCCGGTTTCTAATGCTTCTAAAAAATTAGACGCTTAGTGAAGTAAAAATCCCCATAAACTGAATAAACTTGCACTTAATAAAACGATAGAAGCAATCTTCTGTCGTTTTAAATCATTAATGTCGATTAATTTTTTTAAAAACACCTGGGCAATTGATAAAGCCGGAAGTGATGATAACCAAAACATCAACATGACTAAACCACCGGCGATGGGTGATCTGGCAGCTAAGGCTGAAAGAATAAAACTGTAAAGCCACCCGCACGGAAGCGCTAAACTTAAAGCTCCGAGCAAGAACGGATTATTACGTTTTTGCCAGTAGATGTTTTTTATAAACCCTGGCATCTGAATTTTTTCGGCTTTCGTAAAAAAAGTGATAATTAATAAAATTGAAATAACCACAACTGAGACGATCTTTAACCAGTTGTAAGACTCGATTAATAATGAAGAAATAGTTCCAGCAAAAACTCCAGCGCCAACGTAAGAAATAAGTCTTCCTAGTTGGTAACTGATTAACTGTTTTTTTGAAGCCAGCAAACAAGTCATTGGCCCGCACATGACAGCGCAGTGCCAGCTTCCGATAAAGCCTGCGACAAAAAAACCAGTTAATAATGAGATCAGCTGAAAATCACCACTCATAGATTAGGCCCTAAAAACTGAATGCTAAATTCTTTTTTAAACTGCTCAGGATCAGAGGCATCACTGATTTTAACTTGTAAAGTATTTGACTGGGTGACTTTACTTTGCGGAAGAGTCACAAAAAAGTGCCAATCAAAGCTGGCTTTGCTTTCTAACGTTAACAAATCAAATTGCGAAGTAATTTTAGCATCGGGGTTATTTAAGATTTCGATTTTATATTTTTTTTGTTCACGACTCTGATTCGTTACATGTAAGCGAAATTGGTTGGTTACAAAATTAACACCATTTTCTTCGCGTAAAGTGTACGGCGTTGTCAGTGATCTTAAAATAAAGGCTTCTGAATGTTGAAATGATAAAATTCCGTACAGTAAACCAATCACACAAATACCAATTCCGGCCATGTAAATACTTGAACGGGGAGTTAACCATTTAATTTTCGTATCGCTGATATTACCGTATTTAACTAAACCTTTTGGTTTATGCACTTTCTCCATGATTTCATCGCAGGCATCAATGCAGGCGGTACAAGCAATACATTCCATTTGTAAACCGTTACGAATATCAATACCAATCGGACAGGCATTTACGCAGCGGTTGCAGTTAACACAGTCATTGCGTTTTTCATCGTAGACAACGTTCATTGAATTGTTATCTAACAGTAAACCTTGAATACGGCCGTACGGGCACATGATCGTACAGAACTGTTCACGAAACCAACCAAAATCAAAAAGTAAAGCTAGCGTTAAGATCTGTGAAAAAATAAATAAGTTAAAATGGCTTTGTGGCCCGTTTGTTATAATTTGAATAAAAGAATACGAACCTACAAAATACCCTAAAGCACTGTGCGCGATAAACGCAGAGGCGAAATAATATAAAACCCATTTAATCGCTTTGCGTATAAAAAGATTTGTTGTCATTGGCTCGATCGCCTGACGGCGGCGGGCGATGTAGTTGCCTTCAATAAAATATTCAATTCTACGAAAAACACCGTCGATAAAAACAGTCTGCGGGCAAGCCCAGCCACACCACACGCGGCCCCATACTGCGGTCACAAAAGCTAAAGTTAAAGCGCCTCCTAAAATTAAAAACAATAATAGCGGAGCATTGTGCGCTTTAAACATTAGGCCGAAAAAATAAAATTCACGGGCAGGAATATCTAATAAAATACTTTGATAACCGCCGATGTTAATCCACGGCAGAGTTAAAAAAAACACGATCAAAATATTTTGTACCCAGGTTCTGCGAGTACGAAAATACCCGCTGACTTCAGCGGGGTGTAATCCGATGCGATTTCCGTACTCGTCAATACTTGTAATATGTTCGCTGGATAGTTTTGGTTTCATTACATACCTTTTGATTTAATCAGCGCCACAACACCGAAAATTTCTTCGGCGTTAAGCAGACCTTCCCAGGCAGGCATTCCTTTAGCTGAAACACCTTGTCTAACTGTTTGTACAACTTCAGAACTTTTTCCACCGTGTAACCAAATTTTGTCTGTTAGATTCGGGCCGATTTTTCCTTCTAAGTTTTCACCGTGGCACATGGCACATTTACCCTGAAAAATTCCGGCACCTAGTTTCACTAAATTTGGATCTTTAAGTTTGGCCTCAAGTTCTTCTTCTGACAAAGTCGGAAACTTGTTAGCAGCTGCAGTTTGTAGTTCTTTTAGCTGTTTCATTGAAACAGCTAATTCTTCAGTTAACGTTGGGCCTTGTTTTGTTAATTCAAAGTGAATGTAATAATGAAAGGCAAAAATAATCGCTAAGATAAATGACCACACCCACCACGTTGGCATCGGGTTATTGTGTTCATCAATACCGTCATAAGTGTGGGTTACATCAGCTGGGTTTTGTTGTTCATTATTTTCCATGGTGGTCTTCTCCGTTAGAAAATGGAATATGGGCAAAATCGTTAATTTGTTTTTTTGGCGCACGTAGAGCATTCACAGTTACGTAAATGAAATACGAAAAGAAAATTAAAAATCCGATAACTGTTAAGTAAGTGTCTGTAAAAAATTTTAAGCCTTCTTGTTTCATAAAATTCCTCGTTATTTATTTCCGGCTGTGTCAGTTGTTTTTGCTTTTTGGCCTAGAGCTTGTAAGTACGCAATTAATGCTACGATTTGTTTTTTCTCTAAACCTTTTGGGGCACCTTGTTTTTCAAGCTCTTCAGCAATTGCTTTGGCCTGTTTTTGCGCCACGATATCGGCATTAGCGATTGTGTCTTTGTCGTAAGGCACACCTAAGTTGTTCATCACTGAAAATTCGCGGCGTAAAGAAAGAAAATCAGTATTTTTTTCTAATAACCACGGATAATTCGGCATGATTGAATTTGGTGTGATCGCACGCGGGTTAATCATATGTTGAAAGTGCCACATATCAGGATATTTTTTACCAACACGGGCTAAGTCAGGCCCAGTACGTTTTGATCCCCATTGGTGCGGACGATCCCACATTGATTCTTCGATAGTTGAAGCTGGTCCGTAACGAAGTACTTCGGCAGCGATCGGTCTAATTTGTTGCGAGTGGCAAACATAACAACCTTCAGAAATATAAACACCGCGACCGGCAATTTCTAAAGCTGAAAACGGCTCTGTTGTTTGTTCAGGGTTTACGTATTTATGTAAAGAAAGTGTGGGATAAATCTCAATCACTGATCCCACAAGAACTGCGATAAAAGTTAAAACTGAAAACGCTAAGCCCATACCTTCAAGTTGACGGTGCGGTTCGTGTGATTTTTCACTCCAACCTGTACGAGTCACTTTAACAACAACTGGTTCAGCAGCTTCTTTAGGCGCTAACTTAATTGTTTTATACATGTTGTAGATAAAAATTAAATATCCAGTAACAAACAGCGCTCCGCCGATGGCGCGAACCCAATAAAGCGGAACAATTTTAGTTACTGTTTCAACGAAGTCTGGATACATCAATTTACCTTCGCCGTTAATGCCGTTTAACATTAAGCCTTGAGTGATTCCGGCTACAGTCATTGAAACGTAGTAAAATAAAACCCCAGTTAATGAAATCCAGAATGAATTTTCAGCTAACTTTGTCGAATAAAGTTCTGTCTTCCAAAGACGCGGAACCATCCATAACATCATACCCATGATCAGCATACCATTCCAACCAAGGGCACCTGAGTGAACGTGGCCAACAATCCAGTCAGTGTAGTGACCTAACGCTGATACTGATTTAATTGATAATAATGGGCCTTCAAATGTGGCCATTCCGTAGAAAGTTAAAGCGGCTACGAAAAATTTAATCACCGGATTTTGAATTAACTCTTTAAAGGCACCTTTAAGTGTCATTAAACCGTTAATCATTCCACCCCATGATGGAGCCCATAACATGATCGAGAAAACCATTCCTAATGACTGCGCCCAGTTTGGTAGTGAAGTGTAAAGTAAGTGATGTGGCCCGGCCCAGATATAAATAAAAACTAAAGCCCAAAAGTGAATGATCGATAAGCGGTAAGAATAAACCGGACGATTCGCAGCTTTTGGTACGAAGTAATACATTAATCCTAAAAATGGAGTCGTTAAGAAAAACGCGACAGCGTTATGGCCGTACCACCACTGCACTAAAGCATCTTGAATCCCGCCCCAAACTGGTAAAGATTTAAGAGGTGAAATTGGAATTTCAATAGAGTTTACGATATGTAACATCGCTACAGTAATGATCGTTGCGATATAAAACCAAATACCTACGTAAAGATGCTTTTCACGACGTCTTTTGATCGTCATGAAAAAGTTAATCGCAAAAATAACCCAGATAAGCGCAATTAAAATATCAATTGGCCATTCAAGCTCAGCGTACTCTTTAGATTGTGAATAACCCAATGGTAGTGTCACAGCTGCACAAAGAATGACAAATTGCCAGCCCCAGAAGTGAACTTTTGATAAAAAGTCAGAAAACAGGCGCGCTTTAAGTAAACGCTGAGTTGAATAGTACATTCCCGCAAAAATCGCATTACCTGCAAAAGCAAAAATTGCAGCATTCGTATGAAGCGGGCGTAAACGGCCGAAGGTAACCCATTCTAAGTTCATGTTCATTGGCCAGTAGGCAAGTTGTAAAGCCGCAAGCAAACCAAAAAGTAAAGCGGCAATACCCCAGCCGAATGTGGCTAAGGTAAAGTACTTAACGATCTGGTCGTCGTAGACTATATTTTCAGTTTGAGAATTATGATCAGCATGTGTGGTCATAGAAAAGTCCTTCATTGTTTTGGTTGTCTTTGATTATCATTTAAAATGCGGTGAGCAGGGGTTTCGAGATCGTCTAACTGGCCACTGCCTGCAGCCCAGAAAAAAATACCGACGAAAACGATTCCTAACATTAAAGCCATGGGTATCATTAAAAATAAGATGTTCATTCTCTAAATCCCCATAAAGTTGAAAATAGAATAATAAGTGAGCTAACAGGCATTAATACCGCAGCCCAAAGTGGATTGATAAAACCAAACACCGCTAAAGTTCCAGCGATAGCATTGTAAGCCAGCGATAAAGCTAAATTTCTTTTCAAAGTTTGGTGAATATTTTTATTCACTTTAAAAAGTTCAACCAGCGGGTTTAATCCAGAACGTAAAAAGAAAATATCAGAACTTGCTAAAGCAATTTCAGCACTGCCTTTAATGGCAATACTGATTTGGCTGCTACTCATAGCTAAAGTGTCGTTCACACCGTCGCCAATCATTAGACTATGCGGGTATTTAGTAATAATTTCTTTTTTATCTTCTGGGTAAAGTTCTGAATAAATATGATCGCGGTTAAGCCCACATTTTTCGCCAATGGCTAAGGCTTTACGTTTTTTATCACCTGAAATCAGGTAACAGTTTTTTCCTTCAGCTTGAAGATCGGCGATGATTCCGCCAGCTTCTTCGCGAATTTGATCTTGTAAATAGATACGACAAATCACTTCTTTGTTTTTATAAAGTGCAATCGCGATATCGATACTTTCGTCATGAACGTTAGAAGGTAATGTTTTTAGTTCGTAAAGATCGTTGTTTAACTGACCTCTTACACCACTGCCAAAAATTTCTTTATGTTCAGAAAAATGAATCTCGTTCTTCCAGTTTTTAAAGTGTGAACGTAAAGCAAAAGCTACGGGGTGATACGAAATTTTTTCTAAACTAACTAAGACATCAATTGTTTCAGCACTTAATTTTTCTGGCCAAGTTTCGCAAACCTGCAACTGACCGTAAGTCAATGTGCCAGTCTTATCAAAAAAGATATTTTGAATCTGACTCATTTTTTCAAAGACATTGGCATTACGAACTGAAATACCTTTTTTTTGTGATTTGCGAAAGGCCATAGCCATTGTCAAAGGGCTTCCAAAAGCTAAAGCGCAAGGGCACGCGACAACAATTAACGCCAAAGCACGGTGAAATGATTCAGTGAAGTTAATTGTTAAACCTAAAGCTACAAACACAAAGGCCGCTAAAATAAAAACATAAAGAATCAGTTTTTCTGATAGGCGGTCAGCTAAAGTTAAATAGCTATTTTTAGATAATAAATTTTCTTGGCTTTTACTTAATAAATCTGCAATACGGGTTTGAGTAATCGGTTTTTCGCAGACCATTGAAATAGAGGCTGATAATAATTTGTATCCGGCAAAAAGACGCATACCTTTTGTAAAAGTGTACGGAATATTTTCACCCGACATAAAAGAGGTATCAACTAACGCCATGTCTGATAGTAAAACGCCATCTACCGGAATGGCCTGGTCTTGGCTAACCGTAAAAATTTGGCCCTGTTTGATGTTTTCAGTAATCACTGTTGATAAGTTATCAGCTAAAGCATAAGTTTCAGTGCGAATTTGTGAATGAATATTTTGCGGCGATAAAAAACGGTGCTGGGCTTTTTTAACAAAGAAGCGAGCTACAAGAATTAAAAAGATAAAGCTAGCCGTTGAATCAAAGTAAAATTGGTCACCGCTGGTAATCAGACTATATATAGATAAGCTTGAGCTTGTAAGAAGTGCGATCACGATCGGCAAATCGATATGCACTTTTTGCATTTTTAAGCTTCCTAAAGCTCCGCGATAAAAAGGGATAGCTACGTAAAATAAAATAGGTAAAAACAATAATAAATTAAGCCATTTAAATACTGTTAATAAAGTGCCAGAAGCTCCCGTGTAGATCGCGATCGAAAAAAGCATAATGTTGCCGGCTAGTGCTCCGGCAAGCGCGATGCGCTTTAACTCTTGGCGAGTTTCAAGACGTAATTTTTCATCGCTATTTTCAGTAGCTTTGATCACAGAAAAATCATAACCCATAGCTTTAATTAGCGAGGCAATATCAGAAAGTTTTCCCTCTGAATCTAGTTCGATAAATAATTCTGAATTACTGATATTTAAACGTGATTGTTTGCAGTGAGAATTCATCTCTGCAATTTGTTCTAAAAGATGAACGCAACTTGAACATTGAATACCGTGAACAAAAAATTTAAAGCGGCGTTCTTTACTATGTAATTGATAAAGTTTTTGATTTTCAGATAAGTCTAAATACGCGTATTGTGATTCAGCTTGTGAAGCTTTACTGACCAGTTCAGAAAATCCGCCATCAAGCATTTCGCAAGCGTGGCAGCAGTACATACTTAAAGACAAAGTCCCGCAGTATTTACATGGATTTTTAGTTCTGACCAGATCGAGAGGCATTTATTCTTTTCCTTTTATAAGAAAAGAATACCTCTGGTTGTGATCAAACGATCATGATCCACATCATGTTTTGAAAACTAATTAATAAGTGCCGTGAAGTTTTTCTATTAATTTTTGTTTGTTAACAAGCTTAATTACGCGACCTTGGGATTGATCGATGTAACCTTCTTTTTCAAATTGAGCCAATGTGCGAATCACTGTCTCAGGCGTTGTTCCGGCCCATTCAGCGATTTCTTTGCGTGTCCAATTTTGATGCGTGAAGTGCTCTTGTAAGAAAATTAAAGCTTCAGCGATACGTTCTGAAGCGTCTTTATCCATTTGTGATGTCCATTTTTCTTCAGCGATTCTTAAGTCTTTTGAAAGCGCTTCAAGAATCTTAATGGTTACTTCTGGATAATTTTTAAAAATATCCATCACAACATTTTTAGGAATAAAGCAAATTTCTGATGTTTCAACCGCAACGGCTGTGGCTTGATATTTCTCGTGCGCGAACAAAGATCGGTAGCCTAAAGCTGATCCGGGGCCTAAATAGCGAAGGGTGTGCGTTTGGCCGTGTTCACTGGTCATTTCTAATTTTACTAAACCTGAAGAAATAGTGAATAAACCTAAAGGTTCGTTGCCTTGATAAAAGATCGTCTGTTGCGGTTTAAAGGTCGTCTTTTGTTTTGAAGTCTCAACAAGACGCCATACTTCAGGTGATGTTGAGCAAATAATATTCGTTAAACGATACATGCAGTTTTCACACAGATTTTTTTCGTCTGAGTGATATGGCTTTGCATCTTCCGATGGTTTTTTAACGGCTCGTAACATAACCACATCTTAACATTTTTCGACCCGAAGTTTTATGTAAATATCTACAAACGTGGTTAGCCTGAAACGGTTATATTGCTTATTATTTAAACTCGACCACTAAAAACTGAAATTTTCTGAAATCACTTTTTCAGGGTCATATTGGCGCTGGAAAAACCCGTGTTCTGTGGAAAACTCTGTGGATTTAGTTGATAACTCACTCTCAAAATCAATTATATAACTAAAGATTCGTTTACGCGCAGAGAAAATTACGCAATGTATAATCAGAAAGTGACTGTTCGACACCACGACAGTTTCTAACAAATTTCGGATAAAAAGTGAAATTTCATGACAGGTTTAGGGTGAAAACTCTAGTTAAATTATGCTTTATTTTTTATCAAGTTTAGCGATTGATGGGGGTAAACCTCAGTACCCATTTTTTCAAACAAATAGACCAAAATCGCTTCATAGTATTTTCGAAATGTTTGGTATAGAATGTTCTTTGTACACATCTTTTAAGTGGGGGTGTACTGGCTTCGACGTGGGTGCTGAAGCAAAGGGAGCATACAGGGGCGCATGTGGACCTCTTTAAAAACGTGCATTTATTAGTTGCAAACAACGACTATCAATTAGCAGCTTAGTTCTGTTACGGTTTACGTGTTGATCGACGGTGTCGATGCCTAAGCCGACGATAATGCCGTCTCGGACTTCACTGGTTTCTCTGGAGTGAAGTCTTAATAGTTACCCAGGGGATTTTCTTTTGAAACTTTGTTCGTAGAGGTTCTTAAGATTTAATAAAATACGAACTAAGTATGTAGCGCCTTTCTGTGGATCTCTTGCGGACCCGGGTTCAATTCCCGGCACCTCCACCAATTTCTTAGTTATTCGAACCCGAACATCCGCGCAGGATTTTCGGGTTTTTCTGCCTCAAGCCCGATGACTAACGGGACATTGCGCGTGCTTGTGACGACATGCAGTTTTTTTGTTTCACTCTATTACGTACAACTTAGCTGCTGGCAATAATATTGCTTCCGAGTAATCGGTTAGCGCTCATGCCGCAAAGCCTGAAGCGGTGCTATAGGCACGGCTCATCTATCAGCCCCGAATGTTACCGAGGCAAATTACAACATTACACATACAACATAAGGAGAATATCAAAATGGCTAATAAAGAAATTGAAGTTAGAAAAGAGAACAGTCCCTCACAACAAAATCTGGTGCCCGAGTTTGACCGCATGTTTGATAACATGGTGGAGCGATTTTTTGGATCTCGGTTCGGTTCACTTTTGGGTGATTGGCCTGAGCTCACTCGTCGTGGAGCAATGACTAATATCCAAGAAACCGATAACTCTTATATTTTATCCGCCGAAATTCCAGGAGTTCCTCAGGAAGATATTCAGGTTAACGTGAACGGAAACCTTCTTACTGTGCACGCTGAACACAAAGAAGAATCTGGAAGTGAAGACTCAGAGCGTGGTTATCGCAGACAGTATCGCTCTTTTCATCAGAGCTTTTCTCTTCCGACGACAATTGATCCTGAAAAAATTGAAGCTAATTATGAAAATGGTCTTCTTGAAATCATGATGCCTAAGACCGAACAATCTCAGGCTAAAAAAATTGAAGTGCAATCCGGAAAAGGTGGTTTCTTAAATCGTCTTATCGGTAAAGGTGACCAGAAAAAATCACAAGAAAAAAAAGATGTAAAACATTAAAGCGAAGCCAAGAAAGGAAACCGCACAATGAAATCGTTCAAAAGTATAGTTACACATAGAATTTTTATTGCGCTCGTTTCCTTTCTTGTTGGCGCAGTCGCTTTCTGGGCTTATCAGCGTGCGGCCGATAAAAATCGCGTATCGCAAGATCAATCACGCCTGACGTCTGAGGATAAGTTCCTCAATGACTTTTTCAATAAAGATTTCTTCGATCGGTCACGAGATCCGTATGAAGAAATGAGACGCATGCGAGAACGGATGTTGGATCAATTTGGCGATCGAGATGGAGGAGCTTTTGACGATTGGTACAAAGGGCGATTTGGTGGAGGCGATGTCGGCGAGGTAACTCAGCGAGAAGATAAAGATTTTCTTTATCTTGAAATCAATCTTAACGGACAAACCCCAAAGAATTTTGATGTGAACGTCGAAAACGGTCAGGTAGTCATTTCAGGAGAAACTGAAGATAAAAAACCTGATGGTTCGCTTATAAGTTCTCGCTTTGAGCGATCTTTTCCTGTTCCTTCGGGTGTGGATGCTGAAAAGTTCAAGCTCGAACAAGAAAGCGGAAAGATCATAATTAAATTTCCAAAACATTCGGGTTAGAGACACCGTCTTAATATTTCTAAAGCTTCATCAACAATCGCGCGCTCAATATTCAGGGCAGGGAACATTGTAAAGCCTTGCTCGCCTTCAGACAAAAGAAGCCCCTTTTCTTTGGCTTTTTCAACGATGTGTTCACCGTAATCTTCACTTTCAAATTTTACTCCGATGGCAAGGCCAAGATATGAAAAGCGCGGTTCTTCTTTGAAGTTCATCTGTGACATTTGATCTACGATGTAGTGACCCATTTCTTTTGTGTTACTCTCAAGAAAGTCTTTGTTTTCAGAATAATAAGAAAGTGTTGCAAGCGCAGCTTCTACACTTCGCGGATGCCACCCATATGTTGAGTAGTAGCTTGTCTCATATTGCATGGCTTGCGAAACTTCATCACTCATAAGTACTGCGCCCATCGGAGCAAAACCTCCGGTGACGGCTTTTCCCAGACACAAAATATCTGGCTGCAAGTTAAAATGTTCACAAGCAAAGAGCTTACCGGTTCGGCCAAAACCAGTTGCGACTTCATCAATAATTAAAACTGTTCCGTACTTCTTACAAGATTCTTGCACGATCTCGAAAAATTCTGGTGTTGGAACCATTGCTCCGCGATTACATATGATGGGCTCCATGATGAGGGCTGCAATGTCTCTTTTTTTAAGGCGCAGAGCAATTCGCTCAGCTGATTTTTCATTAAGTGGGTGGTTTGATTCTATAAGCGCTGAAAGGATTTTTGAACCATTTACCGTATTTCGGCGAACCAATGCTACGAGCACCAATAGAATCGCCGTGATAAGCATCTTCTAAAGATATAAATTTTTGCCGTTCTGTAAAAGACATCGCGGCTTGTAAGGCAATTTCAACAGATTCTGTGCCCCCGGTTGAGCGAAAGCTTTTCTTAAGTTTTTTTGGCGCGACACTTTCTAATTTACGGGCGTAATCAACCCAAGGCTTATACAATTGATGAGGTGTTACGTAATCTGGACCGTTGAAATTCTGAACTTTCTTTTTAATGTATTCGTTATTCCAGCCGAAGTTTCCCACACACCAACCCATAATAAAGTCGATGTACTTTTTGCCTCGGGTTGTGTAGATGTAACTTCCATTTTGTTTGGCAATTTCGATTTCATCTGGCTCTGTATCTCTTCCGAGATATTTTTGATCAATATCTAGTGTTTTCATAGACTGAAGAAGTGCAAGCGGTGCGCCGACAAGTCTACCAATGTTTAATGGGGATAATTTCCTCGTATTATCTGGCTCATTTCACTTTTCTTGCGTCTTATATTTTCGTTTGATAGCAAATTCTTAAATTTAAAAAAAGGGGAATCAAATGAAAATGTTATTAATGATTATTGGCCTTACGGTTCTTTCTGTTACTTCAGCTTTCGCACAAACAAGCTATCCAATGACTTGCGTGTTTGATGGCTCACAAACGGTGAGTATTACTCCAAGCTTAACAGCTGCAAGAAAACTTGTAGTAGCTTTCAGTTTTAAACATGCCACAAAGCCAGCTACTCAGGGTGTTGATCCTGGAACTTGCGCTTGGCAAGATCGTGGTCTTTATGCTGATGAACCGACGATTGTAGCTCAAGTTGTAGATGATGCTTATACCTATCATGAAGTGGTTTTTGCTGGACGACCTCAGCTTGTTCATACGCCGATTAATGCATTATGGGCACCGCAAGCAAAAACGCGTGGTTACACATTGAATGTAAAAGTATATAATTCTGTACCTGATCACGGAATTGCGGTTAAATTCTTTCGTGTCGCAAACTAAAAAGTAAAAACGTTTCGGAGAAGTATTATGACGATTGCAAAAAACACAGTCTGTTTGATGTTCGATAAAGGCGCTGAAGAAGCCGCGCAATTTTACGCTAAAACTTTTCCGAATAGTTCTGTGGGTGCAGTTCATCGCGCGCCTTCTGATTATCCCTCAGGTAAAGCCGGTGATGTGCTTACTGTTGAATTCACGGTCTGTGGTATTCCATGTATTGGCGTAAATGGTGGATCGTATTTCAAGCATAGCGAAGCTTTTTCTTTTCAAATTGCGACAGATAATCAACAAGAGACTGATAAGTATTGGGATGCCATTGTAAAAAATGGTGGCGAAGAAAGTCAGTGCGGCTGGTGTAAAGATAAATGGGGTTTATCTTGGCAAATCACGCCGCGTACGTTGACCGAAGCAATGGCCAAAGGCGGAGATGAAGCTAAGCGCGCTTTTAATGCTATGATGACAATGAAAAAAATCGATGTAGCAGCTATCGATGCTGCCCGACGTGGGTAAGCGAAGGCTTCTAAATCTTCGCTTCGCTAGCAATCTTTTTCATGTAAGCTGAAAACTCTGGATCTTCACCATCTAATAGTTCGTTTAAAGATTTTCTAAAATCATTTCGGTTTGTCCAGAAGCGAATGTAGTCTTCCCATGTAGCCCATAGACGTTGATTTTGTTTTGACATATCTTCTTCGTAAACCAAGATATACGCACGTTCAAATAACGAAACAAGAAGATCGAAGATAATCTTTTTTCGTTCACGTTGTTCGTCAGTCATCTCAGATTCAAGGGCGTTACCTGAAATCAATCGAAGATCGGCATTTTTTAATAACAGCTGTTGAAAGTCAGCGTATTCATCAGATAAGCGTTGATATAATTCTTCATCTTCATTTTGGCGTTCTTTTCTTTGTTCAAGAACGTAAACGATAATACCAAAAGGAAGAGCTACGACAGTAACCACGTAACTAGAAAGTTCCCAAAATTCAAGGCTCATAAGATATTCAAGCGTCATAGATAATAGCGTAATAGACTTACGACGCCGAGCCAACATTAAACTTGCTTCAGTTGATTTGTAGGAGTGTGCTGCCGCGTGGTCTTAGACCACGCGAATAGCTATTTACTTTTTTTCTTCTTCATTTCTTTTTTCATGTCTTTGTGGTGATGCATCATAGGACAATTATCCTCGCCCATATCCATACATGATTTTTTCATTTCTTCATGACAATCTGCTGGAGATTTTTCTGAACGTAGGCATTTGGCCATTTGCTCATGCAGGGTAGCCATTTTCTCGCGCTGTTCTTTGGTTAGTGCAGGCATTTCTTTTTTATCCATGTCATGGGCCATAGACTGCAGACT
>CBINGM010000037.1:0-16500 GCA_966250225.1 uncultured Pseudobdellovibrio sp. | reverse complement strand
ATTGCCGATAGCTATCGGTCCGGTTGGACATTCTACGGTAAAAACTGTGTCGACGTGATAGAAGACTTAGCCTTTTCTTACGAAACCAATTTCAGCCATCGCTTCAGTAATTTCTTTATTATCGTTAGGGCTAATAAAATCTAGATCACGAGATTGATATTCATTATCAGAATAAATTGTAACAACAGCACCTCCAACAAGAGTGGTTTGGATACCTTTTTGTTGCAAGTGGTTTGTTATGAATCCTGCTAACTCTGAAAGTGAAGTGCTTTTTGAAAGCTTCATAATTCCTTGCCTGTGCGACGAGGGCGAGTACGTTCTCTGTAATATTTCTGAATAGTTTCTTTAGGTAATATTTCTAACTCTTTCTCAAGGAGGGTTAGAAGTTCTTTTTTTATCGCTAAGCGTGGATTAAAAGTAAAAACACGTAGATTGCCGGTCATTCTGCTAACCAGAATTCCATTAGCTTCAAGCTTTACGAGCTGCTTTTGAACCTGACTTGGTGCGATTTCAAAAGTTTTGGCAATTTTATTAATATAACCTTCTCCGTAATTAGTAATGTAAAGAAGAACCTTCTCTGAGACAGCGTTGCCAAATAGTGCAGGGTACATGTTATCCTCCAAAGTAGTATAATCATACTACTTTTCAGTATAATTATACTACAAAATAGTATGATTATCTGAAAAGTCCCAAGCAAAGGTCTAGTTAACAGCCACGGCAAAATAGCCGATAAATTTAACTATATGATGCCATCATTTTTTGCCCTTTTTCTTTCTTTGTTCTTAGGACTTTCGACGTCTGTTAACGCCGCTGAAAGCTGTGATCTAAGAACCGATACACTGTCACCGATTACAGATCTGGTTAAAAAAAATTGCGAAGAAGCCAAAGCTTCAACTCAATGCCAAAAAGTCTATCAAGAAATTAAAGAAGCAGGTGGTGATCCATCAGCAAGAGCTTTAATTTGCGGTGGCGATGAAAATCAAAGCTGGTTATCGGGATCAGCTGAATGGGCCACAGGTTGTTTAATTGGTGTGGGTGATTATTTTGTAAAGCTTGGTGAATCCATCGGTGAAACAGGCGCTGAGTTTATGTTAGAGCGCGAACAAAAAGCAGCAGAACTTGCGGCCTGCGATAAAGATATTAATAAAAAAAGACTTCTTTACGAAGATTACAATAGCCGTATGCCACAGGTATTACGCACGACTCAACCACCAGATTCAGAACTTCAAGCTCTGAAATGTGAAAAAATTCAAACGAATCTAGTGATGGAGCAGCGAAAGTTATCAATGCGTGCCTTTAATAAAGTTCGCGCACGTTTAAATGATCGTAATGCAACTTATACACCTGAAGAACAGCAGTTCGTTGATTGGACAAACAAAGTTAATAAACCAAAATTAGACGGTAATGTGATTGATCTTGCAAAAGCTCATTTGAAAAAAATGGGTGTGCAGTACGATTGTTACAACAGCAAATATCAAAAAGCTTTGATTTGCGAAGCGATGGCTGAAGTGGCTCCGACTTTATGGGGCGCTGCTAAAGCGGGTGCCGCTGGTTTAAAAGCGGCCCGCGCGCAACGTCTGGCCAAATTAGCCGGCGTTAAAAAAGTTGATGATTTCGTAGCTGATGTCAATGCCGCAGAACGGGCCACAGCAGGACCTGGTGGGCGAATCACAAATGCCGCTGATAAAGAAAAAATTCTAGCAGCTGCCGCTGGCTTAACTCCGGAAGAACGTATTTTAGCGTTAGAAAAAATCAGAGGTAAACCACTATCTAAGCGTGAAGCCGATCAGTGGCTTAAAATGCACGATGTGGGAACAACAGAAGGCCGTGGCTTTGGAACGTACACAAAAGAAGATATTGATTTAAAAAGAAAGTTAGCTTCAGAAATCAATCCTGATACCGGTAAACCTTATTTCACTGATGACGAAATTAAAATCGGTCTAAGAAATGGTATCACTGGTGCGCAAGATAAGACGTCACTTGCCAAAGTAAATTCAACAAATGCCCGTGAAGTTTATGCCGCTAAAGCCCGTGAACAAGACTATTCGCAATACCATCGTTTACATGCAGAAGCTGCCGCCGCTGAAGGAAAAATCAGTGAAGCTTCTGAAGCTTATAACAGTGCTTACAAAGCTTACGTTAAAGAAAATAAAATCGATCTTAAAGATGCCAATACGGCCAAAAGAACTCATTCTAATTTATCAGAGCGTCAGTTGTATGAGTTAGAAGAGACCGCAGCCAGATCTGGACAAGTTCAACAGATTAACGAAGTCACAAAAGCTAAATGGAACAAGATTGAAGCCGACATTAAAAAAAGCTACTCAGGAAAACCTGGGTATCAAGACGCGGTAACTCAGCAGGTTCACACTGAATACAATAATCTTCGTGAGTTAACTAACAGTAAAAACCCAATCGTAAAAAAAGCGGCTGAAGAAAAATTAAAATCTCTTAAAGTCGTTTATCCGGGACTAAAATAACTATGCCACATATTCGCGTTCGCGCCATGACTGATTCAGATGTTAAAAACCTTAGCCAAGTTTTACCTAAAGAACTTTCGCTATTAATGAATACACCAGAAGATAATTTCACTGTCGAAAAAATCCCGACAGTTTTTTATCGTCAGGGTGCCGTTGTTGCTGACGGAGAAGGTGATCCGATGATTGAAATTCATTGGTTTGACCGTGGCGCTGAAATGAAATCTGCCGCCGCCAAGAAAGTCACCGAGCTTGTGCAAGGCTTTACAAAATCAGAATATATCGCTGTGGTATTTTTTGATTTACCAAAAACAAATTATTTTGAAAATGGGACACACTTTTAAGCCGTGTATCCCATTATTTCTTACTTACTGTAAATTAAGAATTTCTTCGATAATATTTGCATCTAATTTTTGATTGTTCTTACTGCAAGGTGAAGAACTTAATGGCACCCATAAAAAGTCTGGGTTTCCTGAAAGCCAGTTGCCACCGATAATTTCACCGGCTTCGTTGACTTTAATTGTGTATCTATATTTTTTTTGTTCAGCGCGGGCCACACCGGTTGCTTGTGATTTTACTTTATCATAATGGTGAAGACTTACCACGGCGGTAACTTTAAAAGTTCTTGAACCTGTTTTTGTAATTGTCATGTTATAACCAGAAATCACCGCATTATTTACAGTGGCGCTACGGTCGTAGTCTGTCGCTACTGGTTTTTGTAATTGCCCGATATAATAAACTAAAGTTTTATGAAACACTGCCGGGCGAATATCACTCATGTTATCACCAGCACCTCTGTATCTAGAGCCAAAGAATGTGTGTGTCACACAAAAGTCTCTTTCAGACAATAAAGCTTTTTGGTCTAACGTAGAAAATGTAATACCAGACTGAGCATCTGTTTTAGGTGTTACAGGTTCTTCATTTAAGATAGCTGCAGCAGCCCAGCCGTTACAGTGACCTTCCCAAACTTCGCCGGTCCAACCGTGATGATTGCGTTCATAGCGGACTGAATTTGGATTTTCACCGGTTCTGGCTTTAACAAAAGCATCATATTTTTTTAATGAGGCGGCGATAGTTTGGCCACGTTGCGGAAACCAATAACCACGCCAAGGCATATGCGAAGCTTGCGCCGTGTAAGTTCCTTCAGAAATTGTCATTGGTGTATCTTCAACTTGCTGACTTAATAAAGCTTGCAGGTTTCCGTAAGCAGAATCAGTTGTTGTGTCGGATAATTTAAGTGTCATGCGCACTTCAACATTGGGTTCTTTTAACGGAACAGAAAACGGATTAAAATCTGTAGATTTAATTCGGTGAGCTTTTAATTTTCCATTTAATAAAGAGTAGTGAGTCAGATAACCATCTTGCCCCACGAATAAAGTTAACTCGGGTTTTACTTTGCCGGCTGTGACCATATAGATCATCTGACCTTTTTTTGGGGCTTCAACATTTTGATAACACCATGTTTCCGCATCGGTCAGTGTGGCTTCGGTGGGCTTTTCAACAGCTTCAACGCTCCCGGGCTTGAATAAATAACAGTGGGGCGAACTTTCAGCTCCCAGTGCAGTTAAGGACATAAGACAGGTGAATAGGACGATAAATTTGTTTTTTGATGGCATTAAGGGCCTCCGGTTAGTTTTTCTGGAACAAAAAGCAGAATCTATGCCGTGGCGTTTATTTACTTCAAAAAATTTTGGTTACATATTTTTATGCAGTGGAAAAGAAAACGCTGTTCACCAAATTTTCGAAATCCGCCGCCAATCTTTCGGGAAGGCCATTTACTTTTGGCTTAGCGATTTTTAT
This sequence comes from uncultured Pseudobdellovibrio sp., assembly GCA_966250225.1. Taxonomy (GTDB): domain Bacteria; phylum Bdellovibrionota; class Bdellovibrionia; order Bdellovibrionales; family Bdellovibrionaceae; genus Pseudobdellovibrio. The sequence continues at coordinate 12,226 of CBINGM010000037.1, read as the reverse complement.
TATTTTAGCGTGGTTAATTTCAGGACCATTTTTTCATTTCAGCGACACCTGGCAGCTTATTATTAATACCAGCACAACGATCATTACTTTTTTAATGGTGTTTTTAATTCAGAGTACGCAAAACCGCGATACCGCAGCCATCCAAATTAAATTAGATGAATTAATTCGCGCAACCCAAGGGGCGCACAACGCTTTATTAGATTTAGAAGAATTAGAAGATTCAGAAATTTCTAAAATTCGCGAAAACTACGAAATGTTAGCCGAAAAAGCCCGTAAAGATTTAATAGCCGGTAAAGTCGATACCGAAATGCCGGACATTAAAAACTAAAAAAAACGCCGACCACTAGGATCGGCGCTTTAACTTTAAACTCTCGAACTAAATAAAACTATTTAGCTAAGAATCTGCAGTATTGGCCAACTAAGTTAGCTGAAATGCCAGATCCAACAGTAACAGTTTCGCCAGCTGCAACAGCTAAGTCGATTCTTTGCTGAACAGTTACTTCACGGTCTTTACCAACACGTCTTTCCATGTTGTAAACAACGTACTTGTAAGTTTTAGTTCCACCGTTGTTAGTAACAGTGCAGTGATACTCGCCACCAGAAAAAGATAATTTTCCGTATGTGCTAGAAAGTGCGTGAGCAGACATTGAAGCTACAGTAGCTAATAATACGATAACAGTTTTCATAAATCCTCCGTTTGTGTGGCGTTGTTATATGGCGAATTTAAAAATGCGGTCAAAGTCAGATAGACACAAAAACTACAATGCGTTGTTAGATTCTGTTAGCCCCGAGAAACGTTAGCGAAGGCTAACGTTATTTGATTTTCAATTACGAATTCGTTTTGAGGTGGATGAGATTTGTGCAGGCCTACGGCGTACTCACACACTGAACTGATTTCCAGTTTACGCCTTGTTTTTTTGTGTATTTGAATTCAAGGCTCATATCCCAACCTGGGTGTTCACCTGTTTTTGCAGCTTCACTAAATTGAAAGACACAGTCGAACGTATTTTTACCGGGCGCAGATTCTTTACAGTTAAAAGAACGGGTAGCAACAGCCTTGTCAGCGCTTAATGTCCAATTGATATAGTTCGCAAAAAAATCTCTGACAGGAACTGTTTTGCTTGATCCGATTTGGCAGTAATTTTGTACTTTTTTATTACCGTCTTTTAAAAGATCGGTAAGAATGGTTTTTTCAAGATCACCGGCAAAGGCACTTGAACTTACGACTAAAGCTAAACTAAATATGAATTTATTCATCTTGGGTTTCCTAACGTTGAAAACCTCATCATGCCTGTAAAACCCTGGGTAGGCAGCAAATATTCACCACCAGAAACAAAACGTCGACCTAGAGCTTGATTTGATTTCTCGAGTTAACATAGGATAATTACATGAATTCAAAAAATGACGTTACTTTCACAGGTTATCAAAAGTTCGTAGTCGCCCTACTGGCTTTTCTTCAATTTACCATCATCTTAGATTTTATGATTATGGCGCCACTTGGGGCACTTATGATGCCAGCTCTTAAGATGGAGCCATCGCAATTTGGTGTGGTTGTTTCTGCCTACGCTTTCAGTGCGGGGATTTCAGGAATTTTAGCTTCAGGATTTGCTGACCGTTTTGATCGTAAGAAGTTTTTATTGTTTTTTTATGTGGGATTTATCATAGGAACTTTACTATGCGCTGTCGCACCAAACTTTCACTTTATGGTGGCGGCAAGGATCGTAACCGGTCTTTTTGGCGGAGTGATCGGTTCAGTGGTTTTAGCGATCGCAGCTGACTTATTCGATTTATCACTTCGTGGTCGCGTGATGGGTTACATTCAAACAGCATTTGCAGCCAGTCAGATTTTAGGGCTTCCGGCGGGATTATACATTTCAAATATTTGGGGATGGCATGCACCGTTTTTTATGATCGTTGCGGTGAGTGTTTTAGTAGGTGGTGTGATTATCGTTTACTTAAAACCCATTGATGCTCACATAAAAACAGCGCGTGTTGATCATAATGCTTTAAATCATATGGTCACAACTGTTTCGAATACAAAATATCTTTTTGCGTTTGCAGCGACAGCTTTTATGTCTATCGGTGGATTTATGTTAATGCCGTTTGGAACTGATTTTACGGTGAATAACTTAAAACTTACCATGGGTGATTTGCCGTTAATCTATTTAGTGACTGGTATCGCCACGATTTTTATCGGGCCACTTGTCGGTAAAATGAGTGACTCCTTCGGAAAGCTTAGAACGTTTATTTTCGGGGCTGTTTTATCAGCCGTGATGGTTGTGTATTACACAAATATGGGGCCAAGCAGTTTAATGACAGTGATGATTGTGAATACGGTGATGTTCGTAGGTATTTTCTCGCGTATGATTCCTTCGCAAGCGTTAATGTCGGCGTTACCAACACCTGCAGATCGCGGCGCTTTTATGGCGATCAGCTCTAGCTTACAACAAATATCAGGCGGAATAGCCGCGGTGATCGCAGGTTATATCGTTGTGAAAAAGCCAGACGGATTTTTAGAACACTTCGACATTCTTGGTTACGTGTTAGTAGGCACTGTAACAGTGACTGTGTTTATGATGAAATACATTAATGATAAATATATTCGTCATGATCCGTCGGTGATGAAAAAGCAGTAATTTATAGTGGCGCTAAAATACCAATTATAGCCATGGCCACCATGGCTAAATTTTCAAAAATTGTGATATTTGAAAGTGGTAAATTAAACCCTGCGCCTAAGCAGGCGCACTGAAATTGCACTTTGCTGCGAAGTTTGTTGTAAACTCCGATAGTTGTTAAGGTTAAAACTATAATTGTCATTACATTAGCAAAAAGTAAAAATTTATCCGCTATAAATAAAAAACCAAGAGCTAATTCGACAAATGGATAGATAAATCCATAATTATTCCATTTTTTAGCTAATGGATCATAATTTGAAAATGATGTTGCGAAGGCCTTTAAATCTAAAAATTTAAAAAATGACAAACCGATAAAAAAACCAGCCATAATGTGATTCATAAAATGATGGCCAGAAAAAGTTCCTAATTGAATTTGATATGCAGTACTGAAAATAAGAATATAGGCAAATACCGTAAATAAAGGCTTGTAAGTCTGAAAAAAAGTTTTTTCTACGGGAAGAGCGCTACCTGCAGTTGTAGATTCATCATCATAAAAGTTTGCTTTATATTTTGGTAAATCAGCCAAAGAAGCTTGAATTTCGCGAAGAGAAATAGTTCTATCCGATATGATATCAGCTTTTTTAGCACCTAGATTTACATTAACCCATGAAACGCCAGAAATTGATTTTATTCGCTGAGTGATTTTTTCAACGCACGAACCGCATGTCATTCCTTCAATTTTAAAAGTAGAAGTTGTTTTTTGAGTATTAGTGATGGCTTCCATGGTCGTCTCCTTTCATTTCCGTGCCTGATTCGCTAAGTTTTAAAGGTAAACTGTAAACCGCTTCAGTACCTTTAATAGAATTTCTTTCTGCTAAGATAGTTAAAGTTCCTTTTGTTAGATCGTCTTTTTTTGAATCGCAAACAAAATGATTTCTTTTCGCTATACAATTGAAATTCTTCTTGGTGCCGTTATTGATTGATGCTGTTACCTTTGAATCTTTAATCGTGGCGTTTTTAAAATTAATATCCAGCAGATAGATGCTAAATTTACCGTCTTTTGTGGGCACAACTTCAGTGTGAAATGTGCCAGGCATTTTTAGGTAGCCGCCATTGGGACCAAGTTTATCTTCGCCATGAGCGAAAGCTTTTACTGAGGCAATGACTAAAACTAAATTAAATAATAATTTCATAATTTTTCCTATTTGTAGTTGTTAAGTTGTAATTGAACCAACTCAAGCTCTTTTTGAATTTCAATTTTTTTCTTTTTAGAATCAAAGTATCTTTCTGTAGCCCCAACGATATCCGGCGAATTTTTAACACCGCGTTTGTATTCAGCTAAAGTTAAATCATAATACTTTTCAGCGCTGGCCATTTTTTTATCGATAATTTGAAATAGTTCGACCAACTCTTTTGCGCGGGCCTTAAGTTGCTCAAACTGCGATTTAATGTTTAATGCCGTTTGATTCTTCTCATGTTCTTTGGCTGCTAAGTTTGCAACAGCAGCTTTACGTTTATTTAAAGTATCAAAGCCCGAAAACAGGGGGATCGTAATTAGCAGTGCTACTTCAGATTCATTGTACTTAATTTTATCTTCAGTGGGTGTTAGTCGTCCAAAAGAATAGTTTAGATCAATCTTGGGTAGAAAATCAGCCGTTGCAGATGTTTTTTCTGAATCTGCAATTTGCTCTTCGAGTTTCGCTTTACGAATAAGCGGGTGGTTATCATACGATGTTAAATTTAGATCTTTACTTAATGTCGTAGAATTTACAAAGGCCAAGCTGTCTAATTCTTTATCAGAAACTTCTTCGTTAAATAAAGCATTCAATTTTTGGTGAAGGCTTTCATGTTCTCGTACGAGATTGCGTCTTTGAATTTCGATTTCACTTTCACGAAGAGCAAATTCATAATTATCGACTGTTCCGGTTAAACCAGCATTAACCTTACGGGCCGCCATTTGTTTTTGTGTTTGCGTGACTTTGAACTCTTCATCAAGAATCTTTTCGAGTTGATGAATTCCGATCATCGACGTTAAAACTTCGGTTAATTCTTCTTTAGCGCTGCGTAGACGAATTTCATAGTTCAGACGTGCAAGCTCAGCTTTGTAATTTTGAACATCAAAATTTGCACGATCTTTAAATCCGGAAAATAAATTAGCTGATCCCTGTAGATAGCCAACTTGTCCTTTGTCGTCGTCAGAATCAGTTTTAATTTTAGCTAAGCCACCGATAGCATTTAGGCTAGGTAGAAATGGTGAGTAAGTTGATTTTTTTAAGTTTTCTTGCGCTGAAATATCCTGTTGAAGGGCCTTCAATTCTTGATTGGAAGAGATTAATCTGTTTTCAAATTCAGTACGATTTTGAGCATTTGCAGTTAGCGCAAAGCTCAACAAAATAACCGGTATGAAATGATTTGTTTTACGCAAAAAATGCATCGTTATTCCTATTTCTCAACTTGAAATTTAAAAGTATCTTTTTTGCCTTTAAATTCAGTCGTGGCAATGACTTCGATACGGTAAGAATTTTTGAAATCGATAGGTGCTACATAAGAACCATTTTTCAATTCTACTTTTAGACTTTCGGCTTTTCCTTTTGGAAGTTTAGCTGTACCAGAAACTTTTACTTCATTAGCTGCTAAATCAACGCCTTCGTGACTGGCTGGATACAATTTCAATTCGTTGCCTGAAACAACATACTCAAGATTAATTTCTTTTCCAGCTTTAACAGTTCCACCATGGTTGGCTTTTAATGAGCCTGGGGTGTTGTCATGGCCTTCGTGGGCCATTAAATTAAGTGATGATAAGATAGCTACGGCTAAAACGATTTTTTTAAACATGTGATTCTCCTTCAAATAAATTTTGTTCATTCATTCTCGCAAGACTTTTTTCTGCTGACTTTCTTCCGAAATGGAAGAAAACAGTCGGTGTTACGAAAATATCCAATAATGTAGAGCTAATTAACCCGCCAACAATAACGACTGCGACAGGGTGTAAGATTTCTTTACCAGGCTCGCCGCCAGCAAATACCAGGGGCATTAATCCTAAGATGGCTGTTAGCGCTGTCATTAGCACTGGTACCAGACGCTCTAATGAACCACGAATGACCATTTCTTTCGAAAACTGTTCAGCTTCATGCTCTAACAAGTGAAGATAGTGTGAAATCATCATAATACCGTTGCGTGAGGCGATTCCGCAAAGAGTGACAAAGGCCACTAAACTTGCAATTGAAATTGTTTTGTCGGTTAAATAAATACCGACGAGCCCTCCGATAAAAGCCATCGGAATATTTAACATAACCTGAACAGAAATAAATGTAGATTTAAAGTGAGCATAGAGTACTAAAAATATACCAGCGACAGCTAATAGACCTAAAACGATCATTAATCTTGCGGCCTGCTGTTGGCTTTCGAACTGCCCACCGTAAGTGATAAAATACGATTCTGGAAGTTGAACGTTTTGAGAGATCTTATTTTGAATCTCTTTGACTAAGCCATCTAAATCTCGACCAGAAGAATTCGCTTGAACGACAATTCTTCTTTGTGCATTTTCGCGATTAATAATGTTTGGTCCTGTAGATTCATAAACATCCGCTACTTTTTCAACGGTGATTTTAGTTCCATCCGGCATAGTTTTGATGGCCGTTGATTTGATAAGATCAAGATCTGTTCTTGATTTTTCATCAAAACGCATCATCAGGTCGATACTTTTTTGTCCTTCTAAAACCTGACCAACGACTTCGCCTTGAAGCGCTTTTTCCATAAGGGCAGATAACTCGCCAACTACGATACCGTATTTGACGGCTTCATCTCTTAAGAGCTGAATTTTTACCTGTGGGATTAATACCTGTTGCTCGATTTGAAGATCTGTTAGTCCTTTTGTGCCTTCAAGAGCTTTAAATATTTCTGCGGATTTTGAACGTAATACCGTCAGGTCAGGGCCAAATATTTTGATCGCGATTTGGGCGCGTACACCTGAAAGTAAGTGATCAAGTCTATGTGAAATTGGTTGGCCGATATTTACAAAGACATTTTCTATTGAAGCCAAGTTTTGTCTGATTTCAGATAAAACAACTTCGCGTGGTCTTCCAGTTTCTTTAAAATCAACATCAATTTCAGAAGAGTGAACACCTTCAGCATGTTCATCTTGTTCGGCACGGCCAGTGCGGCGTGAGACTGATTTAACTTCAGGAGTTTTTAAAATCAGTTCTTCAGCTTGAAAACCTAATTTATTAGATTCGTCTAAAGAAATACCAGGTTGTGCCATCATTGAAATAGTCGCGGTACCTTCATTGAATTTAGGTAAAAAATCACGACCCATAAATGAGGCCAAGATTAATGCGAATAAAAAGAGTCCAAGTGTTGTGCCCATGACAGCTCGTGGATGTAACAGGGCCTTATTAAGTAATTTTGTGTCCCAAGCTTTTAGAGTGGTTACTAATTTTCCTTCTTTATGTTCAAGAAGGCTTCCTTTGTTAAGAAGGTATGAGCATAAAGCTGGTGTTACGGTTAATGAAATAACCATAGAGGCTAATAGGGAGACGATGTATGCAACACCTAATGGTACGAATAATTTTCCTTCAATTCCACTCATGGTAAACAGAGGAATGAAAACGAGACAAACTATGATTGTAGCGATGACGATAGAGTTTCTAACTTCGCTGGAAGCTTCATAGATCACTTTTAAAGTGTTTTTAGGGTGTGCTGCCAATTTGTTTTCGCGAAGTCTTCGAAAAACGTTTTCAACATCCACAATGGCATCATCGACAAGTTCACCGATGGCGATAGCTAATCCGCCTAATGTCATGGTGTTAACCGATAATCCAAAAAAGTGAAACACAACAGCTGTTAAAACAAAACTTAGAGGGATCGCTGTCATTGTAATAACAGTAGTTCTGAAATTCATTAAAAATAGAAATAGAACAATTAAGACTAAGATAACGCCATCACGAAGAGCTTCTTTAACGTTGGCTATAGACGATTCAATAAAATGGGCCTGTTTAAATAGATTGCCATTAAGCTCAACTTTAGCGGGAAGAGATGTTTTAAGTTCGGCTAAGGCTTTTTCAATTTCGTGAGTTAGGTCAATCGTGCTTGCGCCGGGCTGTTTTTGTACACTGATGATCACGCCACTTTTAGCGTTAATACTGGCTTCGCCACGCATTGTTTGCGGGGCTTCACGGACTTCAGCAACATCACGAACAACAACTGGACGGCCTAAGTGAAATCCTACGACAGAGTCTAAGAGTTCTTCTTTGTTTCTAATGGCTCCAATGACGCGAATTAAAGATTCATTTTTTTCAATATTAATAAAGCCGCCCGTTGAATTCAGGCTTACTTTTGAAAGATTATTTTCAATGTCTTCAATTGATAGCTGTAATTTTTGAATTTTTTCAGCAGATAGAAGAATTTGATATTGCCTAACGCCACCGCCAATTGAAATAACCTGGGCAATGCCTGGAATACTTAATAAGCGAGGTCTAATTGTCCAATCAGCCAATGTACGTAGATCCATAGGCTTCATTTCTGGATCTTGCGATGTGAGACCAATAAGTTGAATTTCGCCCATGATCGACGAAATCGGTCCCATAATCGGGGTAATATTTTTTGGAAGTTTTTCTTGGGCTAAAGAAAGTTTTTCCTGAACAAGTTGGCGGTTTCTGAAGATATCAGTACCCCAGGCAAATTCAATGTACACAATACTTAATCCAACACCTGAATTAGAGCGAACTCTTTCAACTCCAGGCAGTCCATTGAGTGCGGTCTCTAGGGGGAATGTAACAAGTGTTTCCACTTCTTCCGGGGCCAGGCCTGTGGCTTCAGTCATGACTGTAACCGTAGGTCGGTTTAGGTCAGGAAAAACATCGACTGGCAAGTTTGTGGCAAGCCAGCCGCCGTAAGACACAACAAGTGCTGCAAACGCGATAACTAATAAGCGGTGAGAAAGAGAGAATTTGATAATACGGTCTAACATATTTTGGATATACCTTCTTCTCTAACTACTATGATCGAGCCTCACGATTTGTGACATTTAAATTAATTATTTTTGTACTGTGACAGATAATGGAATGGTTTTAAGAATTCCCGCATCAATAATTTGAACCCAAATGCGATAATCGCCAGCTGTCGGAAATGTAACATGAATCATTCCGGTGCTCGGCGTATTGCCATCCATCGGGTGCGCATGAATTAAGTCAGAACCATCTGGCGAAACCGCGATAACATGGGCATTGGCGCCTAGGTAAGGCGTAACGTCTGGTTGTGTGCCATCGTTGCGGCTGACTGTATAAGTTAACATTGTCATTTTTCCGGCTTTGATTTTTTGTTTAGAAAGATCAACAACAGTGTTTTCAACAGCAGCCGTTCTGTTGTTACCTAATGAAACAACGGGTCTTGCGGGTTTTCCGCCAATAACGTTTACGCGGTATGAAGCTGAAAACTCAGTGCCATCTAATAAAACGCCTTGAGCCCAGATGTAGTAAGAGCCATTTGTTAATAAATTTAATTCAGACTTCCAAACCTGACCATCGAAAGTCGGGTGAACATGGTTAAACTCATTTAAAGAAGCATCGTAAACGACTAAGTGTAATTTTTTAGTGTGCGATTCATTTAAATCAGATTCAGCAACAGCTTTTTTTGTATCTTCGTCATACATTTGAAAAGAAAATTCAATATTTTCTGCCGCTGTTAATGCGCCTTGTGTTTCGGCCTCAACGGAAATGCGGTCGTCGCCGTGAGCAAAGCTAGTGCTCGCAGAAAAAATTGTAGCTGTGGCTATAATCGCTGTTAGTAAAGTGAAAAGTGACTTCATAAGATTCTCCTGTTTGGAATTGCCTTAGATTTAAAATACCCTACGGGGGTATGCAATAAGTTTTTTTTGACGCACAAAGGCCTATTTTTAGTATTACCTATGGGGAGAATAAGCAAAACTAGAGTTGTTGACATATACCCTACTGGGGTATAGTTGTATGCCTATATCGGAGGACAAAGTGCCAGAAATCATCAAAGAAAAAAACAGCAGTAAGAAACAGCACGCCCATGCAGCCCATGATCACACGGGAGAACTTCGTCGCTTGAGTCGTATTAAAGGTCAGGTTGAGGGTATCGAGCGTATGATTCATGAACACAGATATTGTCCAGACATCGTGCACCAGATTAAAGCCGTTAGATCAGCTCTTAAGGGCCTTGAAGTATCTATTATTGAAGGTCACATGAAACATTGTGTAAAGGCTGCTGTTGCGAGCCGTAACAATGAAGTTATTCAAGAAAAAATGGAAGAAATTTTAATGCTATTAAAAGGACAAGGATAATGAAAAATATATTGTTAGCTATATTATTAGTAATGCCTCTGCTGGTTTCAGCAGATCACTTGCCATTACCTGGACAAAAAATTCCAGGTCCGGATTTTTACCGCGATATGACTTATAAAATTCGCAGTAACGTAGAATTTGAAATTCCATTTCCAGGAATAAAATCGACTGTTTCATACGCACTCACTTGGGATACGCCGGCTTATGAAATTCCAATTTTAGGTGACTACCATATTAATGGAGATAAAGACCCGCATTTTTATAGAAATTTCTACGATCGTATTTTTACTAAGGCTGGGTCGTACATTGATATTAATGGAGAAAAACTTCCTTTAACTTGTGTTTTTGTGAATGGTCAGGACAATCGTTTTGGTGGCGGTAACCCAACACCGCTCTTACCTGATTATGTTTTAAAAATTTATTTTGTAGCTAATGATTTTAGCTGCCAAGGTCCGATTAAACCAGGTTGGCCAACAACTGGTGGCAAAGAAGAAAACTGGGACACTTACATTTATTATGAAATTCGAGACCCGACAATCATGCTTCCCACAGATGCGCTTATTCGCTATCGCTGGAATGAAACTCACATGGTACTTGTTGATCGAGGTAACAAGTGAGATTTGTAGCAAACTTATTTATCGGAATCAGCTTAGTAATTTTTGCGAGTACGACAAATGCAGGTCCAACTTGGTATCCGCAGCCAGTTGAAGCTTATAAGTTCGGAGAAATGTACCCTAAGGCGCAGAGCTTGTTATTTGCTTTCGACTACGGGCATGCCTTGGTTTATGAAAGACTGATTCATAATAGAGGCCAAATTACAGATCCAGATGCTTTTGAAAAACAAATTCTATCTGAAGTGATGGAAATCTTAAAGAATCCACCAACAGTTAAAGTTGATGAAGATGAAATTGCGCCAAAGTATGTTTTTACTTTTCCATTGATGGTTGATGTTTTTGATTGGTCGCACTTATTACACCAATATGTTTTAGATGTGTTAGCGACCTCTAAAGATAGAGGGCCTGCAATGGATAAGCGTATTCAGGAGATTTTTGTTCAGTATAAGGCCAGTAACCGAATTGCCATTACTGACGTTTGTAAAACGATGCTCTTCATGGATGGTCATTATTTTTCTAAAGAATTTAGAAGAAAATTTCCAAGCTTTAACTTGTTAATTTGGTCTTATCATTGGTTTCAGATTAAACTGTACGAAGCACTGATGAAGCCTTCTCTGCTAGAGCGTGATGCTGCCGTCGAGAAAGTTACAGCTGATTTTTGGGAGCTGATCAGTGATCTGCCGGATTCAGCTTATTTTGACATGATGCCTGAAACAAAAACAGAAGCGCCGCTATTTTTTAATAAATTTCCGAAAATTTCAGCGTCGTTTGATAATAATCATATGTTGCATGACATTGTTTCGGATATTTTTACATCGTCAAAAGTTGCAGATGCAGACATGCGAATGCTTGGCATAACGTATGCACAAATGGCGATGGACCCAGAAGCCTTTAAATCTAATAACTGTAAATAAATTTACGGAGGAAAAAAATGAAATCTAAATTATTCGCATTTGCGATGGGAATTTTAACTGTAGCACAAATGGCGTTTGCGCAAGAAGCTGCTCCAGGCATCGTAAAAGCAAAAGCCGCAGAATTAACAGCTCACAGAGTTGATCGTTTAGTGAGTTTAAATAAAATCGATGGTTCTTTCTTAGCAAAAGCTGCGAAGATGGAAGTGACTGTAGTGCAAAATCAAGCACCGGCTTATTACAAAGTGCGTGTGTACCAAACTCAGCCTGCGGTAGGTGAGGCACTTCAAATGGACGTAGTTTATGATAGCAACGGAAAACCGTTATCTTACAACGTGCTTCCTGGTGGTAACCCAGGTCCTGATGAAGGTTGGACTGGTGTAGATGCTATTACGCTTATGGAAAATGGTTTACACTATGTTTTAGAAAACGGGGAAAAAGAGGCCACAGTAAAACCGTTTTATACCGCTTTAACCACAATCACTTTAACTAAAGGTCAGTTAAACGGTAAAACTGTAGCCCGTACACAAATGAAATCTTCTGAAAGTGCGTTAACATTAAATGTCTACGTCAATTTAGACGGAACATTTGTTTCTGCAGAATTTATTAAGTAATCATGAAAAGAATTAGCTCATTTGTATTTCTGATTTTTATGGCTTCAGGCTGTCGTTACTCGAGAGTAACAATTCCGGGCGATTTAAATTCAGATCTAAATGAACAAATGAGCTTACCAGCAGAAGAAAAATTAAAGCTTTCATATAATCTGATTAATCAAAATGTAC
>CBINGM010000036.1:0-17633 GCA_966250225.1 uncultured Pseudobdellovibrio sp. | reverse complement strand
AGCTGCCACGGAAATTCTGGTGGCGTAAGTCTTGAAACATACGCTGATGTATTAAAAGCCTTACCTGAAATAAAAAATTCCGTTTTTATTTCTCAGACAATGCCAAAAAAGAACTTTCTAACCGATGAAGAAAAACGTTTGTTGTGGAACTGGATTGAGTTGGGCGGGCCTTTGCAAGCGCAAAAGCCAGGTGATGAGCCGCAACTGCCAGAGCCAGTTCAGCCAACCTATGAATCAATTAATAAAAATGTTTTTATTCCTAAGTGCGTAACATGTCATTCCGCAGGTAATTCTGCTTGGCAAGTTCTATTAACTCGCCAAGAGTTATTAGATTCGCCGCTAGAATTAGTGCTTCCTGGTAATCCAGAGGAATCAGGATTAGTTATCGCAGTTGAAAGAACTGATCATAAAAGAATGCCACCAGAAAACGATGGGTATGCAGCCTTAAAAGCTGATGAAATTGCCGCTATTAAAAAATGGATCGAGGACGGGGCGCAATAATAAGGAAAAAGCATGGACCATAGTCAACATCACAATCATCAACCCAATGAAGCATACACTGTAAAAGTGAAAGATCCTGTTTGTGGAATGTCAGTTGATCCGCATAATGCCAAAGGCGGAAGTTCTGTTTTTGATGATAAAACTTTTTATTTCTGCAGTACAAAATGTAAATCTAAATTTGATCTTGAACCCTTGAAATATGTGTCTCCGTTAAAGACTAAAGAAAAATCAGTCTCACAAAATGTAGAATACACTTGTCCAATGCACCCCGAGGTACGTCAAATTGGTCCTGGCTCATGTCCTATTTGTGGAATGGCTTTGGAACCTGCCAATGTTTCACTAGATCAGGTCGAAGATAATTCCGAACTTGTCGATATGAAAAGACGTTTTCGGACAGGTGCTGTTCTGAGTGTTCCTCTGTTGTTTATAACTATGGGTGGACGACATTTTATAACATCAATGCAAGTTCATCCGTATTTACCTTGGCTCGAGCTTTTACTGGCATCACCAGTTGTTCTTTGGGGTGGTTGGCCTTTCTATGTTCGCTTTTGGCAATCGATTAAGAATAAATCGTTGAATATGTTTACGTTGATTGGTCTTGGTGTTGCCGTAGCTTATATTTACAGTTTAGTTGCGGTATTTTTTCCGCAATTATTTCCAGATTCTTTTAAAGATTCGATGACTGGAGATGTTGGACTTTATTTTGAGGCGGCGACCGTTATTGTTACTTTAGTTTTACTAGGTCAAGTTTTAGAACTTAAAGCGCGTGGGCAAACCAGTGCTGCGATCAAGGCGTTGTTGGGATTAGTTCCTAAAACTGCGCGAAAAGTTCAAGCTGACGGAGCAGAAATTGATGTTCCACTTGAAACTATTCAGGTCGGAGATAAACTTCGAGTCAGACCCGGTGAAAAAATACCTGTTGATGGTGTTGTCTTATCTGGAAACTCTTCTGTAGACGAATCTATGGTCAGTGGTGAACCAGTGCCTGTAGAAAAATTAGAAAATTCTAAAGTTGTTGGTGCGACAATCAATGGTACTGGAACTTTATTAATGCAGGCTGAAAAAGTCGGAAAAGATACTTTACTATCGCAAATCGTTCAGATGGTGGCCGAAGCGCAAAGATCGCGAGCTCCTATTCAGAAATTGGTAGATCAAGTGTCGGCCTATTTTGTTCCCGCAGTGATTTTCGTAGCGATTTTAACATTTCTGCTTTGGTCAATGCTTGGTCCAGATCCAAAACTGGCTCACGCGATTATAAATGCCGTTGCTGTTTTGATTATTGCGTGTCCTTGTGCTTTAGGGCTTGCAACGCCAATGTCGATTATGGTGGCGACAGGGCGTGGTGCTACGATGGGGGTGTTGTTTAAAAATGCTGAAGCCATCGAACACATGAGAAAAGTGAACACATTGGTGATCGACAAAACTGGAACTCTAACGCTGGGAAAACCAAAACTTTTTACGGTAAAAACTTACGGAAATTTTTCAGAGACGGATTTTCTTTCATTAAGTGCAAGTCTTGAAAACTCAAGTGAACATCCGCTCGCTGCGGCCATAGTTGCAGGAGCTAAAGAAAAAAACATTTCTATTCAAACAGTACAAAATTTTAAATCAATTACCGGTAAAGGAGCTACGGCTATCGTAGAGAAAAAAACTGTCAGCATTGGCAATAAAGCGCTGATGTCGGATATGGCGATTTCTCTAGGAAGTGCAGAGGGTGATGCAGATCTTTTAAGGCAAGATGGGCAAACTGTCATGTATGTGGCGATTGATAATCAACTCGCCGGACTTCTAGGTGTCACTGATCCTATTAAAGAAACTACGATACCGGCTATCAAGACACTTAGAGATTTAGGAATTAAAGTTATTATGATGACTGGTGATAATATTAAAACTGCCGAGTCGGTCGCGAAAAAAGTTGGACTGGATGGTTTTTACGCCGATGTGTTGCCTCAGGGAAAAGCCGAGATCGTTAAAAAGCTTCAAAAAGAAGGGCAGTTTGTCGCAATGGCTGGTGACGGAATCAACGATGCTCCCGCGTTAGCACAAGCTCAGGTTGGTATCGCGATGGGAACAGGAACAGATGTCGCGATGAACAGTGCTGGCGTAACTTTGATTAAAGGCGATCTTAATGGAATCGTTAGAGCTAGAGCATTAAGTGAAGGAACGATAAAAAATATTAAACAAAATTTATTTTTTGCTTTTGTTTATAATGCACTGGGAGTTCCAGTGGCTGCAGGAATTCTGTATCCATTTTGGGGAGTTTTACTAAGTCCCATGTTTGCCGCTGCAGCTATGAGCTTGAGTTCTGTGTCTGTCATTGCAAATGCTTTACGATTAAAAAATGTGAATCTTGATTGAGGAAAAAGTAAAAAACCTACATTTCTGTAGGTTTAATATCCCTCCTAGAGGCTCATTTCCAGAGAGACTTTCTTCAGTCGCAACCGAAGAACAAAATGTATAAAACAAAAAATTGGTAGTGAGAGGCGGACTTGAACCGCCGACCTACGGATTATGATTCCGTTGCTCTAACCAGCTGAGCTACCCCACCACCGTCAAAGATATTAAAAGTGAACATTTGTTTTAAAGGCGAACTTAACCCTTGTCAAACAGCTCGTTTAAAAAAGGCCTGGCACCCGAAGAAAAACCTATTTTTTAGGCGCTGTTTGGGTAAACAGCGGTAATTTGCTAACCTGGTCATACCATTTTTTCAAATTAGGTGCTGTTGATAGCCAGTTTTCCTGCGGAAAGCGGATGTCAGCGTAATCAATCATCGCCACAATGCTGATCTCGCCAATAAAGAATTCTGACGTTCCAAGCTTTGAAGCCACCGAATCAAAATACTGAAACGACAAAGTCATTTTCTCTTTTTGTTTCGCGTCCCATTCGGCACTTTGAAGATGGGTAGGGCGAACTGATTCATAACGACGAAGTAAAGTTGCGTCTGTGCAACCATCAGCTAAAGCCTCAAGCTTACGTTGAAAGAAGTAAGCGGCTTCGTCTTTCGGGTAAATCGAACCCCTCACAGATTTTGTGTTTAAATATTCGCAAATCACCGGAGAATCGACCACGGTTTCGCCGTTTTCTAATAACAGAGCCGGAATTTTACCTAACGGGTTAGCCTTTTTAAGTTCAGGCGTGGGCGTAAACTTTCCGTCGGTCATCAGATCAATGGTTTCGATTTTGTCGGTTAACCCCGTGATAATAGCAGTAGCCATAACCTTGCGGGTGTAGGGAGAAAGACTTGCGTAATATAATTTCATGAAGGAAACGCTATCACGCCGCGAGCCGCGGCGGAAGCATCTAACCGAAGTTAGTGCTACCAGCCAGCAGGGGCTTTACGTTTGCGTTTTTTAAGATTGAACGGCTTGGCCTGTTGAGGCGCCGAGTGGTTTGCAGAAGTCGTATTTGCTGTATTCGAAGTTTCAGTTTTAGTGTTCGAAGTTTTCGTGTTGTTCATTTCCATTTTGCCTCCTTTCTCTTATTTTTGTGTCCAAATCGACACACTTAAGAGTATACCAAAGGGGCTGATGCTAACCTAGGTCTAAGTAGAATAGCTCTGTGCTCCCAGACGTTTTGTGAATTGCAGCAGAGCGTCGCAATCGTTATCGACAAAATAAGTGGTATTGAGTTTACGCAAGGCATTCAACTCTTCGGTTGACCCCGACGATGTGTTTATGACCTTGTCCCAGATGCCCACAGATTCAGCTTTAAAATGGATGTCGGTAATCGCCTTTAAAGTCTTAAAAAGATGGATCGGGTGTGAGTTCATATCAGAAATCAGGTACGAAAAATCACCTTCAAACTCAGGATTTTTCGAAATTTCTGGCCAACACTGAGCCGCATGAGCCCCGGCCACGAATTTATAAAACCCAAGTTGGCTTACAAAGTGTTCGGGCTGTGAAAAGTAGTGTTCAGCATGAATGCAGTCATGAAGCCAGAAGCTTAAAGGGTCACGTTTTCCAAAAAGCTGCGTTGGCCAATTTTGATAATCATTTTTAAATGTAATAATTCTTCGTCCTTCGCACTGGATCTGCAAAAGCTCGGAAGGTGATGGTTCGTACGCAAGTACCGTGATCGGGTATTTTTTTGTAAAAATAAAATACATCGCGCGCTGTAAAACTTCAGGCAGCGGTTTGATTTTTACCGTTCGTAAAAATTCAGAAAACGAAATATCTTTCGGTAATTTTTTTGGCCAATCGATATTTAATTTCTGTGTTAATTCATAGGGTAATAAGTGGGGAATTGTGTCTGCACTGACTTGAGGCAATGTGGAACAAATTCCGCCAAACCAATCTTTCGGACGACGTAACAAACACAGAAGCGCTGTCCAAAGCATGACCTCTGATGTCTTATCCCAGTGCAGTTTTACTAACGCATTATCAATGATCCTAAACGAATCTTGATAATGTGAGTAAAAAGACGGCGCGCAGAATAGGGGTTTGAATGAATCTTTCATTTTCTGGTTGAAATCTCTCTCTTAATTTAATGAAATGTAGCCAAGTTGAATTCAAACTTCAAGGAAGGGGTTGAAGGATGATGATCAGAAACTTTTTTATTACAGGCATGATGTTGTTTGCAGTGCAGTCGTATGCGTTGAATGCTTCTATTACGACAACAACAGCGTACCAAGAGCTTACCCAACAAGCGACCTCTGAAACCTTTAAATACTCTTATTATTTCACTTTTGCTCAGGCCACTGGCGAAACAATTAACTTAGCTGATTTTACCAAAGTAAACGCGACATTTCCGCTTCCAGCAAAAGACTACGATCGCGATAGCCAATTCGGCGAATGGATCAGACCCATCAAAAATCTATGCTTAAATACTCGTGGTGTTGTTTTACAACGCGATTCAAAAGTGGCCGTTAAAGTTAACGATAGTTGCACAGTAACGGGTGGCGACTGGTACGATCCGTACACAAATAAAAACTACAATGATGCTGACGATATTCAAATCGATCACGTTGTGGCTTTAAAAAATGCTTACATGACAGGGGCTCACGCCTGGACAAATGCTAAACGTTGTTTGTACGCCAACTTCTTGGGTAATGATTTTCACCTATTAGCTGTCAACGGCCCTGAGAATATGCGTAAAAGCGATAAGTCACCGCTTGAGTGGACTCCGCCAAATAAAGCCTTTGTTTGTGAATACTTACGACATTGGTTAGAAATCAAATTTATCTGGGAGTTAAAATTAACTCCGCGTGAAGTGACGGCGATTGAAAATCAATTAATCGAAAATCACTGTTCAACTGAAGACATGACGGTATCTGCCGCTGAAATTCAAGCGAACCGCAAATACATGGAAGCTAATAAGAACCTATGTCAATAGAAGTTCTATCGACGGTGTTTTTAGCTGTGGCTTTGCTTCACAGCTTTCTAACACCGGTCTTTGCTAAAATTTCAAAAAAGTTTTCTGAAGGATCAAGCTGCGAAGCTTTCTTTCATTTATTGGCTGAAGTCGAAGTGGTCTTTGGCTTTTGGGCTTTTATCTTTTTATCGGTGTGGGCGATTTTTTACGGCGTAACACCGATGATGGAATACCAACAGTCATTACAAATGACTGAACCATTGTTTGTATTTTGTATCATGATTTTAGCTTCAACTCGCCCGGTGGTAACAGTTGCGCGCACTTTTTTATTAGGTGTGGTTAAAGTTTTAAGCCGCGTGCTTCCGCTTGATGAAAAGCTGATTCAAATGTTTGTGGTATTAGGTGTGGGGCCGTTACTTGGTTCATTTATCACAGAGCCTGCGGCAATTACGATTTTAGCTTTACTTCTTTACCGCATGCTTGATGGCGTTGATGAAAAACTTCTTTACGGCACTTTAGCTTTATTATTCGTAAATATTTCTGTTGGTGGGGGATTAACTCATTTCGCAGCTCCACCGATTTTAATTGTGGCTCATAAATTCGGTTGGGGATTAAAAGATGTGTTCGTGCAAATCGGTGAAGCGGTGATTTGTGCCACAATAGTGAATGCTTTTTTATTCTGTTTATTTTTTAAAGATAGAATCAAAAAACAAGTTAAAAAATTAGAACCAGAAAATTACCCGATGCCTTTATGGGTAACAATCGCTCACTTGTTGTTTTTAGTTTTAATCGTTCTGACAGCTCATCATGATAAAGTGTTTATGGGCTTATTTTTAATTTTTATTGGTCTAACGACAGTAACAAAAAAATACCAAGACGGCCTGAAATTTAAAGAAGCTTTCTTAGTCGCTTTTTTCTTAGCCGGGTTAATCGTTTTTGGTTCATTACAAAAATGGTGGTTAACACCAATCTTACAAGCCATGACGGATAAAACATTGTACTTCGTGGCGACCGGGTTAACGGCAATCACAGATAATGCCGCTTTAACTTACCTAGGTTCACAAGTTGAAGGATTAACCGAAGCTTCTAAATGGGCCATGGTTTCAGGTGCTATCACAGGTGGCGGATTAACAATCTTAGCCAACGCGCCAAACCCAGCAGGTTTTTCAATTTTATCTGAAAGATTTCCGCAAAAAAGTTTAAATGCTTTAAAACTTTTAAAAGCAGCCCTTCTTCCCACAGCCGTAACAATCGGCTTCTTCTTACTATTAGGCGCTTTTTAGGTACGGCCTACCTATGCTCTGTTTTGGAATTTTAATTCGACGAGGGTTCCGGGGGCTGGTTTTTCGATAAATTGAATTTCGGTTTTGTGAAGGTGGGCAATTTTTTGCGCGATCGCTAATCCTAAACCGAAACCTTTTGTGTTACTTGAAGTGTCGGCACGGCTAAAGCGGTTAAAGACCTGTGGTTTAAGTGATTCGGGAATACCTTGGCCAAAATCTTCAACGGTGAGTTTATTGGCTGTTTTTTCCCAATCAAGTTTAACCAAAATAGATTGGCCTTCAGGTGAATATTTAATCGAATTTTCAATCAGATTCATAATCAGATTTGTCAGTAAATCTGCGTCACCTAAAATCGGAGCACGTTGTTCTTGGTTTAACAAATCAAAAGAAATCTGAATGTTTTTGGTTTTTGCTAAGCGCTGAAGACGTGAAATCACATCAATTAGAATTTCATCTAAATAAATCTCTGAAAACTGAAGCGCACTTTCGCCGGCATCAATGCGGGCTAATAACAGCATATCTTTTACGATACGTGAAAGATTATCTACTTCTTGCAGTAAACTTTTATAAACCTTTTGCTGAGTTTCATCTTGTGTTGAACGGGCGTTTGTTTCAATTTCACCTTTTAAAATCGTCAGTGGCGTTAATAACTGATGAGACGCATCGGCAACAAAGCGCTCCTGTGAAGTAAACGCTTTTTCAATACGTTCTAACATTTCATTAAGTGTTTCAGCTAATTTTCTGATTTCATCGCGCGTGCCAGGAAGCGGAATACGTTCGTGTAAATCTTCAGCACGTAGGCGGTTAGTAAATTGAATCATTTCTTGCACTGGGCGAAGGGCGCGCGAAGCGAAGAATAATCCCGCTAAAATAGCTACTGCTAGAACAGCCGGTAAACCAAAGCGCAGAATATTTTTTAACTGGCGTGTTTGTGTTTCTAAGGTCACACGCGGAGCTGCAATCTGTAAAAACAAGGTCGGGTTCGTTTCACTATCTAACGGAAACGTAATAACCCGGTAAGTGTTGGCTTCGGCTTCAGGAATTACGTCGGTATCATCAATAGTAACGTAAGCCGAATCAGCGCCTTTTAATATCTTTGTGACTTCACTTTGAAACGGTGGAAGAAATAAACCAAAATTTCCGCTACGACTTAAAATTTCACCAGAAATATGGCGCACTAAAATAAGTGCCGTTCCTGACGGGAACGGAAAGATTTTTCCTTCTTCCATCACTAGTTGCGGAAGGTTTAAGTCAAGCGAAGGGCCGTATTCAATCGTTTGCGAAATATCGATTGAGTAATTGTAAAGAGCATTATCAAAATCATGAAGTAATGATTCATTTAATTTATAGTAGGCAAATAATGAAAATAGAATCGTCGTTGATCCGTAGATCACAACAAAAAGCGCTGTTAAACGAACTCGTAGACTAAGCCTTCTCATGGCTATCTTTTAAAACGTACCCAACGCCAACGACAGTTTGGATTAGTTTTTTAGAAAATCCAGCGTCGACTTTTTTACGAAGTAAGTTGATATACACGTCAATCACATTACTTTCAGAATCAAAATGAATATCCCAAACATGTTCAGCAATTGATACACGGCCTAACGGGCGTTCTGGGTTACGCATAAAGTATTCTAAAAGTGAAAACTCTTTAGCTGTTAGTGAAATCTCTTTACCTTCGCGAAGAACGCGGCGGTGAATAAGATCTAATTCTAAATCTGAATATTTTAAAACTGAATTTACACTTGTGCCTGAAGAATTACGGCGTAACAACGCACGCACACGCGCTAACAATTCATCAAATGCAAAAGGCTTTGTTAAGTAGTCATCAGCCCCGGCATCAAGACCATGCACTTTATCTTTTGTCGTAGCTAACGCTGTTAACATTAAGATTGGGCCTTGAAAGCCGTCTCTACGAATGTGACGGGCAGTGTCCATTCCGTTTTGATCGGGTAACATCACATCTAAAATGATCAGATCATATTCTGAACTTGCAATATAACTTTCGCCAGCAGCTCCGCTTTCGGCGATATCGACTGAATAGCCGACTTCATTAAGCCCACGTTTTAAAAACTGGGCGGTTTTTGCTTGGTCTTCGATAACTAAAATACGCATGACTAGTGCATATTTGCGCGTTTATTAATGGTTGGCCAGAATAAAATAAGTACGGAAACACCTGTCAAAATAAACGCGTAAATCGCATTACTTCCTAAATGCTCGTTAAATAAGAAGTAGGCAAAAATAGTCGCAATGATTGGTTCGATGAGTTTTCCACAGCTCATTAATCCTAAGTTCATGTGTTTGACGAGGTAAGTAAAACTCATATGCCCTAAGAACGTTGGAAAAATAATTAAACCTAAAACTGACCACCAGGAAATCGCATCAAAGCCTGTCATCGGTGCATCGGTTGAAAGAACGGCGATGGCAAACATGGCTGCACAAGTTGAATACTGAATTAACGAAAAGTCGTTATTGGCCATATGCAAACGGGCTTTTTTGCTGGTTAACATATATAAAGCATAGAAAAACGCAGACACCAACGCCGCCACATTTCCTAAGTGGTTTTCAGGAGTTAGTTGAAGATTCTGGGCCACCAACATAAATACGCCGATCAGTGCTAACATATACGAATAAATCACGCGCGGCTTGATGTATTCTTTAAAGAACACCTGTCCACCTAAAGTGGCCCATACGGGGTTGGTCGCAAAAAGAATCATCGTGTTAGAAACTAAAGTGTGCTTTGAGGCGTATTTGTAAGTCCATAGGTGAAGAAAGAAGAAAAATCCTGAAAACAACGCCCAGACAAAGTTTTTGTCGAAATTAATTTTTTTTAATTTCTTTGTAAAAAGCATGTAAAGAAACAAGAGAAGAGATGCCCCAGCTAAGCGGTAAAACCCTAAGGTGGCCGACGACATATGATTAAGTTTTGCCCAATTTGGTGACGTTGAGAGTGAAACTAAGGCTATAAAATAAAGACTTATGTGCAGCATGTTAAATCTTTGAAATGTTTAGGAATTCGATCATGCTTTTTAGTGTAAACGAATTTTATTTTTTAACAAGAATTCTGCTAACAGGATTCAACTAAGAAATACAAAAAGAAAAACAACATTAACAGGAGACACCTATGAACAAAATCATGTTAGTAGCTGCAGTTGCAGTTATTGGACTTGTTGGCTGTAACAAGCCAGATCTTAAATCTGACAAGGGTCAGGCGAGCTACGCTATCGGTCAACAAATCGGCCGTAACTTAAAAGCTCAAAACATCGAAATCGATGCAAAAACTTTAGCGGCTTCTTTAACAGACGCTATGGCTGGTAAATCTGAATTAAAAGAAGATGAAATCCAAAAAGCCATGATGAAATTACAAGAAATGGCTATGAAAAAACAATCTGAAGAAGCAGATAAAAACAAAGCTAAATCAGCTGAGTTCTTAGAAAAAAACAAAACTGCTGAAGGTGTTAAAGTAACAGCTTCTGGTCTTCAATACATCGTTGTATCTGAAGGTACAGGCGCTATCCCAACTAAAACTGACACTGTTAAATGTCACTACAAAGGTACTTTAATCACTGGCGAACAATTCGATTCTTCTTACGACCGTGGTCAACCAGCTGAATTTCCAGTTGGTGGCGTTATCCCAGGTTGGACTGAAGCTCTTCAAATGATGAAAGTTGGTTCTAAATACAAATTATTCATCCCACCTGAATTAGCTTACGGTGCTTCTGGTCGTCCAGGCATCCCACCAAATTCAGCTTTAGTTTTCGAAGTTGAATTATTAGATATCGTTAAAGCCGCTGCTGCTCCAGCACCAGCTCCAGCTAAAAAAGGTAAAAAGTAGTTGTCTCATGAGCTTTGATTTTAAAAAAGATCCTTTTTTGAATTTTCAAAGCTTATTTAAGGCTGCCCAAATTAAAGGGATACCTGAACACCAAGCGATGTCTATCGCGACGGTGAACGATAAAAATGAACCCACTGTTCGAATCGTGTACTTTAAAGGAATGATTCGCGGTGGGTTTTCTTTTTATACCAATTATCTTGGCCGCAAAGGTCATGATCTTGAGAAAAACCCGAACATCTGCGCCAACTTCTACTGGCCGCATTTAGATGAACAAGTTCGTATTTCGGGGATCGTAGAAAAATTAACAGCTAGTGAATCTGACCAATATTTTGCTTCTCGCCCTCGCTTAAGCCAATTAGGAGCGTGGACCTCTTTACAATCTGAAGAGTTGCAAAGCTTTGATCAGTTTCATCAACGTATGGCTGAAATCGAAAAGAGATTTGAAGGCCAAAAAGTTCCGCGTCCGCCGCACTGGGGTGGCTACCGCATCTTGCCGCGTGAGATCGAGTTTTGGTTTGGAAAGAGCGGCCGCTTACACGAACGCTACGTTTACACAGCGACCAATGGCTTTGATAAGATCAGTGATCCGCAAGATTATACTTGGAAAACATCTTTAAGATTTCCATGATCTTAGTTTCGGGCTTTAAACCATTCTTAAAAGAAAAAATTAATCCAAGCGAGCTCTTGGTTGAAAAACTTAAAGTAAAATATCAAGACCTAAAGACAGTCGTTTTGCCCACGGAATTCGATGGCGCGTTTGTAGAACTGCAAAAACAAATCGAACAAGTAAACCCTAAGTTTATTATTATGTTTGGCCAAGCGGGCGGACGACCTAATGTGTGTTTAGAAAAAATCGCCTTAAACTGGAATCAAACCAAATCGCCTGATGAAGCTAAATTTATCCCGCAAACAGGCCGCATTGGTGATGGCGAACTTGCGCTGATGTCGACTTTTCAGGTTGATGATTTATCGGCATTTTTGGCTGACCGCCATTTAAAATCAGAAATCTCGTATTCGGCAGGAACGTACGTTTGTAATAACCTGTATTTTAAAGTTTTAAAAAATTACCCGTTAATTCAGTCGATCTTCGTGCACGTGCCATTTTTACCTGAGCAGGGCCCGGCTAATTATCCAAAGATGGATTTTGACCTGATGTTTGAAACAGCATCTCAAATCGTAAATTTCGCGCGTTTGCGTTCATAAATTTCAATCCTGTTTTCGGTTTACAGTTTTCGATTGAAAAACAATGCCGCAGAACCAGTTTGGGTAAACCGAAATCAAGAGTGATTTCTGCATCCAATAAAACTATTAAAAACTGATGTTTTAACGCATTTTTCTCACTCGGGGGCTCAGGCAACAATGTTGCCTGAAGTGCAGAGCAGTAATTAAAGGGCGTTTGGGATTACTTTAGTTTTTAATTTCTTAGTTTTTTTCTGCTCAGGGTTTGTGTCCACATTGTGGACTGAAATACAGAGCGATTGAAGTGCGTCATCGTTTTATGATGAACTGACTTGGTAAATAGCAATTTATTTATATAAAATTTTGTTTGAAATGATTCTTAGCAAATGAGCTTGTAGCGCGCTGCTTTAGTGAACTGCTTGCGGGGCTACTAAGTAGAATTCTGGAATTTCCACGTTAAACGGTTCGCCTTCGTCAGACATAAATTGATATGTGCCTTTCATGCTGCCTGAACTTGTTGTCAGAGGGCATGCGCTTTCATATTCAAAAGATTGATTGGGCATAATACGTGGTTGAAGGCCTACAACACCTGGGCCACGAACTTCTTCTTGGTGGCCTAAGCCATCAGTGATTGTCCAGTGACGAGAAACAAGTTGTGCAGGAGAGTTTCCGATATTTTTGATTGTGACCTTGTAGGCAAATAAATGTAAACGCTTATCCGGCTGTGACTCATTCGGCACATAAACACTTAAAGCACTCACTTGAAAATTCGCATGTAGCGGTAGTTTTTTCAGGCTCACAAGAATATGCTCACACTAAATTTTTACATTATCAAGCGCAAATACGATGGGGTAATGATCCGATGGCAATGCCATTTTTTGTTCCAGTGTTTCTGGTTTTTTAATCGGGCTTCCGAATTCATCTTTGAAATCACAAACTGCAACGCTTTGCAGATTTAATAAGTGCTTAAAATTTTCATCGATAAAACAATAATCAATCTGGCGCCCGTCAGAACGAAGCCCAGAGCGAACTTGGTAAAAAGTGTAGCGGTTTTCGCTATTTACATTTGCGATCTCAAAAATATCTTTAAGCGAAGTTGTTTGATGTAAAGGCAGAAATTCCGGATCAGTATTTACGCTGCTGGCAGTTCCATTGAAGTCTCCAGCAAAAAGAATTGGCGTATCTTTGAACTGACTTTTTAGCTCTGTGAAAATTTCTACGCAGGTTTTTAGCTCTGCGCCACGGCGCTCTGTACCGTTTGGATCAATGCGTTCGGGGTCCAGCGGCGATTTCAAATGTGTCAGTAAAACGATCAAAAATGGCTTATCAATTTCACGGGTGAATAATCTAAGCTCGGCGCAATCACGCGAAAATTTGTGACTCGTGATTTTAAGAGGGTAGTTATTATTTTTAGAGGCGATCTCATGCGGGTATAAAAAGTTGAGATCGCGGTTTTTATGTGTCAGTAAATCAAAATAGAAGCTTTGGTTCTTCTTGATTAAAAAACCTACATCGATATTACGATCCGAGTTTCCCTCGATCAGAATCGGTGAATACTCGTTATTTAAAAACATCGTATTAAAGTTCTTTAAAGACTCTAAGCCGCCCACTTCGCATAGCATAACGATGTCTGAGTTCGTGTCTTGAATCGTACGGGCTAAGTGCTGCAGCTTAAATAGGGGCTTATTTTCGTAAATAGATGTTGAAAGCTTTTGCCATTGGATTTCTTCCATCTTCTCGAAGTTCTTCGGGACGGGTTGGTCAAACAGCAGAAACAGGTTTTCAGCGTTTAACAGACAGAATTTCAGGTTTACGGAATCAAGCATCTCGTATTGATTTTAACAGACGAGCGAGTAAAGTGAAGGTCTATCGGAGAAATTTATGAAAAAAGCTGTGAAAAAATCTGCCACAACCAAAAAATCGTTTAGCACAATTCTTGAGCCACATATCAACTACAGTCTAGTTGCTAACTTTAACAAACTAGCTGAGTGCGACGCGATCATTTATTACTTCGGTGGTAAAGAAGCTAAGAACAAAGCTAAAAACTTAGAAGCTTTAGTTGAAACTCACGCTCTTGATTTTCAAGGCGATGAATTAAAAAAATCTGACAAAAAGAACATTCACTTTATCGGCCGCAATGGCCCCGTGTGGATTGTTTTCGAATCAGCAGGTACAGCAACCGATCATGATGGTTTATTAAACGAATCAGCTTACGCTTTTGCACGTGACCAATTCGGTACGATTTTAAACCAAGTTAAAGCGTTAAAATTAAAAAGTGTTTCAATCTACTTTCAAGGTGCTGATAACGTCGTGACTGAAGGTGCAGTTGTTGGTTTAGAGCTAGCTAGCTATAATTTCTTAACTCATTTCAAATCTTCGGCAGAAAAAACTGAAGCCTTAAAAGTTCAATTAAATATTAAAAACGAAAACTTACAATCTGCTTTGAAAAAAGTGGTTGCGGTTCAGATCGCAAGGCATTTAACAAATCTTCCGCCGAATGTTATTAACCCAGCAACGGTTGAAAAATTAGCGTATGAGTTACCGTTTTCTAAAAACACTGAAATCATCGTTTGGGATGAGAAAAAATGTGAAGCTGAAGGTATGGGCTTACTTTGTGCGACAGGCGCAGGGTCTCCGACAGCGCCACGTATGATTCGTTTTAAATACCGTCCGGGTAAAGCTAAAAACAAAAAACCAATCGCTTTCGTGGGTAAAGGTATTACTTTTGATACGGGCGGATTAGATATCAAACCTTCTTCAGCGATGCGCTTAATGAAAAAAGACATGGGCGGAGCGGCTTCTGTTTTAGCTTTAGCTTTCTGGGCTGATAGTTCTGGTTATGATAGACCATGTGATTTCTATTTAGCTTTAGCAGAAAATGCGGTTGATGGTTTTTCAATGCGCCCAGGTGATGTTTATAAATCTCGTGCTGGTTTCTTAGTTGAAATCGACAACACAGATGCTGAGGGTCGTTTAGTTCTTTCAGATGTGATGGATGTGGCTGCCAAACAAACAGGAAATGACGAACCAGAATACTTAGTTGATATCGCAACACTTACAGGTGCGATCAAAGTAGCTCTTGGTGGTGAAACAGCGGGTTTATTCTGTAACGATGATAGAATGGCGCAAGGTTTTATGACTGCGGGTCAACGTTCAGGTGAACCTAACTGGAGAATGCCATTAAACCAAAGACTTTGGGGTGATTTAAGTTCGCAATTTGCAGATTTTAAAAACTCGGGCGGCGGTTTTGGTGGAGCTATCACGGCAGCCCTTTTCTTACAAAAATTTACTAACGGTAAAAAATGGGCTCACTTAGATGTGTACTCATGGACTGATAAGTCTACGGGCGCTTTAAATGCCGGAGCGGCCACAGGGCAGCCGGTGCAATCTGTTGTTGAATGGTTAGAATCTTTATAGGTTAGCTGTGATCGGCCTACCGGCCGATCTATCTAGCGTCCGCTTTTTGCTTTTTGCTGACGTTCTTTTTCTTTAGCTTCTTCGGCGGCACGGGAAGTATGTTCTTCAAACTGACCATTAAGCAAAGTTAAAATCGCTCCACGTGGTGGGGCGAATTTCTTTTTATTCGGTTCAAAAAAATTATACACCTCTGGAAGTTTGTCTTTGTAACTATCAGCGCCATCAAGCGGTGAACTGTAGATGTGGGCTACGGCACCTTTAATATCACTGCGAAATTTCGGTCCGCAGTATTGTTGTAAAATACCTTCCATCGAAGCATCCATAATCGCATCAGTGTCGTGAAATGAACTTGTCTGACGAGTAAGAATAAGTCCGGAATTTGGTGCTGAATCTTGTAAAGCTTTACCGTAGTGTGATTCGCCTTCACAAGTAAACATGCCAATTACCGCTGGAGTCTTTTTAGATTTTTTTAAAGTTTGAATCACTCGTTGTAAGCTTGGTCTTGTCGCGACAGCGGCTGTCCAGTCACTGGCGCTCATTGGTTTAAAACCGGGGCCTGGTCCTCGGCGGGCATGACCATTATACATTACGACATCATCAGTTTGTAAGGCGCGTATATAAGCCTCTTCAACAGCTTTAGATTGTTTCTGCTGTTGCTCTTTCATATCGCCCGTATTTGTTGTGTGATCTGAAGTTACAGCTGAATTCATTATGCGAAGACGAACTTTATCTTTTTTGCCGCTCACGCGTGTGATGGTTTTTGTAAAAACATCCGCATCATCAGGATCACGTGTAAAACCACAGAGCTGACGTCCGCTTCCGCAGGCGCCAGTGATTTGTTCAACCATACGAATTTTATTTAAACGATCGGCAACGTAGTTATCGGCATCTGAATAACCTAAAAACACACTCATCGTTAATTCGCCATCACCGTAAATTTTTTCGTAAGATTTACGACAGGCTTCGATATCAGTTTGTGCTAGGCCAGTTAAAGAAACTAAAAGAGTAAAAGCTAATACTTGAAAACGCATTATTTTTTACCTCCGTTTAATTTCAGGCAAAGCTCTTTAACTTGATCATTTTTTTCTTGGACGCAGGCTTTAGTTAAATCAGCTTGGTGGGATTTTTTAAGATCAGTGTTGGTAAGATACTCGCTGTAAGCCACCATACGTACTTGGTACGGAGACGTTGTGATCGCTTTTTGAAATACTTTTTCATAAGCAGGTTTATTCTTCGCTAAACGCGAAGCCATTTCAACCGCAGCCACACGAATTTCGTAAGACGGGTGTTCAAGTAGGCTTAATAGTTTTTGTTCTTCGACAGGGTAATTATATTTTTCTAAGCCCTGTATAAGGGCCAATGTGGCTGAATCAGAAATTTTAGGTGTTTCTAATTTTTTACTGTATAGAGCCGTTAATTCTTTCGCATTTTTTTCGCTCGATAGGTAAGTGGCTGTTGAAATAACATCTGAAGATAGGTCTGCCGCAGAAGCGTTAGTGATAATTTCAAATAGGCGGGGAACAAAATCATGCATTTTAAGATCGCGAATCACTTGCAAAACAAGTGATGGATCTTTTTTAAAAGACATTCTTAACTGTTCAGATAGATTTTTAATTTCATTTAGTTCTTTTAACCCTTGGGCGCGAACTTCGGGATCACCACTTAATTTTGTGGCTGAAATTTTCCAGTCATTTGCGGCAAAAGTTGTTGTTGATAAAACGCAGAAAATAAAAAAGGCGTAGATGTTTTTCATACGCCTTTTAGTTTAACATGAAGTTATAAAGATTAAACTGGACCTTAGGTGGTCTTTGCCTATTTACGGGCTTCGGTTTTAACTTGGTCCATGTAAATTGACTGAACTGACTCAGGAACAAGTTTCTTCCAACGGTTATCTTTCTTTTTAACAAGCTTTAAGATGTCATCTGAATGCACGAACTCTTGAATCTCGTCGCAACCTGCGATGTCTTGAATGAACTTGTTTTCAATCAAGTGAGCATAAATGTTTTTGATTGCTGGTTTTGGAAAGAAGCTTTTCACTTGTAAACACATCTGCTCAGTTTTGTGAGGGTAAATGTACAAACGCGAAAAGCGCCCTAAAAGTTTTGACA
>CBINGM010000035.1:0-18404 GCA_966250225.1 uncultured Pseudobdellovibrio sp. | reverse complement strand
GGAGTTGCCATTGAAGTACCATCAAACATAGCGTAGTCAGAAGCTGAAGTAGAGATCGCTGCAGAAGCTTTTTGGCCAGCAGTGATTTGAGCAACTAGTTTTTGACCAACAGTTTGTTCGATCATAACTACAGCTACGTCTAATTCAGAACCATCTTCAGTTAAAGCACCTTGCATTAAACCAGTCGTGTTGTTGTAAACAACTACACCAGCGGCTTTAGCTGCTAAAGCATTTTTAACTTTGTCAGCGAAAGTGATTTCACCGCGGCTGATTAAAGCGAATTTACCAGCTACGTTGATACCTTTGAAATCTTCAGCTTTACCAAGACCTGCAGGAACTAATTCACCAACTTTAGGAGTTGCGAATAATTTTGTTCCACCGAACGCTGCAGATTTAACTAAAGTTGTTTGACCATCAACAGTGATTTCTGTTGAAGAATCACGACCTTTACCTTGGGGAACAGAAGATACAACTGCTGCACCTGGAGCAACGATATCTAATTCAGGACCCCATTGAGAGAAGCTAGTTTTAGTGATTGAAGAATCAACCGCACCAACTGCTACTACTGTTGGTAATGCTGCTGGGAAAGAAACTTGTGGAGTGCCGCTGTTACCAGAAGCCGCTACAACTACTACACCCGCTTTTTCAGCGTTAGCTACAGCAGTTCTTTCAGCCGAAGAAGAAGAAGGACCACCTAAAGACATAGAGATCACATCAACTTTTTCTTGGATACCCCAGTTGATACCTTGAGCAACTGCGATATTAGAACAACCTAAGTCACCGCATACGCGGCCCATTAAGATTTTCGCTAAAGGAGCAACACCAGTGAAACCAGTTTTTTCATTGTAAGCGCCAGCGATAGTACCTGAACAGTGAGTACCGTGACCTTCTTTATCGATGAAATCTTCTGGATTTGGACCATCAAATGATTGGAAAAAGTTACGACCTTTTTCGAAGTTAGCTTTTAAAGCTGGGTGTTTAGGATCGATACCAGTATCTAATACTAATACGCGAGCGTTTTTACCTGCTTGAGCGTTATCCCAAGCATCACCAGCGTGAACAGCCATGATACCCCATGGAGTTGCAACACCTTCATTTAAGTGAGGGATTGATTGAGTGTCATCAGCAACTGGAACATCTTCAGTCCAAGTGCGAACAGCTCTTGCTAATTTGTAACCGTTAACTGGTTTTGGAGCTGGAGTGAATCTTTCAGCTTCGATAACCGCTACTTCTGGGTGATTTTTTAAAGCTTCGATCGCTTTAGCGTTTGATACCACTAAAACTTGACCGTTGATGTTAGATAAAGAGTCTTCAACTTTTAAAGAAGAAACACCTTCAGTTAACATATATTGGTTCATCGCTGCGTAACCTTGTTTTGATTTGTACATAACAAGATAGCGTTCCTTCGCTGATGCTGCTTGGCTTAAAGCCACTGTAGCTAGCACGCTTACGATTAATTTCATGCTGATAGTTTTCATAATCCCTCTTTCCTTGGATTGTTTGTTTACTGGACCTTGATCCTGATGCAGATAAGTTGAACCCAATTTGGAACTAGTGGCAAAAATATTTTTAAGTAATAAATTCGCCGAGATACATAAAAATGAAAAAGTGAAATGATCTGAAATGCGTTAAAGTTCCAAACTGGAACCAAATCCAAAATAATAGGGCTACATCACAAAATATAATTGGAGCTGTTATTAAGTATAAGTTAAATTTATATACGCGCTTAATTATTGTGCTAAATTATTTTTAACGCAGAGTGTTTTTTCAAACAAATGTTGATTCAAAATTCTGCGGAGGGACTGAGCAACGCAGTCAAATAAGCCTTCGCAGCAACAAAATACAAATAAAAAAAGGAAGATTTCCAGAGTGAAAATCTTCCTTTAATGATGAAAGTTATCTGTTGATTCGCGCGCTAGTGAATGAATTCAGTGTGAAGTTTTTGAATCGCCTTCTCACCGTTTGAAGCATCTACTAAAAAACAGAAGTTATGTTTACTCGCGCCTAAGCAGATCATACGTACATTAATATCTTCAATCGCAGAGAAGATCTTTTTCGCTAAGCCTGCAGTGTGATTGATGTTGTTACCAATCAACGAAACAAGACTATAGCCATTTTCAATTTGCACATCGGCAAACTGTTTTAAATCCTGCACTAATTGCGATTGTGATTTGATCTCACCATCAATAGTCACTGACACCGAAATCTCAGATGTTGTGATCGCATCGATTGAAATTTTGTGATCATTAAATACTTTAAAGATTTTAAATAAGAAACCATGCGTTTGTAACATTTCAGGTGTTGAAAGTGTCACAAGAGATTGGTTTTTTCTTAAAGCCAAAGCACGCATTAGAGGAGCTTGCGTAACTTCTTTTTTAACCCATGTCCCTTTTTTAGCCGGGTCAAAGCTTGATCCAACAAATACGGGAATATTTTTTCTCATCGCAGGCTCTACAGTCGCAGGATGCAGAACTTTCGCTCCAAAGATCGCCATTTCTGAAGCTTCTTTAAATGAAATTTCATCAATGAATTTAGCTTCTTTACAGATACGTGGATCAGTGGTCGCAATACCTGTTACGTCTGTCCAAATTTCTAAAGTCGTTGCATTTAAGCCTTCAGCAAAAAGAGCTGCTGAATAATCACTGCCACCACGGCCAAGCGTTGTTGAGTTTCCGCTTAAGCTGCGTCCGATGTAACCTTGAGTGACAATCACATATTTATCTTGAGGGTATTTATTTAAAATTTGCGACTGCGCAAGTTCAGCGATTTTAGCAATTTGTGGACGGGCTGACCCGAACTGGTCATCGGTTGCAATCACATCACGGGCATCAAATAACACAACTTCTTTTTTTACACCCGCTT
This sequence comes from uncultured Pseudobdellovibrio sp., assembly GCA_966250225.1. GTDB lineage: Bacteria > Bdellovibrionota > Bdellovibrionia > Bdellovibrionales > Bdellovibrionaceae > Pseudobdellovibrio. The sequence goes on along the minus strand of CBINGM010000035.1, from coordinate 15,542 downwards.
TAGCCAACTGCGTTTTCATAGCTTGCGCAAATAACACAGACGATGTTCTTTCACCTAAGCTTAACAGAATATCTAAAGCGCGCGGTGAACAGTCCTTTAATAACTGCATACCTTTTGCGATTGATAACATTTCTTCAAATAATTGAACGAGCGGCGTGTGATCTTGCGGAAGCCCTAAGTCTTTAGCGATTGTCTGATGTTTTGCAATCAATTCGGCAGCCAGCATTTGCACCTGGTTTGAATCACCCTTTTCAGCGGTCTGACCTAAGGCAATTAATTGGTTTGTCGTGCCTGAAGTCGCCGACACACAAATCAAAAAAGATTTTTGTTGAACTGAAATTTCAGCCGAACGCAGCATACATTCTGCATTCCCCATTGAAGTCCCACCGAATTTTGAAACGACTAAAGACATAAAAAAAACCTCGTAGTGTTGTACGAGGTCTAAGCGTAGTAAAAGATTAAATTAGAGTCTACTGTTACTTTTGAGCTTCTTCCATTTTTTGCCCTTTAGGGCGGTCACGGTTAACGAAGTTTCTCATGGCTTTATCTAACTGCATGTTAAAATCGAAGTCGCCAGTGATTCCCGGATGTTTTTTAAGGTCTTTCAAAAAGGCTACGTAATCTTGGTTAGACAAAAACGTCATTGGTGGATTTTTAGAAGTTTTAGTCATCGGGCCTACGTTAAATCTTAACCCTGCGGCCGCATGACAGCCCAAACATGAACCGTTGATATTATCAACAGGGCCATTTAAACGTGTCGAATAACGGTCTAACTCCGGCGGAAGAGAATCTCCCAAAGGTAAACGTTTAAGAAGATGATTGTTTCTAGAACCATCGAAAATATGACTTTGTCCGGCATCTAACCCGTATTGCAGGCCCACGGGGCGCATATATTTTAAAGGTTCTGGAATATTCATATCAGCCAAATATTCATTTTTAAAATTTGGATCAAAATAATAAGTTAACATGATCCAATTTTTTAAAAGAGGATTAGTTCCTTTTAAACGCGAATCTTTTAACGAAATATCAATCTGCACTAAAGCCACATTTGATAATTCACGAATACTTTCATCATGAGCTGTCTTGCCATCGTCTTGACGGGCGTGGCTGACATGAGCCCACCAGTTGTAGGCTTTTAAATCTGAAGAGCTTGATGTCCACTGCCCGCGCATTTGATTTTGCCAGTCAGGCATCGTATTAAATAATAATTTAAAGGCTAATCCGCCATCTGGCGATTTAAATTGCGGTTTCATATCTGTGATCGTTGGAAGCATGCTGTTTTTTTCGTTAAAGAAGTTCGCGTATTCACCGCAAACAGGTTTATTGAAAAAAGAAATGCCCCAAGTGACCGAGTCTTCAGTCATTTCTACATTTTTTGGAACTGTGTAAACGTGGGTGCTTCTGATGGGAAACTCTTTTGTTAACCCGTGAATCGCTTCACGTCCTTTTTCAGTCACATTTAACCACGGCGTATGACACCACGTACGTAAACTGTTTGAACGAAAATGACTCTCATACTGAGTTTTATTTTGCGTTTTATCCGCATCAAACCAACCCTCAAAAATATAGCGTTGAAGAATTTTTGCTAATTTTTCTGCGTCTTGAATATTTGTTACATCTAAATTTTGACCAACCCATGGCTCTTCTTGAATTTTTTGGCGGTTTCTATTTTTTGTTTTTTTAGCCACTGTCTGCTGATCTTCAACGAATTTGAAAAGTGGATTGTAAGGTTTTAAATCTAGATTTTGTACTTTGACTTTATCTTCAGGGCACATCAAAGGCTGTAAAACTTTATTTGAATTTCTTGATAATTTTGTCGGCTGTAAAACATCTAAAACCACAAACCCGTTTTCAGCAGAATCAGCAGGATAGTTCACATTTCCGCAGCCAGCACTTCTAAATGCACTATCTGGTGCGCGATTTTTTTCGCTAGAAATGCAACCTGACAAAGACACCAAAGCTGTTAATCCGAAAGACACCGTTTGAGTTTTTAGTTTTTTCATATAGCTAATTATAGAGAGAATATTTCTTTGTTTAAAGACTGGTAAATAGAGAGTTAGTCGATAGTCTAGCCACCCCCAATTCTCGAGTGAAAAACCAACAAAAGACGGTCAAAAAAAATGAATCTCAAAATGAGACGGCTGTTAGCTTTATAACAGTTGTGATGACCAATAACAGCCCTGTTCTTGTTTGATCCTACCATAAGCTCCTTAATCGTGATTAAGGCGGAACAGCCTATGCATTTGTTATTCATGAGTATTTCTATCTAAAGGAGACACACTATGACACAAGGTTTTAAAAAAGGCTTACTTTTAGGTTTAGCTCAGATCTCTTTTGTGACTTCAGCATTTGGTTACAATGCCATTAACCTGAGTGTTCAAGCCAACGACCTTGCTCATTACAAAGATAGAGCTGAAAAATACCAGTTCGCTCCCGGCCAGTTAACTTTAGTGGCCGATGGCCAATTAAATCAAAACCCAGGTGCCGCGATTAACTTCGAAGAACTTGAAACTCGTGGACAAGGCTCGATTGCTTACTCACGTAAAAACTTCGGTATTAAATTAGAATCACCAATTCGCTTAGGCCGTGTTGAAGCTAAAAAATTAGATCTATTAAGTATGTCAGCGGATGCTGGCTATATTTCTACCCGCCTAGGTTTATTAACAGCTGAGGCTTTAGAAATCGGTGTTCCGCTCCCTACAGCTTATTTCGAATTATTTTTAAACGGTAAATCAAATGGTTTATACCTTGCTGTTGAAAAACCAAAATCAGCGATGGGTAAAAGCCCCTACGTAGTTCGCCGTGGCTATAAATCACGTTTTGACCACGACGGTGCAGAAATTTCTAAAAAATTAAGCGCAGCGCAAGCGCAAGAAATCAAAGCCGTCGCTGATTCAATTTATACAGACATCGCGACTAAATCTGGCGAAACACTTTTTAACTCATTAAAAAGCAAAATGGATATCGGTGCTTACATGCGCTGGATGGCCATGAATTCACTTTACACAAATGGTGACTTTCCAGATGAAATCTTTTTCTTTGTTGATACTGAAATGTACAAGCAAGGTAAAATCTATTTTCGTGTAACTCCGTGGGATACAGACGACTTATTTAAAGCAATGCATAATGTACCTATTAACCCGACTGAAGCGGCAAAGCCTGAAAACGCAAGATCTATTTTATATAGCTACGAAGACAAATTAGACCGTTCATTTTCACCGGCGAATACTTACATGTATGAGCAGCTTAAAGCCACAACACGTACGGTACTTGCAAAATTAACTTCGGATGTAACTGATGGCCTACTAAGACACATCTACTCTGAAATTCAAGAGTACTTAACAAACCAAAACGTACTAACAATGAGTGGTAAAGATTCAGGCCGTAAAGGTGTGATGTACACAAAATCTGAAATCGAACATATTTTCTTAAAGCGTAAAAAACAAATTGATGAACGTCGCGCGATTCTTTTAGAGAGAGTAAAATAATATGAAACACTTAGTTTTAACTTTAGGATTAATCGCAAGCATTAACACGTTCGCGGCCCCTAACAAGTATTGTCTTGATGACGGCAAACAAGATGGCTCAGATTTCTTAGCTTTAGTCAGCAAAGAAGAAGGCCATAAGTTAAAACGCGCTTATGCACCAACTGATTTAGTCAATGTTCCGCAAGATTTAATCTGGAACAAATCAGGTTCTGGTGAAAAACTTCGTAAAGAAGTTTTAGAAGCTTTTATTGCCATGACAACAGCAGCTAAAGCCTCTGATGTAACTATTAAAATCTATTCAGGCTATAGAAGTTTTGACCAACAATGTTCAACTTACGCGAGCAAATTTCCTAAATTTAAAGACAAATTTAAAACTGAAGAAGAATTAACGGCCTACGTACAAAGTATCAGCGCTGTTCCCGGCAGAAGCGAACACCAATTAGGTGCGACGTTTGATTTAGTTTATCCAAGCTTAGGGCCGACCTTATCTTACCCGGATATTAAAGAGCGCTGCCCACAAAATAAATGTAAAGAGTACGAATGGCTCTTAAATAACGCGCATAACTTTGGTATGGCCATGAGCTACCCGCGCTATTCAAAAAACTTAAAAGTAGAATCAAACCCAGTCACTCAATATAACTTTGAACCTTGGCACTGGCGCTATGTCGGTGTTCAATCTGCAACTGAAATTTATAAAATTTCTCAAGATATCGGTCGTCGTTTATCGGTGCTTGAATACGCAAAGTTTAAAAAAGGATTACTATCTTACGAAAACTTACAAAACCCAGAAGGTTATTTAAATAACCGTGAACCTCAATCTGTCACACAAGAATTAGTGATCGGTATGGGTGGTGATGTCAGTCTTTCTCGCCCGGGCTCAGATAAACTTGAAGCCACAGGCAGTACTTTTAATTCGTTTACCACTTGGGAACAAATGACTGTTGGTCTAAAAAAAATGACGGCAGGTAATGATTTAAACTTTATGAATCTTGAAAGCGTTGTATCAACTAAAACCAACGCCGAAATGCCTATTATCGAAGGTAAAAAATGGCCCCAAAAATCTCACCCGGCCGGTGTTGATTATCTAGTGAATAAAGTGGGCTTTAATATGATCTCATCAGCGAATAACCACGCTTATGATTACGATCAATTAGGTATCGAAGAAACTTTAGCTAACTTAAAAGATATCCAGGCACGTGCAGGACACGAAGTGTATATGTCTGGTCTTGGCCGCTTAGAAGAAACGGTAAATCCTGTAATTATCGAAAAAAACGGTTTACGTATTGCTTACGTGGCTGTCGGTATGAAAGGCGATGACCGCCCCCACTGGGAAAAATCCTGGGCTCCGACAGCAACCACAAACGGTATGTTATCAGTTCGTCTTTGCAAAAACGGTAACGTTGAAAAAGCGATGATCCCCTGCCCTGAGTACGCTGATTTAAAATTAATTTTAGAAAATTTAAAAAATACTCCGGCAGATCTTCGTATCGTATCAATTCATGAAGGTATGGAATTATCAGTTTACACGAAAAATGGTTCTAAACCTGATGATGATACGACTCAGACTGAAGACGGCAAACAACGCCAGCGTTCAGAAAACAGAAACATCGAAGCTAAAATGGCTTTAATTAAAAGCTATGCGGTTGATTTAGTGATCGGTCACCACACGCACAACGTACGCCCGTTAGAATATAATCAAAAATCTTTCGTAGCTTACAGCTTAGGTAATTTATTATTTTTAGGTGGCAAAAACTATAGCACGAATAAATTTCCATTATGGAATCGTTTCGGCTTATTTGTTAAAAATTACTACTCATTCACAAACGGTCACTTGATTTTAGCCGCTTCACAAATTATTCCAACTAAAAATAGCCACATCAGCCCAACTTATTGGGATGCAGCGACTGCTAACCAATACGTAGATTTTTTAAATGCCGCCAGCAAAAAGTCTTTAGGCGAAAATGCGATTGAATATAAATCATTAAACGACGGTACTGCGGTATTTTGTGTACCCGGTGTTGAAAAAGGCGAACGCGCAGCAAGAATCTGCGGTTCAGCTCAATAATTACTTCTTCTTTGAAAATGCGGCTCGTAAGGTTTTTTCAAAAATATACGAGTCGTAGGTTTTTCCTTCGATATGTGTCTCTGCAACAATTTTATAACCGCGGCGTTTGTACCATTCTACTAGGTGTGTTGCCGGTTGTGCGGTATTTAACTGAATAGCTTCGTATTTTTCATCGTTCGCTAACTGCTCACAAAAATCCATAATAACCGAACCAAGACCCAACCCTTTTAGTTTGGGTGCAATCGCAAATTGCTCTAGGTAAGCTGATTTTCTTCCGGTAATTTCATTTCTTTCGTAATATAAAATGGTACCGACAACTTCTTTATTTAAAAGTAAAACAAAGGTGCGGCCTTTAGCCATACGTTTACGGGTTTCAGTTTCGTCTTGATAAGTCGCTGTGTAGTTTAAGCCTTTATCAGCGTGCTCTTTATAGGCTTCATTTAATAATGTGCGGATTTGCGAAACATCGCTATCTTGAGCCAAACGAAACATATAATGCTGATTATTGTGATTAATATTAAAATTCATTAGAAAGAATATCCTACTTGTAATTTAAGTAATGAAATACGCGGAACCCAACGAATAAGTTTAGCCACTGTATCTACAGTGTCTTTACTATCTTCGTCAGTTGCAAAGTCGCTGTACTTATTATTATACTTAGTTGTAAAAACAGGTTGCGACCAAGAAGCCCAATCAACACCCACCATCCAACGGTTAGAAAAAATCCAACGATTACCAATACCCACATTAAATCCTAATGACTCGATTTCCATCAAATCAGCATCGGGAATATTTGTCGAAATATAAGCTAAATACTTACTTCCAATATGCACTTTGAATTTATTGTAGCTTAATCCGTAACTTAAATTAAAAGTTTCTGTTCCGAAATAATTACGGCGAATCAACGACAAACGCTCGTCTGTCATTTCACCGATATCATCAACTAAAAACGGAACTGAAACGCTGCTTTTTAAATATTCTAATTCCCAGGTGTAATCAGCGTTAGTGACCGTACCTAAGGTTACACCAAATTTACTTGGTAAAATAAGATCAACGGGTGCAAAATTTCCGGTGGCAAAATAATTAGAGTTTTGACGAACCAAGCGGCTGTGGCTTAAAGCCTGGACCACTTGGTTTTTACCTTCTTGAAAAGCTTCGACGATTTTTTCCTGCGTGTTTTGCTCTTCAGCAAAAGCGCATGACGAAAAGGCTAATAAAAATACGAAAATACTTTTTAACATAGCCTAGATTTCTAACACCTAAGAAATCAAATAGCTAGCGAAGACCTTCTTCTGACCAGGCTCCAAGCAGACTAAATAAGCTATAACGCGACGGCTGCTCGTGGATAACAATATAACTAGGTTCTAAAGCTTCAATAACAGGTTTTGGAGCATCACAGTTCAGACGGTCACCGGTTTTAAGCACGTAGTCGCGCTCATCACCAGTAAATGTAACCCACACCATACCGCTGCCGATAACGATTTGAGAGTTAGCTTTGACTTCGATCAAGTCACCTTTTTTAAGAAAGATTTGTTTTTTTGTAGTGAGATCCATACAGCTAGTATAAGATATTTAAGTAATGAGTACAGATGCACCTAAAATGAATTGTAACCAGTACAGTTTAGGTCTTTAGTTGGAGGTTCCAAAATGGCACGCTCGCCTATTTTACGCAAATCAGATGTATCGCTTTATAACCAGGTTGAAGGCTTAATCAAAAACTGGATTACTGATGGTACACTCTTAGCCGGAAGCCGTATTCCCTCTGTACGTGCGATGAGTAAAAAATTAAGCGTAAGTATTTCGACTGTTAATCAAGCGTATGCTCTACTCGAAGCGCAAGGCCATATTGAAGCTAAGCCACAATCGGGCTACTTCGTAAAAAGATTAACTACGGTGAACACTCCGGCTTTTAAATCAAAAGCCATGCCCTCGCCTCGTTTTGTTAAAGATAGCTCTCGAAATTTAGATATCGTTCATTCCTGCAGTAATGAAAAATTAGTTCCTCTAGGTGGAGCTGTTATTCACACTTCACTTCTACCCACGATGAGTTTGCAAAAATCTTTACTAAAAGTAATGCGCCAAGAACCGGTCAAAGCCATGCGCTACGCGCCCTTAGGTGGAATCTACGAATTAAGAAAAGAAATTTCTAAGCGCACGTTTGATGCAGGATATGTCGTTGACCCAGAGCAAGTGATTATCACAAATGGTTGTACTGAAGCTTTAAACTTAGCTTTAAAATCATGTACAAGCCCGGGCGACATCGTGGCTGTCGAAAGCCCTACATTTCACGGCATTTTACGTTTGATTGAAGACCAAGGTTTAAAACTTTTAGAGCTTCCGGCCACTTCAGATAAAGGTATTGATTTAGATGCTTTCGCCGAAAAAGCTTCTAAATTTAAAATTAAAGCGGCCCTTGTTACACCAAACTTTTTAAATCCTATCGGAAGTTTAATGAGTGATGAAAACAAAGAAAAATTCGTGCAGCTTTGCTACAAGCACAACATTACAATCATTGAAGATGATATCTACGGCGAACTTTATTTTACGCCAACCCGTCCGTTAACTTTAAAGTCTTTTGATAAGCAGGATAAAAACTATCTTTGCTCTTCTTTTTCAAAAACCTTATCGGCCGGCTACCGTATCGGTTGGGTGATTCCGCCAGAATCAGATAAAGAAAAAGTTTTACTTTTCAAATCCACGAACACATCAAGCACTAATGGCGCTTTACAGATGGCCATCGCTGATCATTTAGCAAATCATTCTTACGAACGCCATTTACGTAAACTTCGTCAAACTATTGAAAAAAATTTCGCCCTTATCACCGCGACGATTCAAAAACATTTCCCCGAAGATATTAAAATTACGCACCCCCGAGGGGGCTGTTTGATCTGGATTGAGTTTGCAGCAAGCACAAACACACTTGATCTTTTTGAAAAAGCCTTAAAGAAAAACATCAGTGTTGTTCCGGGCTGTGCTTTTTCAAATACGGGAAAATATATGAACTGTCTCCGCATTAATGCCGGTGTTGCGTGGAGTTCTGAAATCGAAAAAGCGCTGATTGAAATCGGAAATCTAGCCAAAACTTGCTAGAACATATGAACTCATTTTACACGCGCTTGTCGGTTACATAAATTCCGCGATGTAACCAAAGCTTCGCGTATTTTTCCATAATGTTTCCATAGTGTTTATTTTGTCAGCATTTGCCTAGCAAAAATCTCATTTACGCAGAAAAACAATTTGCAGTTTTCACTTATTGCCAGTTTACTTTTAGACCATGCAACAAGAAGTTTATTTACAAATTCTGCAACGTGAATTTGATAAGAAAAAAGAAAAGAACCCAAGATACTCGCTGCGCGTTTTTGCGCGCCACCTTGATATCGATCATTCAACTCTTTCTCAGATCTTTTCAAGAAAACGTGGTATCTCTGAAAAACTGGCGCAAAAAATCGTAGGTAACCTGACGCTCACTCACCATGAAAAGCAAAAGTTTTTAACAAGCGTAGACACTTGTTTTGCCCGCGCCAAAAAAAAGAAGGCTGCAGCTGCCGTAAAACTTTCTCAAATTTCTAAGTTTGCGAACTCGGTAGTGGTTCACCAAGATCCGTTAAATACAATCAATCACTGGCGTCATGTTGCTGTTTACGAACTTGTTTCAACTAAACGCGCGACAACTGTAAATCAACTGGTAGAAATCTTAAAAATTTCTTTCGACCTGACGACAACAATTGTAAAACAGTTGTGCGATCTAAAAATTCTTCAAAACGATAATGGCGTTTTATCAGGAACAGCCTCAAGCGTTCAGACTTTAAACGATATTCCTTCTGAAGCGATTGTTAAGTATCACGCATCGATTGCAGAAAAAGCTGCGCAAAGTGTAGCTACACAACCGGTCTTAGAAAGAGAATTTCAAAATCTGGTTATTTCGTTTTCGAAAGATCAGATGCATGGTGCAAAACAAATGATTCGCGACTTTATGAGCGAATTCAGCACTAAATATTATAATGAAAATCCATCAACAGAAATTTACTCGTTAGCAGTTAATTTTTTCAGCTTAGAAAGGCCCTAAAAGATGAAAGGTTTTGTTTTACTTACAACCCTATTAACTTCTTTGGTAACATTCGCCGGCCCCGTTCACGTAGGTAACGGCGGTAACGCCATTAAAATCAACGATAAATATTATCTTCTGGATTTAGCCGAACAAGGTATTGCTGAAGAGCCTGTATTTAAACCGGTGACAAGTAAGTTCTTTTACGAGTACTTCCGCGCCAGAACGCTGAACTACGCAAGCCGTATGCCGCCAACTACACTAGAACTTTTTAGCAAAAAGCTTACTGAAATCGCTGAGCTTGATCCCGTGTACGCTGAAGCTTTAATTTCTGCTTTTGAAAACGTTCGCTGGATGTTTGTGAACTACCGTTTAAGTGATATCCCGGTTGAATCAATTATTGCCGGACCTTATTACCAGGTTGCGGCCCGTACAAACGATGTCATCTTGATTGATCTTCTGTACTGGTACCAAATGAATGAAGAAAACCGTGTGGCGTTACTTCTTCATGAATTAAATTACATTTTAATTATTCCTAAAAAAGAAATCGGCTCACCGGGAGTAGAAAAATCGGCGATCAAATCTCGTCTTCACACTGGCTATTTATTCACACCAAATATTCAATCCATTGATCCGATTGATTTTTCTCAACGTATTAAAATTTGGTTTCCGTCGCGCTTAGCTGCGAAGTTTGAAAAACAAGCGTTTTACCCCTTCACTTACAAAAACAAAAATGCACCGGATAGAATGGCCTTTAATCCCTACATTCTAATTAACGGTAAAGTCGAAGGCCCACGCCTTGCCAGCATGAGCTTTGAATACTTCAAATACAGCATTTGTACCGATGCCAGCTACGAATTAAGATCAGTTGAACTGATGGGTATTACCGTTGAACAAGACGTATTTGATGGTGACAATAACTCTCAAGACGTTACAACTTTAACCAACAGTAAAATTCCGAATTTTCAATTTATCCGCGTACTGAATGAAGATTGTAACACCGCTGCCGGGCGCTTATACAATCAACTAAGCGCTTTTATTCCAGGTGTGTTTTACAACGAATAAGCGGTTGCAAACACTTAATTGCGCAACTGAAAAGAATTTTTAAAGTCTTAAGCAACTGTTAAAAATTCCGATAAAGTGAGTACAATTTAGCAAAATGCGCATCAGCACATTTATTCACATTAAGGACTAACCCGAAAAGGTTAGTCCTTTTTTTCTACCAAAATGACGTCGGGATCTAACATTTGGCTGACTGGTGTAATGATATCTTCATCTAGATTTAGCTCTTTACCAATATCGGTTAAACGTTTTTGAATAAGCGCCTTCACGTAAGGCCCATCTAATTTCATATCACGCATTTTCTGCACTCGGCCTAATCCTTGTCCGGTGACATCTAACATCACTTTATAAGTCAGTTCGCTACAGTACGTACGGGTGTCTGAAAATTCAAAATAGATATCATACGGCTTATTGTATTTTTGAATCGCGGTTAACATCGCAGAACGCATTGTAGCCGGGTCAAAATGGCGAAAGCGGTAGATCTCATAATTTTTATCCTTACTGCGTGCTATAAACTCACTAAGCGGCGTACTAACTACAGGACCAATCGCTTCAGCCACGTACCATTTTGAGCTTTGTTTTATCAAAAGACCCACATGCGTCCACACCGAACCGGTCGCTTCACGAAGCGCTGCAGATTGTGAAGACTGGCTTTGAATAAAAATAATATCACCCTCTTGGTAACCTGAAATCGGTGCTGGCACAGGCGCTGGAGGCGGTGTTGGCGTCGGCGGCACCACCACAACCGGTGGTGTTTGCGAAACTACGGGAGGAGCTGATGTTGCGGGAGTTTGCACGATAGGTGCATGTTGAGCTGAGTTTGACGGTGCTGACCGCTTTTCCCAGAAAGGCCTTCCGCGTGAAAAGGCGAAAATTTGTTCAGTTGATAAAGTCGCTAAAGTAAACGCTAGTAAAAATATATGCTTTGTTTTCATTCCCTCGAGTCTAGGGAGCAATGCTCTCAGGGCAATTTGTTTACCCCGTTTTCTGGACGATCGTAGTAAATAAAAACTCTAACATTTGTTTGAAAAAATCTTTTGTAAGTTTATTTATAAACAACTACTGCACAGGTTTGCAGTTCGGAGCTTCAGGATCTTTTTTGCAGATATAAGCCTTAAGTTCGTCGAATTCTTTAACCTTCGTTTTTAATTCTTCGTTTTCAGCCTTAAGAGAAGCGATCTCGCGCTCAACACCAGTGACTTTTTGATAAAGCGCTTTAAATGCTTCTACTAGCGGTGCTACTAAGTGCGAGTAGTTTACCGACTTCATGCCTTGCTTATCTGTTTCAACAAGCTCTGGATAAATTTCTTCTAATTGTTGCGCAATAAAACCAATTTGTTTTTTCGGTGATCTATCTTTATCGATCCAATTATAACTTACACCTTCTATTTGCAGAATTTTTTCTAAACTAAAATCAAGCGGCATTATATTTTTCTTTAATCGTGCATCTGAAGAATCTGTAATACCAAATCCGCGAATTGTCCCATTCACATCAAGTTTATAACCCGGTGTTGTTGTTCCTAAACCGGTATTTCCGTCGATCGCAAAATGCATACGAACCGCATTGTTACCGTAAACCTGCAACACACCATCTGAAACCCAGTTAAGACCCGTATCGTTATCACCAATCGCTAAACTGATTGATGGAGTCACAGCTCCCCAACCAGAGTTAGAATACACGTACGCTTTACCTTCCATAAAGGTATTACCGCCACGCACTTCAAATTTACTTGCTGGCGTGGTTGTTCCAACACCTACGTTAACTCCTTTTAAGTTTAATAAAGACGAAGCTGAGGCAGTACCTATTCTTAAAGAATTATCTTCATACGAAATAATACGCGCATCAAAGTCTGTGTTAGTTCCGCGGCTAAAATCGATGTGCGGGTTACCACCCGTTTGAGTTAACTGAATTTGGTAATCGTCACCAGCGCTTTTACCTAAGAAAATACCCTCTGATGGAGCATTGACCTGCGAAACAGCAGTTACGATATGAAGAGATCCTTGTGGTGCCGCTGTGCCAATACCTACGCGACCGTTAAAAATAACATTATCAGAATTGTAACGATATTTAAAAACTTCATAATCTGTACCATTATCACGGCGGAAAAAAATCACATCATCACTGCTACCTAACATAGCCGGAGAATCATCACCGTTATACAACATACCGGCACCATAAGCTGTAGATTGTCCGACATAGAGCATTCCCGATCCCTGAGCTGAACCAGTAGCTGCAATGGTTGCCACATCTGTATCCGGCGCAAAAACGTGTAAGTTCGCTGATGGAGTCAGTGTACCCATGCCGACATAGCCTGTAGAACCTTGAATGATCATTCGGCTTAACCAACCCGAACCATTGTAATTGTAAAAATTAATATTACCTGGGGCGCCACCAGCTGTGTAACTTCCGATATCTACACTACCGCGACGATCATCGGTACCGCTTACAGAGTTAGTTCCGTAAAACTGGGCGTAACCGCCATTTGATGAACTCGTGTTACCAGCTACGATAAGACCTGAATTAGGCACAAGACCGCGATTTGCACCGAACACACCACCAATTTGTGATGTGCCAATACCCGTTGTGATAAATCCATTCACATCTAAGGTCGTGCTTGGATTTGTCGTACCAATACCGACGTTACCATTTGAGCCGATACGCATTTTCTCAGTGCTGTCACCACTGCCTGAAGTTGTAGTAAAAAATTGTAAACTACCAGGAACTGATCCGCTCGTCGGTGCCGCATCAGCACGAGAAATTAAATAAGCCGAACGAAGAGTTGTAGAGCCATCATGACCATAAAAAGATAGATAACCTAACTCATCGCCATTTTGCGTGGCGCCGTAATTTCTGTTTTTCCAAAATGCGATATTTGGACCAGAGGCATTGGCTGAATTATTTTCTAAAGCCTGACCACCTAAGATATGCAATTTTGCACCTGGGTTTGTTGTGTTAATACCGACATTACCCGATGTATTAATAAACATGCGCGATACACCAGCTGTGAAATCATAAACTTCATAGCCTGCATTACCATCACTGATATTTAGACCAGTTCCATAGGTGCGAGCCACGCCGGCTGCAGATTTGCCTGAATGACGAGTGTAAGCAGTTGATCCGTTATTACCACTTTCAATATTTTGAACAACGTTACCTGAAGGCTCGTAGACTGATAGTTTATAAGCCGGAGTGGCAGTACCAATACCGACGTTACTGTTATTTGCGATTCTCATGGCTTCTGCAGTTGATGTCGTTCCGCTGGCCGCGACTTTAAAAACTAAATCAGCCCCGCGCGCTGTTGCAGAATAATTTTGCGCAGCCACGGCTTCAATCGCTGCACTACGAGCGGTTGGAGCCGTTGCAGCTCCATAACCGTAAAATTGTAATCCACCGATAACATCACCGCTTTGCAGAGCTGTAGGACCAGCTTGCGTACCACGTGCACGATAAACTCTAAAGTCTGCTGCGTATGAGTTACTAAATTCAGTAAATTTCATTCCCGCATCGTTACCGTTATCAACAACATCAAGCACATGAGTTGGAGATGATGTACCGATACCAACACCGAGAGAATTAATTCTGACTTTTTCACTATCATTACTATAAAAAGCAATAACGCCGTTTGCGCCGCCCGAACCAGGTGAAAACATACCTGTGTCACCATCAGCACCAAATGAATAACCATTTGTTGAAGAATCAGCCGCATTTGGTACACCTTGGCTTGCGCGGTAACCTGTGGCTTTAATTTGCGAAGCAGAACTTACAACACCAGCCACATTTAAATCACCGGCAATACCAACCCCGCCTTTAACAACTAAAGCTCCGTTAGTCGATGACGTTGAAGCTGTTGTTGATGACACGATAAAAGATCCTGTCGGTACAACTGATATATTACCCGATGAGGTTAAAGAATTCACACCGGCAAAAACACCGTTACCTGAATCGCCCACGATCGTGCGGCGAGTGCCACTACCATCTGTGAACCAGAAATTACTTCCGTCATATTCGATAGCACCGGCTTGCGCTGTAGTTGTTAAAGTTCCAGATGTTAACTTTAATGGCGCAACTGTTGTTGTACCAGATCCAAGCTGTAACCTAGCTGTTGGAGCCGAAGCACCAATACCAACATAGCCACCCGATTTCATAAGAAGTAAACTGCCAAATCCAGAGCTCACATTGGCGATTTCCCAAGCTGAATAAAAAATAGTTCCGTTAAAATAACCGGCCATGGTTTTAATACCCGGATTACCGCTGTTCATTATCGATAAATTATTACCCGTACTAACCGCCGCACCTGCTGGCACTTCGTGAACTCCGCCATATTCAGCCGTTAAACGAATCGTATTTACCGAGCCTAAAGCCAGCTGCGGCATTCCGCCATTTGGCATAATCGAAGCTCGTGTCGTACCGCTTGAATCCGTAATTCTAAGCCAAGCTGCATTTTGTGAAGGCACAGCCTTAAGGGTTAATAAATCTTGATCACTGTTGTTGACAACATTTAACATCGCAGCCGGTGCGCTCGTACCAATACCTACGCTTCCTGCATTGTAATAAATTTGCGAACCACTTGTAATCCATTGAGTTGAACTTGTACTTTGTGCGGGTGTAAAACCAAGAGCTGAAGTGATATCAGAAGATGATAATTGTGCACCACTTACAACACGGCCTTTACCATCCACAGTTACTTTTGTGTATTGAGTACCACTTGTTACACCAGCACCTACTGAAGCTAATGTTAAAACATTTGATCCAGCTGATGATGAAGCATCACCTGAAAAAGCCGGAAGTCTTGCGATTGATAAAGTTCCGGAAGCTTGTGCCGAACTTAAATCTAAATAATTTAATGTAGCTAAACTTCCTAAACCTAAATTAGTGCGAGCT
>CBINGM010000034.1:0-19308 GCA_966250225.1 uncultured Pseudobdellovibrio sp. | reverse complement strand
TGGCCGCGGTCGCCGTGAAACAACATTCGCAGGCTTTAGCTTACAAAACTACTTAAGTTTACTACCGGTAATCACTCAAGCTTTAGCGGCTTCTCAAGACAACGAATTAACAGCGTCTTTAGAGTCGATGAAAAACTTAATCACTGATATCAGAGACAGCAACACAGCCGTAGCCGCTAACTAAGATTTAAATTTAAAATGAAGATAAAAAAAGGGTTCTTATTAGAACCCTTTTTATTTTTAAGTTTTAGATTTTGCGATGATATTTGTTGTCGACTTACCATCAACAAATTGCAGAGATTTGACTGTTCCGCCGTAGCTTTCAACGAAATCCCAACCGACGATCTGTTCTTTTTTCCAGTCGCCACCTTTAACTAAGATGTCGGGTTTAACTTGTTTGATTAAGTTAATCGGAGTTTGTTCACCGAATAAAACCGTATGGTCTACAGATTTTAATGAAGCTAAGATTTCGGCTCTGTCGTTTTCATTTTGAATAGGGCGGGTAGGGCCTTTTAAAACTTGCACAGATGCATCGGTGTTAATACCTACGATAAGAACATCACCCAATGATTTAGCTTGTTCTAAATAACGAACGTGGCCGATATGAAGTAAATCAAAACAACCATTCGTAAATACGATTTTTTTACCAGCTTTTTTAAAGTCTGCGATGGCCTGTTCAAGAGATTGAGCTGATAGAACTTTAGGTAACCCGGCGGCAGACATAAGAAACTACGTTTTCTGTTTTTGGATTTGTGTACCAGTCACAGCGGCTAACACATCAAAACGTAAAACTAATGAGATTAAAGTCATTAAAATAAAACCAGTGGCTACATTAATTACTGAGCGAGCGGCTACACGTAATACGTAAGTAGATGAAGCTTGTTGTAATTCGTTACCACAACGTTGATCAAAAGCCCATTCACCTGGAGTGCAGCCTAAGAAAGCACGGCACGCCACATAGTAAATGATTTGAATTGCACCAAGCAAACTAAGCGTTGCCCAGTAGATTAAGTATTGTGGATCTGGATTAGAAATATTGGCGATTAAATCAATTTTAGTAATCGCTAACATCGCAATTAAACTTAGTAAGAAAAACGCCGCGATTAACATCGTATCTAAGAAACCAGCTGATAAAGAAGGAACAGCTGCGATCCATTCAGGACGGCGCGTGTTGCGGGCTAAAGCCTCTTCTTGTTGTTTCTTTTGATTTAAATTTTTTAAAATTTCATTAACAGCAGTTTGTGCTTTAGAGATTGAATCATCTTCAATTGTTGGCACATTGATCGAAGCTTTACGCTGCGTATTTGTATGAGGAGTTGTTTGCGTAGCTGTACGAGGCAACGGAGAATTTAAATTAAAACCAGCAGGTGTTGTTGTATTCACAGAAGTTGAGGCTGCTGAAGCTGTTGTTTGAGTGTCAAAAGTTAAGTGTGAACTTTTAAATTCAACTTTTGAAGTGATCGCCGGAGTAGACGCTTTAGTTGAAGTTGATTCTTTATGAAAACCTAAGCCTGAGGTTAATGGCTTGAACTCGAATTCATCAAATGGATCATTCATGATATCTGTCTTCTTTGACATAAAGTTTCTCTCCGTGTCAGGTTGATATTGTCAGCTCAGCTGATTACTTCATCAACCCGAACTCATACTTTAGGACAGCGACCAAGGTCAGGCAAGCCGTTTCCACTCGTAAAATTTGTGATCCTAGGGTCACTGGATGAAGGCCTAGTTTGTGCATTTGTTCGGCCTCGCCTGTGGAAAAGCCACCTTCTGACCCCACAATAATCCAAATATTTTCAGGCAGTTGGCTGTCAGGTGACAGATATTGTTCCCTAAGTGATTTTATTTCATCAGCAATAGGTTTAATTGACTGACCCTCATATGCAAAAAGACACCAATTCTGGGCAGAAGGGTTAATCGTTTGCAGCATATTCTGCCAGTTTGTCACTTCATGGATTTTCATTAATTCGCCGCGACCACATTGCTGGGTAGCAGAAACAATGATCTTTTGCCAGCGTTCTTGTTTACCTGCCGGAAGCTCTTTTTCTTTACGGATAAAACTGTATTGTGAAACAAACGGTAAAATCGAACTCACACCCATTTCGGTGGCACGTTCAATGGTTGAATCCATCACATTATATCTTGGAATAGATAACGCTAAATGAATGTGAGGTTTAGGTAACGCTTTGATCACGCGCTCTTCGATAATTTCAGCCAGCGCATCTTTTTTAGTAACTGATTTAACTTCTACTAAGTAGGCTTTTGAATCTTCAGTGATCACTTCAAAGTGATGACCCACTTCTTGGCGGCATACATCGAAAATGTGATGGTGCTGGTCACCTTTAAAAGTCACTTGGTTATTAAATATCTGATTTTTTTCAATCCAATAGCGGCGCATAGTGATTAGTTAATTCTTTGCACCCAGTAACCAACCCATTCATCTTTTTGAATGCGTTTGATGACTTTTAATTCTGGAGAAGCTTCAATGAATTTTTCAAAGAATAAATTATCACGTTCTTGTAAGATACCTGTCAGGAATAAGTGACCTTGTGGTTTTACAACGCGGATTAAGTCTTTACGTAATTTAATTAACACGCCATCGATGATGTTGGCGATAACTACATCAAACTGTTCACGCACTTCTTCTAAAAGTTGGTCAGTAACAATGACGTCTTTAGTTTGATTTAAAATTAAATTTTCGCGCGCTTTTCTGCGAGCTTCAGGATCAATCTCAATACCTGTGATCATGCCGTAACCAACACGCTCAGCTAGCACCGCTAAGATTGCAGTTCCAGTTCCGACATCAAGCACTGTCCAGTCTTTGACTTTGTCTGCATTTTCTTGCGCTAATTTGTGAACGAAGTAAGAGGCCATTTTTGTTGTAGCATGCGTACCAGTACCGAACGCCATACCTGGATCGATGCGAACTTGCAATTGCGCTTCAGGTGGTTTTTCTAACCACGAAGGCACAACCCAAACCGGACCCACAAGTTTAAAAGGCACGAATCCTTTTTTCCATTCTTCTAACCAATCTTTTTGGTCTTCAGTGATTGTTTCGATCTGTATTAAAGGGTTTAGGCCTTTAACGCTATCAAAGAATTTTTGTTCAGGATTTGTTTCAAAGAAAACATCCACATCTAAAAAACGTTTTGGAATTAAAGACGGGTCGTAGGTTAAATCAGGTTGAGTAAAACTTAACGCTTCAGAAACACCTAAAGCGCCATGGCCAAAGGCAATAACAGATAGTTCATCTTCTTGTGTGCGCGGAATATTTGTAAGGCGAATACGGTAGTATTGAGCTGTCTCTGACATAGGCGCATAATCTGCCACGGTCAGAGGCAAAAGGCACTATTTTTTCTTATTATCGATGAAGCTTCCGTCTGTGTCGATTTGGTCACCGATCATGATGCCGGTTTGCTCTAGCATAGGGAGTTCTTCACGGGGTGTAAGCTCGAATAAACGGGCAATAGCCACACCACCTTCAACCTGAATAATTTTCAATAAACCCACCGTGGTCTTAAAAGTACCGATCACTTTTGAGCCTTGGTTTTTAACTGTAATCTTGCGGGTCGCTTTAACAACCAGGTTCTTTTTTAAGCCTGAACTGTCAGAAGCATTTAGATAAAAATCTTTATAGATAGGGTCGGTGTCAGCCAGTTGAATGTTACGACGAACATCAACAACTTCAATGGCGTCAGCCGCCATCGCGCGCGAAAAGATCACGCCGAAAATGATATATAAAACAGCGAATAAATTTAAAAGATGAGTCTTGCGCATATACCGTTGTATCGGAATGAACGACTCAAAACTGTGCAGGACCTTAGGAGGTATTTTTGCAAACAAACCCTGCCGATACGAATTACATGATGAAAAATAGTTTATTTTTAATGGCGGCTGTTTCTTTGGTGGGTTGTTCGTTATTCACAAAACGTGAGCCGCAAAGTGCAGAGGCCTCGCGTTGGTTTATCGAAAAGATGTATTACGACGTAAAACATCCGTACTTAGCTAACCCTTTGGTCAAAGATGTTAATTTGCGCACCGGCTATTATCGAGAATCAGCAAACACTGAATTTAAAGGCTGCGTTTTATACCTTGAAGGGTTAGCCGACTCTATTGCTAACCAACAGCCGTTGTTTCATCACTTAAGTGAAAGTGGTTATCGCACGATTTTTTTTGATTATATGGGCCAGGGCGGCTCAGAAGGATCAATGAATAATTCACGTGTGTTAGATCCGATTAATAATTCGCTGCAAATTTCAACGCAGGCTCAAGTGGTGTGGAATAAATATTCTGAAGGCTGCAAAAACAGTAAAAAAATGGTGATCGGCTGGTCGACGGGCGGCCTTGTTAGTTACAAGCTAGCCTTTGATAAATGGGCCGATGCTGTGGTGTTAATTGCGCCGGGTATTCATACGAAAATGTTTATTGGTGAAGCGTCTGCTAAACCAAAAGACTTATTAACATTCCAACAAGTGATCAGTGAACGTACACTAACACGCAATACTTTTTCTGATGGTCGAAACCCACATGTTGAGTCGATTAAACCTGATTCACCGGCGAAAGTTCCTTTGTTTGCAGCTAACCTAGTTGGTTCATCAAAGATTTCACAGACGTGGAAAATTTCAAGTGAAGTAAAAGGTTTGGTGTTTTTATCAGGTGTCGAAGACACCTATGTTGATCGTGATGCGACGATGGCCACATTAAAAAGAAATGCTTCACATTTTGGGGTTGTTTCTTATGATGGGGCTTTACACGAAATTCAGAATGAAATTCCTGAAGTGGCCCATGATATGTATCAAAGGACCACTCAGTTTTTAAATCAGATTACTTCAGCGTATTAAGTTTACGTTGAAAATTCTTGCGGTTTCCAGTTTCGATTTTCTTTTTCGAAGCTGTGCGCACTTCACGACGGCCATGAGTTTCAGTCGGAAGATCCGGCATGAAAATACGTTCTTTCGCAGCATCGTTAATGTAAACATAGTCGCCAGTTTCAAGAGCACCTAGACGTAATTTACCGATAGCTACACGTTGAAGTTTCATAACATCAAAACCGATTTTTTTGAACATCTCACGAACCTGATGGTTTTTACCTTCAGTGATCACAATTTTGTACCAATCGTATTTTTCAGACGTTTTTGTCGTCTTACTTTTTGCTAATTTTAATTTTTCAATGTGTTTAGCGCGAACACGGCCATCAGGAATCGATACACCTTTTAAAAGTTTATCGATTTTTTCTTTAGCCGGTTGGCCATTCACTTTAACGTGGTAGGTTTTTGTCACTTCAGTTTTTGGATGCATCACTTGGTTTGCGAAGTCACCATCGTTTGTCATTAACAATAAACCTTCAGAATCCCAGTCAAGACGACCAATCGGGAACACGCGGCCCGGAACTTCAGCCACGTAATCAGCTACCGTCGGGCGGTCTAAAGGATCAGTCATTGAAGTGATCACGTTTTTAGGTTTGTTAAACATGATATAGAACATTTGGTTTTTATTACGAAGTGGTTTTCCGTCAACAACAACTTTGTCGTTTACTTCGTCAACTTTGATACCAAGCTCGTACACTTTTTTTCCGTTAACAGTCACAAGACCGTCGGCAATTAATTTATCAGCGCCACGGCGAGAGGCTAAGCCACGTTCTGCTAAAAGTTTATTTAATCGGATGAGATTTTTTTCTGACATAGGTATTCACTTTCTGCGCGTCTCCCGACGGGCAATTTAAAAATCGCTGTGAGCGATGGTCAATTTCGTCTTAGACGAAATATCCTATTCCAGAGTTTTTACCATTTTAGGTTTTAACTCACTCCACTCAAGAAATTGAGTAAAGGTTAACTCTGAAAGAATGTCCCCTTTTTTATTGATAAATATGACTGTTGGCAAGCCTTTGACTTTATATTTCTCAATAATCTGTTTAACTTCAGGGGTATCCTCAGTAGCGTCAATTTTAACCAATTTAAACTGCTTAGATAGCTCAACAAATTCTGGGTTCGTGTAAGTTTTTTCCTCTAGTTCGTGGCAAGCGGCACACCATTCGGCAAAGAAATCTAACATCACTGGTTGGTTATCGGCCTTAGCTTGGGCTAAAACGGCTTCAGAATAAGGGGTCCATTTAATCAGAGCTTCACCCACAACACCTTCAACCTGGTTGTTGAAAATAGGGCTAACTTGATCGCGTTTAAATACGGCTAAAAGCGTAAGGGTTAGTGAGGCCACAAACACCACGATAAAAATACCTTGGCGGTAAGGGTGCTTTCTTTGAAAGTGAAAAGCGCCTTGCCAGATTGAGATCGCCATAAAAGTTAAACCTAAAATGATGATCCAGTATTCCATCGGGATTACAAATTTTAAATAATATAAAGCCACACCGATCATCAATAGACCTAATGTGAATTTAATAAATTCCATCCACGGGCCAGAGCGCGGAAGTTTTTTTAGCAAGTTACTTGAAAAACCAATCGCGATAAAAATTAAACCTAAGCCGATCGCGTAGGTGAATAATAAACTAAACCCTAAAAACACACTTTGGGTTGTCGATACAAAACTCAAAATCGAAACAAGTACAGGTCCCACACATGGGCTTGCCACAAGGCCTGCAACCATTCCCATAAAAAAGGCGCCAGTGTAACCTTTGCTTTTTCCTGTACCGAAACGGTTACGAATAAAAGCAGGAACTTGTAATTCGAACGCGCCCCACATGCTTAACGCCATTAAAACAAATAAACCAACTAAAGATCCAACAACCCATTTATTTTGTAAGGCTTGTCCAAAGATTGCACCTGTTAAAGCTGCGGCAACACCTAAAGATGAATAGGTGACAGCAATACCTAAAACATAAAACACAGAACGTAAAACATTTTGCGTACGTGATTTATCGTGTGATTCGTTACCTAAGATAGATAAGGTGATCGGAATCATCGGAAAAATACACGGCGTAAAGCTTGTTAAAATGCCTGCTAAGAAAACTAATAGAAAAGTTAAATAAAAGTTTTTTGCTAATTGGTTTTCAATAGTGCCGGCCGAAAACATCGACATCGATGGTTTCACGTCTTCTTTCATTTGCGTGAAGTTTACGTCAATAACTACATTATAAGTTTTTGGTAAATAACAAACTTGGTCGCTGCAGATTTGATATTTTAAATCAAACATCAGTTTTTCCATTTTATTTTTTACTTTTTCAGGAGATTCAATCTGTAATTCGATTTCGCCGGATTCAAAAAGACCTTTACGGTTTTTTTTTGAAAATTTATCGAAGAATTCAACTTCGGGTTTAAGTTTTAACTGACCCACCTGAAAGTTATCTGGATTAACGTTTAAAATTTTAAATTGATCCGCATAGGCATGAAAACCTTCGGGTAAAGTCACAGAAATACGGGCCGATTTAATTTGGCCTTCCTGCAGCGTTAGCGGTTGAGTCAGAACTTGAAAGTGCGCCTCACCACTTGTGGCCGTACCATTCGCTGCAAAAGCAGAGACAAAAGAAAGCAGAATTAAACAAAAAACACTTACGACCTTAGTCATACTTACCCTTCGGAACGTTATGGGATTTAATTTACCATTATTCACTCTTAAAGGCATCGTAAAAACCTAGACCTTTTTCTAGTTTCACCAGGACTGCATTAACTTTGGTCACCAGTCTACCGATGAAACGATTGTAGAAAAAAGAGGTCTCAATGGGATTTGTAGGTATATTAGTAGTTTTCGCCATGGTGTTTGGTGGATACGCGTTAGCCGGTGGTGGCTTCGGCGTTATCATTCACTCTGCGCCGCTAGAGCTAATGATCATCGGTGGTGCCGCATTAGGTGCTTACATCATTGCAAATCCAATGAAAGTTATCAAAGCCGGATTCAAATTAGGAATTCATGCGATGACTTCAAAAGGTCCGCAGAAAAAAGATTACTTAGATTTATTACAAATGCTTTTCCAATTATTCCAAGTATTCCGTAAAGAAGGTCCGCAAGGGGTAGAGAAGCACATCGAGCAACCTGAACAAAGTGATATCTTTAAAGCTTACCCAACAGTTATGAAGAATCACCACGCGGTTCACTTTTTATGTGACACGATGAAAGTCATTTTATCGACAGACTTATCACAGTACGACATCGATGACTTAATGGATAATGACTTAAAAGCAATCCACGCCGAAGAACACTTAGCACAACATGCGGTGCAAATGGTGGCGGATGGTTTCCCGGGTTTAGGTATCGTTGCTGCCGTATTAGGTATCGTAAAAACGATGGGTCACTTAACTGAAGGTAATGAAAAGATCGGTCAGTTAGTTGCCGGCGCCCTGGTAGGAACAATGTTAGGGGTATTCGGTGCCTACGGTCTTATCGGTCCTACAGCGACTAAAATGGCTGCAGATATCGAAGCTGAAGGAAGATTTTTAAACTGTATTAAAGCGGCCGTTGTTGCGCTTCAACGTGGTTCGCCTCCGTTAGTATGTGTTGAGTACGCTCGTCGTACGATCATGCCGGAAGAGCGTCCTTCATTTGATGAATTAGATAAAGCGACAAAAGATATTAAAAAAGCTGCGGCGTAGTAGGGTTCAATGGCTAAGAAGCAACAGATCGTTATTAAAAAGATTATCGTACAAGGCGGCGGTCACCATGGTGGATCGTGGAAGGTTGCCTTGGCCGATTTCATGACGGCGATGATGGCGTTCTTCTTAGTTATGTGGCTGATGTCACAATCAGATCAAACTAAAAAAGCGATCTCTGATTATTTCTCAACACCATCAGTGATTGAATACAATTTCCAAAACTTCGGTGCAGAAATTACTTTAGAGAAATTATTTTTGGATTTCGTGAATGAACCCTTAAAAGCGATGCAAAGCTTTATGGAGCCTTCAACGAAGAGTCCAAATGTTTTAGATATGGGTTCAGAAAAAGTTGTTGCAGCTTACATGGCTGACAAAATGACTGACATTGCAAAGAACGTAGAAATTTCGCAAGACGGTTTTGATTTTGATATTCCAGATGTTTATTTATTCGAACGCGGAAGTTCACAACCAAAAGTGGGCTTTGTCGATGTGATGGATAAATTAACGGCGGTAACAGCAGGTTTAAAAGATGCTGAGATCAAAGTGACTTCAGCGTTATTTATTCAACTAGTGGCAGATCAAAAAGCAAAAACGGCTGATAAAGTAGCGTTAGAACGTTTAGCATTAGTGACAAATAAAGTGAATGCGGCGTTTGATTCCAACACGAACACTGTGGTTGGAGCTACGAACATTAAAGATAAAAAAGGCGATTACGATCCAGAACGTTTGATGGGATTTATTCGTGTCAGCATCCGTCAAAAAGAAGTTGAAGGTAAAAAACGCCGTAAGTTAGAAAGCTTATTCGGTAGTCCGAAACAAGAAAGTAAATTAGATCTAGTGCCGCAAGAAAAACCAAAAGCAAAACCTGCTCCTGGTGCGGATCCGAATCTAAATTTAGTTAATCCGGTGGACATCGAAGTGATGAAGCTTGATCAGGAATTCAATCCGGGCAGCAATCTTAAAGAGTAGTTTCTAGTAATTTAACTGAAAACCAAGAAAATAACCCGGGCGAGAACGATCACCAAATTGTGACGTATTGCTCGGTAAAGTCATACCGGCTTCAATGCGGCTATTTGGAAAAGCGTTGTAATAACCAGTTGCCAATAAATCGATGTAATTTGCGTAAACTTGTGAATACTCCATCGTGTATCCGGCCCCTAACTCGTAACCCATTCTTTCGCTAAACTTGGTATTCATTTTTACGCGGGCGTAATAGGCTGATGACCCCGTGCCTTCGTAGTTATTTTGCCACTCCAAAAGTCCAGAGAATTTAGAATAATCTAATCTAAAACCATAGCGAATGCCGTTACGGTTTTGCGTTTTATAAAAGTGATCATCATGAACGTAAAAAACAAATTTTGAATTGGATTGAAAATCGACAAAAACTTCAGCGACATATTTAAGCCAAAGGTTATCATCGTCATTTCCTAGTTTAGAAATGTTAGAGCCCCAGAATCCCAATTTAAATTGACTACCAAGATTAACTAATACCGTCGCATTCATAGCAAAACCGTTATTGCTGTAAGAAAGGCCACGATCAAGAAAGTTTGAAGTTAAGCGGGCATAACCAGAGATACCGTAGTTCGGAGTTGCACCGCCGCCACCTTTGTCAGATTTTTTATCTTTCTCACCCGGTTGTGCCGAATAGGTAGGAGCCGCCATTGCTAACTGTGAAGCCAGCGTAAAAACAAAAAGAAGTGAAGCAGCCTTATGGCGCAAGAACGTCATTGTTTTATTGTCAGAATTAATGCACAAATAAGCAATCAAAGCTAGAATGATACATACCAAAGTTGGAGCCTATGAGTCTATTTAACGAACTTTCCCTGTGGTCGGATTATCCAATCGTTGCTTTTGACACTGAAACGAGTGGTCCATACCCCTTGGAATCGGAAATTGTCGAGCTTGGGGCCGTTAAATGGTTCAAAGGTGAAATCATAGGCCAATTCCAGACGTTGTTAAAACCTTCAAAACCGATGACTCAAGATAATATTAATATTCATGGTATCACTAATGAAATGGTGGCTGATGCCCCGTTAATGAAAGATCAAATCGCGACCTTTCATGAATTTATCAAAGACTCATTATTAATTGCCCACCATGCACCCTTTGATTTGGGTTTTATCGCCCCAGAATTTGAAAAAGCAGGTTTGCCATTTCCAACGAACGTGCATTTGTGTTCAAGCTTAATTTCAAGAGCGCTATTACATACAACGAATCACAAGTTACAAACGCTAGTGAAAGAATTAAATCTTGTGGGCGGTGACGCTCACCGAGCTTACGACGATGCTTATGCGTGTTTACAAGTTTTCATGAAGGCGGCAGAAAAATTAGATGTGCCGTCGTTAGAAAAATTAAAAGCCGTACAAGTTAAAAAATTAGAGTGGTCTAATTACACTTTATTTTCAAAACAAACAGAGCAAATTAAATCGTTGGTTGATGCGATTCAAAAGCAAAAGACAATTCAAATCGTGTACGAAGGCGGGCAGAGCAAAAACAAACTTCGCCCAATTACTCCCAAAGGCATCGTCAGAAACCCCGACGGAGACTACGTGCACGCCGAGTGCGGCTTAGACAACACAAGAAAACGCTTCTACCTTTCCAAAATAATCGACATAGAACTAGTTTAAAATAAAATTTACCTCTGCAAAAACGAGTTCGGAGGTGGGCCACGCAGGCCGCGCGCGAGGTTGCGAACGCAAGCTCGTGACACCCCCGCTTGTCTGAGGCTTTTGTAGAGGTAAATTTTATTTTAAACCCTCGTACCTAGAGAGATTCTAGTCTTTGTGGATTTCTATTAGGCGGGCTTTGATTTTTTCGGCTAGTTTTTCTAAGTGTTTGAAATCGTCGCCGGCTCTTAGTTGCAGAGCTTTCTTTTCTTCCTCTAAGCCTTTTCCATCTAGGGCTGCGCTTAGGAAGCGTTCGAAGGCGTAGACTGGGCCTGCGATTCGGTGTGAGATAAATTTTGCGACCGAGAATAGTACGATTGAAAATGCTAGAACTAGAATTCCGAAAGAGTATAGGAATGCTTTTGTGTACTCTTCATGAGATTCATACACGCCTAATTCTTTTAAGGCGATTTTGAAATACGTGTATGAAAATACCATGCAAACTAGTGAAACTAAAACGCCTGTGCCGATAAAAATAAACGCGTATTTTAATTGGAAGCGTTTATTGATCCAGAATTTATTTCTGTAATCTTGGTCTGGCCAAAGTTGTTTGCCGTCTTTAAATAATGAATAAATTAACAGCGCATAACCAATCCATTGAATCATGTCGGCCACATTCCAGATTGGTGTATGGTGGTTGCCGATTTTCATGCTGATAAAATCTAAAACATAACCGTAGTAAGTGCGATCTAAAACGTTTCCTAAAATACCACCCACTAAAAGTGATAAACCTAAACGTAAACGCATCACTTTGACCGGAACCATAAATTGTAAGAAAGCGTACAAGCTTAAAATAAAAAAGCCGCTTGTCGATAATGTAACGATACGAAGAAACGCAGGTAGTTTTGAAAACATACCTAACATGGCGCCATCATTGTTTACGAGTACGAAGTGGATTGGTCCCACCCAGTGCTCTGTCATTGTCCACGCCCAATTTTTTGAAGCCTGGTCTGCAATCACTGCTAAAAGTAGTGTTGCGACGACCAAAAGCCAATCTCTAGTTTTCATATCACTATTTTGCCGATACAGTTTATAAAATGAACTACATATTGCGATTATTAATTTTACTCAACTATAGTCTGGCGCCAATGATGGCGACAGCGCAAACATCTCAATCACTGCAGACTGAAGTTAAAGAAATTCTAACCAAAAACAAGATTAATCCTGATCATGTGGGGTTAGTTATTTCTTTAAAAGACCAAAACGTTTACGAAAATAACGCGAAGAAATTATATATTCCGGCTTCGATTTCAAAACTTTTAACATCGTATTCGGTTTTAAAAAATATCGATCTTACACAGAAGTTTAAAACTGAATTATATTTCGATGGAAAAAATCTTTATTTAAAAGGTAACGGTGATCCTAGTTTTGTCTCTGAAAATCTTTGGTATTTAGTCAATGAATTTACACGCCAGAAAATTCGTTTGATTCCTGGTGATATTGTTGTTGATGATTATTATTTTGATGATGTTCGTTTTGATAATTCACGCGAGTCAGCCAGAGTAGACCGCTCTTACGATGCGCCAGTGGGAGCCATGAGCTTTAACTGGAATTCAGTCAATGTATTTGTTAAACCAGATGAAAAAGAAAACGAAAAAGCACAAGTGGTGCTTGATCCAGAAAATTTATATTTTGGTCTAATTAATAAAACAGTAACTAAAAGAAAATTAAGCCGCGAACTGATTATCGATGTTGACCAAAAAAGCCGTACAATCACAGTCACCGGCGATGTGCTAAAAGGTGGTATGGAGAAAGCCTACTATAAAAACGTGGCTGATCCTGAACAGTGGGCCGGTGAAAACTTACGTGCTTTCTTAAGTCAAAGAGGTATCGAAGTTAAAGGTAAAGTTAAACACGGTAAAACACCTTCTTCAGCAGATAAAGTTGTTACTTTTGAAAGTAAAAGTTTATCGATGATCTTAGCTGATATGAATAAGTTTTCTAATAATTATGTCGCCGAAATGCTTACAAAAAACTTAGCAGCTTTATCTGGTGAAACACCAGCGACATTAGCAACCGGTGTAAAAGTCATTCAAAAAGATCTTAAAGAGTTAGGATTAGGAAAAGATGATTTCAAAGTGTATAACCCATCAGGTTTTACGCGTGATAACCAGCTTTCAGCTTACGCTATGGGTACAGTGTTAAAAGCGATGCAGAATGATTTTCGTTATTTTCCGACGTTATTAGAATCGCTTCCTATTGCAGCGATTGATGGAACATTAAAAAAACGTATGAAAAATTCGCCGGCGTCGGGCTTTGTGCGCGCAAAAACAGGATATTTAGACGGCGTTGTCACTTTAGCAGGCTATGCTGGACAAAAGAACGGGGATATTTACCGCTTTGCGTTTCTATACAATGGTCCACAAGATGAGGCCAGAGTGCGTGAAGCTTTTGATCAAATCCTAATTTATCTTCTAAAATAGATAGGTGAGATTTTTATTTCTAGCAGCCGCTATTTTTCTAACAAGCCTTCAAAGCTACGCTCTGGTGACAGAGTGGAAGTCAACGCTTCCTAAAAAATCAGTTTTTAAAGCTAACGAAGACATGCGCGGCCGCGTGGATTTCTGGAAAAAGATTTATTCCGAAGTTCCTGAAACAGCCGGTCTTTTTCACGATCCTGATTTTCCTGAATACGTGTTTGGCGAAATCAGCTGGGAACATATCCAAAACGATAAAAGTTTAACAGCGTCTGAAAAAAGAAAAAAAATTGATAATCTGATCAACTACGAACGTATTCGTTTAGCGGCTAAATGGAAAATTAAAAACGTAAAACGTATTCGTTTACAAACAGGTCTTAAAGAGCGCATGCAAAAAGCGTTATTCTTATCGGGCCAATATCTTCCGATGATGGAAGAAGTTTTTCGTAAAAAAAATCTTCCGGTTGAATTATCACGTCTGCCATTTGTTGAAAGTTCTTTTAATGTGAATGCCCAATCAAAAGTGGGAGCCAGCGGTTTATGGCAAATCATGCCGTTTGTAGCACGCCCTGAAGGTTATATTAAAAATTTCTACGATAAACGTAATCATCCGTATTATGCCACTTTACTTGCAGCCGACATGTTACAAGATAACTATCGTGCTTTAAAAAAATGGCCGTTAGCTATTTCTGCTTACAATCATGGTTTGGGTGGAATTAAAAAAATGGTTCGTGTCAGTAACTCGAATTATTTACCAGATTTGATTGAGTCAGACGATAAAACAAGAAGCTGGGGTTTTGCTTCAGAAAATTTTTACGCCTGCTTTTTAGCGGTATTAGAAGTTGAGCGCGAAGCTAAATCTTTATTCGGCGATGATCTTTTAAAAGCAAAACCACTTCCGATGAATCGCGTAATTACGGCGAAAGCTGTTCCGAAAAAAGAAGCGCTAAAATATTTCGGTGGAAGCTTAGATAAATTAAGAAAATTCAACCCGCATTTAAACATGGCTTTACTTAAGAAAAGCAAAGTGATCCCATCGGGCGTGCCGTTAGTTTTACCTAAAAAACCAAATACCAAATTTTTTAAGACAGCCGGTCTTTAATTCAGATTACCGCAGTTAGATTTTAAGTAGCGGCCTTTTTCTGGAAAACGAAACATTTTAGACATCGTTTCGCAAGTTGCTTTTTTGATTGTTGGTTCAAACTGTGAATAGCAGTTAAATAAAGCCGCATCGTGGTTTTCAGCATCGGTGAATTGGCGCGCTTTTGCTACACAAGATTTTAAATTCGGAAATTCAGAAATATGATAGAAGCAGTATTCGCGAACATTTTCTTTTAAGTAGTTCGATTTAATAGTGTTCACTTGGTCAAAGCAGCTGCTTAATGTGATGTACTTTGATGTTTTACCTAAGCATTCACGAATTTCGTTAGGTTGCTCGTCTAAGCACTTTTCTAGGGTAGAAGACGGGGCGTTCGTAAAACCTGTAGTCAGCAACATAAATGCAGTCAGAAACAGGGCTGAGATTGTGCTTTTAACTTTTGAGTTCATTTTTACGTTCAACATGCTTTGGGATTTTTGCATAAAGCGTTCCAGGATGAAACAGCATTAGCTGCTTATAAACGATAAAACAGGTTCTGAGCCTTAGACAGGGGCCGAGAATTGTCAGCCGCCTTGTTATAATTCTATACCAGATCGAATATATGAGTTTTTAATTCAAATTTGCCTAAATATTAGGTAATAAAGGCTTTATGAAAACAGTTATGGGAAGCTTAGTGAGCTTGTTCACTCTGACATTTTTTTGGTTCTCTTTAGCCGATGCGAAGGTGGGTAAACCGGCCCAAAGCCTTCTGGCAAAAACATCTTCTGAGGCATTTCAGACCTTTGAAAAAGACGGTCTTAACAACTCGCAAGTGGCCCTTGATTATTTGTTCTTAAAACTAGAGAAAAAACAAAACTTTCAACTTTTAACTGATAAAGAATTAACGGATTTTCATTTCGATGTTTTAACGCAAAAAGTTTTAGATTTCGTAAACCGTTTAAATTTAGCTTTTAACTTACCCATCAATTACAAACTAAGAAAACAAATGCAGTTTGAATTTTATGGCTTAAGCCAGGCGATTAAAAAAGCCAACGAAGTAAGTCTTACTGTTGATTCTGATCACTTTGATAAACTGCATGATATGTTAATGGGGCAGGGTACGAGTTTATTCTATGCTTCAGCAAAAGATAAAAAAAGAACAGATATGTTTTTTGCCAGTTACTATCTGCATGAACTTGAATATCCGATGGATATGACAGCGCGCCACTTAGAATCTTTAAAAAAATCTTCGAAGTGGAATGCCGGTGTTAAAATTTACGCCGCTAAGATTGCACGTGCCGCTCTTCACGGCGGAATGAGTTTAAATAAGTTAACATCAAAACAAATTGATACTTTGTATGATGCAAGCTTATTAACAAGTCTAGATGATGGTGCAAAGCTTACGATTCAAAAGATTTATTTAAAACAGCTGCAAATGATCGGTGATCAAGAAAAAATTAAAGAAGTAAAGCGCGAGTTAGCGTCTTCGATTTTATGGCAAGAAACTAAAAACTTAATGAATAACCCGATGGATATCTTAAAGTTTATTCAGTTCTGCGTGGGTTACGTGTTTATCGCATGGCCACTGGAAGTGATTGTCATATTAGTCTCTTTAGTGATTTTCGGATTTCAGGCTTCAACGGTGTTAACAGCAGAAGAAAAACAGAAAAAATCGTTCGGTAAAAAGTTATGGATGGTTTTCCAGAAAGCTTATTTGGGAAGTAACGTGCCGTTTTTTACAAAGTTAGCGGCGTCTTTGATTTTATTTGGAGTAGGTCTTTACTTCAACTCGGCGAAAAATTTCGTAGAAACTATGATTTCTAATATGTAACAGGTTCTTTACGTCGTGCTTTAGGCTAATGGTAACTTTAAAGTAAAGCAAGACGGAGAGATTTTGCGGTCTAAGTACAAATCACCATGATTCGACTGGGCAATGCCTAGAGCAATACTTAGCCCCAAACCGGTTCCTTGACCAACCTCTTTAGTTGTAAAGAACGGCTGCATGATCTGATTTTCAATGCTCTTAGGAACACCAGGTCCGTTGTCTATAACTGATATTTTAATATCGCTGCTGTCAGTTTCAAGAATCACTTTAATTTGCGGGCTGGGTTGTTTAACGCAGTCATCGTAGGCGTTTAAAAGTAAGTTAGACAATAAATGTGTCAGTCGAACTCTTTGACAAAAAGCCACGACGGGTTTTTCAGGAAGTTTTACCTGTAAATCAATACCGCTTGTACGAAACTTTTCTGCGTAAAGTTCGCAGGCGTCAGTTATAATTTCGCGAGTATCAACTCGGTTAAAAACTTCTGCGTTATCTCCCTGCGAAAAATTATGTAATCCCTGAACTATGCGAGAAATGCGCTGAGTGGCTTTATTGATTTTGTCTAAAGAAGGTTGAAGCGCTGTTTTATCTTTTTGATCTTTATTTAAGTAAGACTCTATCTGGTCAGCGCAGTTAGAAATAATAGCTAAAGGATTATTGATTTCATGAGACACTCCAGAAGACATCTGGCCTAGTGCTACCATCTTCGAGTTCTGGATTAAGCTATCTGTTAATTTAATAACCTCGTCACGGTATTTAAAATTCGATTTCATGGTTATTCCGATAACAATAAAGGTTACAAAGTTGGCTGCATGAAAATGCACTTGGGCTAAAGCCGTTAACGAGCTGAATGGTCCAAAGATGACCGGTAATAGCAGGGCAATAGCCGCAGTATAGATAAAATCACGCCAAGTTAATACGACAGTCGTCATGATAGCGATCACAACGAAGTAAGACCAACGGTGAAAAACCGACCAGTCGTTCAGAACCAGCAGATAAAAGTACATGACGATAAAGGCCCAGTTGAGCATGTTCACGCAATATCGTCTTTTGGTAAAAGATGTTGATGGGTTAAACGAGGCAATAAGCCCTATTACCGACAAGACAGCGATGATAAATCTTCCCGGAAACCAATCTTTGTGTGAAGGGTCAATATTGACCATAAAATAAAAAAACGTAAAGGTGCTGACTAAAGCGCAAAACGAAAAAATTTTTAACTTAAGAAAAGATTGATCATGATGAATTTTTTCATAGAGGCTGATCATATTAAAAGAATACATTAAATTATTTCTGAAGCAAATTTAGAGCACTGGGCAAAGGGCCTAATTCGAGAAAGACCATGCAGGTCTAAAAATACAATGTTAGGTTAATACTGTGGAAAGTAGTTCTTTTGATTGGTCTAAAGTAAGTCTTCTTATCGTTGATGACGACACAGATTTGCTTGAAACACTTTGTGATTACTATAAGAGTTTAGATGCGTCAGTTTATTCTGCTGTTGACGGGCGAAATGCCCTTGAGATTATTCAAAGTAAAAAAGTAAATCTCATTCTTTCAGATCTACAAATGCCAGTCATGGACGGCGAGGCTTTACTAAAAGCCATTCAAGATAAAGAAATTAAAATTCCTTTTATTTTTATTACTGGACAATCGCATTTTAGTGAAGAAAAAGCGCTTCGTTTAGGAGCTAAGGGTTTGGTTTACAAACCCTATAAGCTTAAAGCGATGGATGAAAAAATTCAGAATGTTTTATCTGAAGCCCGAAATGATTAAGGTGTCGGGTTGATTGGCCCGATGCTTACGTTCACTGTGCGGTACGGATTATCCGCGTATTCCATTAAATATAAAGCAGGCTCAATATTTTTATTAAATACCGGTTGAATCACACCAGCTCCTGGGTAGAAGCCACCGCCACCAAAACCACCTGAAGCCTGTGATGGATCTAATTCAAAAGTAAACGCAAAAATCTTGTGTTCGCCGTAAGCCCAATCCGTTGTATCACCGCTGGCAATATAAAGATCAGAGGCTTGTTGCGGAGTATACTTGTTCCATTCGGCCATTTTTTTTGCCATGGTTTCAAAAACTTTCGCATCTTTCGTGTTTTCAACGCCATCGTATTTGTGGCCCCATGGGTAAAGAATTAACTGCGAGTACGTGTGGAATGAAAGTAACGTTGTAATGTTTGTGTTAGCTTCAACGTAATTTTTGATATTGATTGTTTCTGGCTCAGAGAACGGTTTTGTTCCCATGTATGTGTCGCTGTTTGGGTTTGTTGAAGATCCGCCAGTGCCCCATTTGTAGCTGTAATTACGATTTAAATCTGTACCGAAAGTACCATTGGCATTACGTGAACGATTTTTTCTCCACATTTTGTAACTGCCATCTTGAATATCATATTCAGCACCATCAGGATTCACCATCGGAATAATATGAATATCGCGGTTATTCATTAAGCCCACGATACGCTCGTTACCGGCTTTGTACTGTTCAACCAAGTACTGCGCTAACATCAATGGCATTTCCATGGATAAGTGTTCACGCGCGTGGTGGCCACCCATGTAGATAACTGCAGGTTTTTCTGAAGCGTGCGCCTGATCAGAGCCTAAACGTAAAACCCAAGTCTCGCGGCCTTCAGTTGATTTGCCGATTGAACCCATTGTCACAAGCGTTGGATTTTCGTTAGCAAGCTTAGTTAATTCAGCTGTCATTTCAGCGTAGTTATGAAAAGCAGAATCTTTTACCGGAAAATCTTTACCGCTCAACAGAGCTTCATCAGCTAAGTTTGAGTACG
>CBINGM010000033.1:0-22983 GCA_966250225.1 uncultured Pseudobdellovibrio sp. | reverse complement strand
AGCTGCAGCTCACACTGATATCCCAGCTTTAACTGTAAACTTATCATTACAGTTCACAAAAGGCTTCGGCGTAAACTTAGGTTTAGAAAAACTTAAAATCGAATTAGATCAAGACCGTATGTAATTTGGTTTTTACATACCGTGACGGAGTACAGGGCCGCCCCTCGCGGCCCTTTTTTTTTACTTGTATAGGTTCGAAGCTATAAGGCCGACGTCAGTCGGCCCTTTAGAATAAGGTCTGCCGAAGGCAGATCAAAACCAGAGGACCCTACAAATTAGAATGTCGAATAGCAGTTAGACTTGTATAGGGTCTGATTGTCGTCCTGAATAAAGTACTGACAAATCCATTCAGAATAAATTAACTCAACACGAGTTAACGGCACCACAACCGCGTCTTCACCCACATTTTTAATATAGTGAGTTGGAGCCACATAAACATCCAATAAACCCGCGTGATCACACAATTGCGCAACACCTTCGTTACGGTGAGCCGCTAGAGTGTTAATCGCTTTATTGTAACGCTCTTTAGTTTGCCATTTAGCACAGAAATTAGCTGACGATACCGACGCAGCCAAAAGAACAGCCGCAAACATAAATTTTTTCATAAGAAAAACCTCTTTCAATTTTTTTCAAGAAGTCTAAGTTTGAAAAAAGTCTTTCGACAATGAAATCACCCGCAAAATTCAAAATGCAAACATGTTAAAAACGAAATGAAAACAAGTTGAAATAAAAAAGGCAGAGTTTTTAGCTCTGCCTTTTTCTTGATTATTATTTTTTTAAATTCTTACTGCTCAGTCGCAACTGCTTTTGGCGTGCGTTTAGAACCAGAGTACATTTCATATTTTAAGAAACGGCACTCGATATTACCGTTCATTAAATAATGCTTACGTGTTGATTTTAATTTCATCTCGCCTAATAAGTCTTTACTGCCCGATAAAATCCAAGCGTCCCAACCTTGAAAGCGATTTTTTAATGTAAAACCTAAATCACGGTACACGTCTTTTAAGTTGTCCTCATCACCGATACGCGCACCGTATGGAGGATTACAAATAATTGTTCCCTTCACTTCGGCTTTTTCTTCACCAGCTACTGGCGGAGTCGCAATCGCAATTGAAGTTGGTTTAAATTCGATAAACTTAGAAACACCGGCGTTACGGGCGTTGTCTTTCGCAAATTGAAGAACTTTTTTATCGTGGTCGTAACCATATAATTTAAAATCGATCGATTCTTTTTCTTGCGCTTCAGCTTCATTGATCACTTTTAACCAAGTATCTTCGTTGTAATCAGCAAGATTCATAAAACCAAAGTGTTCACGGTGAATACCTGGAGCCATATTCGCTGCCATCATCGCAGCCTCAATTAAGATCGTACCAGAACCACAGAATACGTCTAATAAAGGTGATTTACGATCCCACTCAGTTAAGCCTAATAAGCCCGCGGCTAAGTTTTCTTTAAGCGGAGCTTCACCAGTCATCGTGCGATAACCGCGCATAAATAATGAGTTACCAGATGTGTCTAAAGCCATGTGGTATTTATTTTTATAACCTTTAATGTGAATACGCATTGAAGGGTTATCTTTAGCTACATCTGGGCGTTTACCGAATTTATCGCGGAACTGATCCACAATAGCATCTTTAGTTTTCATCGCTAAAAAGCGTTGATCTGGAATCGAACAGTCTTTTACAACCGCATCGATTGTTAAAGTTTGATCCGGAGAAATGTATTTTGTGAAATCATGTTTACGAACGTGATTGTAGATATCATCACCGTTATAAGCGTTGAAATCTAATAATGGTTTTAAGATACGGCTTGCGTAACGCGAATGAAGATTCGCTTTATAACAACCTTCCCAGTTTGATTCGAATAAAACACCACCGATAGTTTTATCGCCGGTTTTTAATCCTAAATCTTTTAATTCTTGTTCTACTAGATCGACCATGCCAATCGGACATGAAGCAAAAAAACGTGCCATTGTACTTATACTTTAGAGCTTACGACGCTGGAACAGGTTAGCGCCTTAGACCCAAGGATTTCCTTTTATCCTTTACGAACTTCAACTTCCCTCGTGACCAGCCTTGCGCTGGCCAACATGTTAAAGCCCTTTTTAAAAATTAAAGGCGCTAAACTTAGCGCCTTTGTTCCTATACAGAGTTATATAGCTTTTAAAGCTTTATGTCTCTGTATATTTCGGACCGCCCCCGCCTTCGGGAACTGTCCAATCAATATTCTTTGTAGGACATTTAATATCACAAGTCTTACAGTGGATACAGTTGGTATAATTGATTTGTAAATCATACTTACCGGCCTCAACAGTCGACGGTAACATCTCATATACGCTAGCTGGGCAGAACTGTACGCAAGGCGACTTATATTTCGGCTCACAAACGTTACGGCAGATGCTGGCATCCCCTAAAATTAAGTGATTTGGAGAGTCCTCATCATGGCTTGTACCCGTTAGATAAACGCTTCCTAATTTATCAAACATCAATACGCCATCTGTCTTAGGCAGCTTGTTTTCAGGCGCCGTTGTTAAGGCGTCATCTGTACCCCATACTTCTTTTACAGAAGCTGTTGTCTCAGCGTCCTCATGGCATTTCATATTGTCGATTAAACCACGGCCACCTGTAATCTCTTGTAAAGCGATTAACGGTAACGATTTCACAAAACCCATTGATAAAGTTTGGTGAAAGTTTCTTACGCGGTATAATTCAGATTTAATGTACGAAGCATGAACTTTATCTTCGTAAGCTTTTAAAACTTCATGAGATGAATCTTGTTTTTGAATCGCTACAAACGCCGCTTCAGCAGCTGCCATACCCGATTTCATCGCAAGATGAATACCTTTTAATTTTTGCACGTCGACCATTGAAGCTGAGTCACCGCACACCATCCAGCCATCACCATAAAGTTTCGGCATCGAGAACCAACCACCGGCAGGAAGTGTCTTACCACCGTAAGCCACAACTTTTCCGCCTTTGATCATGTTCGCAATAAACGGATGCGTTTTTAATTTTTGTAATTCTTTATGTGGATCAAGTAATGGGTCATTCGTATCTAAGTAAGCCACTAAGCCTAAGATGATTTTATCACCTGGAATTGTGTAGATGAACGTACCACCGATCGATTTCTTAAGTGGATAACCCATCGTGTGAATAACTTGTCCCGCTTCAACAGTGCCTGCAGGCATTTGAATAACTTCTTTAACGCCTTCTTCGAACACTTCTGGATTTTTACCAGCGCGAAGATCTAATTTTTTAGAAACTTGTTTAAATAAACTTCCACGAGTTCCTTCAGCAAAGATTGTTGTTTTTGCTTTTAGAATTAAACCCGGTTCAAAGTTAGCTTTAGGGTTACCCTCTTTATCGCGGCCTTTATCGCCTGTGCGAACACCAACGATACGATCACCTTCATATAAAGCTTCAACAGCAGCAAAACCTGGAAAGATATTAATACCTTTAGCTTCACATTGCTGGGCTAACCAACGATTGAATTTAGATAAAGAAACAATGTAGTTGCCTGTGTTGTGAAACGGAGGTGGAACGATAGGTAACTTAAATGCCGACGAATCACCTAAGTAATAAACCGCATCTTTTTTAACTTCTGAATCTAACGGACAACCAAGCTCTAAGTAATTTGGAATTAATTCTTTAAGCGCTGTAGGTTTTAATACCGCACCAGAAAAACTGTGCGCCCCAACTTCACTCGCTTTTTCAAGAACAACAATCATTTGCTCTGGAATCGGCTCAGCGTTGATTTTTCCCTCAGCGATCGCTTGATTATGTTTTTCGATATCAGATGCAATTTTATAAGCGCAAGATAATCCGGCGGCACCACCACCAACGATAAGTACATCAACTTCCATTGTGTCGCGAGTTACGCCTTCTGGTAAATGATCATGAACCACTGCTGTCCCCTTTCAAAGGCTGCGCCTTTAGAAACCCTCTTCAGCTTCTTGAGATTTTTTCTTTTTTGAGTCTGACGTTTGCATGTCAGCTAAAACTTTTAACTCTTCTTCATCTAAAGCGCCTTTGTATTTTTTCTCGCGATAGATTTCTAACAATTGCATATCTGAATCAGCCGCTTGTGCCGCCTGATGAATTGTCATCACCAAACCAAAGACAAACAGCGATAAACAAACAAATAAAACCACGCGCATTAAAGGCTTTTTCTTCGAAATAGAAGTAGATTTTTTCATGTCTTGAATTTTATAGAGTTCTAAATGAAAAGGAAATAATAAAATTATTTAAGACGTCTGTGATCGCTCATAGGGATCTGACGACGCACCGAACGCACAAGATCTAAACTTATTTCTATGTCTAAACAGCCCACGCCTTCAGCTTTGCACTCAACAATTTGCCCCCAAGGATCAATCGCCATCGTATGCCCATAAGTAAAGCGTGAAGCGGTTTTCCCCGCCTGTGTGGTTTTATGCTCACCCACTTGGCCCGGTGCTAAAACATAGGCTTGCGATTCAATCGCACGTGCTCGTAAAAGCGTCTCCCAGTGCGCCTGCCCGGTTTTGACCAAGAAAGCCGCCGGAACTAAAATCACATCCACTTTGTTGCGTGCTAATTGCTGATATAATTCTGAAAAACGAAGATCATAACAAATCGAAGAACCGAAACGAATGCCCTCGATTTCAAAACCTGTTACTTCATCACCGTGAGTGAAAAAGTCTGATTCACGAATCGGTTTTTGACCCTCAAGCTGAATATCAAAAAGATGAATTTTCTTATAGATAATTTTAGGCGCTTCATTTGGGCTTAACAACACAGAAGCATTCCAAACTTTACCTTTATCTTCCATCGGTGTTGTAAAGTGAAGATCCACACTCTGTTCATTACACAAAGTTTGCAGACGTTGAATCTCAGGAGAATCAAATTTTAAAGATTGAAGCGGCTCACCTTCGATCACTCGAAAATACAAACTATTTTCAGGCATAATAAACAGACGCGTGCGTTTTCCCACTGTTTGTTTTGCCAGATGTTGTTCAATCAAAGTTAAAATTTGCTCTAAATTTTTAGAGATATTGTCAGACGAAGTTAACTGTAACAGAGTAATTTTCATATCTAATTAATTTCAATAACGTTAGCAAGAACGGCCTCGTGGCATTTAAAACCGCCACCCTCGACATTCTTTTTAACATTATTAAGAACTGATTCACAACTCGAATAGAAAGTCGCCGAGCTAACGACTTGCGAATAACCTTCTTTTGAGTAGACCGTTTTGCACTTACCATCATTCGATGAAAAGACACGAATCCAACGAACCTCGCGCTGTCGTTCGCAAACGACGAACATGTTATCTTTATCTGCGGCTAAAAGCTCAACAGAAGCCATCCATAAGCTGAAAAATATAAATAAATGACGCATATGGATCATTTTCGTTTTAAATTTTTAATTGGTCACTATAGAGAAGGGTCCGGCTGGACAATTACCGAATCTTGGTCAGATCAAGTCTGGGAAGGAGCTTCCCAGACTGTCGGTATTAAATAAGATAACAGAACTAATTACTTAGCTTTAGCTGAAGCTTTTTTAGTCGCTTTTTTCTCAGTTTTAGCGGCTTTAGCTTTTGCTTCTACTAATTTCACGTTTGAAAAATCGATGAAACCTTCTTTTTTAAGAAGACCGTCTTTTTTATCATAGTGAGTTTGTACTTTAACGCCTTCAACTTTGATTTTCATAGCTGTAGGGCTAACTTCTAATACAGTACCTTTTTTGCCTTTATCAGCACCTGCGATAACTTGTACTTTGTCGCCTTTTTTGATTTTTAATTTTAACATATATAGTCCCTATATTACGCTTTTTTAGCTTTGTTCATTTTACGACGGATACGAGCTTTAACGTCTAAAGCGCGTTGAGATAGAACAGAGTCATCTTGATTTAAGATGTACTTGTCGAAACCACCTGTGTGTTCCATATCTCTAATAGTGCTAGTTGCCATATAAAGGCGCACCATCTGGTTTAAAGTCTTGCTAAATATGCGTTTTCTTTGCACATTTGGCATAGCCGTCGATTTAGTCTTGATATTCGAGTGGCTCACTAAATTTTTAACTACTGGCGATTTGCCTGATAATTCACAACGGCTCATTTATAACTCCTAATTTATTCTTATCGAGTACAAAAAAGTACTTCCAAAACCGAGCTTTCTGGTATATTCAGTTATTCTTCAATTGGCAAGAGGTTTAAATGGAAAAAGAAAATAACGGAAAAGAAAACCGTAAAACAGTTCGCAACAAATACCGCTCAGAATACACTGGCGACCACGTTTTTGACTATAAAGATCCAGCTTCTTTAAGCCGCTTTATCGCTGACGCTGGTAAAATCACTCCAGCTCGTATTTCTAAATTATCACTTTCTCAACAAAAGAAAGTAGCTGGAGCGATCAAAAAGGCACGTACTTTAGGCTTATTACCTAATGGTACAGATGCATACGATACAAGTTCACGTCCAGAACTTATCAATGCAGTTACTTTCGAGTACTAATCTGATATATTAATAAGACGTTACAACCTTGTTGTTGTGATCCCTTACGGCGCCTAAAAAGCGCCGTTTTTTTTCGTCCTTAGAGGCAAACGATTACTTTGCCTTGCGGGCATCTAAGATATTCGTCACGAAATACACTAAGATCATGGCTACGAATAAGATGTTTGAGAAGCTGTGAAGCTGACGGCCTGTCATTAATCCGAAAATAGAAATCTCTTCTAAGTTTTTATCCCAGTTAAATACACGATATAGAAAAATCGGCATCGCCGAGAGCAAAAAGAATAATCCGCTGGCGGCCACTCTTGTTAATCTTGAAGATGTTTCGGCCGTACTTTTTCTTTCACGATAAATATTAAACAGTGGAATGGCCAGAAACCCTGCTCCTGCAACTAATCCAGCAATCTTTCTATCCTGAATAAATTTAAATATAAAAATTACACAGGGAATCCATAGCAGCAGCACTATAAATTCTAAAGTGAAAATCTTTGAAAGAGTGTTTAACCATCCTATTTTTTGGAACTTTTCCGAAATCATGGAGTCCTCCTAAGCTGAACTCAAATATATCGTAAATCCGCCTGTTCAAAGTTGTCACCTCATCTTGCAATAAACCAAAAGCAACAAGTCGTGCTGAGGAGCACGCAAAAAAACATCGGGGGACAAATGTTTAATTTATTATCGGCAAATACACAGTTAATGAGCTTACAACTAGGTTTACGCGAATTCGGCTTACATCCAGTTGAATGGCGTATCATCAAAAAAACGAAATCGCGCTTCGTTATTCAAAGCACGACTGAAGATAATCTTTATTTCGTAGGCGAAGTTAAAAACGACAACTCTAAACAATGGCGCTACATCCAACTGGCAGGTTTATAATGTTTATTGGTAAAGATCACAACGAAGCGAAAAAAGACTCCGCTCGTACACGTCACTCTCTTTCAGAGTACCTGTTGGGTTGGATACTGACTGCAAAGCCCGAGGACGAGGGATTTCTGCTCTCTTCTCTAAAGGCAGATTTTCAGGCCAGCGGTCTGGAAATTCACGATACACAGACGCACGAAAATTTTTATACTCTTCAAGGCTCGTCAACTGCACTAAGCCGTTTTTAGAGCGGCAAAAGCCGTAGACGTCGCCTTCTGTCAGTGTACCTAAACGCTGACCAATGCCTTCAGGAGGTTTATCCCCCCAGGCCACCAGAGCCATTACTTTTACACCCGTGGCTAATACCTGAGTTAGGTTTTCGTATTCAAGTTTTAATTTCGGATAACATTTCGGCGAAACGACGCGTGTGGCATCCGCAACGCGCTTTAGGGCTTTAAAGTAATCTTCGCAGCTTCCTTGGGTGTTTCCCTCTTTACATTGATCAAGAGCGTACGATAGCGTCGCAAACTGCCGGCCCTTTTTGGTTTTATAGGCCGTAATAATTCCTCGCACTTCGCGCGCAAAATTAGTGATTTCAACTTCGCAACCGTCCGATAACGGATTTTGTGAAACAATAAAAGCCAGTGCACCAGCTAACACCAGAAACACTAATAAAGACCGTGGCATTTTTGCTATCGCTTCGTCTAACTTCGACATACTTTAATATTGTGACCAAACTTTTATTTGCGGTAAAGCCCAGATGTTGGTTAAGCTTTAATTAAATAAAAGAAGGTCGTTATGAATCAACTCAAAAGTATAAATGCAGATGTGATTGAAAATCTCAAAGCACTTGGAGGCATGGATTTATTAGCCGAACTTCACGGCGTCTATATCAGAACATCTGAAGCTTTAATTAAAGAAATTCATACAGCTATCGCTGGAAATGACTCCCGCACCCTTCAGGAGAAAGCCCACAGTTTAAAATCAAGCTCAGGAAATATGGGCGCTTTACAACTTTCTCAAATTTGCCTGCAATTAGAGAAAATGGGCGAATCGCAAAAGATAAACGAAGCTAAAACTTTGGTGCCGGCACTTGATAATGAATTTAAACAAGTGAGCCTTGAATTAGCTGAAATCGTAAAAACAAAATAATTTTTCAAACAAACGTC
This sequence comes from uncultured Pseudobdellovibrio sp., assembly GCA_966250225.1. Classification (GTDB taxonomy): domain Bacteria; phylum Bdellovibrionota; class Bdellovibrionia; order Bdellovibrionales; family Bdellovibrionaceae; genus Pseudobdellovibrio. Next base: position 14,471 of record CBINGM010000033.1, on the reverse strand, counting down.
TGAACGTTTTTTTATTTCCGATAATAAATTAAGATCAATTTTTTGCTGCAGGACCATCGATCAGTTTTTACTGCTAAATGGACTGCCAGGGTTTTATTCACTGCGATCGTTCCTTATTCTCGCAGGACTATGCAAAAAAGAAATAAAACAAAAAAAAATCTAGTCGTTTCTTTATTATTACTTTTAACTTTGTCGTCTTTCTCTTGCAAAGAAGACTCTGCAACAACCCCTGGATCTAATAACCAGACAACTAACTCAACTCCAGAAGAAGAACCAACAACACCGACTACTTCGGGTACGCCAACTGTTTCGCAAACGCCTACTCCGACGCCAGTTCCTACACCGACACCTACACCCACTCCGGTTCCTACACCTGCGCCAACGCCGACACCCACTCCAACACCTGCACCGGTGACACAAATGTATGGTGTTACTGTAGATTCTGTTGCGAACATCAATGATGTTGTTAATTCATTAAAAACACTTTCAAAAAAACCAACAACACGTATCGTGTTTGATGAAAATATGGCCGCGTCTTATTACGCAAGCCCTACGCAAAAAATTCATAACGTAAGTTACGTTATGGGAGAACTTTTAGATTCTTTCTACGTAAAAAGCGTAACGCCAGCACAGTACTTAGCCCGCACCCAAGAGTATTATAACGCCTTGAACTCGTATGTTGATATTTGGGAAATCGGAAATGAAATTAACGGCGAATGGTTAGGCAATACCACCGATGTCGTGCAAAAAATGACCAGCGCGTATGACTTTATCAAATCAAAAGGAAAAACCACGGCGTTAACATTGTATTACAACGAAGACTGCTGGATGTACCCAAGTGAAGAGATGTTTACTTGGGCGAATAAAAATGTGCCGGCGCGAATGAAATCAGGCCTGGATTACGTTTTAGTCAGCTACTATGAAGACGATTGCAACGGCTTACGTCCAAACTGGGAAAATGTTTTCGCAAAACTAGCGCAAATGTTTCCAAATTCAAAAATCGGGTTTGGCGAAATCGGCACTACAAAATCCCAGGCAGCTAAAACAGATATGATCGAACGTTATTACGGCATGAGTATTAATCAAGACCGTTTTATCGGCGGCTATTTCTGGTGGTACTTTGTCCAGGATATGGTTCCTTCGACAAAACCCATGTGGCAAGTGCTTAACAACAACCTGAAAACTGGAGCTGATCAAGATCCCGGACAAGATCAGGATCAAAATTTAAGAATGAATTAAATCCCCTCATTCAGTTACCCTCGCAACTGAATTGCACCCCGTAGAATCGTTGTCTTTGTTTTAAGGCAACGATTCTTTTTTAAATTTTTAGAACTTCACGTTTACGTAAATGAAACTTTTCCTGATTGGCTAAAATATGTAAACGCACATCATGCATCGACATTGTTTTTTCAGCATCAGCTTCGGAAATATTTGTTGAACTTACATTATGTCCATCAACAACATACACAGCATTTGTGCCAATCACTTTAATCACGCCGTCTTTCACAACAATAGCCGTATCTTCATCGATACCTATTCCCATAATTCCTGGATTTAAAGCAACGGCTCCTAATAGTCGGCCGATTCTTCCACGCTGGGCAAAATGCTGATCGATAATAATGTCTTCAATAAAACCAAGACCAGGCGACATCATCCAGTTTCCGACTTTATGTGATTCCATACTATCTCCGCCGACTAACATGGTTTTTCCCATGATGGCTGCACCTGCAGAAGTTCCCGCAATCAGACCACCCGACTTATATATTTTCATGACCTCGTCCATTACCGGTGTTCCGCCGATTTTTGTGGTGATTTTTAACTGGTCACCACCGGTAAAAAAAACTGAGTGAGCGTTTTTAAACTTTGCAATATTATCAGGTTCTGAAGCTTCGTGGTGCTGTCCAATATTAAAATGTTCTAAATTCTTCACCCCCAGGGAGTAGAATATTTTTTTATACTCTTGCCAGACTTCATCGGCAACCTGGCTTGCCAAAGTCGCAATAACTAATTTGGCGCGCCCGGTTTTTTCGGCAATTTCTTTTAAGATCGCCATGTCTTTTTCTTTGTCTTCACGGCCGCCGATAATTATTAATGTTCCTTTATTTAAACGTTTAGCGGTGCGTGCAGTTCCATTGTTTTTTTTAATTAAGGGTGGTTTGCGAACGGTAGCCATACCAATCACTCTTTCTTCTTATTGTAAAAGGTTGATCAACAAACTGAAATGTTTCGTCTTTCATAAAAAACTTTCCATTTGCGATAACGTCGCGAATTTCTAAATCTTTTTTATCAACAGTGACCAGATCAGCATCACAACCCTCAAATATTGTTCCTTTTGTATTTAGCTTAAGAGCTTTTGCAGGAACAGTGGTGATATGCGGGAGTAACTGTTCCAATTTACATTCGCTGTCTATGCAACACTTTTGAATTTCACGCCACAGTTCTGTCGGTGTTGAAACACCGGCATCTGTCGAGAACGAAAGCTGCTCTGGCGGTCCACCTTCTTCAAGATAAAACTTATACCAGGTGTGCAAATCGTTTTCATGAATATCAAAATCAAGAAAACTTCCCTTTTTTGCAAACTCAATTCCTTCAACAACCAAAGCTCGCGATCGATCCATGTGCGTAAAATAAAGTGAATCGTAGTGAATCGAATGTCTTTCAAATATTTCACGGGCTGTTTGTAGTTTTCTCTCAGCCGGGCCAACATGAACTCTTGTAACACCTGCTTTTCGCGTAAGAGTTCCAGCTACATAAGAATCAACAACAATGCGAGCTAATTGATCCGCGGTAGGCTCGGCAGCTCTATGATCTGCGATAGCTACTTCTCCTGCGCCAATAATTTCTTCAACATATAATATATCTGTCGAAAGATTTTGCGTCAGAGTTTTCGGCGGAAGTTCGTACCCTCCAGAATAAGCATAAGCGCTTAAACCGGCTTCGCGAAAAGCTCTCACTGAAGCAAAAAGATTACTCATCGTTTTGGTGTATGTATCTACTCCAATACACCCCACGATACTCGTAATTCCTCCTCGAATACATTCTTCAATAACAACACGCGGAGGTTGCGAAAGAAATCCAGCTTCTCCGCTTCCTCCGGCCATATGCGCCTGGGAATCGATAAAACCAGGAACTATGTACCTGTCTTTGCAATCTAGAATTTCCAGCTCCAGATGTGTGTGCAATAAACTGCTTTCAGAAATTCGTCCCGCTTTTAAAATTTTGCCGCCACCAACTAAAATATCGCAAATCTGAAACCGATTATTAATAAACGCCGATCCATTTTTAAATAGAATGAGCATTGGTTTGCTCCTCCGGTTGGGTTGTTATTGCCGATCTATAATAATTGCCGATAATATCTGCGGTTTTTGTATAAACATCCGGAATATAATCCACAGGCTGTGGGTCATAATCTAAAATCGTCGGAAGAATTTCGGCAAGCGTATCATAAAAGATAACTAAAATTTCTCCGTCTTTGAGTTGGTCAATTACTTTATAAACGGAAGCCGAAGTTTGCGAAATAATCGAGGCCTGACAATAGGCCCCTGATTCTGCTAAGGCCTCTAAACACAGTTGCGGAACTTCTAAGTACTTTCGTCCACGAAGATCTAAATCATCTCTAAAATAAATTTCTTCGCAAAAATTTGATGCCTGATTTGCACATTTTTTTATTAACTCATTTGGCCGGTCACCAGGCAGACTCATGATCACTTTTTTACGGTACCCTTTTAATTCATTTAAATAATGACCCACAGAATGAAAAGCTTCTGCATTATGACCATAATCTAAAATCACATAGCTATCGCGAATTTTATAAACATTAAAGCGACCAAGATTTTCTTCAGTGGGTTTAAATTCTTTCAATCCGGTTCGAAGCTGTTCCAGAGAAATTTTTGACGAAATACAAGCTGCCGAAGCCGCAAGAACATTAGCTATATTAAAGAGAGCTTTTCCTCCAAGAGTTACCGGAATTTCTTTTAACCGAAGTATATGCTGTGGGCGTGTTCCTTCATAGTAAACAAGCCATTCATTTTCAACACAACAGCCTCGCCCGCCTTTTTCAATATGCGAAAGAAAATGAACATTATTTTTTTCTGTGGCAAACAAAAATAAATTCACCATTTGTTCAATCACACGGGGGCGCTCTCTTATAGCCAGCACTCTTTCATCATCTGCATTTAAAACAAGAGTTCCGCCAACCTTGACTCTTTCTGCTGTCAAAGATTTAATCCAGACTAGGTCATCCATATCTTCGATGCCATCTTGTCCAATGTGGTCTTCACTGATATTTGTCACAACGGCCACATCAGACCAATCATACCCTAAACCACTTCGTAGTATTCCGCCGCGGGCGACTTCTAAAACTGCAAACTCCACGAGCGGATCGGCTAACACGGCCTGTGCAGATCGTGGCCCTGTGGTATCACCTTTATAAATTTTTTCTTTACCGATCCAGATTCCATCAGTTGTTGTTAGGCCTACGTGTTTATGTTTAAGCGAAACAATTTTGTGAATTAAGCGGACTGTTGTCGTTTTGCCATTTGTTCCCGTCACCGTAACAATAGGAATACGACCCGTCTCGGGAAATGGCATAACCTTGTCTATTATCATTTCCGCGACGGGGCGGCCTTTTCCTTCAGAAGGAGCGATATGCATTCGAATGCCAGGTCCCGCATTGACCTCAATAATTTTTGCCCCCGCACTGACAGGCAAGGTGATATCTTTATGAATCAAATCAATACCGCATATATCAAGACCCACAATTCGGGCGGCCCGCTCACACAAAGCGACAACTTCAGGATGCACAATATCCGTCACGTCGCTTGCCGTACCTCCGCTGGAAAGATTCGCATTTTCACGAAGTTTTACAACACGGCCTTTTTCAACAATATCATTTAACGATATATTTATTTTTTTTAAATGGTTTTCGATAATATGATCGATTTCAATTTTTGATAAAACGTTATCGTGACCCGCACCACGAGCGGGATTGCTATTAAGGATATCGATTAATTGGCTTAAAGTTTTTTCGCCATCTCCAACCACGAAAGGTGGTTTTCTTTCGGCCGCCGCAATCAATTTGCCATCCAAAACCAAAATACGATAATCACTTCCCGCACACATTTCTTCGACGACGATGTCTTCTGATATTCCTCGCGCAAAATGAAAGGCTTCAATAACTTCTTCTAGCGAATTTAAATTTAAACAAACGCCGCGGCCATGATTTCCATCCAGAGGTTTAACAACATAAGGCGGTGTTAACTCACGTAAATTAGCAATAACTTCTTCTTCCGTGCGCGCAATAAATCCCAACGGAACCGGTAAAAAATTTTGTTCCAGGATTTTTTTTGTTAAGTCTTTATCCTGCGCGAGATCAGCCGAAATCAAATTGGTTTTCTCGGTCACAGCCGTCTGAAGTCTTTTACTTTTACAACCGTAACCTATTTGCAGAAGTGAACCATCGCCGATAAAACGATAAGGAATTTTTCTTTTTCTAACAGCGCCTACTAAAGCCGCCGAAGTAGTTCCTAAAGCCGTGCGGCTTATTTCATTACGAATGCGTGTAATATATTCGCTGACTGTAACTTCTTTCTTTTCTAAAAGAGTCAGAACAATTTGCACAGCCGAACGAAGACACTCTTGCATTCCACTTTCATTTTTAAATCTGGTAATAATTTCGTAAAGACCGGTACGGCCGGCATAACGTGTTTTTCCGTAAGTAACTCCGATACCACAAAGAGTACTTAGCTCTATAGCTAAATGTTCGATAATGTGGGCCAAGTATGTACCGTTTTGAAGGCGCTGAATAAATCCGCCTTCGTAGCCCTTAGAGCAGGCATGATCTGCAAGGCCAGGAAATGTATTAATTAAGCTCTGAGAAAAATAAGGAACCGAAGTACTCGGTACTTCGCTCCATCTTTCAAGATCCAAAGTCATAACTATGGTAGGTCGAGAGTGAAATACGCTCGGCCCATGATTGGTTCTCATATGTTGAATCTTCAAAGAATCCTCCTGAGATGCTTTTTGTCCCAAAATAGCAGTTATTGTTGCCTAACACCCCAAATGGGGCTTTTCACAATTTTTAACTTTCAAATTCGTCACTCCGCATAGAGAGTTAGCAATTTAAGTTCCAAAATTAATTTTTGTAATGCTGCCGTGGCGACAAATTTGCTGCCACATCTGCCATGAAAAAAAATAAAATTTATGCCCTAGTTTATTTAAGATTTTTTTTGTTAATTTCACTTTCTGTTGCCCCCTTAGCTAAGGCACAACAAACATCTTCTCCAGCTACAACTTCAGCTTCTTCAGCAGCAACTGTTACTCCTGCCCCCGCAGAAGACATTGCTATCGTTCAAGCCCCTACCGATACGATGATCGAAAAAAGACTTTCAAATATTTTTAAAGCTTCAGGTTACTTCACCAATTCAGAAGTTGTTTCTAAAGAGGGTTTAGTAACTTTGTCAGGTAAAGTGTTACAAAAAACCCAGAAAGAATGGGCCGAAAAATTAGCTGCAAACACCGAAGGTGTTGTTGCGGTATTTAATAATATTGAAGTTGAAAAAGGAAATTTTATTGATTTACGGCCAGCTCGTACTGAGGTTGAAGAAATCCTCCGAAAATTTAGCACGGTGATTCCTTACGTTTTAGCCGCCATCTTAGTTTTAGCTGTCTTTTTATCTGTTTCTTTTTTTGCTGCCCGTGTCGGCCGAAAAACAGCTGCGCGCAAAATAAAAAACCCTTTGCTGATAGAACTTGTCGCCAAGCTTTTTGCTTTGCCGGTCATCTTAATCGGCCTTTATTTAGTTTTACGTATCTCTGGGCTTACAGGAATTGCCATCACGGTCTTAGGCGGCACGGGAGCTCTTGGTTTAATCGTCGGCTTCGCCTTACGAAACATCCTCGAAAATTATTTCTCTGGTTTAATGTTAAGCTTACGAAATCCATATACAACAGGAGACCTCGTTGAAATTGCCGGTAAGCAAGGTATCGTACACAAACTAACCACCCGAGGCACAATACTTATCGACTACGACGGGAACCACATCATTATCCCGAACACGACAATTTACGGAAATATGATAATTAATATGACCGCTAATCCTTCTATCCGTATCAGTTTTGCCGTTGAAGTGCCTCACGACCACCCAACAGAAAAAATACGGCAGATCGTTAATGCGGCCTTTGCCGAAAACTCTGAAGTGCTCAAAGAACCCACTCCACAGATTCTATTGAATGAGCTTACGAATTACTCGTCAAAATTCATGGTTTACTTTTGGATCGACACAAAAAAATCGAGTTATTTAAAAATGAAATCTTTATTTATGGAAACAGTAAAAAATAAGCTCGAAGAAAACGGAATCCAGCTGGCACAAAAAACGATTAATGTTCACAACTACAAAGAACAGCCTATTGTAAAAAAACCGCACCGGACATTTATCGAATCGCCACCACAAGAAACTACTCCAGAAAATCAAAGTCTTATGGAACTTGCAAAAAAGGGCCGACAAATGGATAGTGGTTCGAATCTCTTGGAAAAAGCTCCCACTTAAATGACCAACACAGTCATTTCGTGATTAGGTTAAAAAATTAGGCCAACATCTAAAAATGGCTGTTGAACAAAATTCGAATGATCTTATTTACGTTGTGACTTTACTGGGCGCTGCTGTTGTGGCTGTTCCTCTTTTTCGCAAATTAGGACTGGGTTCCGTACTGGGATACCTTTTTGCTGGTTTAGTCATTGGCCCTTTTGGATTTGGCCTGTTTAATGATCCTCAATCAATTCTGCATGTCGCCGAACTGGGTGTGGTGATGTTCTTATTTGTAATTGGTCTTGAAATGCGTCCTTCGCACTTATGGAGTTTGCGTGGCCAAATCTTCGGTTTGGGCTCACTCCAGATCGCCGTTTGCTCTGTAGTGCTAACAACTGTCGGATTAGCTTTCGGCTATTCATTAACAATCTCGTTTATCAGCGCCATTGGTTTTGTTCTTTCTTCTACAGCAATTGTTATGCAGCTTCTTGGTGAACGTGGTGACGTTGGCCTACCGCACGGACAAAAAACTGTTTCTATTTTATTATTTGAAGATCTGCTCATCGTTCCGCTTTTAGCTTTAGTCGCTATCCTTTCCCCGATTGGCCGCACCGATGGTATCCAGTGGAGCACGATCGGAATTGCGTTTGGAGCCGTTATTCTTGTGATTGCTGCCGGTCGCTGGCTGCTAAATCCCTTCTTTCATATTCTTGCAAATTCACGTGCCCGCGAAGTTTTAACAGCAGCGGCTTTATTTGTAGTGCTAGGTACTGCCTTACTCATGCAAGTAAGTGGCTTATCTATGGCTCTGGGGGCTTTTTTAGCCGGAGTTCTATTAGCTGAATCGACATTCCGTCACCAGATCGAAGCTGATATTGAACCTTTCCGCGGCATCTTACTTGGTTTATTTTTTATCGGCGTAGGAATGTCATTGGACTTAAAAGTGATTACACAAAACGCACCGTCGATTCTTGCAGGTGTTGTTCTTTTAATGCTTGGAAAATCTATCAGTATTTACGCGGTGGCAAGATTTATGGGTTCTTCGCATCGTGAAGCCGTTGATCGCGCTTCGCTTATGGCACAAGGTGGAGAGTTTGCCGTTGTGTTATACTCAGCCGCCCAACAAGCTCAAGTCATTCCCGGAGAAGTTAATGCAAGCATGACAGCGATTGTTGTTCTTTCAATGGCATTAACTCCATTGGCTTCTTTAATGGCTAAAAGACTTTTATGTTCAGAAGAGCCGTCGTTAGATGGCATCGAAGAAGCACGTGATCTTTCAAGCTGTGGTTTAGTGATCGGCTTTGGCCGTTTCGGACAAGTCGTAAGTCAACTTTTACTCGCTCGCGATTTAGATATTACAATTATCGACAGCAATCCTGAAAGAATTCGTAACGCGAGTAAATTTGGTTTCAAAATTTATTATGGTGACGGCTCAAGATTAGATGTTCTTCGGGCTTCAGGTGCCGAGAAAGTTTGTTTTATTGCTGTTTGTATTGATAATAAAAAAACTGCAAATAAAATTTTACAATTAGTAAAAGCTGAATTTCCTCACGCCAAAATTTTAGTGCGTTCATACGATCGTATTCACGCACGCGAATTAGTTTTAGAAGGCGTCGATTATCAAATGCGTGAAACTTTCGAATCAGCGATTGTCTTTGGCCAAGAGGCTTTACGTACAGCAGAGGTTCCTGAAGATGACATTACCGCGATTGCTGAAGATATCCGCCGCAGAGATGCCGAGCGTTTTGCTCTGGAAACCAGCGGTGCAAGCAATGATGATGTGGCTGTAAGAAATTTATATTATGGAATTCCAAAACCTGCGCCTCTTATCGAACCAAAGCGACAAACAAAGATTTTGAACGCGGAAGGACAAAACTTAAATCAGTCATAATTGTCGTTTTATAGCGAAAAAAGGTGAACCAGCATGTTTTTTTATTTACAATATAAGCATGTCTCAAAAAGTCAGCTTGGCCGATTTGATTTCACTCGGCGCACATCAAAGTAAAAAATGGGATTGGAACTGGTACACTCTTTTCGTGACGTGGTTTTTTACCACAGATACCAAAACCACTCTGGATCAAAAACTTGATTATCTCAATCACCTGCTTGAAAACAACGCTCAATTTAGAGAAGTGTTCATTAAAAAGTGGACGATTTTCATCGATCAGGTTCAGTTCGATTCATTATGGGTTCACACATTTAGTGGCGAATCAGATTCTTTTATTCAGGAACTCATCTGGGCTTTAAATCAAAAAATTATTACAGCACCTCCGCAAGGTTGTGAAATTTCTCATCTGGTGGATGAAGTTTTACAATTGGATGTGCAACTGGATAACTATCGCTATTTCGATTCAGCAAGTTTTATTAAAATTTTATCGCACTTTCCTGACGACAAAATTTCGTATTTAGTTACCGAAATCCAGGCTTCATTGGTTCGTGCGATTTATATTCTTTCAAGTAAAAATATGTCGGATATTTATTCGTCGATTTTTAAGATGCCTTCTTCAGAAAAGTTCAGTTCGGATTTTGTTAAAGTTCTTCAAGTGGTTAATTTGCAGGAAATCAGCGACATGCAGGCTTTAAAAAAATTAAATGCCAGCAATATGGCGATGATTGATAGCACCATTGAAAACTTTCGCGAAACCGGTGTAAGCCTTAATGCCCTATTCAGGATTAAAAAGATTAAATCCCGCCTTCAAAGAATCGTGCATTTGACAAAGATGTACGAAGATTACAACTTTAAATCTTTAGCTGCTATTTTAGCGGAACGAAAAAACTTTTATTCGCTGAAGTTTCAATTTTTTCATTACAGCAGTCAGCTTATTGAAATTGTTTCTTTAACAAGTGCTGAAACCGGCGATCATTACGTGGGACGTTCACGCCAGGCTATCACCAAGCTTTTCACTAGCGCGTGCGGTGGTGGCTTTATTACGGGCTTTACGGTGCTTATTAAAACGCTTTCATCATATATGCATCTGGCTCCGTTTTTATCAGGTTTTTTAAACGGGATAAATTATTCAATCAGTTTCATTATTATTTATTTATTAGGTTTTACTTTAGCAACCAAGCAACCTGCGGCTATTGCAGCCCATTTAACTTATCAATGGGAAAAGTTAACTAAATCAGAAATCTTAGATGAAATCGACTCAGTCTTTAAATCGCAGTTCTGGGCGGTATTGGGTAACGTAGGAATTGTTATTCCGACGGTTCTGTTGTTTTCCTACCTGTCAGAGCTAGCTTTTAATCAAAATTTTATGACCCCAGAAAAAGCCCAGGCCCAGATCGCATCAATGTCGATTCTAAGCTTTACACCGTTCTATGCTTTTTTAACGGGTTATTTTTTATGGTTCTCTACGTTTGTTTCAGGAGCCGCTGATAACTTTTTTAAAGTTTATAAATTTGATGAAGTTATTCTAAATTCCCCAAAAATTCTTTCATTTCTTTCTCCGGTAAATAAAAGAAAATGGGCTAACTTTTTAAAAAATAACTTCGGAGCTCTTTGCGGAAATACTGTTCTGGGTTTTATTCTGGGAATAGTACCTGTCTTCGGTGATTTTCTAGGTTTACCTATCGATGTTCGTCACGTGACCCTGTCATCTGGCAATATCGCAGCCGCTGTTTATACTCTTGGTGTAGATGTTTTCTATAAGCCAGAAATTTACCTGGCTATTCTAGGCGTTATTACGACAGGTCTTTTAAATCTTTCAGTCTCGTTTATGATTTCATTGCGAGTCGCAGAAAGTTCAAATGCATTATCTGAAAAATCGTTAGACCAAAATTATTCAAAGAATTTATTAAATATTTATATCCTAAAAAAATTAGGACTTAGAAAATAACTAGAGTTCCACGTACTCGCTAAAAATATATTCCACTTTTTTAAAGAGATTAATTTCACAAAGGTTAATCTTTTTAAAAAGAAGTAAATGCATTTACGCAATTTTAAAATTCGTTATTTAATTTTTATGATTATTTAAAACAGTGATCAATTTTCAGAGAGAAAATTGGTCGGGGCGGCGGGATTCGAACTCGCGACCCTCTGGTCCCAAACCAGATGCGCTACCAGACTGCGCTACGCCCCGACTGTCTGTAGAGGAACAAATTAATCCTTATCGACTTCAATTGTCAAATAATTCGCTGGAAAAGCGACGAATTTCAGCCAAAAATACTCTTTAAAAACCAGATTAGATTCAATCTCTCGCCATTGAATCGCCGTATTGCCGTTTAATACAGCTTTATTGCCTTCAAAATGCAAAAAGGAGGCGTTAGAGCCTCCTTTTAATAAAACCTGTTATAGGCCTATTTTTAAGCAATTTTTTTGATTTTATCTAGCTTGTCTTTCATCATAATGTTGTCTCTTTTTAAAGCCGCAACAACTGAATTAAGTTCGACAATTTTTCGTCTTAAAGAATCTACTTCATTCGGGTTACCTAATTGAATTCCCGTAGATGCTGCAGCCTCTTTAGCAATGTCATCTGCTGTACGGTTACCACCAGGTGAACCACCACCGCCACCTTTTTCAAGTTTACTTTCATACTCATCTGGAATGGCAAGCTCTGGATCGATCTTATCAAACTTCAAAGCTCCTGAAGCAAATAATAAACGAGTCTCGTTAATTACTTTCATCAAGCACGCAGAAATTTCGTTCGGTGCAGGAGTTCCCTCTTTATACATTTGTTCGAACTTGCGTCTTTCATTAGGACCAAGTTTCGCTGCAAACTCATCGAATTTTTCTTGAGGTAAAGATTTTAAAGCTGTGCCGAAAGCTAATGGATTTACTTGTGCGGTAATTTCCATAAGTCCTTCAGGCTTCCACGAAAGAATTCTTTCGAAACTCAGCATTTTTGCCTGAATAGCTTCGCCCCATTTCGGCGTTTCTTCGTTTATGATTTTCATAAACTGCTCACGCTTTTTAGGACCACAAGTTTCAATAACTTGTAATAATTGAATAAAACCACCGGATTTTTTGTATCTGTCTACCATTGCCATATGAATAAATGATCGGCTGTTGACCGAGTGAATTTGAATTTTTTTAGAAAAATAGTTGAAGATTCTATTTCAAATAAAAAGAGCGTCTCAGGTTAAGACGCTCTTCGTTTGATTTTTATTAATTACGTAACTTACGCCAGCAATTTGTTTATTACTGAACGCCACCCGTTTTAGGACAAGTGTATTTAATGCGAACTTGAATACCTTCAGAACCGCGGTTGAATACGATGTAACTGCCATTCCAAGTATGAGGAACAGTCGCCGCAGGATTATTAGCCACTTCAACCACCGGAGCTGCAGCCGGAGAACATTTTAAATCAAATCGACGAGCTGAATCAGCTACTTTAGCTGCCATGTTGTTGAAGTAGTTCGAGTAATTCGACTCACAGATACTGATAATTTGTCCGCGAGGTTGTGCATTACCATCGATATCTTGCGAAGCTGAAGATGATAAAGACCAATATTCCATACCAGGGTTTGCACCAATTACATAGTTTCCGTATTGGTCTTTGATCGTTACTCCACTTTGAGTCTTAAAAGCTTCTTTTTGCGCTGTCGCACAAACCGCATCTTTCACGATGATCGAATTAAATTCCCAGTATTTGCTAGCAAATTTAGTATTAATTAATGATTTTAATGTTGCTGCACGGTCTTCTGTAGTGAAAGAAGATGTATTTCCGCTACGAACATCTTCATTTGAAAGTGCAATAATGTTTAAGTGAGCATCACTTCTTACAAAGCTTCCAACATTATTAGTTAAAACATAGTTCGCTGTTAAAATTCCACGCTCATCACCAGAAGCACAAGTGTTATTATAGGCCGTATTATAGCTAGCTAAAGTTTGAAAACTAGGACCATAAGTATTGTAGTAAGACTTAATCATGTTCTCACATGCTAAAGTTTCTGGTCTTACGATAGCCGCATTGAACATATTTGCACGGTTGGAATCATTTCTAGTTAAAAATGTAGAATTATTTGCAAAAGTAATTAATGGAGACTCAGAAATTTTAGTCGCATCTGTTGTTGTCATAGCGATTTTGTAATCAATTTCACGAGAATCAAGTTGTTGAATAAATCCAGAAAAAGCTTGAGCTAAACGATATTGAATAACTGACATCGAAGCCGAGTTATCGTTAACAAATAAAATATCTACTTTTCCAGTTCCTACTTTATGAGATTGATCCCAATTCTGTGTACCGCTCGGATCAACGATACAACCAGTTGTACAATCTGCATTTTGTGCAACTGATGGAGAAAATTTAGTAGGGGAACAAGCTATAACTGAGCCCAAAGCCGACAACAAAAAGACATGAGCATAGTAAAGTTGTTTCAGTTTCATAGAACACCTCTACCTGACTTGTTACAAATAAAGTGCCCGTTAAAGTTTTATTAAAATGAATTATATGAGGAGATAACTCAAAATGAGCTGTCTAACGATTAGACATAGGCTCAAAAAGCGCAATTACCACAAAACCAAAATCTGATTTTGGGCAAAAAAAAACCCCGATCTACTTGCGTAGTCGGGGTTAAAAATAGAGCTGGCATCGTGCTACTCTCTCACACAGTTGCCCGTGCAATACCATCGCCGCAAGAGAGCTTAACTTCTGAGTTCGGAATGGGATCAGGTGTGACCTCTCTGCTATAGACACCAGCAAATTGTATTAATTGATTTTTAGCGAATGTTAGTTAGATTCGAAATTGGTCTTACGACCGAGAATTATTTTAAAAAAGCCTCACGACCTATTAGTAAATATAAGCTGAATGCATTACTGCAAGTACACTTTATTCCTATCAACCTCGTAGTCTCCGAGGGGTCTTTAGGGGGCCGAAGCCCCAGAGAAATCTTATCTTGTAGTTAGCTTCCCGCTTAGATGCTTTCAGCGGTTATCTATTCCGAACATAGCTACTCAGCGCTGCCGCTGGCGCGACAACTGAAACACCAGAGGTTCGTCCATCCCG
>CBINGM010000032.1:0-23900 GCA_966250225.1 uncultured Pseudobdellovibrio sp. | reverse complement strand
AGCTAATCTTGCGCGGGCTTATCTTAGAGCGAAAAACCTTTTACCTCGAGATCCGCAGATCTTGTGGTCTTATGCGGTATTAGCTAATCTTTCGACTAGTTATCCCCCACTCTAAGGAAAATTACCCACGTGTTACTCACCCGTGCGCCACTAGTACTCACCCGAAGGCTTTCCCCGTTCGACTTGCATGTATTAGGCACGCCGCCAGCGTTTGTTCTGAGCCAGAATCAAACTCTCCAGTTAAAAAAACTAAAAAGTTTAAAAATCTGTTCATTTTTATCAGTATCACCGAAGTGATACTTCATTGAGATAAATACGAATTGTATTTAAATAGTTTCTTTTAATATAAAGAAACTTAGAAATTGATAATATAACCTAGATAACTTTTGTTACGCTAGTTACTGATTAAACAGTATTATATTAGCCCAAAATCTTTTAGCTATTCAGTTTTCAAAGAACCCGATCATCGCTTTGCTTTCGCTTAGCGTTTTTATTTCAACAAGGACGTCAGTTTTAATTCATCCGCCCAACCTCGTCAACATCTTTTTTCAAAATTATTTTTAAAATTTTTAAAAACTTTAAAAACAATTCCAAGGTATTGTCGAAGGAGCGTCAGTTTTAAGTTAGCTGAGTTACTCCGTCAACACTTTTTAAAATTATTTTTAAAAATTAAAAACAACTTAAATAAGTGGTGATTTGGTGGAGGCAACAGGGATCGAACCTGCGACCTTCTGAATGCAAATCAGATGCTCTCCCAGCTGAGCTATGCCCCCGATGTCTTTTGCTGTTCGGTGTTTGTCGCTCATACCGAGCCTTCTGGCAATACCTTTTTTAAAAAAAAGTTAAAAAACTGGTTTTTTCAAACCAGTTGTTATTTTTTTAGGCGTGAGTGTGAGTACTTTAGGCAGTTGCTGCGAGCGGATTCAGCAGGAATGCTGAAAACCATTGCTTCTCGGCCTTCATCTCGAAGCCGACTTGCTCAGCCCCAAGCATAATACTTTGATATACTTTTTTCAAAACTTCCAATTCAGTGGCTGTTTGGTAGGTATCTTCGCCGTCTGTAAGATCTTCAATAGCCTTATAAACACTGTTTAGATCTACTGTAGTCACTACTTTTGGAATTTTTGTAGCATCAAAGCCCACTAATTCTAGTGGTTTGAAACCGATTAAGTTTTTCGTAATCAAAATCTTCGTTTTATTCTGAAAGTTAATCTGAATGAATTGCGATCCATCATAATCAGTGCGCGATAGAACTTTTTCTACGTCTGCGAACTTGAAGCTAATAGCTTTATGATCTTCATTCTGAGTTACGCTTAAAGAAGTTTGATCGAATTCGAATTTTACATAGCGAGTAGACTCGAGAAAATTTACGATCTCATTCATGTTGTCTGAATTTACTCTCTCATTTGGCTTCTTCAAGGTGGCCTCCACAATATTGCCGTAATATACCAAAATTTCTATCGACCACTTGTGAGCGACTCTTTAAAATATTTTTGTATCAAATTAAGAATCTGTGAAATATATTAGGCTTATTATGAAAATTACCCGCTGGACCGCTGAAATACCGGTAAATAAAGACATTATTGTAAAACTTTTTGAGGCCGAAGGGCTTGAACCAAGACCTTTTCAGATCAAATCTGGTTCTCGTTTAGTGAACCAAAGAACACATTTAACAGAAATTATCCAGATCGCTGAGGGCGAATTGATCTTTAACCTATCAGGAACACAGTTTGTTCTGCGTCCGGGGGATAAACTGGAGCTACCGGCGAATACCGCCTACTCCTTCAGTAATATAAAAAACGAAGAAAGCGTGATGTATTCAGCGCAAAAAATTTAAAGGGGCTTTTAAGCCCCTTTTTTATTTCTATTTTTACTCTTTAATTATTCCGTACCTAAATCGCTGCCACTTGAAGCTTTAAATGTTGGGACTGCCAACGTTTTTAAAACTCGAGGAGAGATAAAGAACATTAACTCCGTTTTTTGGCTTCCCGTAGAGTCTGATCTGAATAATGTTCCTAATATAGGAATATCTTTTAACCCTGGGATTCCTTGGCGATTATTCGTCAGATCCGAAGTAAATACCCCGCCGATAACTGCTGTTTCTCCGCTACGAACGATAATACTTGTTTTCACAGCTCTGTTTGTCGTATCTCCGGCTGTACCTATAGTCGCAGAACGTTCGATATTTAGGTCTAAATTCACTGTACCAATACTTGAAATCAACGGTCTAACCTCTAATTTGACCCCAACCGGTATCGACTTAAACGTTTCTGTAACCGTACCTGTTCCGGCGGCAGCAGTAGAACTGTCTTTCACCCGAATCACCGAACCCTGCGTGATTGTCGCTTGCACGTTATGTAAAACAGCTACGCGCGGAGAAGATAAGATTTTTACTTTTTGTTCTTGTTCGTCTAAGGCTAAGCGAGTTGATAGATCGCCGAAGGCCCCGAACTGACCCAACCATAATGAACCTGTAAAAGAACCTGTTGCTGCAGGATTAAATGTCGCTGATGGACTGTAGAAGCGACTTAACCCACCATTTCCAGTCACTACACGGTCACGCCCTGGAATGACGAGATTCGCATCTCCTGTTGATGGTAAGTTGAAACCGAAATTTACCCCGATAGCGCGGGCATAAGTTTCAGAAGCTTCAACTACGCGCCCTTCGATAAGGACTTGCTGAGGTTGCGCATCTAAAAGCTGGATTAATTTTTCAACTTGAGCCAGTTTGCTGACTGTTTCAGTCACAATCAAAGAGTTTGTGCGTGAATCAACAGTAACTTTGCCTCGACCCGCAGCTTGCCCACCGGCCGCATTTCCGTCAGCGATAAAATCTTTAATTTTAGTCTCTAAAGCAGTTACGTCAGCATAGTTAATCGAGAAGTTTTTAACCACTAACGATTCATTCTTGAGTTTGGCTTCTCTTAAACGAAGGGCATCTTCTTCTTCTTTAGCTAAAGCCTCTACCGGGCCGACGCGAAGAACTTGGCCTTGGCGGCGGTAAGCTAGTTTTTTTGATTTTAAAATCGTCACTAAAGCTTGGTCCCAAGGTACTTTACGTAGTTTTAAGCTGATTTTACCTGCGATATTGTCATCAAAAATCATATTGATGCCTGATTCTTCAGAGATAAACTTTAAAACGTCACGCACGTCCATATCTGTTGTTTCGATAGAGATCTTACGGCCATAAAACTTATTATTATTCGCTAAAAAGTCTTCGATACTATCTGAATTCATGATTCCAAGGCTTGCAGCATCGTCGGATTCTCCGCCTTCGGCAGCGGCCATGGCTTCTGGAGTTTTATCATCAACCCCACTTGGAGTGCCTACGATTAATAAGCTGTTACCTTCTGGCTGTACTAATGGTTCTTGAGAACCTGAACGTAATTGAACCACAAAGCGAGCTACGTTTGAGTTCGCATTTTGATAGATATCAATACTTCCGATATTTGAGGTCATATCTTTAGTATTCAACGGTCTTTTTAAACGATCCGGAACTACCGCATTTTGTACTTCAACCACTAATTGATTCGTGTTTGAGTTCATACGTGTTTTGAACTGAAGCGGATTATCCGCAGAAATCACTAAAGTTCCGCCGTTGCTGTTACCTAAGAATTTTACATCACTGATCTTGGCCGCAGGGCCATCAACCACCGGTGGTGGAGGTTCAGCTGCCACTTCTTGTGGTTGTGAAGGAACTTCGATATTTTCTTCAGCCGGAGGCGGAGGTGTCTCGGCCTGAGCTGGAGGCGCTTCTTCTTGCGAAGGTTTATCGAATTCAGCGAATTCATCTTTAGCATTAGGATCAGCTGTTGCCGCATCGGCTGTATCATCAAGAGTTAATTCAGTGCCTGTTTCATCTTCTACACCGAAATCATCATCTACGACTTTTTTCTTTGTTGAACAAGAAAACGAAGTAAGGCTCAGTACTAATAGTAATGAGAGCAATCGCTTTGTAATCATTCAATCCTCCTAATCGAACTAACTATTTATTACCTGACGAGATATCCATCACAACCGGGATATTATCCTGGATAACAGTGATCGTACCTTCGGAAATCGCTGATATAATTCCATCTTTATCACCGATTCGGTAATTTCTTTTCAGTAAATGCATTGTATTTGATGGGTCTACGATCATAGCTTTTGGATTTTTCACATCCCAGATCACACCCACTAAACGGTAATCGCGCAGTGGCCAACGGCGGATCGCTTCGATCTTATCGTCGATACGAACCTCTTCGGTTTTCTGCGGTTTTAAACTTTTTTCTTCTAGTTCTAAAATATATAAAGGCTTACGAAAAGGATCGCGGTCAGGGTTACTTAATTCACCAACGTAAGACTTCGTATGTTTAAATAAAATTCCAGTAGCCGGAGAAATGTTCGGACGGCTTGGTGGCGGTGGTGCTACCGGCTTTGGCGGAGCTGGTTGCGCTACAGCAGAAGCGTCTTCTGGCATATCGGGAATGTCAGCGGCAGCAGGTTTTCCTGGAGCTGGCGGCGGCGTTGCCGGTTGGGCTGTTGCTGCCGGAGAAACTGGTTTAGCCTCAGGAAACGCAGGCATATCCGGAAAATCCGCTTGAGCATGTAATAGTGGAGCTAAACCTAAATAATAAGTGGCCGCCAACGCCAACATCATGGCTGCTAAATAAAGAGAGGATTTTTTAAGAAGTGAGATAATGTTTTTCATTATTTCATCTCCTCTTTAGGAGCTGCGCCCGGAAGAGCCGGTGTTTTTGCTGCAGCAACTGCGGCCTGTCTGTAGCCCACAAGCACAGCTTCAACAGTTAAGTTCTTATTCGGGCCATCAGTGCCGTTTTCAGCTTTAATCTTTAATTCTGAAATTTTAATAATTTTTTCCATGCCTCCAATTTGAGTCATGAAATTATTTAACTGCGCAAAACTACCTTGAAAAACGTAGTTAATTGCTACTTTTTGCACAAGATTAGCTTCATCCGCATTCTGTGTGGCTTCAGGGCTATTTACTTGCTGTGGGTCAGAGTTACTTAATTTTGCAATTTTTAAATCTGTCGCTGCACTTACTTGTTCAACGATAATACGTAATTCTGAAGTTTCGAAATCAATAGGAATTTTAGATTTAACAGCTTCGTAAGTTTTAGCTAATGAAGCAACGTCAGCACGCATTTCTTCTTCTTTTTTAAGAACACGTTCAGTTTCGACTTTTTTAGCTGTTTCTTCAGTGATTTGTGCCTGTAAACCCTGGATTTCTGCGACAAGAGCATCACCATTGTTATAGATCGTGAAAAAATAAAGCATCGTCAGGATAAACCCGAAAATAGCAATACGATTTACCGAAAGGGTCGAAACCTTAGCCATCAACTCATTCATTTTTGGCTCCTTCGGTTGTTGCGTATTCAGCAGTGATTAAAAAAGAACGAATTCTTAAGTCTGACTTAAACTGTTCGCTCTGTGGCATAACATCGATATTTTGAAGCTTCACATTTTTTAAAATTTGTGTGCTCGTTAGTTTTCCTTCGAAATCAGAAATGGCTTTTTCTGTATCGCCGCCGCCCATAAATTGGATTTTGTTACCCGTTGTTTCTAAACCGTTTAACCAAACGCCTGAAGGAATAGCTTCTTTTAGGCGGTTCACAAGTTCCAACGGGAATAGCCTTTCACGCGAAATACGCTCTAAGAATTGTGTCTGGCGATTTAAGCGCTTTTTATCTTCTTCGTATTTTGCAATTTCTGCGGCAATAGCTTCTTTTCTTTGGTTGAACTCAACCAAGGTTGCTAATTCAGAAGCAAAGCCCTGTTTTTGGCTTTCAAGCTGTGGGATATTATATTGCTCGTAACCGATTAAACCTAAAGGTCCAATTAAAAAAACAATGACCCTTTTGACAAAGTCAGAGCGCATCTGTTTTGCATCGTCACCAAAGTCCGCCGCAAAATCAGCTTCAACTGCCGAGTAAGATTTAAGTAAGTTAACCTTAATCACGAGTCACCTACTTCGCGTAATGCCAGACCTAACGTCGTCGATAAAAACGGTGTGATCTGTTGTAGGTAAGCCGGAGTTAATTTTTTATTGGCCGGTTTAATTCTGATTAACGGATTTAACGGTTCAAATGGAATTTTTAATGAATCCTGAAGATGGTCTGTCATACCTTCAGTTAAACTTGCTCCACCTGTGAAATAAGCTTTAGTAATTTGTAAATCGCCACCTGAAGCTGAATAGAAATCAATCGAGTTACGGATTTCTTCTGTCACGTAATCAAGGGCCATATTCATGAAAGTTTTTGTGTTTTCAGGTTGTTCGGTATTGTTATCTTGCTGAGTCAGTTTTAGCGCTTCAGCTTCTTCAAGCGTAATACCCATATTCTTACTGATCTCGTTGGTAAAGTGGAAACCACCCACCGGAATATCACGCACGAATAAAACTTCGCCCTGAAGAATAACCAGGAATTGGGTTGAGTTTGCGCCGAAGTTGAATAAAGCCACCGGTTCGTTGAAACGACCGTAGTTAAATTCAAAAATATTGGCTAACGCTAAACTTGCGACATCGATGATTTTACATTTTAAGCCAGAGAAAGTTGTCACTTCGACGTACTTTCCGATGAAGTCATTTTGAGCCGCGATGATCAACACATCCATCATATCTGGAGTCGTAGAAAATGGCAGAATGTGATGCTCAAGCGTGACTTGCGAAATATCAAATGGCAGGTATTGTTGCGCTTCGAATTTAATCTGTTCGCGCAGTTCTTTGGGATCTCGTTTTGGGAGTGAGATTTTTTTTACAATAGCCGAGTTTCCCCACATACCAACGTTCACGATTTTACGAGTGAAACGTTGTTCTTTATGCAGAGATTTGATTGCTTCACCTAAAAGAAAAGAATCGGTGATTTCACCATTGGTCATGGCTTGCGGCGGGGTCTGAACTGACGCAAAGTTTTCAAGCTCAGCGGTGTTTCCGCTAAGTTTTAATTCGGCCATTTTGATTGAACTTGATCCTAAATCCAGTCCAATCACCTTCTTTGATGAAAATAACATGCTGCTCAGACTCCCAACCTAAATTATCCAATCCTTGGTAGAGTCTTGTCAAAGTTTGTACGATTTCTAGACGTCTGGTCTAGTCGGCAGTTCGTTTTTAGAATTGTGGAAAAAACAGATCGATATACCAATTTCCTACAGACTTTAGTCCTAAGATATATAAAATAGCGCCTAAAGCGATAAATGGACCAAACGGGATAACCGCTTTTAATTTATCTTCACTGTGGCGTGAAACATAAATTCCAACAATAGAACCTAAAATCGATGACGATAAAATGACAAAAGGGATTGCTCGCCACCCTAATAAAGCTCCGATCCAAGCAAGAAGTTTAATATCTCCCCCGCCCAAACCTTCACGTCCGGTAAACACATAATAAACATAAGCAACTAACCACAAAACGCCGCCACCGAATAAAAATCCTAAGAAACCTTCCATAAATTCACGTTCAGGATTAATCGCGGCTCCGATTAAAGCCAGAGCGCATCCGCCTAAAGTGATTTCATCAGGTAAAATCATATGATCTAAATCGATAAAACTTCCGGCCACTAAACCGAAAACTAAAATGAAGTATTCTAATGTTAACCAGCTAAAACCATAAAGGTGAAAAACGACAACCCAAAGAGCTGCCATAATAAATTCAACTAAAGGATAACGAATTGAAAACTTAGCCTGGCAGTGGGCGCATTTTCCTCGAAGGATAAAATACGAAAAAAGTGGAATGTTATGATACCAGGCCACTGTTTTTCCGCATTCTTTGCAATGGCTTCGACCCGTGATTTTTTCGCCTTTAGGCATACGGTAAATTAAAACGTTGGCAAAACTTCCGAAGCAAGCTCCGAAAAGAAAAACAATAAAATAGAAAAAAGGCATTAAATCAGACAATTTCTTTCTTTCTAAATAGCAACGAAGCTAAATACATGCTGGCTAAAATCCAACCGAAACTATGCAAAAAAGCCCAGCCTAAATCTGAAGGATTAATCAGCGACTTTAAAAAGCCGTAACTTTTCCAGTTAAATTTATAAAATTGAGGAAAAATCGCGCTTAATACGGTGAATATTTCTTTGCTGTTTTCAATCTGCGCTTTTTCCATAAAGAACTGAACTTCGATGATTGAATAGCTCATTAACCAAACAGTGATTGAAAGAACAAAAGCAAACATCGGACGCGCGATAACACTGATTAATAATCCGATCGAGCCAATCACCAACGACTTAATGTAGATCACGGCAATAGCTAAAAGATAATTCACAGTGAACATTAAATTTGGACTTGTGATAAAGAAGTAAAGTGTGACAGCTAATACGATCGCTGCAATAAAGTTTAAAATTGCTAAACTTCCGAAATAGCCGACCAGAATTTTCCAGCGAGGAATTGGACGAGCCAGTAAAACTAAAATTGTTTTACGTTCGATTTCTTTTGCTAATGAATGGGTTGAAAAAAAGCAGGCAATAAAAACTAAGGCAATTTCAATACCGGCTAAACCGAAATCAACAACCAGGCGTTGTTGTTCAGTAAAACTTAACGAACCTAAAAGTTGGCTAAAGCAAACAAATAAGAAGGCTAAAAATAAAACGATTTGAAAAAATTTAAGACGGAACCACTCTTGCGTGTTTACCCACATTAATCTGATCATACGTTGTAGTTTACCTCAAATTGACCTTTGAAAGCCTTATAAGCCTCTTGTAATGTGCTGTAGTTTTTTTTGAATTCTGGCGTTGAACCATTATAAAAACATTCACCTTGATGAATAACGATCAGCTCTTCACAAAGTTCGTCAATGTCTTCTAATAAGTGGCTGCTCATTAAAACTGTAATATGAGTTTTCTTTAAATCTTTTAAAATATCTTTGATTAAAATTCTTCCATCAGGATCTAAACCTGACATCGGCTCATCTAAAATTAAAAAATCAGGAAATGCGATCAGTGATTGAGCGATACCTATACGCTGTAGCATTCCTTTTGAGTAATCTTTTAATTTTTTATCTTTAGCGTGAGTAAGTTTTACTAAATCTAAAACTTCGGCGGCACGATGCTCGAAATTATCTTTTTTTGTGCCTGATAAATCCCAGTGTAGTTTTAAAAACTCCATGCCCGTTAAAAATTCCTGAAAAAACGGGCGTTCAGGCAAATAACCGATATGTTTTTTAAATTCGATAAAAGATTGGTTATCGCCGAATTGAATCGTGCCTTTATCCGGAAAAATAAACTGCAAAAGGCATTTAATCGTTGTTGTTTTACCCGCCCCGTTCGGTCCGATAAGACCAATAAACTTACCTTGCGGAATAACAAACGAAACGTTTTTTAAAACCTGCGTAGGTTTTTTATAAAAGTCAGGCTGAAAAGATTTTTGAATACCACTAACTTTAATAATATCCATATTACTGATTAAATACCTTTTTGACTTCGCGTACAGGATCATACTGCTTAGAAGTGGCCGGCATTAATTCGCCTTTGCCCATAACTTCTGAGATTAATTTTTTTGTACCCGCATCGCTTTGCATTTCGATTAATTCATACATTAATTCGTGAGTTAATTTTGGGTATTGATTGTAAAAATCCTGACGTACCACGATCGGATCATTCGGAATCGGAGCACTGAACCATAAAAGTATGAATTTAGATTTTGGGTTTTTATTAAATCTTTCACAAGCTCCGTCTTTTGTTTTTTCATCGTCAACAAATACTGCAGCTACATCGACTTCTTTATTTTCTAACTTTTCAACCGAAGCCGCATGACTGCCAGAGAAAGTAACTGATTTAAAACTTTCATCTTTAAGATTGTTTTTACGTAAATAAACCAGAGGGTATAAATAGCCAGACGCCGATTGTGGATCGACAAACACGATCGATTTACCTTTTAAATCTTTAATTGATTTAATTTTACTATCCGCACGAACCACTAAACCTGAAAAATAATAAGGCCCGTTATAAGTCTTTTTTAAAAGAACCTTAACCGGAACCTCTTTTTCAGCCTCAACTAAACTTAACGCCGATAAAAAAGCATAATCCACTTTCTTATCTTTAAGCGCCGTATTCAAAGCCGCATAATTTTTAGAAATATAAATATTAACAGGAATGTTTAATTTCTTCTGAAGCTGTTCAGCCACCACTTTAGATTCAGCTTTGATAGCCTCAGGATGACCTCCAGGAATCATCCCCAAAGTAATAGACTTAGGCGAAGCCTCAGCCAGAGCTAATGCGGAAAATAAAAATGTAAAAATAAAACCTTTAAAGCTCATATGCCATCCATTGCACTTGAGCGTGCTTTTTTAAAGCACGCGGTCTTTAAAAGCTTAAGTGACTTACTTCGAAACGTCCAGTCTTTGCTTTTTCTAGGGCCAGTACAAACGCCTCAGCCGCATCGCTTTCTGTCAAACATGGAATACTGTAGTCAGTACACGCTCTTCTGATGGCAAAACTTGCCTCAACGGCATGACGACCTGCCGTAGTGTTAATAACAAAATGCACTTGGCCAGAACGAATACGATCCACACAGTGCGGACGTCCTTCATGAACTTTATTTAAACTTAAACACTGAACATTATGTTCTTTTAAAAACTCTGCTGTTCCGCGAGTGCCGGAAAAAGTAAAACCAAGTTTTTGCAATGTGCTTAATAACGGAAGCATTGGTTGTTTATCTTTATCACGTAAAGATAAAAACACTTCGCCCGATTTTGGTAAAGCTAAGTGACTTGAAACGAAAGCTTTTACTAAAGCTTCAGAGTAAGTATCGGCACGACCCATTGATTCACCTGTTGATTTCATTTCAGGGCCAAGCACTGAATCTGAATCTTGGAATTTTTTAAATGGGAAGACTACGCCTTTTACGCAAACTTGTTTGATCTTTTTCCAGTCGTACGCTTTTTCTTCAGCCGTTAGCTCTAAGCCAAGTTGGCCTTTCATTCCTAAATCAACTAATGGAATACCCGTAGCTTTTGCTAAGAATGGAACTGAACGTGAACTTCTTGGATTTGCTTCAAGAACATAAATCACATCGTTTTTAATCGCTAACTGTAAATTTAAATGCCCTTCGACATTTAATTTATCAGCTAATTTTAAACTTAATTTTTCGATCTTTTCTAATGTTTCTTGTTTTAAACGCTGCGGAGGAACCACGCCCATACTGTCGCCCGAGTGAACTCCGGCCGCTTCGATATGTTCGATGATACCACCCACTAAAATCCAATTTTTTCCGCGCACTAAATCGACATCGACTTCTAATGCACCTGATAAGAATTGATCCATTAAGCATGGATTTTTTCCGCCGATAAAATCTTTGTGGCGTTCAAAGTAGGATTCTAATTCACCACGGTTTTCGATCACTTCCATACGACGGCCGCCGATCACATAACTTGGACGGCAGATCATTGGGTAACCGACTTCAGCTTCTTTTTGTAAAGCTTCACCGATATTTCCAGCCATAGCTGAATTTGGAATTGCTAAATTTAATTCGCGGCAAAGTTCAGCGAATTTTTTGCGGTCTTCGGCTAAATCAATTGAATTTAATGAAGAGCCTAAAAGTTTAAAACCTTCTTGAGTTAGACTTCTTGCTAAGTTAATTGGTGTTTGACCACCAAGTTGCGCGATAAAGCCTTCTGGTTTAATTACGTTGAACACTTCAGTTAAGTGCTCAAGTGTTAAAGGTTCAAAGAATAATAAATCCGAAGTGTCGTAATCTGTTGATACGGTTTCAGGATTTGAATTTAGCATCGCCACCTTGTAACCCAATTTTTGAAGCGCTTTTACGCCACGAACACACGAGTAATCAAATTCAATCCCCTGACCGATACGGTTTGGACCGCTTCCGATCACCGCAATGGTTTTAGGAATAGCGATCGAGCCTTCTGGTTTACTCCAGTAAGTTGAATAGTAATAAGGTGTTGATGAAGCAAATTCACCAGCACAAGTATCTACTTGGAAAAATGCTGGGCGAATTCCGAATTTATGGCGGATATTTTTTAAATTTGAAGTTTGAAAGTCTTTTAGTTTGGCTAAACGAGCATCCGTAAAACCTAAACGTTTTGCTTTTAATAAAAGCTCTGTCGTAAGTTCCGCGTTTTTAAACGTTGATTCAAATTTTACGATTGTTTCTAACTGCTCTAAGAACCATGGTGTGATTTGAGTTAATTCCCAAATCATATTTAAGCTTAACCCATGACGGAAAGCCTGAAAGATGTGCCAGATTCTTTGCGAATTCGGGTAAGAAACTTTTTCTAAATCGAAATCAACTTCTGGAATAGCTTCAGTGTTTTTTTCTAACGCTGCCAGTGCTTTCATAAATGATTCTTGGAAAGTACGGCCGATAGCCATCACTTCCCCCACAGATTTCATTTGTGTAGTTAAGATATCTTTTGAACCTTGGAATTTTTCGAAAGCAAAACGTGGAATTTTAGTGACCACGTAATCAAGAGCTGGCTCGTAACAAGTGGGTGTTACTTGTGTGATATCATTTTTTAATTCATGTAATTGGTAACCAATGGCTAATAAAGCTGCGATTTTAGCAATCGGAAAGCCTGTGGCTTTACTTGCTAAAGCTGATGAACGAGAAACGCGTGGATTCATTTCGATAACTACGCGTTCACCTGTTTTTGGATTTGTCGCAAACTGAACATTCGCGCCACCTGTTTGAATACCAACGCGGTTGATAATCTTACAAGCTTCGTCGCGCATCGCTTGGTATTCGCGATCTGATAACGTTTGTTGCGGAGCTACCGTGATCGAATCCCCTGTGTGAACGCCACACGGATCAAAATTTTCAATTGAACAAACAACAACAAAAGTGCCGTTTGAATCGCGCATTACTTCTAATTCAAATTCTTTCCAGCCTAAGATTGATTCTTCAACTAGAACTTCTGATGTTGGCGACTCGTGAAGGGCTTGCACAAGCATTTGTTTGTACTCTTCAGGCGAGTACGCCACTCCACCACCGCCACCACCTAAGGTGTAGTTCGGGCGAAGAATTAACGGGTAACCTAAAACTTCAGCGGCTGCGATACCTTGATCAAAGTTTTTAACCATCTCTGAACGTGGGTATTTAGCGCCGATTTCATCTAAGATAGCGCGAAATTTTTCGCGGTCTTCAGCCGCTTCGATCACTTCAGGAGTGGCCCCTAAAAGCTGAACATTATGTTTTTTTAAAATGCCTTTTTTATCTAAAGATAGCGCTAAGTTTAGAGCCGTTTGGCCACCCAGAGTTGGAATGACTGCATCTGGTTTTTCTTTTTCTAAGATTTTTTCTAAGAACTCAACTTCAAGAGGTTCTACGTAAGTGCGTGTTGCAATATCTGGATCAGTCATGATTGTGGCTGGATTTGAGTTAACTAAGATAACTTCTAATCCTTCTGCCATTAAAGCTTTACAAGCTTGTGTTCCCGAATAATCAAACTCACAGGCTTGGCCGATTTTAATGGGACCGCTACCGATGATTAAAACTCTTTTGAATTTTTCTAAACGAGGCACCTATGTACTCCAGTCGTGCGAACCGCACTATTAAATTACAGTTATAATCCTAATTTGTTTTCGTTCGTATAAATCATGTCTGGTTTTACATGGCGGTACTGTTCAAACTTGTAACGCATTTTTACCAGACGAAGCATAAAATCAGCCGGGTCTAAATCCGGATTTTTTTGGTACACTTTCACTTCAGACAAAATAAACTTTTGTGCTGATTCAGGGTGAAAGCAGAAACCTTTTAAGAAATATTTTTTGCCACCAATTTCTACGATACGGGCTTCAAAAAATTCTTTCTCATCAAATTCAAAAACATGTTGATCAGCATTTACTGTCACTTTTTCGTTTTTGAATAAATCTTTTAACGTGATTTCATCTTTTTTAACTTTCACAAGTTCAAATAAAGAATGACGAGCTTTCTTTAAGATTTCGATCACTTCTTTATCTTCGTCAGTTAGACGTAACTCGCGTTGGATATCGACAACCATTAACGGAGTTTGCATGTGGCCTTTTAACGGACGAGTTAAAAAGTACCAGTCATAAAACTGGTTCATTCTTAATGTGTAGTTTGGCTTATTTTCGTCCAGAGTTCCGGCGTTTTCAAAAAACTCTTTACGAGCCATATTTAATTCATCTTGAAATTTCGCATCCGCGAAATGGCCGACTAATTTTAAGTAAGAGTTTTCAAATTGATCAATGGTGAGCATGGTGCGATTTTTCCTTTTTCTGGATCATTTTATAAACAAAGAAATCAAATAATTTTACAGCGTCGTGTGGACCAGGGTGACTTTCTGGATGGTACTGAATACCTAAACAGTTTAATTTTTCAGAGAAAAACCCTGCCACTGTCTGGTCGTTTAAATTTTTATGAGTGACTTGGGCACTTTCAGGTAACGTTGTTGAATCTACGGCGTAACCATGATTTTGGCTCGACATATAGATCATATCTAAAATACGGTCTTGGATTGGATGATTTGCCCCGCGGTGACCGAATTTTAATTTGTAAGTTTTTGCACCTAAAGCGATTGATAACACTTGGTGTCCCATACAAATTCCAAATACCGGAAGTTTACCTAAGAAGTGACGAATTGTTGCCGGAGCATTTTTAACTTCAGCTGGATCGCCAGGACCATTTGTTAACATAATGCCATCTGGCTGATACGCTTCGATAGTTTGGGCGTCAGCACGTGAAGGAAATACTTTTAAGTGCGAGCAGCGTTTTTTTAATTCGCGTAAGATATTTTCTTTCGCGCCAAAATCTAAAACAGCTACACGCGGACCGTGAGTGTTCTCGCCCACGATTTCTTGCGGTTCTTTGCGAGAAGCTTCCCAAACCCAGTCACCGTCAACTTGTTTGGCCTGAGCGATTAAACCTTTCGCTTTTTCGCGAGCTGCATTTTCATTCGCTGCCTGAACGATAGCTCCCCAAGGCGTACCTTGGTTACGTAATTCTAAAACTAATTTTCTTGTATCAACTTCAGTCATGATCGGAACTTTATGCTCGATCAAGCGCTGCGCCCAAGTGGCGTTCGCTTTACTGAATTGCATTTGTAGGCTGATAAAACCTTTGATCCAGATTTTTTTCGATTCCCACACTTGATCATCAATGCCGTAGTTACCTTGCATTGGAGCTGTCATCACGATGATTTGATTCATGTAAGAAGGGTCTGTCGCGATTTCTTCATAACCTGAGTGAGACGTGTTAAAAACCACTTCACCGGCTGTTTCAGGGAATTCAGTTTGTGCCGCCAAGCTTTCGCCAGCAAACACTTGTCCATCTTCTAAAACTAAATATTTTTTTAGCATTATGAAATCCTCTGTAACACTTGACGAATCAGCGCTTCGCGAACGAAGGCTCCGTTTTCTACTAATTTTAAAATCTGCGAACGTGGATCTTGCAGCACTTCTTTTTCCAGTTCAATCCCATAATTGATCGGCCCTGGATGCATAATTATGCTGTTATTATTCAAATATTCTAACGTCGCTTTGTTAATACTAAATTGCGCTTTGTAATCTTCAACAGAAAACTTCGCTCCCGCATGACGTTCTTTTTGTACTCGTAAAGCGACCACCGCATCGGCCCACTGAAGAGCTTCTTTTAATTGGCTGAAATACATTACATCACGATCTACGCTATAAGGTAAAAAGCTGGCCGGGCAAGAGTAACCAACCTGGTAACCTAAAATACGTGAAAGTTCTAAGTGTGAGCTCACCACACGAGAATGTTTAATGTCGCCAACAAATAAAACTTTTTTACCTTCTAGGGTTTTAAAGTTTTCATAAACCGTCAGCATATCTAAAAGAGCTTGCGTTGGGTGACCTTGCATTCCCCAGCCGGCATTGATGATCGGTGTATGAATTTTTTCAGCCATCTCGCGCATATTTAATGCATCGGGCGCTCTGATCACAAAAAAAAGAGGCTTCATAGCCTCTATGTTTAAAATCGTATCTTCAAGGGTTTCATCTTTTTCAAGACTAGTTCCCGCTGCGCCACTTAAGACAAGTGGGTAAACGCCGGATCTTGCACACGCGGCTTCGAAGCTGAATCTTGTGCGTGTGCTGGGTTCGAAAAATAAAAGCGCAGCGATGCCTCTTTGCGGAATATCTTTTTGACCAGTAAAGCTGTTTTTCAACTGCATCGCTGATTCAAAAAGGGAATAAATTTCATTAGAAGTTGCTGACTTGAGGTCAATGACAGAGCGGTAAATGTTGTTTTGCGGGCTCGTAGACATTGAAATTTAAGATAACTGTTTTAGTGAATCTTTGTCAAAAAACGACTGAATCTTAGCCCTTTTTCTTGAGAAATGGAGTCTTGCGTTGAACTCACCGAAAGCCAGATCAGTTGCGCCTTGCCGGAAACTTGATCAGAGGTGATCGATCCCCAGTCTCTAGAGTCTTCGCTCGCGTCGCGATTATCGCCTAAAACAAAAAATTCGCCCGGTTTCAACGTCACTTCGGCCATATCCTGAGTTTTAAGTTGGCCAGTCATTGCCCGCAGAATTCTACGAGTTGAATTTAAACAAGTTTCGCTAAAAATTTCGAAATTTTCGATTTTTTCAACCGATGTGTACTGGCATTTTTCGCCATTAATTGAAAGTTCTCCGCCGACAAGAGCGATTTTATCACCTGGAATGGCCACCACACGTTTGATAAAGTACTGGCCAAGTTTTTCAGAACGAGTAAACACAATCACATCACCACGTTCAGGATTTTTTTCTTTAATACCGTAGGCTAATTTGTTTGAAATAATAAAATCACCTGCCAGAAGTGTAGGAGCCATAGTGATCGTTGGAACTTTAAAAACACCGATAAAAACCACTCTTAAAAAGATGGCTAATACGATAGCTCCGATAATCCACGAAAAAGTCGACATTTTTTGGTTCATGTTATTTTATTGTCTTGAATAATCTCTCAAGACGCAAGCTTAACGGGTCACAAATATACGGAGCCGCTGCTAACATTTTTTCGCAGCTAAACCAGATATAGCGTGCGCGCCCCACCAATAAATCTTTCGGAAGGTTGCCCCAAAAACGGGAATCTTGGGAGTTGTAACGGTTATCCCCCATCACAAAATAAGTATTTGGCGCCACTTCGAAAGTTTTAGCCTCCATATCAGAGTCAGAAGCTGTGCTTCCTTCAAAACGGACAAAGTGATTAATATCGCCTAATTTTTCTGAATAATATTCAGCATCGGGCTGGAAGGCCACACGAAACGAGATGTCTTGAACCGGATTTTCAACCGGTTGTAAATCTAAAAGCTCGCCGTTGATCTTAACATTCATACCTTTAACTTCGATTTTATCACCCGGTAAACCCACTAGGCGTTTGATAAAGAACACGTCGCGGTTTTCAGGGTAGCGAAAAACCACCACATCACCGCGTTTTGGTTCAGACCAGTTAACTAACCAGCCATCACCAGTGATCGGTTTGATACCGTAAACGTATTTTTGCACTAAAATATGATCGTGAATAAATAAATTAGGAACCATACTTTCAGAAGGAATCACGAAAGTTTCGATCACTAACCAACGAAATGAAAAGAACAAAATCAGAGGAAAAAAGAACAACAGGAGCGCATAGGGCCAGCGACCCTGTTTGCCTTTTTTAGGTCTAATGAGTGACATTGTGGAAGAACCTGCGCCAACGAATCGTTAACGGGTTACAAATCACAGGAACAAAAGGAATCATGTCATCACAGCTTAACCATACGAAGCTGGCACGGCCTAAGATATTTTTCTTAGGCATATAACCCCAGAAACGTGAGTCATGAGAATTATAACGGTTATCACCCATCACAAATAAACTGTCTTCAGGCACAACCCATTCACCGTCTCCTGAAAAACCCATCACTTGCGATTTTTTCATTAAGATGGAGTGTTCAACTTTGCCACCTTTGCCATCGTTAAGCTCTTCAAAAAAGTGGATGTAGTTCGATTTTGAATCTTTGTACATACCTTCAGAATTTGAGAAGTCTTCTTCACGAAGCCAGTCGAAATTCCAATTTGTTTTAGGAACCACTTTTTCTTGAAGTTCACCGTTAATAAATAAAGCGCCGTTATCAAACTTGATACGATCGCCAGGCAAACCTACGATACGTTTGATAAAGAATGTGCTTGGATCAACTGGGTATTTAAAAACTACGATTTCGCCACGCTCTGGTTCGCGAAATTTCATTAACCACTGTTCAGAGAACGGAACACGAACACCGTAAGTGATTTTGTTAACAAAAATATGATCATTGACCAATAAAGTCGGAAGCATTGAACCTGAAGGAATCACGTAAGCTTCTAATAACAACCAGCGGATTGTTAAAGCGGCCAAGATAGCCAAAGCCATCGAGCCCCAACCTTCAGTCCAAAAAAGTCTGTTGGTTATATCCCAACCATTGTACTTAGGTGTTTCTTCTTTTTTTTCAGTCTTTTTTCCGAATAATCCCATAAATGCTCTTTTCCTAATTATGATTGTCCTCAAATAGAGAAAAGGCAATAGGATTCCCTCGATCTGACGGCATGTCGCCGTCAGAAGCCAGAAAAATTAGGGGTAGAATTTAGGTATTATTAGTCGTCAACCTTAAGGATGGCCAAGAAAGCTTCCTGAGGCACGTCGACTGTTCCGATTTGCTTCATGCGCTTCTTACCTTCTTTTTGCTTCTCTAAAAGTTTACGTTTACGGGAAATATCACCACCGTAACATTTCGCGGTCACATCTTTCTTTAAAGCGCCTAAAGTTTCGCGGGCAATAATTTTTGCCCCGATAGCTGCCTGAATCGCCACTTGGTATTGTTGGCGAGGAATAAGCTCTTTCATCTTTTCACAAAGGATACGGCCTTTATTTACAGCCTTTGATTTGTGAAGAATTAAAGATAAAGCATCCACCGGATCACCGTTAATTAAGATATCCATCTTAACTAGATCAGCTTCTTCGAAATCCATGAATTCATACTCTAATGAAGCGTAACCTTTTGTGATTGATTTTAAACGGTCATAGAAATCCATCACCATTTCATTCATCGGAAGTTTGTATTCGATGATGACTTTTTTATCGGTGATGTAATCCATTTTTAATTGCGTACCGCGCTTATCTTCGCAAAGTTTAATTAAACTTCCGATATAATCGGTCGGCGTGTGAAGAGTGACTTTAACGTACGGCTCTTCCATTTTTGCAATTTGTGTTTCATCAGGCATTCCTGATGGATTTTCTAACATTAAAACTGTGCCGTCGTTTTTCGTAATACGATAAACAACCGTTGGCGCCGTCGTAATAAGATTTAAGTTAAATTCGCGCTCTAAACGCTCTTGAACGATCTCCATATGTAGAAGACCTAAGAAACCGCAACGGTAACCAAAACCTAAAGCTAATGATTTTTCAACTTCGTAAGTTAACGATGAGTCGTTTAAGATTAATTTATCTAAAGCGTCTTTTAAGTTTTGGTATTCAGAAGCCACAACTGGGAAGATACCAGCGAAAACCATCGGTTTAATTTGGCTGAAACCAGGTAACGGTTCTGCAGCTCCGTTTTTCGCAGCCGTAACAGTATCACCTACTTTTACGTCACGGATATCTTTGATACCGCAGATAATGAAACCCACTTCGCCAGCTGCCAATTCTTCAACTGGATCTGGAAATGGCGTGTATTTACCCATACGAAGTACTTCGTAATCACGATCAGTCGCCATGAACTTGATACGGTCACCTTTTTTAATTGTGCCATCAACAACACGGACAAGAACAACAACGCCTTGATATGCATCAAACCAAGAATCGAAAATAAGCGCACGTGGCGTGATCTCGCGATCAGCCTTTGGTGGCGGAACTTTTTCGATGATCGCTTCCAAGATTTCTTGGATACCGATTTTTTCTTTCGCTGAAGCATGTACGATGCCCGTACAATCTAACCCCACAGAGTCTTCGATTTGTTTACGAACACCTTCTGGATCAGCTGTCGGAAGATCGACTTTATTTAATACAGGGATAATTTCTAAATTATTTTCTAAAGCTAAGTAAACGTTAGCTAAAGTTTGTGCTTCAACACCTTGAGCCGCATCGACCACTAAGATCGCACCTTCACAAGCAGCTAAAGAACGAGAAACTTCGTAAGAGAAATCCACGTGGCCCGGTGTATCGATTAAGTTAATCTGATACATCTCACCGTCTTTTTGTGAACGGTATTTTAAACAAACTGTCTGAGCTTTGATGGTGATTCCACGCTCGCGCTCAAGTTCCATGTTATCTAGAAATTGTGCTTTTGATTCACGTTCAGATAATGAGCCCGTGTAAGATAAAAGCGCATCGGCCAAGGTCGATTTACCGTGGTCGATATGCGCGATGATCGAGAAATTTCTGATAAACTTTGGATCTGTAGCCATTTAAATCCTTCGGATTTGCATTCTGGTTTTGATTTGCTGCGGCCGGCGAGGCTCCAGCAAACCTTATTCTAAAGGGGCAGCTGTACTGCCCTTGAATTACTTAGCAGCTTCTTTAAGTTGTTCGATTTTATTTAATTTTTCCCATGGGAAGAAACCTTTATCTAAGTTTTCTTCACGACCGAAGTGACCGTAAGCCGCTGTCGGAACATAGATTGGTTTTAATAAATCGAATTCTTTTACGATACGAGCTGGGCGCAAATCCCAGTTCTTTTTAACGATCTCAGCTAATTTTTCAGAACCTAATTTTGAAGTGCCGTAATCATTTACTGCAATTGAAACTGGTTCAGCTACACCGATCGCGTAAGAAATTTGAACTAAACATTTCTCAGCTAAACCAGCAGCAACGATATTTTTAGCTACGTGACGAGCAGCATACGCCGCTGAACGGTCAACTTTAGAAGGGTCTTTACCAGAGAAGGCACCACCACCGTGGGCACCATGACCACCGTAAGTATCTACGATGATTTTACGACCTGTAAGACCCGCATCACCCATTGGACCACCTGTTACGAAACGGCCTGTTGGATTGATGTGGAATTTAGTGTTGTTATCAATCCATTTTGAAGGGATTGATTTTTTAACAAGTTCTTCCATGATGAAAGATTTGATTTCAGCGTTTGTTACTGAATCAGCATGCTGAGTTGATAACACGATTGTATCGATACGTTTTGCAATACCATTTTCGTATTGAACAGAAACTTGTGATTTAGCATCAGGACGTAACCAGTTTACGCGGCCTTCTTTACGAAGCGCTGCTAAGTCTTGAACTAAAGCATGAGATAACGAAAGTGATAATGGCATGAACGTTGGAGTTTCGTTCGTTGCGTAACCAAACATTAAACCTTGGTCACCAGCACCTTGTTCGTCAGCACCAGTCTCTTTAACACCTTGAGCGATGTCTGCAGACTGTTGACCAACAGCAACCATTACGGCGCAAGTTTTATAATCGAAGCCTTTATCTGAGTGATCGTAACCAATGCGGCGAACAGCATCACGGGCGATTTCAGAGAAATTAATTTTTGCAGAAGTTGTGATTTCACCACCAACAACAACTAAACCCGTTGTTAACATAGTTTCGCAGGCTACACGGCCTTTAGGATCTTGCGCTAAGATAGCATCAAGAATTGAATCACTGATTTGATCCGCCATTTTATCCGGGTGACCTTCAGAAACTGACTCGCTCGTAAAAATATAATTTTTCATTACTGTATTCGTCCTTACAACAAAGGGTTATTTGATATTTTTGTCTTATGTTAAAACCACTGAAAATTACTGCATTTTTAGAGAGGAATCAATGTCTAAGCTTTAGACATTACTAACTTTTCTTCAAGGCATTCATTATTCCCACCCAAAAGCCCTACTGCGTAGTATCTTGGCACTGTTTTCAAACCCATTTTTAAAGGAGTTCCCAATGAAAACACTAAGTTTAGCGCTTAAAACGATTACCGTAGGTTTAACTCTAGTAAGTTCTGTTTCTTTTGCAGCAGACGCAGCTTCAGCTGAAAAGTTTGTCGATAAAGCCGAATTAATGCAGATCTTACGTGAAGGTGGTCTTCCAGAAGGCACACAAAAAGGCTTAACTTTAGATGGCAAGAGCTGTGAACTTACGATCAGCACTGAAGCCGGCAAAGAAAAAGTTTCGATGAAATCAGAAACTGATGAATATGCCCAAGAGCTTATCTTTGCAGAAGATTTAAATGATATTAAGTTTCGTATCAGAGAAACAGCTAACGGCATTTCGATTAATCAAGATTTCGATGATAGCTATCAAGATGTAAAGATTGAGAAAGTTTCTAAATCAGAAGCACAAGCGACTTTTAGAGAATATATCGCGGGTGATGAGCGCACATTAACTTGTTCGTTTAAATAAGTTTTTGCTTTTGAAATGCAGAAATAAAAAAGCCAGGTTTTAAACCTGGCTTTTTGTTTTTTAACTTTGTGAAGTTAAAAATTAGAATGTCATTCCGACGCCGATCATTAAGTTCTTCATTTTACCATCAGTTGTAAGATCAACACCATTTGCCTTTTTATAAGTGTAAGTCACCTGCTCAATATTGATATCCACTAAAGGTAAAAGTTTGATACCCACACCGAATTTTAAACCTGAACCTTCAAGATCGTCTGTGCCTGAATCATTTTTAAATTTGTGTTTTACAGTAGGGATATATCCTACGAATGGTCTTAAGAAAGGAACGCTCGCTCCCGCCGTAACACCAACATCAGTGTATGAATAATCATCTTCTGGAGTCACTTCAGTCACTTTGCCTTTACCTAATTGAACATCTAGCGCGATCCAAGGAATAACCGCTTGATAACCAACGCGCAACCCTAAACCTGTACCTTTCGAGTCGCCTTCTACGCCATTTGGATACGTCACTTTACCGGTTTGGTAACCGATGTATGGTTCGGCAAATCCACCCGCATTAGCGATCGTAGAAACTAAAACTACTGATAAAACTAATAATAAATTTTTCATTTTGAACACTCCTTGTGTGATAACTCTAATTCTTCTCTGAGGCAGATCACTCTGCAACCTGATTACAGTGTACTAAGGCTTTAGTCGTGCAAATGATTTATCGAGCCTGTGTATCATACCAATAATTATGTTGTGTGAATAACGGCACCAATTATCTCAGAATGAAACAAACTTTGGATGGTAAAGAAATTAAATAGCTCTAAATAAAAAAAGCCCCGATCGCGTGTAGCCAATCGGGGCCGTGGGTTTTGGTTTTTTAAATTAAATGTAACTCTAGATTAAGCTACTTTGCGACCGCGAGGTTGATATTCCATCTGGTCATTCACTTCGTTCATGCGACCTTCACGAGAAAGATCAAACTTCTTGTGATCTTGGTAGATCTCTTTCACTTTCAAGAATTGTCTTTCCATGCGGTCGATCATTAGATCTACGGCTACATAAATGTCGGTGGCCGTACCGTGTGCTTTGAAGAATTTTTGTTTTGAGTTAATAGATACTTCGCAGTGAAATTCGTGATGGTCTTTCCAGTAATACACCGTACAACGCCCATCTTTTAAAAGGAATTTACCGATTTCGTCCAACTTCTCGTTTGTATATTTAACTAAAGACTCAGAATAATCGAGATGTTTGAACGTATAGTTCGACTTCATAGAACAAGCTCCTTTGCGTTCTTTTTGTTTTGCTTAATATATTTATCGGAGCTAACTAGACCAACGTTGAGCTGAAAACGCTAAAAATTGTTTTTAAAAATGTCTCTGAATGAAACGATTTCGCCTAGAGCGAAAAGACTATAAACGAATAACGCACCTATTTAGTGCGTTATTTAAAAAGACTTTGAAAAATTACCAGCGACCAAGCCTAACGACTTCAGTGGTGAGCTTTACGCCTTTTTCTTTTTCCACTGTTTTTTGCACATGAGTGATGACATCCCAAATGTTTTTCGCTGTGGCTTTTTCTAAGTTCACGATGAAATTAGCGTGCTTTAGTGACACTTGCGCATCACCCACGCGATAACCTTTAAGACCCGTGCTATCAATCAA
>CBINGM010000031.1:0-24666 GCA_966250225.1 uncultured Pseudobdellovibrio sp. | reverse complement strand
GTGCTTTATTGACACTTGCGCATCACCCACGCGGTAACCCTTAAGACCCGTGCTATCAATTAATTGCGCGGCCTTGTGACCTTCTGGAATCTTAAACACTGATCCGCAGCTTGGCATATCTAAAGGTTGTTTGCTTAGACGAATTTTATTCGCCTCGCGCACTTTATCTAAAATCGTAGGATCATTTTCCAGTGGCCAGCTCATACCAACATTAACGATAATATGCGGCTGCCATCCATCAGTGTGACGGTACTTAACATTTAACTGACTTTTTTGCAGACGAATTGTTTGAAGATCTAATGTCAGCACTTCAACCCAGTCTACAAAATCCATAAACTCACGTGGTACAAACGCTTCGGCAACACCTGCATTCATCACCACGCCACCACCCACATCGCCAGGTAATCCGGCCAAGAAAAGTGCTGGAGCTAATTTTTGTTTTAAAAAAGTTTTAAGCAATTCTGATTTAGCTGTTCCAGTTAAGGCTTCAATATGAAGTTTACCATCTTTTTCAAACGACGAAATTTTTGAAAGCCTTCGTAAACAAATCGTAAGCCCTTCGATACCATCGTCAGAAACAAGTACATTTGTACCACCACCTAAGATGGTGATTTTTAAATTCTTATCTTTAGCAAACGTGATCGCTTCTTTTAAATCATCAAGCGTTTCAGGCAAACAGAAGTTATCTGCATTGCCACCCACAAGCCATGATGTGTATTCAGCTAAATTAACGTTTTGAGAGATTTTCAAGGACATCTAAACCTAATTTCCAGCCATCACCTGCACCCAAAGTTAAAAACACATCGCCTTCGCGTAAGTTTTTAAGGATCAATTGCAGCTGTTCAGCTTTCGGAGCATGAAAAGTATTTGGCTGATTCATCTCTTCGATTAATTTTTCAGAAGTAATTCCTGGAATTGGCGTTTCGCCGGCAGCATACACATCACCCAAGAATAAAACATCGGTTTGTGTGAAGCAGGTTTTAAAATCCTGCCAGCAGTGCTGTGTGCGCGAATAACGGTGCGGCTGAAAATAAACAACCAAACGGTTTTTATCAAATTTTTCTTTAAACGCCTGTAATGTCGCGCGCACTTCAGTTGGGTGATGACCGTAATCATCGTAAATTTTTACCCCGTGCGATTCACCTTTAAAGTGAAAACGACGGTCAACACCTTCAAACTGTGCGATACCTTTAGCGCAAGATTCGAAATCAATGCCTGCGGCCATCGAAGCCACGATCGCGGCTGTGGCGTTTAAAGCGTTATGTAAACCAGGCAATTGAATTTTAAAATTACCTAAAACTTTTCCACCGCGAGATAAAGAGTAATTTCCTTTTTCGCCTTTTAAGACGTAATCGTTATTCTCGTTAAATCCGTAAAATAAAATCTTTTTATTAAAGCCTTCAAAGATCTGGCGTGTTGTTGGATCATCGCCATACACAATCACAGTTCCATAAAACGGAACACGGTAGGCAAATTCTAAGAAAGCTTTTTTTAAGTTTTCAAAAGTTTTGTAGTGATCCATGTGATCTGAATCGATATTTGTGATAATTGAAATTTCTGGAGAAAGTTTATTAAAACTTCCATCAGATTCATCGGCTTCAGCGATTAACCATTCGCCTTTACCTAAGATCGCTGTTGATTTAATTCTTTCAAAACGGCCACCCACCACGATGGTAGGGCTTTGGCCAGCCTCTAAGAAGATTGAAGAACACATACTTGTTGTTGTGGTTTTACCGTGTGTGCCTGCTACCGCTATACCGCGACGAATACGCATAATTTCAGCCAGGGCTTCTGCACGCGGAATTAAAGGAATAGAGCGCGCTTTAGCTTCACGAATTTCTGGATTAGTAAATGGAATAGCACTTGAGTACACAACCACATCAGCATCGACCAGATTTTCAGCCTGATGACCTTTATAAACTTTAACACCTAAACTTTTTAAGCGTTCGGTGTTGGCATTTTCGCCAGCATCAGAGCCAGTCACTACGGCGCCTGAATTATGAAGTAATTCAGCTAAACCGCACATGCCGATTCCGCCGATTCCGATAAAATGAAACTTTGCTTGTTCTATTTTCACTTAAAATACACCTTACTGTTGAATGCTTTCTAAAATATCTGAAGCAATCTTTTGAGAAGCTTTTAGCGGAGCTAATTGTTTCAGATTTTTTGACATTTTATTTTTCAGCTCTGGATTGTTCATCAGATCTGACACGATTTTTTTAAATTGAGCGGGATCAAAAGTTTTTTGCACTAACATAAACCCTGCATCGGCACGCACTAACGCTTCAGCGTTGTGTTGCTGGTGATTATCTGCCGCAGGTAACGGAACAACTACGGGAACAACACCAAAAGCTGCTGTTTCTGATAAACTTCCAGCTCCGCCACGGCAAAAGTGCATATCGGCCTCTTGATAGTAGCGAGGCATATCGTAGATATAATCCATCACTTCTACGCACGGAGTATTGCCATATTTATTTTTAATGCGTTGAAAATCTAAAGTTCCTGTTTGATGGTAAACTTTGATTTTGCTGTGCCATTCAGGATTTTTTAAAATTAAATCACTGAGCTGGTCATTTAAAAACATACTGCCTTGGCTTCCGCCCGTGCACACGATCGTAAACACTTTGTGCTCTTTAGTTTGTGCACCTTCGCAGATTCTTTCAATCTCTGAACGAAGTGGCATTCCCCAAACGTTCACTTGCGTTGAAGCCATACCGTCTTTAGCATCACCAAAAACTAAGTAAGCTTTAGAAATAAATTTTGATAATAAACGATTGGCCATGCCCGGATGAGCATTGCCTTCCCACAACGCTGTTTTACGGCCGCACAAAAGTGCTGCTAACAACATCGGAGCCGAAGCATAACCACCTACACCTAAGACAAACTGGGGCTTATGAGTTAAGATAATCCAGAACGATTGAAGAATACCGAAAGGAATTTTTACTAACGTTTTAAGTTTAGCAAAAATTTGACCTTTCATATTTAACTTACCACTTTGAATAAGTTGTAATTTATAACCGGCTTTAGGAACAATACGTGATTCCATTCCCTGTGGAGTTCCGACAAATAAAATATCAGCTTGCGAATCTTTTTTTAAGATAGCCTCAGCAATAGAGATCGCCGGATAGATGTGTCCACCTGTTCCGCCACCTGCGATGATAATTTTATTTTTTTGCACTGACATACTATCCTTAACGGTAATTTTCTGAAGCTTCGATGTTCAGTAAAACTCCAAACATTAAACAAATAATCACTAACGAACTACCACCATAACTTAAAAATGGCATCGTTAAACCTTTAGTGGGAAGTAAACCCATCACCACACCCATATTAATAAAAACTGAAAGGGCGAAAGTGATTGTTAAACCTAAAGCTAAAGTCTTTTTAAATAGATCTTCTGTTTTGATCGCGATTCTAAATCCACGAAACACCACAAAACCAAAAAGTAATAATACCGCACAGATTCCGATAAAGCCGTTTTCTTCACCCAAGATGGCCATCGTGAAATCTGTGTGTGCCTCTGGTAAGAAAAATAATTTACCTTGGCTCTGGCCTAAACCTTCACCCGTTAATCCACCTGAATGAATGGAAAGCATTGACTGAATCACTTGGAAACCTTTTTTTGCTGGATCAGACCATGGGTCTAAAAACGCCATGACACGTGCCTTACGATAGGCCACATTCCAAACTAAGAAATAAAACATCGGAATTGCAGCAAGCCCGAAGCCCACAAAATATTTTACCGATAAACCGAAAGTGAAAAGTAACGCCACGCCCACGGCTAAGATAATCGCAAAACTTCCGAAGTCAGGTTGTTTTAATAAAACTAAAATCGGCAAGATTAACATTAAGCCGATCCAACCCCATTTTACATTACGAAGAGTGTTTTGGTGTTTACACACAATACTGGCTACAAAAAAGCTGAAGGCGATTTTTAATAACTCAGAAGGTTCAAAACGAATTCCTAAAGGTAATTGAATCCAACGAAGAGCTCCACCCACACGCACACCAAGGCCTGGAATAAATGTCGCTAAAAGTAAAACCGTAGCAGCGATCCAAACAGCCCAACCGTACTTGCGAATTTTTTCAAACGGAATTTGTACCGCGCACACCAAAGCTAAAATACCGATAAGAGTAAAGATTGCTTGGCGTTTAAAAAAGTAAAGACCATCGCCGTAAGATTCGATCGCGAAAATGTAACTT
This sequence comes from uncultured Pseudobdellovibrio sp., assembly GCA_966250225.1. Lineage (GTDB taxonomy): Bacteria > Bdellovibrionota > Bdellovibrionia > Bdellovibrionales > Bdellovibrionaceae > Pseudobdellovibrio. The sequence goes on along the minus strand of CBINGM010000031.1, from coordinate 20,463 downwards.
GAACTATAAACTTGAACTAAGCCCACGCCTAAAAGCGCGAAGATAGAAAGAAAAAGACTTGAAGATAAAAATTTTGTCTGAAGCTTGATGTTTTTCAAAGTTTTCTCCGTCGGGATTGGTGAATCCAGACGGAGTCTTTGAACCTAAAAACAACCTATCTGAATTTTTTGACGATCTCTTTAAAATATTCGCCTCTCTCTTCGTAACTGTCAAACATATCAAAGCTTGAGCAGGCCGGAGAAAGAAGAACGATGTCGCCAATACGAGATTTTTGGTAAGCGATTAAAACCGCCTCTTCAAACGTCCCGATCAGGTAAGTTTCAGTAAAATCACCTAAATCACGGTTGATGCGCTCTTTAGCCTCACCCACTAGAATTAACGACTTCACTTTACGTTTAATCATATTACGTAACGGCTCGTAGTTAAGATTCGTGTCTTTACCACCAGCAATCAAAATTACGTTTTCATCAAAACAGTCTAGGGAACGTAAAACCGCGTGCACGTTAGTCGCTTTAGAGTCGTTGTAGAACAGAACTCCGCCTACTTTACGCACATACTCTAAACGGTGTTTAAGACCGCTGAAACCATCGATCGCTCTTTGGATTGCGTCATGGTTAGCACCGTATTCACGGGCTAAAAGTAAAGCCGCCATAACGTTTTCGATCGAGTGTTTACCTTTCATTTTAATGTTTTTCACATTGAAAGACTCGATATCTGGACCTGTGCGAACTTTGATTTCGTCGCCGATATTAACCGCACCACCGATATTCATGATTTGTGGCTCTAAAGCTGGTTTTCTAGAGAAGTAGAAAATACGACCGCGCTGAACTGCTGGATCGCGAGCTAGTTCAACAACCGCGTTATCATCGGCATTTAAGATCGATGTTGTCGCTTGGTTTGTATTTTTAAACACTTTACGTTTGGCATTTACGTACTCTTCCATTGAACGGTAACGGTCTAAGTGATTTTCTGCTAAATTTGAGAAAACGACGTTCGCTGGATTAAAATTCACGCAGTGCTCAAGCATAAAGCCAGACACTTCGGCGATCACAAGCTTCGCTTTTTTCTCTTCTAGAAGATAATTTGTGATTGGGTTTTCATTTGAACCACCCACCCACACGTCGATGCCAGATTCTTTTAACATTGATTCTGCTAAACGTGCGATTGTTGTTTTACCGTTTGTACCCGTCACTGCAGCCACAGGCTCTTTAATAAAACCCGCAGCAAATTCAAATTCACCCGTGATTTTTACACCTTGTTGGCGTGCGTATTCAAAAATCTTTAAGTGTGAAGCCACCCCCGGAGAAAGAATAACTAAATCTTGCGATAAGAATGTTTTTGGCGAATGTGAACCTAATTCAAACTTGATGTTTGTGTAACCTTCAAGCTGGTCTAATTGCGCCGATAATTCTGGCTTTGATTTGTGATCTGTAATTGTTACGTTAGCTTCGTATTTTGTTAAAAACTTCGCTAAAGAAACGCCTGTTTTACCAAGACCTACTACAAGGATCTTTTTATCTTTTAGTTCTGACAACTCTGTCCACATAACCTTATCCTACCTTAACTTGAGCGTTGCTAAACTTAACATCGCTAATAAAATTGAAATAATCCAAAAACGAACAATAATCTTAGTTTCAGTTAAACCACCTAGTTCGAAGTGATGGTGTAACGGCGCCATTTTAAATACGCGCTTTCCAGTTAATTTGAACGAAGCCACTTGCGTGATCACTGATAACGCTTCAACAACGAATACACCACCAAGAACGATCATCAGTAATTCATTCTTTGTGATCACAGCCATTGTTCCTAAAAAACCACCTAAGCTTAAGCTTCCCACATCACCCATAAAAACTTGGGCCGGGTAAGTGTTAAACCATAAAAAACCTAAACTTCCTGCAATCATCGCAGCGGCAAGCGGTGTTAACTCACCAGCCCCTGAGATATGAGGAATTTGTAAGTAGTTAGCAATCGAAGCATGGCCCGAAACATACGCAAAAATCGCTAATGTCGAAGCTGAAATAATCACTGGCACAATTGCTAAACCATCTAGACCATCAGTTAAGTTCACAGCATTTGCTGTTCCTGTAATAACTAATGCACCGAAGATGATATACGCGTAGCCAAGATCCCACGAAATGTTTTTTACAAAAGGTAAAGTTAAATTCGTGTTGAAGTTGTAATATTTAATTAAAATAAATAACGCGACACCTGAGATTAAAAATTCACCGGCTAAACGAAGTTTACCTGATAAGCCTTTTGTATTTTTCTTTGAAACTTTTAAATAATCATCGGCATAGCCGATCATTCCAAAGCCCCAAGTGATCACCACAGTGGCCACAACTAACGGGTTAAAAACATCAATCCACAACGTTAGTGAAATCAACGAGCTTAAAAGAATAAGCCAGCCACCCATTGTCGGTGTGCCCGCTTTTTTCTTATGAGTTTGCGGACCATCGTCACGAATGGATTGGCCGAAGTGTTTCTTTTTTAAACTTTCAATGAAGTACGGACCCCAGATCAAACATAAGAAAAAGCCCGTAAAAAACGAGATAAATGTTCTAACTGTGATGTAGCGAAAGACGTTGAAAATCGAGTGTTGTTCAGCAAGTGAGTAAAGCCATTGATAAAACATTTTTAGATAAGTAGCACACCTCTAGAAGCAATAGCAAGAAAAAGTTTATAAGCTATTGATAATACTCATGTTTTTAAAGTTTTTAGAGGGAGTGAAGTTTTCTCTGTTTTGACGAAAGCATTAGCATTTCTGCTTTAGTTCGGGTATGAATCCCCTATGAGAAAAAACAAATCTGGTCGCTCTGAAGCTGAACTTAAGAATTTCAAACTTGGTGAAAACAACACACAATACAATTTCGAATACTCTCCGAAATTGTTAGAAGCTTTCGATAATAAGAATCCAAATGATGTTGCTTGGACAACTTTTGTTTGCACAGAGTTTACTTCGCTTTGTCCTAAAACCGGCCAACCTGATTTTGCGAAAGTTTTTATTAACTACATCGCCGATAAAAAAATGGTCGAAAGCAAATCTTTAAAACTTTATCTTTTCAGCTTTCGTAATCATGGCGATTTTCATGAAGATTGCATTCAAACAATTTGTAATGACTTGGTAAAGTTAATGAAACCAAAATACATCGAAGTGATCGGCGAATTTACTCCACGCGGCGGCATTGCGATTTTTCCTTACGCTTCCGCTTCTAATAGTGATGCTCACTTTAAAGAGCTTCGTAAGACGCGCATGTTTAACTACGCGCCTGGTAAATATTCTTGCGATTTAAGTAAAGTGTATTAAGAGTAACTACTCTTTCACGATCTCTAACGTTTTTTCGTAATAGATTTCTTTTTCATCGCCCTGGCAAGATACATTGAATTTGAATTTGTCAGTGGCGTTATCAATCGTCACGATTTTAAAGTTGTGTTTACTGGTCGCGCATTTTTTTAAGCGACGAGGGTTCTTTTTAAAGTTATGCTGTTGTAAGAACGTAAAACTATGAATCGAGCTTGAAGTGATTTCATAAGTTTTAAAACCAAAAATTTCACGTTCAATTTCCATAATTTCTGAATAGTGAATATCGCCTGAAACTAACACAAATGGCGCTTCAACTTCTGAAAGCTTTTGGCAAAACTTTTTAAAGCTGGCATTTTGCATATGTTCGTAAGATTCTTTTCTTAAATAGCCACCGAAAAACTGGCTGCCATTCATAATCCACGAAGGCATGTTATATTTATTTAACGAATCATATAACAGCTCTTCTTGCTGATCGCCGTAATGAGTATCTTCTGATCTGAAATAACGGCAATCCATTAAATAAAATTTTTGTCCAAAAGCTGTAAAATCCTGATAGATACCTAAATCACGGTGGTAGTTTCTTTCTTCAGGAAACAACCAAAACGCTGAAAAAAGTTCTAACATAAATTTCTTATGTACAAATGAACCGTCAGAATTATTTTTACCAAAATCGTGATCATCCCACGAAGCTAAGATCGGCGTTAAAACCTGATGACGAAACACGCCAATGCGGCTTCTGGTTTCAACGTAGCGTTTCCAGAAACCTTCTGGTGTTCCACCGCTGCCTTGGTCGGCGTAACAAGTATCACCGATTAAAAATAATAAATCAGGATCTTGCGCTTTTACTTTGTTCCACATGATTTTGCAGGCTGATTTAAAAAAGTCAGACATGCAGCTAATAACCGCAAGCTTTGGCATTTTTTTATTAGTATCTAAGGCTTTAAAAAAACGCTCATCGATAATTTGCTTTTTAGAATCTAAAACACGAAAGCGGTATTGCTCGGCTAATTTTAGGCCAGACACTTTCAATTTATCTAACTGATCATCAGAACCCGCCATGCGGTGAGTGCTAATCATTAAAAGCGGCATAACTTGGTTTTTACTATCAACCACTTCAAATGAAATTTCGGCGTTTATTTTTCTTAAAACCGTAAAGTAACTTAAATCTTCGAGAGTTAATCCCTGATGAATCGCAAATGCGCCGAACTTATTGCCGGCGGCCAAAATTCCTAAGTCATGCTGAGCTGACCCTAGAGAAGGAATTGTTAATAAGCTTGCAGATAGTACGCCTGTTTGTTTAAGAAAATCTCTTCTTGATTGCGACATGATGCCGACCTCGTGGTGTTTACATTAGTAATCGGCTTATTATGTTAAGGTTCTAAACTAAATTTGAATAAATCAGACAAAGGTCGCGTAGTCATAACCGAAACTTAATGAACTCGGTCAAGGTCCTGTCAGCAGAGTTTTCACTGTGGGATGACTTCTCGATAAACAAATGCTATTATGTTCCAATGTCTATTCAAAATGATAACGATCTAAAAAACCTAAGAATCATTGGCCGCATCGTTGCTCAGTGCTTGCAGTTCATGTCTAAAAATCTTGAACCAGGTATAACAACTTTAGAGCTTGATGAATTAGGCCGTCGTTTTCTTGAAAAACATGGAGCTAAATCAGCTCCGAAATTAGTTTATCAATTTCCAGGAACTACGTGCATTAGCGTAAACGAAGAAGCCGCTCATGGGATTCCATCGGCCTCAACGGTTCTTAAAGCCGGTGATTTAGTGAACATCGATGTGTCGGCTGAGTTAAATGGTTATTTTGCTGATACCGGTGGTTCATTTATTATTCCGCCTGAGACGACATTAAAACAAAAACTTTGTTTGGCAGCGAAAAGTGCTCTGCAGTTAGCGATGAATGAAGCAAAAGCCGGTGCCCGCTTGAATCGTATTGGTCATGCTGTTGAACAAGAAGCTAAACGCCATGGTTTTACCGTCATTGAAAATATCGGAAGCCACGGTGTGGGCCGCGCTTTACATGAAGAACCTGATTTTATTCCGAATTATTTTGATCCTAAAGATAAACGTATCTTAAAAGAAGGCCAAGTTATTACGATTGAGCCTTTTATTTCAAGTGGCGGTACAGAAGTTTTTGATACGGGCGATGGTTGGACGTTAGCCACTCACGCTGGAATTTTCACGGCGCAGTTTGAACACACGATGGTCATCACCAAAGACAAACCATTGATCATGACCCTACCCGCTTAAAAAATTATTTCTTTTCCCAATTTAAAGGTTCGCAAAGTTCAACGAAGCGTTCTGTTTTTGCACCACGTGAACCTTTAACCGTAATTAAGTCACCGGCCGTAATATGAGTTAGAAAATGTTGGCCCATAGCTTCTGTTAAATCAGCATCAACCCTGTAGTGTTTGTAATCGGTGTGATTTAACCCCGCTTCAAAATCTTTGTAGTTTTCGCCAATGAAATAAAGAAAATCGTAATCGCTCATTGAGGCTGCAATCGCCAGTTCACGGTGCATTTCAGGAGCGACAGCACCAAGCTCTTTCATTTGCCCGAAGACACCGATTTTTTTACCTTCTGTTTTTAATAAAGGAATATTTTCTAAAAGCGCTTTCATGCTATCTGGATTTGCGTTGTAACCATCAAATAAAATCTGTACGCCAATCGCTGTATCAACAAATTGGTTTCTTCCCCAAGTTGACTTACACGCTGGTAAGGCTTGCCAAATTTTTTCAGCAGGCATTCCCGCAGCGTACGCTAAATTCGCCGCCGCCAGAAGATTTGTTAAATTATGTTTACCAAAGACAGGAACATCGGTTGAACCCCAGTGGCCTGCGATATTTCCAGAAATTTTTAGACCTGCTGCAGATAATTCTTCGATTTTAAAAAACACATCAGCATCTTTGTTACGTTCTGAAAAACTTAACATACGACTTGCCGGAAATTTTTTCGCAATCGGGTACATCATATCGTAAGTTAAATCCTGATCTTGGTTAAACACACGAATCGTGTCTTCGCGTGAATCCATATAGATTTCAGCCTTAGCTTCAGCGATTTTCTTTTGTGTTCCGAAGTATTCGATATGTGCACGGCCCACCATTGTACATACAACGATATCTGGATCGGCGATCTTAACTAACTCAGCGATTTCGCCGGCATGATTCATACCCATTTCAACAACGGCATAATCAGCATTCGGTGGAATTTGTAATAACGTTAATGGCACACCCCAGTGATTATTAAAACTGCCTTGATTGAAGTGCGTTTTTTTATACTGAGATAAAATAGCTGCGGTAAATTCTTTGGTTGTCGTTTTACCGTTAGAACCAGTAATACTTAAAATTTTTGTACTTAAGGTATTACGATAGCCGTGAGAAAAATCCTGAAGACCTTTTAAGGTATCTGGCACTTCGATAATGCTGACTTTGTTTTTTAAATCTTGAAATTTCGCATCCAAACGATGAACGAATAAAAGGCCTGCACCTCTATCTACAGCTTTATCTAAATAATCATGAGCATCAAAGTTATCACCTTTTAACGCTACAAAAACTTGGCCCGTTAAATCTTTACGAGTGTCAGTTCCCACTTCATGAAAAGTAGTTTGGTGCGTGGAAATAATTTTTCCGTGAGACCATTTAGCGATTTGTTCTAGTGTCCAGTGTGGTTTCATGATTTATCCTAAATACTTTTCAGCCACTTCGTAGTCGCTGAAGTGAGTTTTTGTCGTTCCGATAATTTGATAATCTTCGTGACCTTTACCGGCAATCAAAATTACATCACCTGGTTTTGCCATCGCAATCGCTTGCGCAATTGCCTTTTCACGGTCAACTTCTTTTGTGTAGTTTTTAAAATTCGAAGGAAAACCTTTTTCAGCGTCACTTAAAATCGTCATCGGATCTTCAGTGCGTGGGTTATCCGAAGTTAAAAACACATAATCACTTAAGCGCGCTGCGATTTCAGCCATCTTAGGGCGTTTTGTTTTATCGCGGTCTCCACCACAACCAAACACTGTGATCACTTGGCTTGAAAGCTTCGCATCGGTTTTTACTTTTAATAAAGACTTTAATGAATTTTCTAAAGCATCCGGTGTGTGAGCGTAATCGATAAAAACAGTCTTATCTGAACTGTGCACAACTTTTTGTAAGCGCCCCGGAATTCCGTTAAAATCAGCTAAGGCTTTAATACCTTGCTCAAGTGTCACTCCGCAGGTTAGCCCCGCCGCTAAACTGGCTACAACATTGTAAATCGTGTGAACGCCCGTTAACGGCACTTTCACAATGATCGTTTCAAGCGGAGTTTTTAATTCAAACTCTGTTTCAGCAAAATTCATTTTTAAAATTTTAAACTGAAAATCAGATTCTTTTTGCCCGTACGTCCAACCTAAAACAGGTTCTGCTAGTTTTAGTTTTCTTCCGTATTCGTCGTCGATATTAATGATTGCAAAAAGCGGACGTTTTAATGAAGACCACATCAGATCGGTGAACAATCTTTGTTTTGATTCGAAATACGACTTCATGTCTTGGTGATAATCTAAATGGTCGTGAGTTAAATTTGTATAAATCACTGTATTAAAGTGAACACTGTCCGCACGACGCTGATCTAAAGCATGCGATGTCACTTCTAATGCGGCAGCAATTGCGCCCTCTTTGATAAAATCATTTAAGCGGCTTTGTAACGTCACTGGATCAGGTGTTGTGCCTTGGTTTTCCCAAGTTTTGTGGCCAGCGCGGTGATTGACTGTTCCGATAACACCCGTCGATTTACCACGCGCATTTAAAATATGCTCAAGTAAATAAGTAATCGATGTTTTGCCATTCGTACCCGTCACACCGAAGCAGAAAAGTTTTTGCGAAGGATAATCGTAAAATCTAGCTGCCAGCAAATCCAGCATTTGACGTGAATCAGGAACGACAGAAACGTGGCCTTGATAATCAGCAGGCACTGCTGTTTTATCTTCGACAACTAAAGCAATCGCTCCAGCCTTGATCGCATCGCCGATATATTTGTGGCCATCGGCTTGGGTGCCTTTAATCGCCACAAAAACAGAGCCTTGTTGAACCTGTCTCGCATCAAAAAAAAGCCCCGTCACCTCTTTCTCAAGAGCTTCGGGTTGGCTTTGCGTTCCAAGATCAGAAAATGATAATAACTGCTGCAGTTTCATTGCAAAAAGCATAGGATACTTTCTTATGAACTTCAAACGTATACAGTATTTTGATCATCCGACTGATGCTGCGGACCGTCCGTGGGTTATTCTTTTTCATGGTTTTGGTGCCGATGCTCACGACCTAGAAGGTTTAAGAGATTATATTTTTCTGAATTCAAAAGTGAACTGGCGTTTTCCGAATGGGGTGTTTGAAGTTCCAATCGGTCCTGGCTGGACAGGGCGCGCTTGGTGGCCATTAACTTTAAATTCTTTACCGAGCGACTGGAGTGATTATACTCCGGATGTCATGCCTACTTTGGTTCCTGCAATTATTAAAATGATCGAAGATTTAAAAGTGCCTTGGAATAAAATTATCTTAGGTGGTTTTTCTCAAGGCGCGATGTTAGCTACTGAAATTTATTTACAAGCTCCTGAAAAACCATTGGGTTTAATCAGCATGTCTGGAAGTTTAATTCGCCAAACTGAGTGGACACAAAAACTTGAAGCCCGTAAAGGCGCTAAAGTTTTCTTATGTCATGGTGAAAATGATCAAGTGTTACCGATCAAAGGCAGCCAAAAATTATTAAATATTTTTAAACAAAAAGGTTTGGAACCCCAGTGGGTTACTTTTCCAGGTGGCCATGAAATTCCACCGAAAGCTTTACAAGGCATTACTCAGTACATTAACGGGTTAATCTCATGAGTTACGTCATTGAAACAAAAAATTTAGGTCGTGAATATAAGACCTATCAAAAAAAAGAAGGCATCGTTAATTCGATCAAAGGTTTTTGGAATCGCGAATACACATCTAAACCCGCCTTAAAAAATGTTTCGCTTGAAATCGAAGGCGGACAAATTGTTGGTTTGGTGGGTGCCAATGGTGCCGGCAAAACTACGCTTTTAAAAATACTTTCAGGGTTAATTTACCCAACTCATGGCGAAGTGCGCGTTCTTGGTTTTGAACCCTGGAAACGTGAAACTGATTTTTTACGTCAGATGAGTTTATTGTTAGGCCAAAAAAACCAACTCTGGTGGGATATTTCGGCGCGCGATAGCTACTCTTTATTAACTAAAATTTATGATCTTGATGTAGATACGGCTAAAAAACGCGTGACTGATTTAGCGCAAATGCTTTCTTGTGAGCACGTGCTTGATACACAGTTACGCCGTTTAAGTTTAGGTGAACGTATGAAGATGGAAATCATCGGTTCACTTCTTCATTCGCCGCGCGTTTTATTTTTGGATGAACCGACAATCGGTTTAGATATCGTGGCGCAGTCAGCGATTCGCGACTTTCTTGAAACTTATGTTAAAGAATATAAACCCGTAGTCATTTTAACGTCACACTACATGGATGATATTGCGCAATTAGCAGACCGTTTATTATTAATTTCAAAAGGTGAAATGGTTTATGACGGAACAGTTGATCGTTTCTTACAATCAACTGAAACCAGCAAAAAATTAATTTACCGCTACAAAAACGATCAGCAAGAGCGCGAGCTGATTTTTCAAGATTCAGAATTATCGCAGAAACTAAACGAAGTGGTAAAATCTGGCGAAGTTGTTAATTTAAAAATCGAAGAGGTTGATTTTGAAGAAGTTATTCATCGCTTTTTGGCGAAGGAATCTCGCGTTTAGTGAGCTTGCCGTCGTTTCAAATTTAGAATACCGCTTCAATTTCTTTATTGATGCGTTCGTGCAACCGTTAATCACGGTAGGCATCGAACTTCTTATGTGGTTTGCGATCTTTGAAGCCGCTAATGCCGCTCAAATCGGTGGTTTTGGCCGCGAAAGTTATTTAGCTTACGGCGTATGGGCTCCGTTTTTAGGGCGTATTGCGGTAAGCTGGATGTACGAATCCATGATGGTCGAAGAAGTGGCCAGCGGATCAATCAATGTGATTCTTACCCGCCCGATCAGTTTTTACGAATATTACCTGTCACAGTTAATGGGTTATAAAATTGCAACGACATTTATTTCAATGATTGCGCCTTTAGCTGTTTCACTTATTTTTGATTTACCGATTCATTATTCACGTTTACCGATTGCGATTGGTTTAGTGTTTTATTATTTGTTTTTAGTTCACACTTTAAGTTTTGTGATTTCAACGTTTGCCTTTTATATGACTCGCGTTCGTTCTTTAACGTTAGTTAAAAACTTAACGCTATGGTTATTAGCCGGCGAATTAGTGCCTATTGATTTAATGCCACCGGCGATTGCAAAGTTATTATTACTTTCACCGTTTCCAGCAGGTGTTTATACTCCGGTAGCGTACATCACAGGGCGTGTGGGTTCAGAGTTAGTTTTACAAAGTTTTATTTCTGTGACTATCTCAACAGTGATTGCGATGGCAATCGGCGCTTGGTTATGGCGTAAAGGCCTTCAATCTTACACAGGAACTGGTGCCTAGTGAAAAGACTTTTAAAATACCTAAGCCTTTATGGTGCATTTTTTAAAGCCAGCTTTGTAGCTGATCTTGAGTACCGTTTTAATTTTATCTTATTAGTACTTTCAGAATGTATTTGGTACGGAACACAGCTTTTACTGTATGAAGTAATTTACCGCCACACGAACATTATCGGTGATTGGACGTTAGAGCAAATGCGCGTGTTTGTTTTTTTAGCGCTATTTGTAGATTCAATTTACATGATTTTATGGGACCCGAACTTTTCTAAATTTAACGACGAAGTTAGAAAAGGAAACTTAGATTTATTGTTAACTAAACCTGTGAATTCGATGTTTATGATCAGTTCACAAAAAGTTTCAGTGTCGCATATACCTTGTTTAATCTTCACTGGCGCGGGGCTTGTGTGGGCCTTACAGGCGATTCCAGATTTTAGCTGGTATCGTCTGTTCTGGTTGTTTTTATTAATTCCGTCAGGTTTAAGCGTTATTTTTGTGGGCCGTTTAGCTTTAAATTCAACAGCGATTATTTTTTCACGGGCCGATTTCTTACAGTACGTTTGGTACAGTATTTTTAGATTAGGTTTACGCCCGGATGCGATTTACAAAGGCTTTTTAAGATACGTGCTGTTATTTGTTTTACCATTTGCGATGGTGGCTTCAATTCCAACAAGGTTTTTACTTGAGCCTGTACAAATTGGATTTATTGCTTGGGCTGTGGCTATGCCAGTGCTTTTAATGACATTTATGAATTGGTACTGGAAATTCTGCATGCGCTTTTATTCAAGCGCGAGTTCGTAAAAAAAAGCGGTCTTTCGACCGCTTTTTAATAATTAATTCTGAATTAAGTATTCGATATTTACATCAGCGCGGATTTTGATTTTACCAGGGCTAAACTCTGTTCCGCCAGATTCCATGTCTGCTGACATCATCATTTTACTTTGTGCGCGAGCCGCTCCGGCCATTGGCGCTGATTCGTAATTTGCGTAAACCTGTTGGTTTGTGATGCTGTAAACACCTTTGATTTTTACACCAGCCGCCTTTGCTAAATCATCAGCACGACCGCGAGCTTGTTTGACCGCTTGATTGATACAAGCTTCTTCAGCTTCGCCTTTTTTATCAGAATCCCAACCAATATTACCGATGGTAACACCTGATTTTTCTTTATCAGCTTTATTACCACTGGCCGCTTGATCAATAAATTGGCCAGCTTGATCTAAGTTTTTAAATGTCACTGTTAATGAGTGCATAGCACTGTAACCTTGAATGCGGCTGATACCTGTTTTTTGCTCGTAAGCATATTCAGGTGTTACGCTGTAGTATTCAGTTTGCACGTCTTCTTTTTTAACTTTGAATTTTTCAGTTAACTCTTTAACACGTTTAACATGTTTATTGGCCATCTCTTGCGCTTGCGCAGCAGTTGCCGCTTTAGCCCAGATCTGAAGATTAATATTCATGATATTGGGATCAATGTTTTTTTCTGAAAAGCTTCCCACTTTAATTAAAGCTGGGGCGACTTCAGCCATAGCCAATGAACAAGAAAAAATCATTGCGGCAGTTACTAAAAACTTCATACGAATGCTCCTTAAATTATTCTTTAAGAATAATAGTCATCGTACGGTCTTCGCTTAAAGCTTCGCCTGCGGCTGGTACAGTTTGGTCAACTTTTCCACGGCCAATCATTTTAATTTTGATATTTTGATTAGCTGCTTGTTGCAATACTTCACGCATTGATAAGTCTTTAAAGTCAGGAACCGTAGTTAACGTTGTTGTAGTTTTATTTAAATCTGCATACGAAAATTCTTCTACTTCTTTTTCAGTTTTTTCGCTTTGTGCTACAGGAACATTAGAAATATTTTTCTCGGCCAAAACTTCTGGAGCTACACCTTCGCGGCGAACAGCGTAAGAAGCAATGCGCGAAAACACCGGAGCTGCCACTTGAGCCCCGTAATAACCTTTTTTAGGATGATCTAAAGCCACATAGATCACATATTGCGGATCGTTTGCCGGAATAAAACCCGTGAAACTTCCGATATATCCGCCCGGAATATAACCGCGGCCTTCAGTTCTTACTTTTTGTGCCGTACCTGTTTTACCACCGACGATATAACCTTCAACACGAGCAGAAACACCTGAACCTTTTCCTGAAGTTACCCCCGCAAGCATTAAACGCATTTGTTGAGCGGTCTCTTCAGAAATCACGCGGCGAATCTGTTTTGTTTCAGTTGTTACCGTTTGATTCGTTTCTAAATCAGTGATTGATTCAACAATATGAGGGGCATTAAGTGTACCACCATTGGCAATGGCCGCATAAGCATTGGCCATTTGTAACGGAGACGCTGTCATACCTTGACCGAAAGAAACGTTCGCTAATAAGTGATCTCTCCACGGAAGACCTAAGATGATTCCTTTAGCTTCACCCGGAAGATCTGTTCCGGCTTTTTGTCCGAAACCGAATTTCATTAAACCCTGACGTAATTTTTCATCGCCCAGTTTTAACGCGATTTTACTTGTTCCGATATTTGAAGAGTAAGCTAAAACTTCACTGACAGAGATTAAACCTTGCGAGTGATTGGCTTCAGCTTCACGAATTACACGTTTGCCGATTTTAAAATAACCGTTTTCACACCAGATTTTTGAATTTGGTTGAAATAATTTTTCTTCTAAGGCCTGCGCGATAACAAAAGTTTTAAGTGTTGAACCCGGCTCGTAAGTATCAGTTACCGATCTATTACGGCGAGCGCCTGGAGAAACTTTTGAAGCATCGTTTGGATTAAATGACGGAAGCGAAGCAATCGCACGAATGGCCGATGTTTTTGCATCAAGTACAACTGCGTAAGCCGCTTCAGCTTCGTGTTTTTGTAAAGCTTGTTTTAATTCTGTTTCAACAAAGTATTGTAAATCAGAATCAATCGTTAACTTAATTTCTTTTCCCTGCGGAGTTTCAGTGAATAACATGCCGTCTTGAATTAACGGTCTGCCACGCGCATCTTTACGCATAGAAACTTTTTTGCTTTCACCTTTTAATTGCTGGTCGTAAAAAAGCTCTAAACCTTCTAAACCTTGGCCTTCTTTACCGGTGAAGCCCAGAGTTGTCGAAAGAAGCTGGTCATTTGGATAAACGCGTTTCCATTCTTCGACAAAACCTAAACCACGAATTTTTTGCGTTTTGATTTCTTCAATCTGAGAAACAGAAACTAAACGTTCAATCCAAACAAAACGTTTATTTTTATCTTTAATTTTCGAATAAATTTCGTTTTGGTTTTCTTTTAAAACTTTAGCTAAAAATTTTGCTGTGCCTTTTCTGTCTTCGATAATTTTCGGATCAGCGTAAATCGAATACGTCGGCGACGACATGGCTAACTCTTTACCGTTACGATCAACGATATTTCCACGGCGCGCCGGAAGCGAAACCACAGTTTGAAACTGTTTTTCCTGAAGGGAATTTAATTTTTCATGGGGAACAAACTGAAGGTAGGCTGCACGGAAAACTAAAGCGGACCAAAGAGTACAGATAAAAATAAACAGAGTGATTATTTTGGATTTCAAGGACGCCCCTCTTTATTCAAATAACTTAGAGATACTGATGGATTTAAATGAATGATCTGAGCTTGTGTCGCGCGTTTTAGCGTAAGCTTTTTTGTGGCAACAGTTTCAACTAACTGCGGACGAGTTAACTTCGCCAGTTGAATTTCTTTTTGCTTTTTCATTTCTTGATTTTTTTTGAATTCGCGGGTGTTTTTCAGAACGACATAAGACATGCGGCGTTCTTCCATTTTTAAAAACACGACTGTAAACAATGTTGTAATAACAAAAAACACACTTAAAAAAGGCTTTAACTGCCTAACGTGCTCTGAGCTCATCCTGACCTCGTTGCAAAGTTGCAAATCTAGTTGTCGTTTTGTTCGCGCTGCATTCTGCGTAACGCAAACTTATCCGGCTTTTCCGGTTGCGCACCTTTTTGAAAGATACGCAATTTAGCGCTCCGCGCTCTAGGATTAGTTTTACACTCTTCCTCAGAGGGAACAATTACTTTCTTGTTCACAGAAAAACCTAGATCTGAGTCCTTAAATAAGTTTTTAATTATGCGATCTTCAAGTGAGTGAAACGAAATCACCGCAAGACGTCCGCCATCGTTTAACTGAAGCATTAAATTTTTTATGCCCTCTTCAACTACGTACAATTCTTGATTCACCACTAGTCTTAAGGCCATGAAATACTGAGTGGCTGGGTGAAAGCCCTTCTTATGCCAGCCATCAACTCTTTCAATCAATCCAGCTAGTTGCAACGTTGTTGTAAAAGGTTGTGTTTTTCTGTCCTGGACAATAGCCCTAATCACTCTTGCAGGATTTTGAATCTCGCCATACTCACGAAAAAGCTTGAACAGATCATCTTCAGTAAATTCGTTGATGATTCTTGCCGCTGTCATGTTTTGATTTTGGTTCATGCGCATATCTAACGGACCGTCTTTATTAAAACTAAATCCGCGATCGGCCTGATCAAGTTGCGGCGAGCTCACACCAAGATCGGCTAACATCATATCGAATTTTTCTGCGTTGGTTTCAGAAAAGTTATGAAAATTAATATGATGAATTGTAACTTCTGGATAATTTTCTTTTGCAAAAGCAATCGCTTGCAAATCTTGGTCGGTCGCAACAGCTCTGGTGATGTTGTACTTATTTTTTAATAAAGTGTAGTGACCACCGCGACCAAAAGTTCCATCAAAATAAGATAGGTTATTTTTTCCAGTCATTGAACTGAACGCTTCAATCACTTCTTCAGCTAAAACCGGCACATGACCATTCAATGCAAGTGAAACTTGACTCAAAATAACCCCTTATAATTAACAAAACCCAGACTAAGGTATGAGTGTAAAATTCGCTTATTTGTCGGTCAAGACAGAATACACTAAACTAAGTCGTGCTTGTAGAATGTCCACGATGCCATTTTAGACAACCCCAAGATCAATACTGCGCTAACTGCGGTGTGGATATGTTGGCGTATAAACCTAAAGAAGATCCAATTCTGATTAAAATCGCTAAAAGCGGAATGTTTCAGTTTTTGATGGTGGTTCTTTTAGGTATCGGCGTTACTACTTTTGTAGTTCGCACCGATCAGCCGCAACAATGGATTCAAAAAATTAATCGCTTTGCTTCTGTTAGCCCCAATACTTCTCCGCAAGCAAAAACTGAAGCCGGCATTGCTGAAGACCAAGCTGAATTTGAAGCTCCCCCACCGCAAGCTAATACCTGGGCGGCTCGTGCAACAAGCCCGGCAGCAGAAACAGCTGCTGAAAGCACTGCTGCTGCAGCTTCTGCTCCACAAGCTCAAGCTTTTAGAGCAGGAACTGGCGATGTTGGCGCGGCACAAACAGTTTCAGCGACAGCAAAGCTAAGAATTCAAATGGTTGAGATTGATCATGATTATTTGAATTCAATCATGAATGAGCGTTACGGTGAACGCACGTCTCTTGGCGGCGATATTATTTTTTATAAATCAAATGCGCCGATTAAGCTGAACACAACTAACGCTCGCATTTTAAAAACAGACATCATGACTTTCGGCGAAACAAATAACAACGCCATTAGCGCCGGCAGTAACACACGTTGGATCAGGCTTGCTATCAACGCACAGGATATCAGATCCGTTCCCAAAATGTTCGGCCTTATGTATATCAAAAATCACCCTAACGATGCTCAGCAAATACCAATTGATTTTAGCTTAAGTGGCGGTGAGCAATTATACATTTCAGGAACAGGTCTTCTGACATACTTCGATATGGAAACTGACTTAGCTAACGCAGCTCCATTTACAATTTTTAAATCGGCTGACTACCGTAATCAAAAAACAACTTTTGCCATCATCATTGATCTGCAGTAAAAAATGATCATGCAAGAACATCACTACGGCCCGAATTTTCATTTAATCAATGATCCTTTTTTGCAAACGCTGTTAACTGAACTTTGCCAAAGTAAAACAACGCAACCGCAGATTAACCGCTTAGTGCAACTGATTTACAACGGCTTGATTGTTCACACCGCGAACGCTTTATTTCCTAAAGGCAAAGTCGAAGTTAAAACCCGCATGGGAGAATCACTCACTGCTGAAACTTTGACCCAAGAAACCAAAGCCGTAACCGTGAATTTAGCCCGTGCCGGAACGTTTCCGAGCCATATTTGCTATGAATATCTACACTGGTTCTTAAATGCTGAAAATGTAAGACAAGATCATATCTTTGCGGCCCGTAAAACGGATGCCAACGAACAAGTGACCGGAACAAACTTAGGAAGCTTTAAAATCGGTGGCAGCATCGAAAACAGTTATGTTTTATTTCCTGATCCGATGGGAGCTACCGGCGGAACGATTTTATCGGCTATTGATTATTACCAAAGCCAAGTTCAAGGCCCCGTTAAGAGCTATATTGCCCTACACCTAATTGTGACTCCTGAGTACTTAAAGAAAATTCAATCTGTGAAAGCTCCTCTTCAGGTTTTTGCTCTGCGCGTAGACCGCGGCTTATCTCCGGCGCACGTCTTAAATTCACCTTTAGGCCTTTACTGGGACCAAGAAAAAGGGTTGAATGACAAACAATACATCATTCCTGGGGCCGGTGGCCTTGGCGAGTTATTAAATAATTCTTTCGTGTAAAGGCTGATAAGGACATCATATGAACCCAAAGAATCTGAATCTTAAATCTTATATCTCTGAAGAAAAAATCCAAGAGAAAGTAAAACAAATCGGCGAACAATTAACGGCGAAATTCAAAGGCCAAAAAGTTGTTGCGGTTTGCGTGTTAAAAGGTTCTTTTCTTTTTTACTCTGATCTTATCCGCCAAATTAACACTGACATCACTTGTGAATTTTTCGGGGTATCAAGCTACCACGGTGGCACTTCTTCTTCTGGTGAAGTAAAAGTTACGTTAGATTTAGCAAGCCCTGTTGAAGGCATGCACGTGATCTTAGTTGAAGATATCGTTGATACGGGTCTTACAATGAATTACTTAAAACAATCGATCGAATCACGCAAACCAGCGTCTATCACGACTGTGACGTTATTAGAAAAACCTGAAGCTTTAAAAGTTCCGTGCAAGTTAGATTATGTTGGTTTTCAAATCACGAATGAATTCGTGGTTGGTTATGGTTTAGATTACCAAGGTTACTTCCGTAACCTTCCTTACATTGCCCAAGTACAAAACTTTCAATAATAGAAAGGAAATGTCATGAGACTATTTCTATCTGCTCTTGTTTTAGCGTTTTCTGTGTCGGCTTTAGCAGCTGATCCAGCAACAACAACTCCAGCGCCAACTGTTCCGCAGCAACCTAATCAGGAAGTTAAGGAAAAAGTTGAAGATATTAAAGGCACTATTGTAAAGCCGACGACTGAACAAACAGCAGCGGTCAGCAAAGCTGCTGTACGAGCGAAAAAGCTTAAAAAGAAACACAAAAAAGACTAATTAATTTCTTTACCGCGTTGCGGTCCTTCTCGACAGCAACGCTTCTTTTCAAGGATAATTTCTACTTAGAGAGAGGTTATCCCTATGAAACAATACCACGATCTTCTACGTCATGTTCTAAATGAAGGTACAGTAAAATCAGACCGCACCGGCACAGGCACGATCAGTGTTTTCGGTTATCAAATGCGTTTTGATCTGCAAAAAGGGTTTCCTCTTTTAACAACTAAAAAACTTCACACACGTTCGATCTTTCATGAACTTTTATGGTTCTTAAAAGGCGAAACAAATATTAAATATTTAAAAGAAAATAAAGTTTCTATCTGGGATGAATGGGCTGACGAAAACGGCGAACTAGGCCCTGTCTACGGCAAGCAATGGCGTTCATGGGAGGCCGCTGATGGAACAACGATTGACCAAATCAGCAACGTGATCGAAGAGATCAAAAAAAATCCTGACTCTCGTCGTTTACTTGTTGTGGCCTTTAACCCGTCTGATATCAGCAAAATGGCGTTACCACCTTGTCATGCATTTTTTCAGTTCTACGTAGCTGACGGAAAACTTTCTTGCCAGCTTTACCAACGAAGTGCAGATATTTTCTTAGGTGTTCCGTTTAATATCGCAAGTTATGCGTTATTAGTGCATATGGTGGCGCAAGTTTGTAATCTTGAAGTGGGTGAATTTATTCATACTTTAGGTGATGCGCACATTTACTCTAATCACTTAGAACAAGTGAAACTTCAATTATCGCGCGAGTGCCGTCCACTGCCGAAATTAAAATTAAATCCTGCTGTTAAAAATATTTTCGATTTTAAATACGAAGATATCGAAATCGTAGGTTACGACCCACACCCTGCTATTAAGGGTGAGGTAGCTGTTTAAAATGATATTGTCGCAAATCGTTGCCATCGGAGAAAACTTTGCCATCGGTAAAGACAACAAACTTCTGTGGCACTTTCCTGAAGATTTAAAATATTTCAAAACCCAAACATCAGGAAAAATCATGATCATGGGTCGCAAGACTTATGATTCTTTAGGTAAACCTTTACCTAAGCGTTTTCACATCGTGATTTCGCGCAAACCCCAAACGACTGAATTTCCAAACGTGCATTTTGTGACCACGGTCGACGAAGCGATTGCTTTTGCAAAAACAAAAATTGGCGAATGGCCCGATGAAGTGATGGTTGTCGGTGGCGCTGAAATTTACAAACAGACAAGAATGCTTTGTGACCTGCTTTATGTAACCCGCATCCCTGGCCAGTATGAGGGCGATACGTTCTACCCTTCTGATTTTCAAAATGGTTTTGCGTTGCGAAACCGCCAAATGTCAGACGTTCATCCAGGTGTCGCGTACGAAGTCTGGGAGAAATCGTCGAAATAATTGACGATCTCAACATAAAAAAAAATTCAATATTGCTGTCTGAGAATCCGATTTAAAATAGAAATTGGAGTAGAGTTATGGACAATCAAAACACACAGCAACAGGTCGCCCGCCGCTTTGTCACACAAGAATTAGCTCATATCGAAATCTACGGAAAGAACGGTCGCATCTTAACTAAGATGGGAAACCTTTCTTCATCAGGCGCTTTCTTTGAAGTGTTAAGCCCAAATTTTTCAGTTAAAAAGGGCGACATCGCCCGCGTAACAATTAATTTAAGAAGTTTAAATCGTATTCACGTTGTGGACTGCGAAGTTGTCTGGGCCAAAGGTCTAGGTATCGGCGTTCAATTTTTAAAACGCGAAGAGCTTCAAGACAAATTAGCGAACGTTCTTTTTTCAAATCAAAATAATTAAAGCTTGTAGACATACTGGACTTTCGTGCTACGGTAATAGTTAATTCGTGTAAACAACTAACTATTATCACCCACGGAAGGGGCCATAATGTCAGTCAGATTTAACTTTAAAAAGTCGGCTTTATTAGCCGCAGTGATTTTAATCGCTGTTTCTGTCGCGCAATTTGCGCAATCAACATCAAACAACAGATATTGGATGAAAATCCGCGCGAAAGATAAATTCGAGCGCTCGGTGATCGCTAATATTGTTGGTATCGAAAACACGACTGAAGATTACGTTGTGGCGTTTGGTGGCGATACTGAATTAAAACAAATCCAAAAATTAAATATTACAACAAGTGTAAATTAGAAGAGTA
>CBINGM010000030.1:0-24963 GCA_966250225.1 uncultured Pseudobdellovibrio sp. | reverse complement strand
ATTTTATTTTATGTCTGCCAGCGATTTTGCTGTTTATTGCCTTAAAACCACAGGGCTATTTCTTTAAAGCTTGGGATAATAATAAGAATCTGATTTTAGCTACTACTGCGGTAGCGTTTATCGCGTGGAATATTTTTGCAAGCTTAGGCAGTCGTTCGCATTCGTACTTAAACGACTACCATCGTGATTTTATGAAGCACTATAATGTGACGACGAGCGAAGCCCCGTAGCTGAAGCTAAAGCCGCTAACGATCCCACAATCCATAAAGCAAATTCAGCTAAATGAATATCTGGCGCCTGCATCCAGAAAAAACCAGATGTGATTGAAAGTAAAATTCCTGCAAAAATATATTTATGCGACATAAGCCATTCTTTTTCAGTCACTTTTAACGGAAACCAAATCGCTGAAAAACTGACTAATGTTAAAAAAGCACCACAGGCCATTTGGCAAAATTCATGTGACACTTGCATAAATAAACTCGTTAGACCGTAGTGGCCTTGGCTGAATAAACCAAGACCAAACTGCGGACAAAACGCCATCACAAAAGCCGTAGCTGCCGCATGAATAAAAAATAAACGCGGTAAAAATTTAAAAGGATTTACCTCAGGAAAAATATCCTGTTTTAAATTCTGGAGAATTTTATTTTTGGTTTTGAAATCAAAATTTTCCATATCATCCTTTAAGTTTCTGAATCGCGCGCGAAATAATTTTTCGCACGTTAGTTTCTGTTACATCTAAAGCCACAGCGATTTCGTGAAAGTCTTTTTCAGCGAAATAGCGCTGCTCAAGAGCGGATTTTTCTTTAGCGTTTAGCTTGTTAGTTAAGGCTGATAAATCCAGCTCTTTACCCTCTTGCTCATTAATAGGGTTGTGAGCCTGGTTTTGTGACAAATCGACGAATAATCCGTAATCTTTCATATAATCAGCGTAAATAGCTGATTTTTTTAAGTAATCTTTAGCTTCAGATTTAGTAATGACAAATAGCCACGCCAAAGGCGAATAATCGGGGTTATATTTCTCACGTTTATTATAGATCTGCGTATAAACAATCTGAGTGATATCTTCGCCGTCCTGGGCGCTGATCCCTTTTTTGCGACAGTAAGCAAATACCAAGTGAGCTGTTTCGTTATAAAACAGTTCTAAAAAGCGGGATTGCTCTTTAGAGGTAGGCGCATTTTTAAGATCAATTAAATAATTTGTCACAAATTTAAATCCTGATCCTAGTAGATAGTGAAAGGGCGTAGGTCGTCAAATGTTAACAAATAAAATTAAACTTCTTTTCTTACCGCTGATTTTTTCTAGTCTGCAGGCTCTCGCACATCCAGTAATTTACAAAGGTGGATTTGATTTAGAAACAGAGTCTAGTCCAATGATGTCGAACATTATGACGGGCTATACTTTTCACACGCAGGCTTCTGCAGGATTTGAATATTTTAAATTTGCACCAATGAGTTTACCAGGAGCCCGTGAATTTTATTTTGCTA
Source organism: uncultured Pseudobdellovibrio sp. (assembly GCA_966250225.1). Classification (GTDB taxonomy): domain Bacteria; phylum Bdellovibrionota; class Bdellovibrionia; order Bdellovibrionales; family Bdellovibrionaceae; genus Pseudobdellovibrio. The sequence goes on along the minus strand of CBINGM010000030.1, from coordinate 23,478 downwards.
AACTAAATTACCGTCCTTTTCGCTGGAACGAAGTCGATAGCCAAGGAAATATTTATTTAAGCGTCGGTGCCGGTAACCAACGTAAAGATAATGAGCTTACAAGCTCTTCGATCGGTGAATTTCACGCCGACTGGGAAAGCCGCGATTACTATGTAGCTGGTTTTCAAAAATACATCTCACAAAAAGACGAAGATCCTTTATGGTTATCACGTGCCCGCGTAGGTTTTTCACCATTCAGAGCCGATTACAACGATATAAATATTTGGTTTATCGCGCAGTTTGAAAAAATGAACGGTGAACACTGGGAGACAACTCCTTTAATGCGCACCTATTTTAAAAATATTTTGTGGGAATTAGGCGCAAGCTTAAACGGAAATTATCAATTTAACTTCATGTTTCATTTATAAAATTATAACAGGAGAATTATATGAAAAAACTTTTTATCGCGACATTGTTCTTATCATCATTAGCATTTGCCAAACCTTTAACAGGCGAAGTCCATGTAAAAGTTAAGGGAATGGTTTGTGCCTTCTGCGCTCAAGGTTTAACAAAAACTTTTAAAAAGATGCCAGAAGTTGAAAAGGTGAATGTAAGTTTAGAAGAAAAATTCGTTCACTTAGTTCTTAAAAAAGACGCGTCTTTAGAAGATACAAAAATCATCGAAGCGATTAAAGAGGCCGGTTACGAAGGAACTATTAGTAATTAATTTTACGTAGGAATTTTTATGCAAAACTATCAACGTGGATTTAAAGAAGGTGTTGTTACTCACTTAGGTTTATTTACCTCGATGAGTACTTTGCTTTGTTGTGCTCTTCCGGCTTTGTTAGTAAGTCTCGGAATGGGTGCTTCAATGATTACTTTGACCAATGCGATTCCCCAAATTACTTGGATCGGAGAAAATAAAATTTACGTTTTTAGTTTTGCTTTTATTATGCTTACCGCAAGCTCGATTTTTACCTATAAAAATCGCAATGCCCCTTGTCCGATTGATCCAAAATTAAGAGACGCGTGTCTTCGCGGACGTAAATACTCAAAAATTGTTCTAATTTTAGGCTGGATCTCTTTAAGTGTGGGCTTTTTCTTTGCATTTATAGCTCAATTATTGACTTAACCCATCGAAATCACTACTTTTTGTGTATCTAACATAGATCTAGATACTACAAGGAGAAAAACCACATGAATTCAACTTACTTGATGTCTCCAGTAATTGCTGGGGTAGTCGGTCTTGTGATTGCGGCCATTCTGTATTTCAGAGTGAAAGCGCAACCATCAGGAAATGAAACAATGAACAGAATCGCAGGCTACGTTCGCGAAGGTGCGATGGCTTTCTTAGTACGTGAGTACAAAGTTTTAGCTGTGTACTGTTTAGTTGTTGGCGCACTTTTATGGTACGCTTTAGGAACTATCGCAGCCGTTTGGTTTATCGTTGGTGCCTTCTTATCTTTATTAGCAGGTTTCGTAGGAATGAAAGCGGCTACTTACGCTAACGTTCGTACAACTCAAGCTGCAGCAACTTCTACAAAAGGTAACGCTTTACTTGTCGCTTTAGATGGTGGCGCGGTTATGGGTTTATCTGTAGCAGCACTTGGCTTAATCGGTTTAGGTCTTGTTTACAAACAATACCAAGGCGATGCTAACTTAGGAACAATCCTTCACTCATTCGCAGTTGGTGCATCTTCGATCGCATTATTTGCGCGTATCGGTGGTGGTATCTATACAAAAGCGGCTGACGTTGGTGCAGATATCGCTGGAAAAGTTGTTGAAAATATTCCTGAAGATGATCCTCGTAATCCAGGCGTTATCGCTGATAACGTGGGTGATAACGTAGGTGACGTTGCGGGTATGGGCGCAGACATTTATGAATCAATGGTTGCGGCTATCGTTTCTGCAATGGCTATCGCTTTAACAATCGCAGCGATTGATCTTCCAAAAATCATGGTTGATACAGCAGCGACTCCAGAATCTGCTCGCGGTATGGCTGTTGGTCTTCCGTTAGTATTATCTGCTATCGGTATGGTTATTTCTATCTTAGTTATTTTCTTAGCTCGCGCTCTGAAAAACTCTAAGCCAGCAACTGTATTACGTGCTTCTTTAATGTTACCTCCAGTTATTTTAACTGTTGTTTCATTTATCTTTATGCCGATGATCGGTGTGACTCAAAACGTAACTTGGGCTTTAGCTGCTGGTGCGTTCGGTGGAGCAATTATCGGACTTGTTACTGAGTACTACACAGCGATGAAACCAATCCGTTTAGTTGCTGAAGCAGCTCAAACTGGCGCTGGTACGGGTGTTATCCGCGGTCTTGCAGTTGGTATGGAATCAGTTGCAATCCCAACATTAGTTGTTGTGATCGCAGCTTACGTTGCTGATCAATGTTTAGGTTTATACGGTATCGCTCTTTCAGCCGTTGGTATGTTAGCGGGTACAGCCGTTGTTATGACTGTAGATGCTTACGGTCCGATCGCTGATAATGCTGGTGGTATCTCTGAAATGTCTGGTCTTCCATCAAACGTTCGTGAAATCACTGACGAATTAGATGCAGTAGGTAATACGACTGCAGCTATCGGTAAAGGTTTCGCTATCGGTTCAGCTATCTTAACAGTTGTGGCGTTATTCTCTGCTTTCAATATGGAAGTAAATCACGTTCGTGAAACTGCTGGTTTAGCAAAAATGCAATTAGACTTAACGTCTTCTGGTGTATTAATCGGTATCTTATTAGGTTCTATCCTTCCATTCTTAGTTGGTTCTACAACTATGACAGCAGTAGGTCGTGCAGCAGGTAAAATCGTTGTTGAGATCGCTCGTCAGTTCAAAGAAATTCCAGGTTTACGTGAAGGTAAAGCTGAACCACAACCGGCTAAAATCGTAGATATCGCTACATCTGCAGCGTTATACGAAATGATTTTACCAGGTATGATCGCAGTTGTTGCTCCGGTACTTTGCGGTTTCATCTTAGGCCCTCAAGCCTTAGCTGGTTTATTAGCTGGTGGTATGGCTGTAGGTGCTGCGATGTCATTATTCATGGCTAACGCGGGTGGCGCTTGGGATAACGCTAAGAAATTTATCGAAAAAGGTGGTTTACCAGGTCACAAAAAAGGTTCTGACGCTCACAAAGCGGCCGTAATCGGTGACACTGTTGGTGACCCGTTCAAAGATACATCTGGTCCTGGTATCGCAATCTTAATTAAAGTTATGTCGGTTGTGTCGTTATTAATCGCTCAATTGATCGCTTTAAAATAATCTGCGATTTCAAAATCAAATGATGAAAAAAGAGAAGCTTTAGGCTTCTCTTTTTTTTTTGCTCGGGAGTTCAGGCAACAATGTTGTCTCAAAGCAAGAGCGTGTGAAATTGACTCCTGCTTTCAGCCCACAATGTGGACTGAAATACAGAGTGAGTTAAAACGATAAATACTTAGATTTGAAAATTGCTCGTACTTTCGGTTTACAGTGTAAACCGAAAACAGGAGCGAGCCTGACACTTTTTAATAGCGTTGAATTAAATGATAGCCAAAACGGGTACGCACAATTCCTGAAGTTTGGTCGGGCTTTAGCATTTCTAAAGCTTCCATAAAATCTGAATCGACATTCTTTTTGCCTTTTAAATTACCTAGATCTCCGCCTTGGGGCGCTGAGGGACATTGGCTGTATTTACGAGCCAGTTCTTCGAAGCTTTTACCATTTTTAAGGTGTCTTAAAACGTCTTCTGCCGTGATGCGGTCGGGCACTAATATATGGCGTGCATTGAGTGATTGAGATTCTTTATCAGAAGCTGACATTTGTTTATGATATTGCATAATAGTCTTATCTAGAAGTTATTTTATTTAAGGAGGCCTTGTATGGCTAAAAAACAAATCGAGATAGGTATTTCAAATAAAGAACGTAAACAAATCACTGACGGTCTTTCGGCGCTTTTAGCTGATAGCTACATGCTTTACATTAAAACTCATAACTTTCACTGGAACGTAGAAGGCCCAATGTTTAACACGCTTCACACGATGTTTATGGACCAATACACTGAACTTTGGAACGCGCTAGATACTTTAGCTGAACGTATCCGTGCTTTAGGTGAGTACGCTCCAGGTTCGTATAAACAATTTGCGGCTTTAACTTCAATTGAAGAGTCTGACAAGGTGCCAAAAGCTGAAAAAATGATCCAAGAGCTTATCAAAGGTCATGAAACAGTGATCCAAACAGCGCGTAAACTTTTACCGATTTGTGATGAAGCCCATGATGACGTAACGGCTGGGGTCCTGACTGATCGTTTAGAGATTCACGAAAAGACTTCATGGATGCTAAGATCATTATTAGCCAAGTAATTGGCTAATTTTTGCAAAAAGGGAATTTTGCAAAAACACTTCTCTTATCTCCCGTAAGCAGGATGCTTTTAAGTGGATGACGTAAAACAGATTACCGGAAAACTTTGGTTTAGCTATGTGGAAGCCCTATTAACAAGTCTTGTTGTAGGGTTTGCCGAAACTTATTTCGCAGCATTTTCTTTGCAGCAGGGAAATTCTCCGCTGCAATCGGGGTTGTTAGTCAGCCTTCCGCTCATCTTCGCTGCTATCTTGCAGTTTGCACTTCAAACAAAACTTAAAAATGTGGGTCTTTCGTATTTCGTAAGCCGTGCTTTAATGATTCAGTCGTTAGCGCTTCTTGGTTTAGGGTGTTTATCGTTAATAAAAACTGACTGGTCGTTTTTTTATCTTATGTTTTTCTATTCAATTTACTGGCTTGGGCATTTCAGTATTCAGCCGGCCTGGAATCGCTGGATTTCAGATATTATCCCGTTAGACGAAGGGCAAAATTATTTTTCACTGCGCACGCGTCTTTCACAAATCGGAATTATCGCAGGGTTATTCGGTGGTGGAGCTATGCTTCACATGGATATGTTAGGTGTGCCTGAGAATTATTTATTCTTCTGGTTATTTGCTGGTTGTTTTGCTTTAAAGATTTTAATCGTGCAGTTATTCAGAAAACATCCACCGCACAACAGACCGCTGTTCTTAGATAAAAACCATTTTAAAAATTTATTCACGCAGAATATAGAATTTTTTAAACGTTACGCCACTTTTAATACCGCCTTATTTATTTCGGCACCCTTTGTGGCGGCGTACTTATTATCAGTTCGTAATGTCGGCTATTTTAATTTTATGTTGATCACAGGATCGCTTTTCGTTGGAAAAGTTGTGACGACATATTATTTAAAGCACGCCAAAAAACAATTTGATCCACATCAGATGTTGGTGGTCGGTGGGTTGGTAGCTGGTCCATTACCTATGTTATGGCCTGTCTGCCAAATTGTGCCTTCGATGATGATCTTACAACTTGTTTCAGGTATGGGCTGGGCCAGCTGGGAGATGGGTTTATCGTTATATTTTTTCTCGCGTATTCAGGGGGAGAAAAAAATCGAACTTGTAAGCCTCTATAATTATATCGGTGTCTTTACCCAGGTGATCGGAACAATCTTAGGAGCTTTGGTTTTTAGCCACCTTTTAGGAAAGAATTTTGACATTCTTTTTGTTGTCGCCGGTATTATCCGTTTTATAGCGGTTTTAGGCTTAAGAAAACCTCGTTTAGTTTCGTAAAAGGTAGGCTGGCCGCCCGCGGCCGTACCTTTTTGGAAAGCGTCGCGGTATCGTCTAAAGTTTAGCTATTTGGGTAGATATTTTACCTCGATCATTTCGCTATTTCGGTTTTAGCCCTGATCGGGTAAAACTACGTTTTATGAAATGGTCTAAGGTTTTACCAACGATTATTGCGATCCAAGTGTTAGCTATGGGGTTAGCTTTCGCTAAGGTAAAGCCGACGATTTCAGGTCTATCTTCTGGCGCCATGATGACGGCGCAATTTCAGTTAGCTTTTCCAGAATTAATTTCTGGGGCGGGTATCGTTGCCGGGGGAATCCCTGGCTGTGCGGTGGGGAACCCGTTTTTAGCTACTGAAATTTGTCTTAAAAATCCTGGCGTATTAGTTACGGCCAATTATATCCAGCAAGCACGTATCGAAAATTTCTACGGCCAAATCGGTGATCTAGAATTACTTAAAAATCATAAAACATTTGTGTTTTCATCACCAAAAGATACGGTTGTGAATTACCCAATGGGAAATAAACTTAACGAGTTTTATTCTGCATTTGTTCCAGCTGAGAAATATGTGATGGTGAACACGGTGATGTCAGAACATGCGATGCCGACGGATTCACAAGGTGCAAGTTGTGAAACAAAGGCAGCTCCTTTTATTAATAACTGTGGTTACGATACCGCAGGTGAAATGTTTAAGTTTTTCTACGGCGAATTAAAAGCTAAAGTAAAAGCCAAAGCTAAAAATTTACGAGCTTTTAATCAGTTAGCTTTCGCAAGCCCTGCGTTTATAGCTGAACAGGGTTATGTCTATACACCAGATCGCTGTCAAAAAAATAAATCTTCATGCCGTGTGCATATGGCCCTGCACGGATGCCTGCAAAGTTATGAAGAAGGCGATAACTCGTTTGCTCGTATGAGTGGTTATAACGAGTGGGCTGAAAGTAATAACATTATCGTCGTTTATCCATCGACTAAAAAAACAACGTATAACCCAAACGGGTGTTGGGATTGGTGGGGGTACACCGGTGTGAATTATCACTACCGTAGTGCCACTCAAATTACGTTTTTAAAAAATCTATTGGAAAGTTTTAACAAATAATCTGTGAACAGCTTTATCTTGGTATTGGTCTTCAGCCGATGCTAAATCTTCATCGCTATAGCCTGTGCGAATTCCTAAAATAGCGACGGTGTCATCTTGAACGATAAAATCAATTCTCCACGTTCGGTACGCTAAGATCCAGTAAGACTGGTTAAATTCAACACGTTTTTTCTTATCATTTGTCGGATCATATTCTAACTGGCGATAGATAAATGATTTAATTTGCTCTAAATCAGAATTTTGATTTTCAAGATATTCTAACTGCTCAGAAGCTAGTGGCGAAAAAGTAATACTCATTTTTGGAGTTACACTTGATTCAAGCCATTCGATATGCGCATCTTCAGCGATGTCTGATTCCGGATGAAAAGGTTTAATATCTAAAATCGGTGTACCATCTAAAATATCATTTGGCCCGATATAAATATTTAAGCCTTCAACTTTTTCTAACTTTACTAGCGACATACCGATGGGATTCGGACGATACGGCGCACGTGTGGCAAACACTCCGATTTTTCTATTCGAACGGGGAGTTTGAACAAGAGGCTTCCAGTTTTCGTTTTTATGAAAAGCGTAAATAATCCATAAGTGCGTACACCCTGAAAGATCCGTAAGCGCTTGTTCAAAGTTTTGTCCGTTATTTAAAGTAATCACGGCTTCTTGCGAAAGACCATCAGGCTGGCGCGAAGCTTGGTAGGGTTCGACCTGATCTGATTTTAAAACTCCAATAGGATTAAAAGTAATTGGAGCCATCGGGTATTACACTTTAACTTGTTGTTCGTTAAATTGTTTGCGCCATTCGTAACCAGCAATAGCTGCGGCAACGCCTGCGTTTAACGAATTTTTAATTCCAAAAGTTGGAATACGGCGAACTTCGGTAGCGATTTCTAATTGATCTTTATCTAAACCAAAACGCTCGTTTCCAATTAAAAAAGCTGTTGGTTTATCAAAATTAAAATCAACCGAAATATCTAAAGCTTTCGGTGAAGTTTCTAAAGCGATGATTTGATAACCTTCTTTAATCAGTTGGTTTACACATTCAACAAAACTTTTTTGCTCCCAAGCCACAACAAAGGCTGCGCCTAAAGCCGCACGCTCAACCTGTGGTTGATGAGGTGTGGGTGTGTAACCTGTAAGCCAAATTTTTTGCGCCCCTAAGGTATCTGCTGTTCTAAAAATAGAGCCCACATTAAAAGCTGAGCGCATATTATCGATGATAAAATGTAATGGCACACGTTCAGTGACTAAATGATCACGGTCTGTGTTTGTTACTAAGAATTCATCATCGGCCATACCTTTTTTAAGATATCTTTCAAAAGGCACTGCAATTGTCGATAAATGACGAAGTGTCATTGTCGGCGTTAATGAATCTTTATATTTTGATAATTTTTGTAAAATAGGATCAGACGATTTCGAAAGCTCACCAATCTGAGTGATAAGCTCTTGTAAAAACATCTGATCATATTTGCCGTCTGAAGAATCTTGTTCAATACCGACAAACAGGCGATGAATCTCTTCGACTTTTTTCTTATCGGCTTTTTGGTCGTTTGATTGATCAGCCATATTATTTTACTTTTTGTCCTGTTTTAGCACCTTTATCCGGAGATAGAACGAATAAATCTGATCCACCTTCACCAGCGCATAAAATCATGCCTTCAGACATTCCAAATTTCATTTTTCGTGGGGCTAAGTTAGCGACGATTAAAATTTGGCGGCCAATTAAGGTAGCCGGATCATAAGCGAGCTTGATTCCAGAAATAATTTGGCGTGTTTGCCCTGGTTCAACTTCAACTTTAAATTTTAATAATTTATCAGCTTCAGGAATTGCTTCAGCTTCTAAAACTGTCGCCACACGAAGATCTACTTTATTAAAATCTTCAATACCGATAACTCCCACTGGAGCTTCTGCTGCCGGAGCGGCTGCTTGTGTCGCAGCTTTTTTAGGTTTTGCCGCTTCTTGTGCTAAAAATTGAGCTTTTTGCTCTTCGATCATGGCTTTAACTTTATCAGCATCAACACGTTGAACTAAGTGTGCATACGCATTGATTGGCTGATGAGTTAAAATTTTCGAAGTGTCAGACCACTGGTATTCTTTTTCGTTTAATAACTGAGAAACTTTAGTCGCCAACATCGGAAGAACAGGTTTTAAGTAGATCGCTAAAATTCTAAACGCATTTAACGTCGTTGTTAAGACTCGTTTAACTTCAGCTTCGTCTGTTGATTTCCATGGTGCTTTTTCATCGAAGTATTTATTTACCAAATCAGCTAATTCACGGATTAATGTCGTCGCTTTTGCAAAATCGCGCTCGTCATAGTGTTTATGAATTTGCGCTTGTTTTTCTTGAAGCGTTTTTAAGATGTCAGTTGATGGATCTAGGTCGTATAACGCTGACCCAAATTTTTTATTTAACATCTGCGCGCCACGAGAGCCAAGATTTACGATTTTTCCAACTAAGTCAGAATTTACGCGTGATTGAAAGTCTTCTAAATTAAGATCCATATCATCAACAGAACCGTTAATTTTTGTGGCGTAGTAATAACGTAAGAACTGTGGATCTAAGTGGTTTAAATAAGTTCTGGCATTGATGAACGTGCCTTTAGATTTAGACATCTTTTCACCATTCACCATTACGTGACCATGAACATTCACAGCTGTTGGTGTTCTAAAGTCAGCGCCTTGTAAAAGCGCTGGCCAGAATAGGGTGTGAAAGTAGACGATATCTTTTCCGATAAAGTGATAACATTCAGTTTTTGAATCTTTGCCCCAGAATTCAGATAACTCACGGCCTTGTTTAGATAAATACTGCTGAGCCGCTGATACATACCCCATTGGAGCATCAACCCACACGTAGAAGTACTTGCCTGGCTCACCAGGAATTTGAAAACCAAAGTACGGTTCATCACGTGAAATATCCCAGTCACGTAGATCATCAACAAACCATTCCATCATCTTTTTAGAAACTTCAGGCGCTGTATGATGAGGAAGCCATTTTTTTAATTCTTCTTTAAAGTTATTTAATTTAAAGAAAATATGATCAGATTCTTTTTTAACCGGCGGAGTTCCGCAAATAGAACAGCCTGGGTTAATTAAGTCACTTGGTGAGTAAGTTGAAGCGCACACATCACATGAATCACCGTATTGGCCCGGTGATTTACACTTAGGGCAAGTGCCTTTAACAAAACGATCCGGTAAGAACATTTTGTCGTGATTACAGTATAACTGCTCAATCGGTTTTTTATGAATATGACCTTTAGCTTTTAAACGCTCATAGAAAACTTCAGATAATTTTTTATTTTCTTCTGAGTGGGTTGAACCATAGTGATCAAAACCAATCGCAAAGTCAGCAAAATCACGGGTGTGATCTTTAAAACTTTGCGCTACGTAATCTTCAGGTTTAACACCTAATTCACGCGCTTTAATCATGATCGGTGTGCCGTGAGTATCATCGGCACATAAGAAAATACATTCATGGCCACACATTTTTTGAAAACGAGCATAAATATCGGCTTCAATGTGCTCTAACATATGCCCTAAGTGAATCGGCCCGTTGGCGTAGGGAAGAGCACAAGTCATGATAATTTTTCGTTTTGAATTTTCTGTGTGTAACATAAAACCTTTTTAGTTATAGCTTAATTGAATTTTTTCTAATAAATCCGGATCTGAAAGAACCATCTCGCCACCAACCGCAATTGCTGTTAATGGGTTGTCAGCTACGCGTACCGGAATACGAACTTCAGCTTCAATCTTATTTGCTAATTCTTTAATTAAAGCGCCACCGCCGGCTAACATAATACCTGTCTCGATCACATCAGAAACTAATTCTGGCGGAGTTTTTTCTAAAGCATTAAGAATACCGTGAATAATTAATTGAATCGAATCAGAAAGTGCATTGCCGATATCTTCAGAAGAAATCGTTTCAGTGCGTAAGAAGCCTGAATCTAAATCGTGACCTTGAACTTCAAGTTTTTGAATATTCTTTTTCGGTAACGCTGTTCCTAAGTTTACTTTTAAGTATTCAGCCTGTTGGTCTGAAACAACTAATTTTTTAGTGTCTTTTAAATAACGAATCACATCTTCATCAAATTTGTGACCACCTAAACGTAAGGGTTCACAATAAACGATATCAGCTAAAGCGATCACGGCAATCTCAGTCGATCCACCACCGATATCAATGACCATGTGGCCACGAGCTTCGCGCACGTTAATACCTGCACCGATTGCGGCAGCCATTGGTTCGTCGATAAGAATAGTTTTTGACGCTCCAGCGGAACGACAAGCTTCAACAATGGCTTTTTTCTCAACTTCAGTGACGCCGTAAGGAAGTGACACCACAACTTTTGGACGTTGCTTGTTTGAAACTTTAATCGCCTTCATTAAAAAATGGCGAAGCATCACACGAGCCGCATCGAAGTCAGCGATTACACCGTCTTTGACCGGTTTAATCACCACGATGTGACCTGGATTTTTTTTAAGAATTTCTAAACCTTCAAGACCGATACCTAAAATTTTTCTTTTCTTCGGATCAATGCTTGAAACCATAACTTGACTTGGTTCATTTAAAACCATGCCTTTATTCTGGATAGAAATCAGCGTGTTTGCTGTTCCTAAGTCAACATAGATGTCTGCGCCTGCTGTAGTGGAACCAAATAACCATTCTAACATATAGTTTATTACCTATAAGCCTTCGGCTTAATATTTTTTATATCCAGTTGAGCCTTCAAACGGGAAACTGAAATAAACAGAAACACTTGAAAGCGAGTTATCTAAATTTAAATTAAATTCGGCACCGATATGTTTGTCTTCTGTAGGAAACCATTCAGCACCCACAGTGAATTGTGAAGACACGTAACTTCCGTTACCGCTAAACCAAGTGATCGGAAGACCAGCGTACGGAATCATGTTTCCGTAACGAGTGTCAGCTTTTTTAGAAAATAGCGGAGTAATTTGAAAACCTGTTAAGTTGTGATCTTCATCGCGTGCGTAAATAACAGCGGCACGGCCACCCATAGCAGGTTGTTTTTCAACATCTGGAAATGGAACCCATTTAACCGAAGCCTGTGTCCAGAAATCAGTTTCACCACCACCCATTGTGATGCGGCCATCAAGATCATCATCGATATGAGCATCGGCATAAACACCAACGTTAAAACCGCCACCATCAGAAACAATCAATTGCGGAGCTACACCTAAACGGTAGTAGTTTTCTGGCAAAATTTCTGCCGTTTCGTTGATAGTTAAAAAAGCGTGGCTATAGCGCGAAAGCATAAAAGCTGAAGCGAAAATAGAAATGATCTGGATCCATTTGAAAAGTTTGTTTTTTGTCATAGGTAATATGGTAACCACCCAGACTTTAGGTTGGCAAGCGTTACACTTTGACTTTATAGAGAAAAAACGATGACATGAATTCGTGCCTATTTCAGCTGTGATCATCTGTAAAAATGAAGAATCAAACATCGAACGTTGCCTAAAATCTTTAGCTTGGGTTGACGAAATTGTTGTTTATGACTCGGGTTCTACCGACAATACCATTAACATTGCGCAGAAATTGGGCGCAAAAGTGCATCAAGGGCCGTGGTTAGGTTTCGGACCAACAAAACACGAAGCTACAAAGCGTGCATCGCATGACTGGATTTTATCTCTCGATTCTGATGAAGAAGTTCCGCTTCACTTAAAGCAAGAAATTCAATCAAAACTTCAAACGCTTGATGCTGATTACATCTACAAAATTCCGCGTTTATCGTTTTACTTAGGCCGCTGGATTAAGCACGGTGGTTGGTATCCAGATTTTCAAATTCGTTTGTTTAACCGCAAAACTCATCAATGGAATCAAGCCGTGATTCACGAAAAAGTTGAACCGTTAAATGGCGACACTGAACACATCGCCGAACTTGATAATTACATGCACCACTACGTTTTTAAAAACATTGAACACCAGGTGCAAACGAATAACCGTTATTCAACACTGCAAGCTGAAGCTATGTTTAAAAACGGAAAATCTTTTAGCTATTTTCACTTATTCACAAAACCTTACGTAAAGTTTATTGAATGTTACATTTTTAAACTTGGTTTTTTAGATGGCTGGGCAGGGTATGCGATTGCTAGAAACGCGGCTTATTCGGCTCTTTTAAAGTGGTTAAAGCTTAAGGAGATTTATGATGCAAAAAAATAAGTTCTTCTTTTTAACATTGATTTCATTCTTCGTACAAAATGCAACAGCCTCTATTCCGGTTCTTAAAAGTTATGTTGGTCATCCGTTAATTCATTTAGCTGATGGCAATGTGAAAGTAGAGCCGGTTAAGGGTAAAAAAATTGAACAAACTTTTACCGTTAAAACTGCGGCTAAAGAACAAATCAAAATCGAATTGGGTAAAGATTTTTACGTGATTGTGTTTCCGGAATCGAGTGCAAAGATTGAAGGCTATTACATCACGAAAAAAGATTTCAAAGTTAAATCAGTGAATTTTAATTCAGGCAGATTTTACGTTAAAAACGGCTCAAACATCGAAGATGATTTAACGGTGATTTATCAGTCTGACTTTTTTATCTGGAAAAACAGCGAAAAAAACAATCAGCGTGAATTTTTCGTAGAGGTTAACCCAGCGATTGCGCAGGTTCGCTTTTGCGCTGGGGAAGCCGGTATCGCAGCTTCGTTGTTTGATCATGAAACAGTGAAAAATCTGAAATACCAAGAGGGGGCTTCTTTTCAGGGAGTTCTTAAAAACGGTGAATTAGAGTTTGATCAGTTACTGCAAAATCGCAAAATCCCAAAAGGAGAATGGAAAGAAAACTTCACTTGCGATTTTAAACAAATTTTAAAAGAGATGAATGACCTTGAAGCTTCTGAAATGGCCAGAACTAAGAAGGCAGCTCAGACTAAAAAAGCCGAAGAAAAAAAACGTAAACAAGAGTACGACAAATCGGTTTGTCATGATCCCAACGGGCAGTTCAACGAATGTTTGTGGAAGTGGGAAGAAAAACTCTGCATTCGCTACCGCTGTGATGGTCAAGGCCACTGGCAAGATCGCCAGCAATTACCTAAAAACCAGAATTATCATTGTGAGACTAAGCCTAAAGTTTCTAAGTGTGACTACTAAACAAAGTAGCACGTGAACTGACAACTCTTTGCAAGTGTCAGCACTTAACGTCACTTCTTGTTAGGTTCGTAACCTATTTACTTTAAGCATCGTCTCATATTGGGTCTAAAAACACTTAAAAACCACCTGTTTTCAATAACTTATGCCGTTTTTGTATTTTCGGCACAGCGCTTGTATATACCTTAATATACAACGCACCTGATTTAAAATGGCTCTTTAAGGAAGGTATTTATGAAAACAGGATTATTAAAAACAAATGCACTCGTATTATTAACAGCAACTGTATTATTTGCTGTTGGATGTTCGAATTCAAATTCGAGCGATACAGTCACAAATACTCTTCCAGTAATTAATGGAACGATTCCAGGACCGATCATTATCGATCCTTCAGCACCAACAACTCCTGGAACAAGTTCAACAACTACATTCTACGGTGGATCAACTGTAACGTTTAAGCCAACAAGCTTAGCGCAAATGAATAAGTATGTTGCGACTCATCCATTAAATGCTCCGTCAGATTTTAAAATCAACATCAACTTAGCATCAGTTGGTTCTGGTCGCTACGGTGGTTCGGTTTCAATCTCTTATAAAGACAATGGTTATCTTTATAACGGTGTATTCAAATCGGGTATGGGTACAAACCAATCATTTAAAGGTATGTACGATAACGGTACTTTAGAATCTAACTATAACTACTGGTTTAACTACAACAACCAAACTGTATTCACAGGTTTTTTCGAAGACCAATACGGTGCAATCACTATCACTTTAGTTCCGCAATCAACTTCATCTGGTGGTAACGATGCTGAACCTGTAGCTGGTAGCAAATATAAAGGTTATGTTTACTTCAAGAACTTCGCAGTAACTTCGGCGCAACACTCTCCATACCGTGCTTGTTGGTTTACTTACATGGGTCCATATGACTGCCGTTCAAATGTAATCCAAACTAAGTGTGGCTTGTTCCCAGGTGCTGAAGCAGGCTACGAGTTACTAGGTACTTTCTCTGATGTGGTAGTTAACGACGCTTTCAACATTAACTAAGAACTTTATAGAAACTTTGAGACTGATAAATCGAGGATTTTATGAAAACTTTTACTAAAATGATGTCACTAACAGCAGTTACAATCGCTACAGCTTTCGTGATTGCTTGCGAAAATAAAACTAACAATGGCCAAGCAAACCTTCCGGTTTACCAAAACGGAATCGGTGGGTCTGAGTTTTTCAGATCAGAATCAAAAGACACGAACCAAACACTGTTTTTTAACTTAAGTTTTTTAAGTTCTTCAGGTGTTGCGGCCCCTTATTACAACAATCAAATTTATGGATCTCCGGTGATTAACTATGTTGGCCCGGTGGCTGTAAACGGAGCTTTAACCGTAACTATGGGTCAGTATGTGGGTGGATGTTTAGTTCCCTCAGGAACATACAACCTATCAACTATTCAAACCGGTGTATGGGCAAATGCTCTTGTGCAGAATGTAAGAATGCAGGCAAGTGGTCCGGCAAGTATGATTTTATCAATTCGTAACGCTCAAGTTTCGGCAAAACCTTATAACCAAATGGGTAACCTGTGGACGGAAATTCCGCAATATGGCCGAATCTTCGGAAAAATCGTGATTGAAAACGTGAACGGGTACAACTGTTACGCCGACGTTTTAGTCGATTAACAAGCGTCTCACACAAAATAGTTAAAGTAATTTATTAAGATTTAAGATCGTAAAAGATTTTATAGGAATTGTTTTATTTAAAGGGCGACTTTGTGAAGAGCCATCACACTGTCGCCCTTCTTGTTTTTTGTTTCGGGCTCCTGCCCTCAACCCACTCCGCTTCGCTGCGGGGCTAGCGCGCAAAAATGCCATCATGGCATTTTTGTGAACCCAAACAAAAGTCTTGCCTAATTCTAAAATCACGTTTCAAATTATAGATATGAATTTACTACCTCTTTGGATTGAGTTCTTCGATGATTTGCAACATGTAAGAGGGCGTTCACTAAATACTGTGATGGCCTACAGAAGAGATTTGGAATTATACAAAGCTTTTCTGCAAAAAAGCACACGCTTAGCTGAATTCTACGATTTCATGAAAGATGAAGGGTTATCAACTCGCTCACAAGCGCGTGTGATCTCTTCTTTACGTACTTATTTTAAGTTCTGCGAATCTCGCGGGATTAAATCAGAAGAATTACGTGAACTTCGTCCGCCGAAAGTGAAATCATCACTTCCTAAAGCCATTACTTTTCAAGAATTTGAAAAGCTATTTGCGTCTTGCGAAGTGGCTGATCCGGCAAAAAAATACCGTAACCAATTAACGTTATTATTCTTATATGGTTTAGGTTGCCGAGTTTCAGAGTTAATTTCTTTAAACTTATCAGATTTTTCAGCCACTGAACGTTGGGTGAAAGTTTTAGGTAAAGGCAAAAAAGAAAGATTAATTCCTCTTACAGAGACTTTATTTGAAGCTTTAGATAAATATCTAAAACATTCTCGTCATTTATTAGCTTATGATGAATCGGGACAAAATTCTTTATTATTAAATGACCGTGGACACCGTCCATCGCGCATTGACGTATGGAGATGGTTAGCTTCTTGGTCAGCAAAAGCTGGTTTTGAAGAGCCTGTGCATCCGCACAGATTCAGACACGGTTGTGCGACCGCACTTTTAGAAGGCGGAGCCGATCTTCGTTCGATCCAAATGCTTTTAGGTCACGCAAGTATTCAAACAACGCAAGTTTACACAGCGGTATCGACAGCAACGACCACGAAAGCGGTTGATGAACATCACCCAATGTCTAAACTTAAAGACGTAGCGATTTAGTTTCGGATTAAAATCCGAAAATCGTAAATCTTTAAAGTTAATCGTAAAATTAAACTTAATAAATAAAGCCTAGGCCTTGCAAAGCCTGGGCTTTATGATTTTAAAAACACTGATCGAAAATCAAAATCGTCTTGTTCCGGCCATCGTTGAAATCGAACTGATTCCGGGTATTCCACAAATTCATTTTTTAGGCCTTCCAGATAAGGTCATTAAAGAAAGTTTTTTTCGTATTAAGGCTGCGATGAAATCTGCTGGCTATAAATTTCCACTATCTCAGCAAGTGATTGTGAATATCAGACCCAGTTCTCTTAAAAAATCATCGTCAGGCTTAGAGTTAGCCGTGGCTTTAGGTATTTTACATTTAACCGGGCAAAAAATTTTATGCGAAGAAACGCAGAAACATTTGATTTACGGTGAGCTTGATTTAAACGGCGGCGTTCGTGAACCTGAAGATTTAAAATATTTTAAAAATGTGAATAATGACTTGGTGTTAACGGGAAATGCTCTGACTGAAAGTCATGAATTTTCAAGACTTATGGATTTAGTTTCTGACGTTATGATTTCGCGGGCCCAAACGCCTAAAACTGTTTTGCGAAGGCCGCAGATCGGTTTAGAACAAAAGTTTTCAGAAGAAGAAGCCGAGTTAATTTTTTTAATGTCTACAAGTGGTCTTCATACATTGCTGGCGGGGCAAGCAGGTGCAGGAAAATCTTTTTTAGCTAAGCGCTTTATTAGTTTTTATTCTTCTGATGAAGCTCCTACGCACGATGATTGGTTTCCTTTTATAGCGCCTCATCATTCTTTGACAGTGGGTGCTTTTTTAGGTGGTGGAGTTCAACTGGCTGAAGGTGAAATCGAAAAAGTCGAAAACGGTGTGCTTTTGATGGATGAACTTTTAGAATTTCATTCACAGATTCTAGAATCATTGCGAGAGCCCATGACCGGTGAAGTTTTACGAATTGCCAGAGCCGGGCGGGTGAAAGAAGTTAAACCTTCTTTTCAAGTTATTGCCACGAGTAACTTTTGCCCGTGTGGAAAATGGATTCCTGGTTATGATTTTTCAGGCTGCCGCTTTGGAGCTTCAAAATGTAAAAGCTATTTAGACAGATTAAGTGGGCCGCTAGCGGATCGTTTTGGCTTAATGTATTTTCATAAATTAAAAAGACCGCAAAGAACGCATTCGGGCCATGAAATTCTAAAACGTATCGAAAACTGGAAAGCTTTGGAGCAAAAAACTAAGCCTAAAATCGATCTAGAAATGATTGAAGAGACCTATTCCGAGCTTTCAGGTCGACGTCAACAAGCCTTAGTTAAGGTTGCACAAATTTTTGCCATCGAAGAACAAGCCACTCAAATAACCAATAAGCACCTAAAAAAGAGCGAATCTTGGACGGTAAAGGGCTTTTTGCAGCTTGAAAAGGGGATGAACTAGAGTTAAATTGTTGCTGACCTTTCAAGTGGTGACGTGGCCGAGGGGTTAGGCAAGGCTCTGCAAAAGCTTGTACGGGGGTTCAAGTCCCTCCGTCACCTCCAAATTCTTAATTATCTTTAAAATTTAACCTGTAGACATCATGCCGCTGGAAATTCCAGTGACCGTTAATCTTAATAAATCGATCTCTTTATTTTTCATGGCTATGTTTTGTAAAAGATTAAGAGGGTGAATCATCGGCGCTCGAAGCTGAACGCTTTCTTGAAGCCATTGTTTTGTATCTAATAACTTGTGTGATCTGGTGATCGTTTTGCAAAACTTAACTGTGCGATTATATTCGTCTTCAATTTCTGTTGAAAATTTTTGAATAAGTTCTTTTGGTAAAGAACTTTCATATAAATAAGTTTTAAAAACCGCCAGTTCCACTTTAGCTAAAGTAAAATCTAATGCTTTCACGTAAGAATTAAAAACCGGGTTACGTTCAAATTCGTAAGTTAAAGCTTTCTTTTGTTCTGGTGTTGATTGCTCCCAGGCACTGCCTGCGCCCCACCAGACCGGAAAAAGAAGTCTTGTTTGAATCCAACATAAAATCCACGGAATGGCTCTTAAGGCTTTAACGGTCAGTTCTTTCGTTCTTCGGGCGGGGCGTGAACCTAATTTTAGATAGCTCATCATAGCGTAAGGCGTAGCTGATTTTACGATTTGCAAGAATTCGGCATCGGTAATTTTACTTCGATACGACTTTGTGATTTCTTCAGCGAAAGCTTTTAAATCGGCATTTTCTGGCGAGTGAAATTTTCTTTTTAAAACTTCAGTTGCACACTGAGCAATATTTTCTAATTGGCGATCGGCAATCATAGGCGTTGCTAACCAGCGTTCAATCATTTCACCCTGAACTGTGACTTTAAAATTATTCACAGCACTTTTAGGCCACCAAGCCGTTTGGTTATCAAGTGTTCCGCCACCGCGATCGACACTTCCGCCTGAGCCATGAAAAAAGACCGGAATCATTTGGTGCTCGCGGCAAACTTTTTCTAAACGTGGCAGAGCTTCAGCAATAGCCAAGCGGCTTGGAAAAACTCCGGCCTCTTTGCTTGAATCTGAATAACCTACCATAATTTCAACTTTTGAATCCCAATGTTTTTTAATCGCTGTTTTTAAAACATCGTCTTTAAAAACTTCTGTCATAATTTCTGCCGATTGAGCTAACGATAAAGCTTCTTCAAATAACGGCACCACCGGAAGAATGATCTGGCCTAAGTATTTTCGTTGTTTTAAAGCTGCTGTTTTTACGTGATGGGCTGATTCAGCCATACTGATAATAAAAGATCGGGCGTACCAACGTGGATCTCCGCCGGCTGAGATAGAAGCGATTGTTTTTAACATACGATCAATGGCCAGACCTTTTTTGTTTTTCGGGCGTGACATGATAACATCAGAGGCCTCGCGAAGCTCCATTGGAATCACTAAGCCGGGAAATAACTCAAGCAATTGGTTTATTGTGCGAAGTTCTGGGTGAATGATTCCTATTTTATTTTCATAATCGGTAATCAAGTTTAAAATTTCTGTTTTAAATTTTTCAACACGTTTTACATCTTTTGTTTTTATATGTCTTAGTGATTTGGCATTTACCAACAATTCGTTAATTTGTTTTATTAGGTCTTCATCTGAAATTAGTTTTAAGGTGGCCCGAACTTCGATAAGACGGTTTGTGATTTGTTTTAAAATTTCATTTCTGGCAAGGGTTAAACTTTGCAATAAGGTTTTTTCATGAACTCCGGGGTGGCCATCTTTATCGCTGCCAATCCAGCTATGAATACGTAGATTTACTTTTCGCTCGTTAGCGTTCATTAAAGTTGTTAGAATGTGTTTTCTAAAAAGTTGGGCATAAAGAGTTTCAGCTTCATCTTTAACTTTAGGAGACCGCTTACGCATGACCGGTGTTTTCCAGGCAATTTCTAAAAAATGTAACAGGTCTTCTCTTTGATAAGGCTTAATTTGCATTTTCTTTTCAAATTCATTAGTGGCTAAAATATCGATAAGAATTTTTTGAATATCTTGAAAGACTGAAATATTTTGTGCTGACCTTGCCTCGGTCGGGTGCGCTGTTAATACATAAGTTATACTTTCAGGGTGAATGTCTGATATTTTAAACTTTTTATTCACTTTTAAGCGGTGGCTACGGTAAGCATTTTCGGCTGCATTCATTAACTGAATCATTAAGGTAAAAGCGTGTGCTATTTGATAACGTTGTTCAGGGCTAATTTTTTCTAATTGGTGTTTTAAAGATTTTAATTTTACAAAAGCTTCGCTTTCAGAAGTTTCGCGAAGGTAAGTCATCTGTAATCTAAGATTTTCGATCTGTTTAAATCCTTCAGCGCCCAATTCGCGCTTGATCACTTCACCTAATAGCGCCACTGATTCGCGAATAAGATGGCGTAATTCAGGAGCCACCTTTTTTTTCTTTGGAACTAACTTATTTAAATGAAAGTCTTGAACAGAATTTAGCATACATCCCCACCCAGGGAGCTTTAATAGCAATCTAACAACCATTTCAAAAAGAAGTTAACGCTCCTTTGCGGGGAGAATCGCCCGGTGGTTTAATTTAATGGGGCAATTTGTTCTACGGCTTAAACTTTGCTGAGCAAGAACTTAAGGAGGTTAGTTATATGCCAAAATTCAATGTTCATCCAAAAAAAGAAATGCCCAAAAACCAAAGAGTTGAGCCCGCTGAAGCCAACGAAAAAGACGCTAAAGATTTAGGGTATACCGATAGTTCCGGTCGCGCGACAAGAGTCGAACCCACTCGTGATCCGCACAGTATTGGTTCGTCTATTGTTCGACGCAATGAACCCGATGATGAAGATTAAAATAAAATACCTGGTAAAATAGACCTGATTGCTTGCGCTGAAATAATATCTTCACCGCTGCAAGTTGAGCTTGTACAAACATTTGAGCGGTAGCACTTTTCTTTTTCAGATAAAACAAAGTCATCTTCGCCAGCCACTAAAATGCCTTCAATCACCGAAGAATTCTTTTTAAAAATCGGTGAGCCTGAATTTCCACCATAAGTTTCAAGTTCAGCATTAATCATGTTAAAAGAAACTTTGCGAATAGGCCCTAAGCCAGAACTTTTCATCGGAATTCCACTCGGAAAACCAATAGCTAAAATTTCATCAAATGTTGTTAGCGGTTGTTCGGCTAAAGGCAGTGGTGAATGCGGAAATTCGCGGTCAATTTGCACAATGGCTACATCTAGTTCGGGGTTATCGTTTTCGTAGATAATATTTTTACAAGAAAATATTTTTTCATTCGTTGTACGAATCGGATTTTTGCCATTTTCTTCTAAGACAAAGTCAGCAATCAACTTTGTATAACGGCAATTGTTTTCTGAAATACAGTGGCCCGCTGTTAAAATTAAATCTTTTCCGATCACCGAAGCCGTACAACGGGCTAAAGAGGGTTGATCATAAAAACGTTCATCAGTGCAAAGTTTAAAAGCTCGGCCATAGTGTCTTGGTAAAAATAAAATATCGCCACTGGGCTGAGTAAAAAGATTAGCGTTGTTAATCACAGCCAATGTTCTTTTTTGAACGGTCAGCATTATGTCAGCTGGACTTTCGATAGCAATTTCCTGGCGAGTATCCGTATTGTAAATGACTTTCGGTTTTATGGTTTGGCCAGAGGCTAAGCTTGCATAAAATAGAATTGGTGCCAGTAAATATGACTTCATGTTAAAAGCCTAACAAGATATCTCAAGCTGAGACAACATAAAACGGAAAACTCTTTAGAATCCATGGGTTACGCCGATAAGTATTCTGTGAATTCACGTTGGCTGGTTAGTTGTCTAAACTACAAAAAAACTGCGCTCGCATTTGTGTTGGTTTTACTTAACACGATCTTTGCTTATGCCATCAACGGAAGAACCACGTATCAAGCCCGCATTGTTAAACCTGATGGTTACCCCTTACAAGCTTCTAGCGTAAATTTTCGTTTTACAGTTTTAGATCAAAGTGGATCTTGCGTCATGTATGTCGAAGATTACGCCGCCATCAACATGACAGATACTGGTGGTTTGATTTCTTTTCCTTTAGGAACTGGAGCACGAGCATTTCCAACAAGTGGAACATCACAAACTTTTCAAAATACTTTTGATAACTCGATCACATCTTTTGCCTGTCAAACAATGGGTATTTATAACCCAAATCCGACGGATACACGTAAGATCGTGATGCAATTTAACGATGGTAACGGTTGGCAAACACTGCCAGCAATGTCGATCAATGCTGTGCCTTATGCGATGTTTGCCACGCGTGCGGATAATTCGCGCGCACTCAATGGAAAATCTGACACGGCGTTTGTTGAGTATTCGGCTTTAAATGGTCTTGGTTGTGCGGCAGATCAGGCGATCAAATATAACGGAGTCAGTTTTTCTTGTATTACCGTTGGAACCAGCAGCACGCCTGTCACCTCATCAAGTGTGATTGCAGCTTTAGGTTATACTCCGGCGCAAGGTGCAAGTTTTACCTCACTTGATTCAACGGTGAATTCTGTTTCAAGTGCAGTGTACTCAGTTTCTTCGACGGTGAATGGTTTAACGAATTCTGTGACAAGTTTATCAAATTCTGTAGCAACATCGTTTGCGGCGATCACGTCATCACAGTGGAGTACTTCAGGTTCGGCTATTTATTATCAAGCGGGACAAGTTTCGATTGGCACAAGCGCAACACCATCAACATCTTATTCACTTTTAGTTTCTGGAAGTTTACTTGTGAGTGGTGCTGGCAACGGTGTCGCGGTTTCGACGAACAATGCTTTAGCTCACTTTCGCCAAAGCCAGGTTGACTCGTGGCCTGCAAGTTCGACAGGTTTTGAGTTTTCAACAGGGTCAGCGGTTACAAGAAAATTTTATTTTTACAATCGTTCAACGTCAGGTGCTATTCAAGTTTTAGTAGATGGCGCAGTCGGTGTGGGAACGACTACGCCCGTGGCAAAACTCGATGTTTCAGGCAGTATTCGTATCGGTATGGAAACTGCGACCTGCGATGCAAGTCTTGCGGGTACACTACGCTATAATTCAGGAAGCGTTGAATACTGTAACGGAACATCTTGGTCACCATTCGGTGTAGCTGGTGCGGGTATTACAAATATCAACGGTTCAACTTCGGGTTCACAAACTTTTGCAACCGGAATTACCGGAACCGTTTTTAATATTTCATCTGCAAATGGTGTGCATACATTTAATATTCCGTTAGCAGCTTCAAGCTCAGTGACTGCTGGTCTTTTGTCAAACGCAGATTATTTAACTTTCACAAATAAATTAAATGCCACTTCTGCAGCGGTAATTTCAGCTCTAGGTTACACACCATTAGATAGTTCTGTTTCTGGAACTTACGCTCTAAAGGCAAATAACTTATCTGATTTAGCATCAGCAACGGTAGCTCGCACTAATTTAGGTTTAG
>CBINGM010000029.1:0-25620 GCA_966250225.1 uncultured Pseudobdellovibrio sp. | reverse complement strand
CAGCTTCCGGAACTTACGCGCAAAGATCTAATAACTTATCAGACTTAGCTTCAGCAACAGTAGCACGTACAAATTTAGGTTTAGGTTCTTTAGCAACGTTAAACTTTTTAGATTTAGGAACTTCATTTGCATCAGGAACTTTAGCGGTTGCAAGATTACCAGCTTTTTCTGGGGATGCTTCATCAACAGTGGGTTCTAATGTTTTAACATTAGCTTCAGTAGGGGCTGGTGTTACAAGTGGCACGCAATACACAAAAGTCACAGTTGATGGTAAAGGCCGTGTGGTCAGTGGTGCGCAGTTATCAGCTACTGATGTGACAACAGCTTTAGGTTTTTCGCCAGCACAGTCAACTTCAGCTACACAATGGACAACATCTGGTTCTACGATTTTCTATACCGCAGGTAATGTGGGTATTGGCACAAGTAGCCCTACAGATCGATTAACAGTGGCGCATACGTCATATGCCAAACTTAGAGTGACGGGTGATAGTGACTTAGATGATGCGAGCGTTTCTGTTTTTGAATCTTCTCCAGCGGGGGCCGAGTCAGGTTTTGAAATGCAATTTGACGGTAACAACGTTGTTGGTGGTAACAGCTTAAATTTCAATAGTTATACAGCCGGTGTTTCAGCAACTCGTTTAATGATTACACGTGACACGGGTTATGTGGGTATTGGTACATCAGCTCCGGTTACTCGTTTAGAAGTATCGGGTGGTGTAAAAATCGGTACTGAAGCGGCCGGTTGTAGTTCGGGTTATGCAGGAACATTACGCTATAATGGCGGCAATGTTGAATACTGTAATGGTTCAACATGGACAGCTTTTGGAGCAGCCACTGTAGGTGTGACTTCATTAAACGGTTCAGCTTCGCAAACACAAAGTTTTGCTAATGGCACAGCTGGAAATTCACCGGCATTTACTACTTTAAGTGGTGTGCATACATTAAATATTCCTCTGGCGTCTGCTACAGGTTCGGTGACGGCCGGTTTAATTTCAAATGCCGATTATGTAAGTTTCAGTAATAAAATCACTTCATCTGCCGCAGCGATTTCGCAAGTGTTAGGTTATGCTCCAGTCAGTATGACGACACTTTCAAACTATGTATTAAAAGCGAATAATTTATCTGATTTAACTTCGTCAGCGACAGCGCGTACAAATTTAGGATTAGGTACATTTGCTACAGCAAGTACAATTGATTTAGGAAGTGCAAGTGCGACCGGAACTTTAGCTACAGCAAGATTGCCAGCTATGGCCGGTGATGTAAGTTCAACAGCGGGCAGTAACTCGTTAACTGTTGTCGGACTTCAAGGGCGTTCAGTGGCTTCGACAGCGCCGGCTTCAGGTCAAATTCTTTCATATAACGGAACGGCTTGGGCGCCAATATCGAATGTTTCATCGCAATGGTCGGCCTCAGGAACATCTATCTATTATAACGCTGGTAATGTGGGAATCGGTACACCGAATCCAGGTTCTGCATTTGAAATTAGTAAAGTGGATCCAATCGTGCGTATTAAAAATTCAGGCGGAGATACTCTTGGTATGTTTTTAATGAATTCAGTGAACACGAGTTGGTTGGGAATGTATAACCCATCTGGATCAGGGTTTGGTATCGTTTCAGCTTCGACATCGCGCGCTTATTTAGCTTGGGATTCTTCAGGTAAAATCGGAACAGTTGCAAATTCATTCACAACGGGTAATCCAGGCGCTCCGGCATATCGAAGTGTATTAGATGATGGCTCTGGAAATATGGGTGTTGGTTCTGGTACTCCGGGAGCAAGACTTGTGGTGAAAGGTTCTGGAATAACATCGGCTACAGCGGCTTTACACGTAACTGATTCTAGCAATGCTTCTTTATTCTACGTTGATAACGACGGTAACGTTGGTGTTGGTACTGCAAGCCCGCTTTATAAATTAGATGTGGTCGGAAGCACAAATGCAGCCCGTTTTACTGGAAACATGGTTGTTGCCAATGCGACTACAGGAAATCCAAATTTTGCACTTCATGAAAACAGTGTTTTAAAATGGGCGATGGGAAACATCAGCACAGATGATCGTTTTAGAATTTCAGATGCTTCAGCTACTGAAAGACTGACGATTTTACAAGGCACAGGGTATGTCGGACTGGGAGTAGCTGCGCCAGTCGAAAATTTAGATGTTGCAGGCAATGTGCATGTGCGTGGTGATCATATCATTTTCTCACATGATGGTGCGACAAACACAAATAATGATTATATTAAATTCGATGATGTTAACGGCCAACTTGTGTCAGGTTCAGTGGGAATGCTTTCGCTTCATGCTGAACAAAACCGCGACACACCTATGTGGTATAACGCAAACGTAGGTATTGCAGCAGGCCCAAGTTTTTTTAATGGAACAGTGGCTATCGGAACAACGACTCCAGATCGTAACACTTCAATTGTTGAAAGTACCGGTGGTAACGGACGTGGTTTAACTGTGCGTACTTATAACACGGCCAATACAGGTGGTGTTATGGAGGTTGCAGGTGCTTTAGGTACTCCGACAGCTCCGTTAGCATTAACGATTAACAAGGCTTTGGGATTTTATACTTTTGCTGGTTATGACGGATCTTCTGTTGTTATGCAAAGTACTCCAACAGGAATGATGTCAACAGCTACAGAGAACTGGTCAGCGGTATCGCATGGTGCGAATTTAAGATTTGCGACAACTCCAAATGGTGCAACAAATGGTGTCGAGCGTATGCGTATCGATCAAAATGGTTACGTTGGTATTGGTACAACAGCACCTAGTGTTGAGTTAGAGGTAAGTGGTACTGTGAAAGCCGCAGCTTACTTATATACTTCAGATCGTCGTTTGAAAAAAGATATCGTGACTTTACCTGATGCTTTAACAAAAGCCTTACAACTTCGTGGTGTTAACTTCGTATGGCGTAACACTGAAGAAAAAACTGTGGGTTTTATCGCCCAAGAAGTTGAAGCCGTTTATCCGGAACTTGTAAAAACTGATAAACAATCTGGATTTAAAGCCGTACAATACGGAAATATCGTAGCGATTTTAGTTGAAGCGTTAAAACAAGAAAATAAAGAACGTGTTGAAGCGCAAAATCGTTGTGAAGCCCAAGTTTCGCAAGTGCAACGTGCGGTAGCGTCTGTTGATGAAAAATCATCAGTGCGTATGAACCAATTAGAAAAAGAAAACAAAGAGCTTAAAGAGCGTTTAGATAAGTTAGAAAAATTATTACTTAAAAAATAAAATGAAAAAGCTTCTGGCATTACTCATCTTTATACCGGTTTTAGCAGGGATAAATAACCTGACGGATGGTTATCGTATTCCAAAAAATGGCGGCTCAACGCGTATCTATGCTAAAGATGGTTCAGCGCAAGGGGCTTGTTACACGATTCAAAATAACAATACGACAAATGATTTATTTGTTCCCACAAAAAGTACGACCGAGTGGGCGTCTTTTATTGCGGCACCGACTCCAAGTTATGTGGTTAAAACTTTGTGTCAGCCAAAGTCATGTTTAGAGATTATGAATTTATTCGGGAGCCCGGCCAATGGAGTTTACACAATTGACTCTGATGGTGCAGGCGCTGGAGCTTCTTATCAAACTTACTGTGATATGACGACAGACGGTGGGGGGTGGACCAGAATCTACCGCCACAATGTAGCTGGTGGATTTTTTGCGACAACAGCAGAGGCGGCTAGTAAAAATACTAACGATGCTAATAACAATCTTTATTCGGCGTTAAATCGAATTCCAGATTTTATCAAGAATGGAAAATATCGCTTTCGTATGAATTGGCCAGGTTACACGCAAAAAAATATTTGGCTTCAGACCACAAATCCTTTGGATGATGTGGATGTGGCTGGTGTGGTGCCGATTAAAGCTACAGCTTATACAGAGAGTAAAGTGTATAACTGGGGTGGTTTGGAATTAGGTAACGGAACTCACGGGCCAGCAAATTCAGATTCATCTTTAATCGATGGATCAATCGAGCATGGTAACTGGTGGTTTGCGATTGGAAGTGATGCTGGATACGGAACACAATTGGGAATTCCTGCAGATACAAGTATTTTATCTGGTGGTGTTTCTGAAACCGTTTTATGGATTAAAGAAGATGACACGTACACTTCTTACAACTCATGTAAAGCGATCTTAGATGCAGGTGCATCAATTGGTTCTGGAATTTACACGATCGATCCGGGAAGTCTCGGTTCTCCGATTCCGGTTTACTGTGACATGACTTCAGATGGTGGCGGTTGGACAAGACTTTTTTATCAAACAGCTGTTTCAGGTGCTATGTTTGTGAATAACGCTGAAGCTTTAAATAGTAATCAAAATCAACCAATGAACACGTCGAAATATTCTATTTTAAATCGTCTATCGGGATTTTTACGTTCTGGAAAGTACGAATTAAAAATGGATTGGCCAGGAAGTCCTGCGCCGACGGCTAGAAATTGGTGGACACAAACCAGTGACTTTAGATCACAACCCGCAGCAGGTTATGTTGGTATCGCCATTGATTCAACAAGTAACTTTTGGGGTGGTTTAGAGTACGGTTCTCCAGGTACAACTTTAGCTGATGGTTCAGTCGGAAGTGGTAACTGGTTCTACGCCATCGGTGCGAATATTATGTGGGGAACAGCACCGAACGAGGGGATTCCCGCCTCCGATCAATTGATGGGCTCAAGCTATGGCGTACCGAAGGTCGAGCTCTGGGTTAAGTAGTGTCGTTCTGATACAAAAAGCTAAACTTACACAAGTCTAAAACTTAATAAAAACGTCAAATATTCCGACAAGTTAAGAGTGAAGATTGGACGTTTGCTGCAGCATTTTGCGTTATTATTTTTTGTATCAACGATGTTGAGCGCTGTCTTTTCGTTTGCTGGCCCCGGTCGCACAACTTATCAAGCTAAAATTGTTAAGCCCGATGGTTATCCGCTAGAAGCGGCCAGTGTAAATTTTAAATTTACGATTTTAGATCCTTCGGCCACTTGTATTTTATATTCTGAAACTTACAACAACGTAAATATGTCTTCGACCAGTGGGTTGATTTCGTTCTCACTTGGCAGCGGAGTTAAATCGTTTCCGGTGAGTTCGACAACTTTCGAACAAGTGTTTTCAAATATCACACCGTTTTTAGCTTGTGATAGCGGTGGGCCTGCGAACTATTCTCCGAGTGCAAACGATATGCGCCGGATTGTGATGCAGTTTAATGACGGTAATGGTTGGCAGACGTTGCCAGCCATGAGTATCAATGCTGTGCCGTACGCAATGTACGCTAACGATGCGATGAAGTTTAACGGTTTGCAAGTTTCTGACTTCGTGCAAGTTTCAACAATTCCTTCTTGTGGTGCCAGTGAAGCGCTTCGCTACAATGGTTCAAGTTTTAATTGTGTAGCTGTGGGTGGTAGTGGAGCTGTGACTTCAGGCTCGGTTGTGACAGCTTTAGGTTACACTCCGGCAGATGGAGCAAGCGTAACAGCCTTGTCTTCATCGTTAACAACGACAAATTCAACTGTGTCGTCAGTGTCATCAACAGTGGCTTCGGTTTCTTCAACCGTGTTTTCAGTTTCATCGACGGTGTCTAGCTTATCAAATACTGTTTCTACTCTTTCGACGACGGTTTCTAATTTGTCAGCTTCAATGTCAGCTCTTGTTTCGTCACAATGGGTGACTAGTGGAACAAGTCTTGGCTACGATGTGGGGCTTGTAGGTGTTGGTACGAAAAATCCTAATTACAGTCTGCATGTGACAAAGCCGGTAAGTGGCGTTGCGAATATAGGTGTTGAATCTTATGGTGCTACACCTGGTTTGTATTTTCTTCGGGCCAATGGCACTGCGGCCGCACCTCTTCCGGTATCGAATACACAATCACTTTTAGAAATTGCGGCTGTTGGTTTTGGTCAAACGCAGTACATAAATACTTCGGCTGCTAAAATTATCATGACGGCCGAAGAAAACTGGAGCGACACAACAGCGGCCGCTTCAATTCGTTTTCATACACGCGGATCAAGTACGACGGCGGCTTCTACCGAGCGCATGCGTATTGCGCATAACGGTTTTGTTGGAATTGGAACGGCATCGCCGGCAACCACACTTGATGTGAATGGCGGGTTACGTATCGGTGCAGAAGTAAATGGTTGTACTTCGTCTTTAGCTGGAACTCTTCGTTATAGCGCTGGTCTTGTTGAATACTGTAACGGCACAACATGGTCAGCTTTCGGAGTTGCCGGTGCCGGTATTACAACAATGAATGGCTTAACATCAGGTTCACAAACTTTTGCTTTTGGTTCAACAGGCACAACACCCAATGTTTCTTCTGTGGGATCAGTTCATACGTTTAATTTTCCTCTGGCTTCTGCGGGTTCAGTAACGGCGGGTTTAATTTCAAATACTGATTACTTAAATTTCAGCAATAAATTAAATGCCACTTCAAGTTCTGTAATTGCAGCATTAGCTTATACACCAGCAAATCAAACTTCTGTTGCAGCTTCTTTTACGGCTGTAACAGCAACAACAAATAATTTATCAACTTCAATCACAGCCTTAGCGGCGACAGATGCAGCTCTAGCCAGTTCAATGGGCGCGATAGTTTCATCGCAATGGACAACTTCAGGCGCAAATATTTATTACAATGCGGGTAAAGTCGGCGTGGGAACATCTTCGCCAACAACTTTAATTGATATTACAAGTGATTCTGGTCTACCGAATGAAACAGCCACGTTAACATTAGCGCAATACAATTCAGTTTCAGCAGCGACGAACAGCAGTCTGATTTTTAGAAGAGCGCGTGGGCCATCAACAGCTCCGACACGCATTAATGCAAGCGATGTTATCGGTGGTATTTACGCTAACGGTTTTTATGATGACGGCGCGGGAAGTGCGGGATTTCCTTCACAGAATTCAGGGGCGATTCGTTTTATGGCCGATGAAAACTTTGCTTCATCAGGCACTTTAGGTACGCGCATTGTTTTTGATACAACACAATCTGGAACAACAACACGCACAACTAAAATGGTTGTGACCGGCGAAGGTAATATTGGTATTGGAACGACAACTCCAGAAGCCGTATTGCAAATTGTTGGTAAACCCGTAGCTTCTGGTGCCACAGTTCCACTTGGCAGCGAAGGCAGTTTAATGATTTCAACAAATCCAAGCGGTGGTACAAATCCACAAGGATATTTAGGTTCATTATGGCTGGGCGGAAAAGAAGGCGGAAACGAAGGAACCTATAAAGCTGCCGGTCTTGCGGCTTATGGCCCGACAGATGTGACAACAACATCAGCTGAAACAGATTTATTACTTTTTACGACAGCCTCTGGCTCTTTAACGGCAACTGAAAGAATGCGTATTACAGCAAGTGGTAGCGTAGGTATTGGCACTTCAACGCCAACAGCCAGTTTACATGTGAGTGGCTCGGGAATTATTGTCGATAGCGGAACAAATGCAAGTTATGGTTCGGGAATAAAATTTAATAACACCACATATCGTCACTATTCAGTCGGTATGAAGGGCACAAATTTTGTTATTGCAGATACAAGTACTCTAAGCAGTTTAGTCTGGCCAGCGACTGTCACTGAACGTTTTGTGATTGATAACGTCGGAAACATTGGTCTTGGAATTTCTGCTCCGACAGCTAAAGTTCATTTAGTATCGGGCACAGCTACTTATGCACCATTAAAGTTTACATCAGGAACTTTACTTTCATCAGCGCAAGCAGGTGCGATGGAATACGATGGCACTAATTTCTATGTAACTGATGCGGCAAACCAACGTCGCACAATTGCTACGGGTTCATCAACTGGAAGCATCGATAATGCATCAACAATTAATTCAACTGGTAATATTACACTAGCACCCACAGGTTCTGTGGTTGTGTCTTCAACAACGGCTAGTACAAATTCATCGACAGGCGCTTTAGTTGTTAATGGTGGTGTTGGTATTGCCGGAGACACAAATGTTTCGGGAACAGTCACTGCAAATAATTTGGGTCTTGGTGTTTCTATTCCGACAACTAAATTAGATGTCAGATCTGAAGGGGCTACAAAGGTCGCCCGCATTCAGTACAGCGGATCAAGTTTTGGTACACAACCGAACTTAGAAATGTTTCGCTCGCGCGGAACATTAGCTTCTCCAACTGCAGTTCTTGCCAATGATACGCTGGGTTCATTCTCGGGAGTAGGTTACTATGGAACAGCTTTCGCATCAGGTTCTGCTGCCGGAATTATGCTAAGAGCTGCGCAAAATTATACAGCCACTGAACAAGGCGCTTACATCCAATTTTTAACGACAGCTTCAGGTACAATTACACAAACAGAAAAAATGCGCTTAGATCCTACAGGGTATTTAGGTATTGGTATTACAACACCACTAGCTCCGCTTCATGTACAAGCGGGAAGTATCGCTGCTTTAGGTTTAGAAGATGATGACGATGGTATTTTAATTCAAAACTATCAGCCGACGTTAACATTTAAAGACAACTCTGCGGGCGATCCGGATGATTTACGTTTGCGTACTGAAAGCACGAATTTATTTTTTGAGACTAGTCCTGACTTTTTTGTAAGTTCACCTGTAACCACAAGTCTGATGACGTTATCGGCAAGTGGCTATTTTGCTCTAGGCACTTCAACTACGACTTATCCGATGACTGTAAAAACTGCGGCCAATGGTTACACAACATTTTTAGCGCTGAATCAAAATGTTTCCGCAACGACAAGTTATGGTCCGGCGATTTCATTTTTCGGTGACACGACAGGCGTGCAAATGGGTTACATGGGTGCTCAGTGGAGTTCTTCTGCGAATACAGATTCAATCCTAACTTTCGGTACGCGAGCATCGGGAACTGTGACTGAAAAAATGCGAATCACATCATCAGGTGCGGTAGGTATCGGAACAGGTGCTCCAACTGCGCCGTTAACTGTGGCCAAAGCGACAGCTTCGGGCTCGCAAATTTCTGTGATTAACGGAAATTATGCTGGATATATTACGACACCGCAATCTGCAGAAGGATTAATTTTATCTTCGTCACGATATAACGGGACTACTTGGGTCACTGATTCCACTTCGGCCGCAGCTTTGACCGTCAATGATGGTGCCGTTCAAATGTTTACCAATGGCGGCTTAACTCCTGGGGCTTCGCACACTTACACTGAACGTATGCGTATTGATACGAATGGTAACGTGGGTATCGGCGTAACTGCTCCGACGGCGAAGTTACATGTGAAAGGTACTATTCTTGCTGACGTCGACAATACAGGCGGAATCTTAGGGCAAATTAGCGTTTCCGGCCGAAATAGTTCGGCTGCGGCACCATATTATACTCAGTGGAGTATTTATAATATGAAAGAATATGGTCCGGCAACAGGTCTTAATTTTTACGAATATTACGATGCGAATAACAACGGAATTTTATGTGAAGCCGGCGATACTTGTGCCAGCCGTGTTACATTTTCTGCCGGAGGAAATGTTGGTATTGGTGTACAAAATCCATCTTACTTATTGCAGTTATCGAGTGACTCTGCTGCAAAACCAGGAACGAACACGTGGACAATCGCTTCAGATATGCGTTTAAAAGACAGCCGTGGTTCATTTACGCGCGGTATGAATGCACTTCTTGGTTTAGATACAATTTATTTTACGTACAAAAAAGATAATGCTTTAGGTTTACCTTCTGATAAAGAGTACGTGGGTATTCGCGCGCAAGATGCGCAAAAAGTTATTCCTGAATCAGTCAGTGTTGATGAAAAAGGTTTTTTACATTTTACAAGTGACGCGGTTTTTTGGACAGTGGTCAATGCTGTTAAAGAACTTTATCACAAGCTTATCGATCAAGATACGCAGCTAGAAAAACACGAACGCGAAATCGCATCAATCAAAGAAGAAAATGAAATGTTAAAACAACAAAACGCTGATAAAGATAAACAACTTCAAGATATTCGTGGCTATCTTTGTGCCAAGGATCCAAACGCTCCGATTTGTAAATAGATTGTAAAATCAGAAAAAAACTTATTAAGTGACTCAGAATAAGACATATTTTGCATCGTTTTAAGTCTAAAGTCGGGTTCTGAAATTCAATTTTATTGTCAAAAATACCGACAAGTTAAGAGTGAAAAACGGACGTTGGTGGAATCATTTTGCATTCTTAACTTTTGCATTTATTTTTTTAAATGCGGCGTTTACTTTCGCGGGTCCTTCTCGCACAACTTATCAAGCTAAAATTGTAAAACCAGATGGTTATCCTCTTGAAGCCTCAAGTGTAAATTTTAAATTTACTCTTTTAGATCCAGCGGGAAGTTGTATTTTATATTCTGAAACTTATTCAGCCGTGAATATGTCAAACACCGGCGGTTTAATTTCTTTTTCACTGGGTAGCGGTGTTAAATCTTTTCCGGTCAGTGGAACG
The DNA here is from genome assembly GCA_966250225.1 of uncultured Pseudobdellovibrio sp. Lineage (GTDB taxonomy): Bacteria > Bdellovibrionota > Bdellovibrionia > Bdellovibrionales > Bdellovibrionaceae > Pseudobdellovibrio. Next base: position 15,233 of record CBINGM010000029.1, on the reverse strand, counting down.
ACATTCGAACAAGTTTTTAGTAACATCACGCCGAACATGGGCTGTGATACCGGTGGAGGGCCGCCGGCCGTTTATACTCCGCTGGCTAATGATGCGCGAAAAATCGTGATGCAGTTTAATGACGGTAACGGGTGGCAAACATTACCTGCCATGAATATCAATGCTGTGCCGTATGCGATGTATGCTAACGATGCGATGAAGTTTAACGGAATGTCTGTTTCTGATTTCGTGCAAGTTTCATCAGTTCCAACATGTGCGGCTTCTGAAGCTTTAAGATATACTGGAACAGGTTTTCAATGTTTAGCTGTCGGTAGCACTGTTTCATCAGGATCGGTGATTACAGCTCTTGGGTATACACCGGCTAATGGCGCAAGCGTTACGGCTATTTCATCATCACTTGCCACAACGGACGCAAACGTAGCTTCAGTTTCTTCAACAGTATTTTCAGTTTCAAGCACAGTTACAAGTTTACAAAATTCAGTAACGGCGTCATTTGCGGCCATCACAAGCTCACAATGGACAGCCGCAGGTTCTGATATTTATTATGATTTAGGTCGTGTCGGTATCGGTACGAGTGCTCCGGCTGCGACATTAGAAATCAATGCGCCAACAGCAACAGCTTTTACTCAGCAGTTCAAAGTAACTGATGGTGTAACAGGCGGATACTTTGCAATTTCTGAGGGGTCATCAACATCACCGCGTTATTTACCAATGTTTGAATACAGCTCGGCCAGCGTAAGTGGTTACGGTGGTGTGCTTGTTGGTAAAATTCCAACGGCGTTTGATGTTGCAAATGTTCTAGGTGCTGCGGTTGTTATTGATGGGCGTACGGCCAGCAATACTACATTAACAAATTCAAATCTTTTACTAGTGCGCAATTACACAACACCAGCCTTAGTCGTGCAAGCCAGCGGTACTGTTGGTATCGGAACTTCAACACCAGTTACAAAATTAGATGTTGCGGGTGGTCTTCGCATTGGTTCAGAAAGTGCGACTTGTACAGCGGGTTTAGCAGGTACCTTACGCTATAGTGCGGGTGTGGTTGAATACTGTAACGGCACATCATGGGTTACTTTTGGAGTAAGCGGGGCCGGAATTTTAGCGATCAACGGTTTAACTTCGGGTTCACAAACTTTTGCCTTCGGTAATTCAGGAACAGCGCCAAACGTTTCTTCAACCGGTACAGTGCATACATTTAATTTTCCGTATGCATCGGTTGCGACAACAACAGCCGGCGTGATTTCTTATAATGATTATCTTAATTTTTCAAATAAGCAGGCAGCGACAAGTGCAGCGATTGCAGCGACACTTGGTTATACCCCAGCCGATGCGGTCAGCGTAACCACGCTTTCTTCAACAGTGGGATCAGTTTCATCTTCTGTAAATTCAGTGTCTTCTTCTGTTAATGCATTAGCGTCGACAGTGAATTCAGTTTCATCAACAGTTAATGCGGTGTCATCAAGTGTAGCTAGTCTTCAAAGTGCAATGGCCGCCTCATTTGGAGCGATCACAAGTTCACAGTGGACAACAAGTGGCACAAATATTTATTACAGCACAGGTAATGTCGGTATCGGAACTTCAAACCCAACAGGCCGAATTGATTTACAAACATCAGCAACTAACACACTTTTTTATCACATTAATTCTTCGTTAACTCACACAACAACGGTGTCGGGTGCACACAATTTAGTGGGTGTGCATTCGTGGTTAAAACCAGCGGTGAGTGGTGGTGTTACAAACACAGCCACAGCTTATGGTGTTGCTAACCGTATTGTTCGTAACACTGCAGCTACACCTGATGATAACGGTACTTTAAGTGCGATGTACGGTGAACATATTTCGGTGGGCCACAGTAATTTAGGTGGCGCTTCACCAACCACTCAGACGATGACCGGTCTATATATTGATCCGCAGCTAGGCGCAGGTACGGTCAATTCTTTTACCGCTTTAAGACTAGCAACTCCAAGCACAGTGGGCGCAAATGTTATTAGCCGTTGGGGTTTTGCTCAAGACGATGTTCTAGCGCGCAACTATTTCTTAGGTAACTTAGGTTTAGGTGTAACAGGCCCTGTTGCTCGTTTGCAAATCACAGCAGGCACTTCATCCGTAGCTCCAGTGAGATTTACAGCCGGAACTTTACTAACAACAGTGCAATCGGGCACGATGGAATACGATGGTTCTAATTTCTACTTAACTGATGATAGTGGAAATCGCCGGGTCATCGCTGCGGGTTCAACTTCGGGCACTGTTGATAATGCGACGAACTTAAATTCTTCAAGTAATATCACGATGACCCCAACAAGTTCTGTGATTGTTTCAAGTACACTAACTTCAACAAGTTCTGGCACAGGAGCTTTAGTTGTTAAAGGTGGCGTAGGTATTGGTGGTAATTTAAATATTGCAGGGATCGTGAGTGGTTCAGCTCAAGTTTTAGCAACCGGTTTTAGAGCAAATACCGGAGCTCCGAATAACGCGAATAACTCAACAAACGGTTATGCCTTTTCAGGTGATGGCGACACAGGTTTCTTTTCTCCAAGCACCGGAGTACTTTCACTTTATAACGATAATTCAGAAAGTTTACGTGTTTTAGCGAATGGAACTATCGGTATTGGTACTTCGGCTCCGTCGACGATCTTAGAAGTTAATGGTGATATTACAACAACAGGTGGACCGGGTGCTCTTTCATTAAAAGCTGGTACTGGTGATCACACGTATATTTCTTACTTTGCAAGAACAGCAACGCCAAGTTTACGTACAGCTTATGTTGGTTTTCCAACGGGTGGATCAAATAATTTTAATATTGTGAATGAAATTTCTTCGGGACATATAGTTTTCGGAACAAGTTCGACTGAAAGAATGCGTATTACGAGTAGCGGTGCAGTTGGTATAGGTACATTAAATCCGGCAGCCCCTTTACATATCGTGAGTGATAATCCAAGTGGCATTACAGTTGAACGTTCATCGAATCAAAATGCAAATATACTTTATAAAAATTCTGTCGCTCAAATTTATGCGGGAATGTCACCTGCAGGATATTTTGCCGTGGCACCGACTGAAAACTTAGGAGCAAATCCGGGTTTAGTTGTTACCGTAAGTCAGACAGTAGGTCTTGGTGGGGTAACATCGCCGGTAGAAACATTAGATATATTAGGTGCTATTCGCGTAGGTACAGCTGCATCTACAGCCGGTGCGAATATGTTGTATGCGCGTTACGGAACAGTGTCTGAAACGACGGGAATGTTGGGTTCACGTTATTCATCAGGTGGATTATTTTTAGGATACGGAATCCAAGCCGGTACGACTTTAGCTAACCCGTATTTATCTTCGTATGATAATGGAGCCATTCCACGCTCGGTCGTACATGTGGGTGCTGATATTGAATTTTTAACAGCGCTTTCGCAAACAACCGCTTTTGGCCAACCAGTTTCAATGACTCAAAGTATGATCGTTACTAATACCGGCAATGTCGGTATTGGTTTATCAAATCCAGGTGCAAAGCTTGATGTTTCTAATTCAACTTCATTTCCATCAAATGGAACTGGGGCAAACACTTATTTTAGAAATTCTTCTTCGACTGATGGAGATTATTTGGGAGTAGGCTGGATCACTGAAAATGTTTGGGCACTTAGCTCAGCAGATAGCAGCACCTACCGAAGTTTAAATTTACAGCCTTACGGTGGTAACATCGGCATCGGCACGGCAGCGAGCGCAACGTATAAAGTGCAGATTAACGGAAATTCAATCGCTAACGGAAATGCTCAGACAAATGTGAGTGCGTTTGTAGGAAATGGTCTTAATATTCAAGGTAATGTCTCGAACTCTTCACAAGATGCTATCAGTTATCAAGCTGGTGGATCGGGCGGTGGAGCTGCAATGGCATTTCGTCGTGGTGGCAGTTATGATACCTACATTGATTTTTACACGAATACCGCTGCAACACCTGGAGCCATCACTCGTCAGATGACATTAACAAGTACAGGCGCTTTAGGAATAGGAACATCAGCACCGACGACTCAGTTTGATGTTAATCAATCTGGTGGTTATTTGCGATCAGTTACCTATGATGGTGGTTTAGAAATCGGAAGTGGTAACGATGCATCTTCTTATATTGATTTTCACGGTAATGGTAACTTGGCTGTCGATTATACAGGTCGTATTGAATACCTTGATAATTCAGGTATGCAGTTTTATGTGAATGGCGGAACAAATGCCATGAGTATCGTTTCTTCAACCGGTTATGTGGGTATTGGTACGACAGTGCCAAATACGAAGTTAATGGTTTATTCAAATAACCCTGGTGGTTACACGGTAATTACTAATGGTAACGGCGGAGCCGGTGGTAATAACTGGCGCTGGTATTCGTCTTCAACAGGCGCTCCACTTGGATCAGATGCGATGTGTTTTGGTACGGGTGTTTGTTACTTCAGTTTATACACAACAGGTAATGCCACTTTAGCTGGAACATTAACACAAAGTTCAGATGTGCGTTTTAAACGTGATATCGCCTCTATTCCAGATGCGTTAAGTGCAGTTTCAAAACTTGATGGCGTGACTTACTACTGGAAAGATACAACTAAAGATCCAAGAAGACAAATTGGTTTAATCGCTCAAGAAGTTGAAAAAGTTTTTCCTGACGCTGTGGTAACCGATGCTTCGGGTTATAAATCAGTAGCTTACCAAAATTTAATTGCACCTGTAATCAACGCCATTAAAGAAATTCGCGAATGGTTATTAAAAACTGACGAACGTATTCAAGTCTTAGAAGATGCCAGAAAACAGGATAAAGCAGAGATGGACGAATTAAAGAAACAAAATGAGACACTCAAATTGTATCTTTGTGAGAAAGATCCATCGGCCTCAATCTGTAAATAAACAATTTCTACTCTGAAAACCTCCAGAACCTAGACGTTTTTACCGATAATATATATGTGAAACGTGTGGCAATGATGCATTTATTGTATTTGCTATTTGGTCTGCTTTTTGTCGGACTCAATGCCTATGCATCGCCTTTACGAACCACTTATCAAGCAAAAATCATAAAACCAGATGGTTATCCCTTACAAGCAGCCAGCGTAAATTTTCGTTTCACGATTTTAGACCCGTCAGCCTCATGTGTTTTATACGTTGAAGACTTTGCAGCGATTAACATGACCGACAGTGCGGGATTAATTTCTTTCTCGCTGGGATCGGGTGTTCGTTCTTTTCCAACAAGTGGAACAGCGGCAACTTTTGCCAATGTTTTTAATAACGCAACAACATCTTTCAGTTGTCAAACTCCGGGAATTTATACTCCGGCAGCCAATGACAATCGTAAAGTCGTGATGCAGTTTCAAGACAGCAATGGTTGGCAAACATTACCAGCGATGATTATCAATGCTGTTCCTTACGCGATGTACGCTTGGAAAGCTGATAACGCCACTTTATTAAATGGCAAAGCCGATTCAGCTTTTGTTCAATATAGCACAGTTCCAACGTGTACAGCTTCGCAAGCGTTACAGTATAACGGCGCAAGTTTTCAATGTATCACCGCCGGTGGCGGTGGAGCCTCATACACAGTTACAGCAACTGATGTAACGAATGCTTTAGGTTATACTCCGGTAAATCCATCAACACTTTCAACTTCGTACACAACACAAGCTTCATTTACTACAGTCACATCAACAGTAACTTCACTGAGTGGCTCAATGACAACATTAACTTCAGAAGTAAATAGTTTAGGAACTTCAATCACAGCTTTAACATCATCGGTTAGCGCTCTGGCTTCATCAATGTCTGCGATAACATCTTCGCAATGGACAACTTCAGGCTCTGCGATCACATACGCAGCTGGTAGTGTTGGTGTCGGAACAAATAATCCTTTAAGTTCATTTTCAGTGGGTGATGGAACTGATAATTCAGAAGTCATCACATTGAATGCGCAAAATTTTGCGTGGTATGGTTGGTATTTAGGTGGAGTCAGAACAGCTTTTATTCAATCATCAGCCAGCGAATACACGATCTACAGCCAAACTTCTGGTGTGCCGATGACTTTTTATACTTCAAGTGCTGAACGTATGCGTATTTCAGCTTCGGGGAGCGTTGGTATTGGTCGAACAGCTCCGGTTACAAAATTAGATGTTAACGGTGGTATTCGTATCAGTATGGAATCAGCAACCTGTGCAGTCAGTTATGCAGGTACGATTAGATACAACACCGGTTCAGTTCAATTTTGTAATGGCACAACATGGACAACACTAAGTGCTGCTTCAAGTGGTGCTCTTCAAATGAGTGCGGGAACAGTTTCTTCTCCAGGCCTTGCGATTACTGGTGACTCAGACACCGGTATTTACAGTTCTGGTGCAAATAGCATTTCTTTAGTCGCAAGTGGTACCGAAGGAATTACCCTTTCAAATAATATTGTCGATTTAGTGGGAGCTGTTCAAGTTGATCCTTACACGATGTATTCACAAGTGCCATTACAACTCAATGGCGCAGCTCAAGATCCGGGTTATAGTTTTGCTAATGGTCCAAGTGTATTTTCTCCATCAGTGAATGTTTTAGGTTTTTCAACCAATGGCTCTGAAAGATTAAGAATTAATTCATTAGGTAATGTGGGTATAGGAACATCTTCTCCAACAGGAAGATTAAATATCGTAAAATCTTCAGCCGACACTTCACAAGCCAATGCGGCAGTTAATATCGGAAGTACAGCAAACCCAACATCATTATCAATGGGTATGTACGACTCAAATTATGCCTGGATTCAAACTTTCGCTACACCTCTTTATATTAATGCTTTAGGTAATAACACGATCTTTAACCGTGACGGTGGTAATGTCGGTATCGGCGTTGAAGCACCAGTTACAACTCTTCAAGTAAACGGCGAATTTGCAGCGGGTCTTACGCCAACGTTACAGGGAAATTCGAGTAACAGAAGATTTTCTATCGGTGATAGTAACTCGTATTTAAATTCTGGTGGTGGTTCGAACAGAGCTTATATTTTTGGTCACGGTAATACGATCAACACCGGCGGCAGTGGATCAAATAATATTTATCTCGTGGGTCAGGGTTTAAGCGTAACATCAAGCCGTATTGCCATGGGTACCGGAAGCGAACAATTCACGATTTTACCAGCAGGTAACGTCGGTATTGGTGCATCAAATCCAACAGCGAAATTAGAAGTCGGTGGACAAATTAAAATCACCGGTGGTTCTCCGGCAGCTGGCAGATACTTAGCTTCAGATGCATCTGGTTTAGGAACATGGACAGCGTTTACTTCGGGTACAATCACAACGGCCTTAGGTTATACTCCGGTTGCAAGTGGATCAATTTCTGGTTCGCAGTGGACGAATATTACGGGCGGTATTAATTATTCTTCGGGATATGTTGGCATCAATGCACCAACGTTAAAAGTTCCGTTAAGTGTAAATTACGACACTAACGTATATAATGCGTCTTACTTAGATATTCCAACTTATGCTGGAGCCGTGATTGTGGCTTCAGGCCCTGCTGAAACCGTAGCGGATGTGACAAAACCAGTGCTTGTGTTAGCTCGTCAAAATCAAAGCAGCTGGTCGTCTGTTGCACGTTTTGAATTAGGTCGTCATGCGGTGAATGGCAGTGCCAACACGCAAATGAATATTAAACTTTCACAAACCGGAATTAGTAATGAAGGTGATAATGCGCCGACTGTAATGACGTTGTTAGCTACAGGTAATGTCGGTATCGGCGACACGACACCAACAAGTAAATTAACTGTTGCAGGTACAGTTGAATCTTCAACCGGTGGTTTTAAATTTCCGGATGGAACTACACAAACGACAGCCGGTGGACCAGTTACTTGGTTTGCCAACTCCAATAATAATGCTCTCGTATCGAGTGGTACTCCCGGAGGAGTTGTTATCGGTAGAGGTGCTGGTGCCAGTTCGGTCAATCTTTGGGTGACCACCACTTGGAATGGAAATGATCCCGCACTTAATAACACCGGAACTTATAATTTAGGAGTTGGAGCTGGAGCTTTAGCTTTAAATACAAGTGGGTCTTACAATACATCCGTCGGAAATACTTCAGGTGTTTACAATACTACAGGACAAGGTAATACAGCTCTTGGCGCCTTAGCTTTTCAAGGACTCAACGGTGGTACTAATACCGGTAGTTTTAATACGGCACTGGGATATCGCGCTTTAATGTCGCAAGCCTCGGGAACGGCGGGCAGTAGAAATATCGCTATCGGTTATCAATCAGGACAAAGTATTACAACAGGAAGTAATAACGTGATTCTTGGTTCTAATACGGGATCTACAATTGCGACGTTATCAAATAATATTATTATCGCAGATGGTTCGGGTAATGACCGTATTCACGTTGATTCATCAGGTAACGTAGGTATCGGTGGAACAACAACACCAGGAACTTCTCTGGAAATTAAAGCTCGTGCTGCGACCGGTGGAGTGAACATGGTCATGGTGACTGATCCAGTCTTAACTTTGAATAAAGCCAGCGCCGGAGATTCTTCGGCGATTCGTTTTAGTAATAACGGAACCATGGTTTGGGCTTTAGGTGATCTGTACGGTAGTTCATTTAACTTATGGAATGCGGCAGCTTCAACTTATAATTTTACAGTCACAGCCAGTGGAAACGTAGGTATTGCAAACTCATCACCGTCTTATAAGCTAGATGTGAGTGGTGATCTTCGTATTACCGGAACTCCGTATCGTAATGGTGGTGATTCCGCGTGGATCGTGCCATCAGATGAAAGACTAAAAGATGTTTCCGGAAAATATAACCGCGGTCTTCGCGAGATTGCTAATATTGAAACGATTTATTTTAATTATAAAAAAGATAATCCAAAACAAATTGACTCGTCAGTAACTTACACCGGTGTGCTCGCGCAAGAAGTGCAAAAACAAATTCCCGAAGCGGTGAAAGAAGATAAAGAAGGATTTCTATCGTTAAATACAACTCCGATTTTCTGGGCGATGTTAAATGCGATTAAAGAATTATTTACCGACTTCCAACAGCTCAAAGCTGAAAATGCAGAATTAAAACAGCAGAACAAAGCTATTAAAGATTATCTTTGCGCTAAAGATCCTGCAGCGCCAATCTGTAAATAACCGTTTCGTTTCAATCTGAGATATATTTTATTTTAGAAAAAGCATAATAATGCCGATATGTTAGCTATGTGGATGTGGCTGGTGCGGCTGTTTTTTGCCGTTAACATTTTGCTATTTGCTTTTTATTTAGAGGCAGCGCCTCTAAAAACCACATATCAAGCCAAAATATTTAAACCCGATGGTTTACCTCTTGAATCAAACAATGTGAGTTTTCGATTTACAACTTTAGATCCGTCAGCGTCTTGCGTTTTATACATCGAAGATTTTAGCGCCGTAAATATGTCAGGCAGTGGCGGCCTTATTTCTTTCTCTTTAGGAAACGGAACACGCTCCTATCCAGCAAGTGCTACAACCTTTGCTTCAGTTTTTGATAACGCGACAATTTCTTACAGTTGCCAAGCGCCTGGAATTTTTTCTCCAGTGCCTACAGACAACAGAAAAATCGTCATGCAATTTAATGACGGAACCGGCTGGCAAACATTGCCAGCGATGGCGATCAATGCCGTACCTTACGCGATGTATGCTTCAAACGCCGATGATTCACATTTATTAAACGGCAAAGCTGATACAGCCTTCGTTGAAAAAACAAGCGTGCCAACTTGTGCCTCTGATCGCATTCTTTATTTTAACGGCGCAAGCTTTAGTTGTATCGCCTATACAGGTAACGGTGCCGGTGGTGGCGTAAGTACTGTGACCACAAGTGGTTCAGTTTTAGTTAATACGGGAACAGCTTCAGCTCCGGTTCTATCAGTGGCTGTGGCTTCTATGTCGACAGACGGTTATTTAACTTCATTAGATTACCAAGAATTTAAAACTAAATTAAGTGCTTCATCTTCAGCAATCACTTCAACTTTAGGTTACGCGCCCGTCAGTAGTTCAGCCGTAGCCACTCAAATTACCTCGGCTTTAGCTTCACAAACTTTATCGGGTGATGTGAACGGAAGTTTTTCAGCAACGACTGTTTCGCAAGTTGGCGGTAAAACCGCTTCGCAAGTAGCCACAAGTGTTGATGAAACTTTAGCTGCCACAGCACAAGCTTCAGCCAGTACGTTAGTAAAACGTGATGGCAGTGGTGGTGCTTCGTTTAATTCAGCGTATATTTATAAACCCGGCACAAACTTTAGTGTTAGCCTTCAGACTCATGCAAGTTTAGCGGCCAATTATATTTTAACACTTCCGCAAGACGATGGTAACTCAGGACAAGTTCTTTCAACGGATGGTTCTGGAAATTTATCATGGATTAACCCATCAACTGGTTCGGTGGTCAGTGTAAGCGGTACATCAAATGAAATCACTTCAAGCGGTGGTTCAACACCAACATTAGGTTTAGCCGATGTGGGAACAGCCGGAACATACTTTAAAGTGATTACTGATAGCAAAGGCCGCGTCGTTTCAGGTGCGCAATTGCTGTTAAGTGATGTCACAACAGCGCTTGGTTATGTGCCAGCAGCCAGCGGATCAATTACAAGTTCGCAATGGGTTACATCAGGTACAAGTATTTATTATGCTTCTGGCACGGTCGGTGTGGGAACAAATTCTCCATCAGCACGGCTTGATGTTTATAATAATGGAGCAGGAACAAGTGTCGTTCAAGTTGTTAAAGGTAATAATACGCAGTCAGCAGATTTACAACAATGGCAAAACGGTGCTGGCGTAGTTGTCGCAAAAATTTCTCCTGCGGGAAATATCACGGGGAGTGATTCTACTAACGGCATTGCTGTAACGGCCAATGCAACAGGTGGATTTGGAACAGCGATGTATGCCAACGCTACAGGTGCGAACGCTACAGCACTTTATGCCACAGCTGCGTCAGGTAACGCTGGTTATTTTTATAGTATGTCTCCGGTGAATACAGCGCCGACTGTGGTGATTAGACAAAACGGTGGATCAGCCGCAAATCTTTTAGAATTCAGAGATGGAGCCAGTGGCGTAGCTACAACAGTTGTTAATTCAACCGGAGCTATCGGCGTGGGAACTTCAAATCCGGTAACTAAATTAGACGTTTCAGGTGGTGTGCGTATCAGTATGGAGTCAGCAACATGCACCGTTAGTTATGCCGGAACCTTACGTTATAATTTAGGTAATGTTGAATACTGTAATGGTTCAACTTGGTCAGCTTTTGGTCTCAGTGGTTCAGGAATGCAATCGTTCAATGGATCAACAAGCGGAACACAAAGTTTTGCAATCGGCACAGCCGGTAACTCTCCAGCATTTAATACTTTAAGTGGAGTGCACACATTAAATATTCCGTTAGCGTCAGCCGCAGGCTCAGTGACTGCCGGGTTAATTTCAAATGCCGATTATTTAAATTTTAGTAATAAAGTCAGTTCACAATGGACAACATCAGGAACGACCGTCAATTATCTTTCAGGCAATGTCGGTATTGGCACAAATAATCCAGATGCCGCTTTATCTATCGTGACTTCATCAACAGCAAATCCTGGTCTAAAAATTTATAACTCGGCAACCGGTACAGGTATTGGTTTAGATCCGTATTATCCAACGGTTGAATTTAACCGCTGGCATGATGGCACAAACGCGCGCGCTTTTGGAACTGGTTACACGGGCGTGTTAAATATGGATCCTGCTAATGGTGATTTCCGTTTTCTAACCGGAAATAATCCAGGCACAAATAATATTCCAACAATGGCTGATGCTTTAATTATTAAAAATTCAGGAAACGTTGGTATCGGTACCACATCACCAAATGCAAAACTAGATCTATCCATGACGACGACAGATCCTGTATCGGTTAATCCTATCTTACGAACATATTCAACGTATAATCCAACTGGAACAAGCACGGCTGATCACTGGGCGCAACATCATACGGTGAATTACACTTCTGCATTTAACGGTAACCGTATCATTGGTTCACATATTTTATCTTTAAATTCTTCATCAGGAAATTTAACAGAAATGATCGGTGCTGTAGGTGCTGCCGATAATACGGGAACCGGTGCAGTTTCAAATAGCATTGGTGTGTACGCGCGCGCCAGAAACTCATCAACTGGAAGTATTTATGACGCTAAAGGTGTGTTTGTTGTAGTTCCAAATTCCGGTGGGGGAACTATTACCAACGCTTACGGTATGTATATTGATACTGTAACTGGTACAAACAACTACGCTATCTATTCAGCCGACACAACCGCTGAAAGTTATTTCGCAGGACGGATCGGAATGTTAGGAGCCTCAGCGCCGATAACAGCTATTCAAATCGGTAGTCCATTTACGGGTGTTGCTAATGGTTGGGGCGCAAGCCGCACCATGGGTGTGATGATGGGAAGTAACGACACTGATAACTTCTATGTCGGTCTTGAAAATAACGGAACAAATGAAAAATACGCCACACTTATCTGGGGTGATGATGGCAATGAGCCATTAAAATTTCAAACCAATGATTCGTCAGGAAACGTGACTGAAAGAGTTCGTATCACGGCCACAGGTTTTGTCGGTATCGGTACATCAACGCCAACTCAATTGCTTCATATTGCGGGAAATGCAACTGGTAGCGGTAATCAAACAGGAGCCCAAATCGGTGATGTTGGCACTGGGCAAGGCCCATTATTTTTAGTTCACAATAATCCAACGGTGGCAGGTAATGCTTATTATAATTTAGGTTGGAAATACGGCGGTGGTGCCGGAAAGCCAGCGTGGATTGATTTAGTTAACGGCGTTAAATTTTTTATTTCAAATAATACGGTCGGTACCGCAGGTACGTCGATTACTGATACTGTTTCAGCAAAAATGACAATCACAACAGCGGGTGATGTTGGTATCGGCACAGCCACTCCGCAAGCCAAATTAGAAGTCAGCGGTGATGCGCGCTTTGGTTGTCGCGCAGGCTTTTGGCCTGTGGCCGACGGGCGTATCTGCATGGAAACAACTCTTCGTTCACACACAAGTATTAATGGTATGGCTACCGGATCTATTACGGATAATGCGATCGCCATTTGTCGAGGTGTTGGCCCTGGCTCAAGAATTTGTACACACACTGACTTTCAACAAGCCTGCGGTGCGCGCGCGATTTCCGGTGTGCCAGATGTCGATCCTTACGGAGGCGTCGTTGGTGGTGTTTACGGCGATCACTCATCCATTGTCAGTGGACAGGTGACCCTTAACCCAAGCGCTATGCCTGCCGGCCATATGGATGATGTGTATTTAACATGGAATGGTTCAGCGTGTTCTGCCAATAATGACGGAGCAGGCCGCCACGCCAACGAAACATCTACGTTCTACTACCGCTGCTGTTATTAAAGCGGTCTAGACATGAAAAGTTAAGAGATCAGATGACGCGCAAATATCGCTCAGGGTTTCAGATTACAATGTAATCCCAACTCCCGAGCGTCGAAAAACGAGCAGATTTTTTTCCGGCTTACGAATAAATGTGTGATCGACGGATTCTGGACAGCTACAAGGAAGAATCCTGACATGGTTTTGGGCGGCAAGGCAATTGTATCCCCAAAAACATGAATCGAACTAAATATATCGAAATTTTAAAAACAGAGTTTTTGCACCGGCGTTCAAAGAATATTTTTTATTCGCTGCGAAGTTTTGCGAAAGATTTAGAGTTAGATCCCATGCATTTAAGCAATATTTTAAATAACAAGCGCGGACTCTCAAGAAGGAAGGCTGAGTTTGTCGCAAGACGTTTGTTGCATTTGAAGTTTGTTGAAAGAAGAAGATTTTTGTTATTGGTTTCGGCGACCAGCGCAAGATCGCGTTTTGAAGAAAAAAGGAGCTTTTAAGCTCCTTTAAATTTTTGATTAATTAAAGATTTGTAACTTAGAAAATCGCGCATTTCTTCAGTGAGTGTTTGTTCGATATGCTCTTTGCCTTGCGCGCGTAAATAATCTAAAAGATCAGCATACTGGTATTTCAGTAAATGTGAAGCTTCAGCGGCTAAATTCTTTAAGTTCGCATTTTCAAAATGATTACGAATATATTTCACTAAAAAATCGACCGGAACATTTGAAAAATCAAAATCAACAAAAAGCTGAACGTGGCCATCTTTTTTAAGAATTGATTTTAATTCTTCAGGTGTTGTTTGACAAAATTTAGGAGAAATAAAGATCACATGTGGCTTTAACGTGTCATACTTAGTAATGCCATCGATATAATCGCTGTGATTGTGAACATCGAAATTAAAGCCTTTAAGATCAGCTTCTAATTGAGCCAGTTCGCCACCATCACTGAAAAGTAAATAGCGGGTAGGCTCAAGAACAGTTTGCTTTTCTTTTTCTTCAACCGGAGCTACCGGTGCGGCCGCTGATTGAACTGGAATCGGCGCATGCACGGGTTGAACCATTTGCACAACATTATTAGCTGGCGGAGCTTCGTGGGCTTCAACGCTTTCGCCCCAAAGCATTTTTTTAGCACGATCTACGCCTTTTAAGAAATAATCAATTTGATCTGAAGAAAGACTAGAGTTTTCTTTTAATGAAACTAACTCAGTTTCTAAAATATGCGTGTGGGCCTGAAGGTCTAACATCTCCATCATGCCGGCGGCACCTTTTAGATTATGAAACGCGCGAAAGATGGCGTTGTACTGCGTTTTATAATCAGCACCGTCTTCTAAAGATAATAAAGCTTTTTCGGCGGCGTCTAATAGTTCGGCGCCTTCTTGTCTAAACTCTTTTAAATCATCTTCGTTGATCATTGCGTTCATGTATTCGTTTCCACTTCTTTTACGCAGCCACTTTTTTGGCTGCGTTTTGTTTTTTACGATAAATTGAAACAGAACCAAAAGTCAGTTGCTCAAACTTCGTTGATAAACCGATCATTGATTCGCCGACACCCATTACTAGAATTCCGTTGTCGGTCAGTTGCTCATACAGGCGGTCGATAATATTCGTTTTTTTATCGACCGTCTGATAAATTAGAACATTACGGCATAAGATTAAATCAAATTTTCCCAGGTGGCTAAATGGGTCTAAAAGATTCTGGCTCTTAAATTGAACTTTTCTGCGCAAATCAACTTTAACTTGCCAGTGGTTAGGTTCTCTTGCCGGATTAAAAAATTTATTTTGCAGGTGAGGAGTTAAACCTCGCCCCATTTCTACGTGATTGTAAATACCTTCAGTCGCTTTTTTAAAAACTTTTTATGAAATATAGGTAGACACAAATTCTCTGATTTCAATG
>CBINGM010000028.1:0-26433 GCA_966250225.1 uncultured Pseudobdellovibrio sp. | reverse complement strand
TATTCAAGTATCGTAGAAAAAACTGAAGGTAAATCAGCGGTTTTTAAATTCTACGTTGATTATCAAAAAAAATACGGGCCAGTGGTTCGTTTAGCTGAAGTTTTATCTCAGTATTATATTGAAAAAGACCAATACGACAAAGCTTATGAGCAACTTGAATTCATGGAAGCTAACTCTGAAGATCCAATTCAAGTTAAACTTAAAATGGCTTTAATCTTAATCGATAAAAAAAGTTACGCCAAAGCCATGACTAAGTTAGAAGAGCTTAACGAAGCTGTTCCTGAATCAGATAAAGTTAAATTTTACTTATCTGCAGTTTACGAAGAATTAAAACAGCCAGAAAAAGCGATCAAAACTTACTTATCGATTCAACCATCCAGCAATCATTATGATGATGCCCGTGTAAGAGCTGCGTTTTTACTTAAAAACACAAAACAGTTAGATAAAGCGTTATCGACAATGAAAGAAGCTGTTGCGAACAAGAAAGAAAACTTACAGTTACACTTTATGTTAGCGCAAATTCAAGAAGACGATAATCAGTTTACTGACGCCGTGGCTACTCTGAAAAAAGCCGATGATCAGTTTCCGAAAAACACGCAAGTGCATTATTTCTTAGGTACGCTTTATGACCGTCTTGAGAAAAAAGATTTAATGATGAAACACATGCGCCAAGCGGTCAGTTACGATGAAAAAAATCATCAGGCTTTAAACTATGTGGCTTATTCAATCAGTGAAATGGGCGGCGATTTAGATGAAGCTGAACAATTTGCGTTAAAAGCTTATGCATTACAAAAAGACGATGCGTTTATCATCGACACTTTAGGTTGGGTTTACTTTAAAAAAGGTGAATACGCTAAAGCGTTAACTTATTTAGAAAAAGCTCATGAGTTTGCTCCAGATGTCGGAGTTATCGCTGAACATTTAGGTGATGTTTATTTAAAACTTAAAAAAGACGATAAAGCCCGCAACGCGTATTTAAAAGCGCGCAAAGAAGAAAAAGATTCAGCGCGCTTAAAAGCTTTAGATGGTAAAATTACGTCGCTTGAGAAGACTGATTCACAACGAAGCCCAGCTTCGTCTGATACTTTTTACCCGTGATATGGCATAACACATAGGCTGCAACGATAGCGTAATCTACGCTGAAAAGTTGCAGCAATAATGTGGCGATCACAAAAAATACCGTCAATTTAAAGAAATAAAATTTACGATTCTTGATTTGCTGAATATTTTCAACGTACACACTCATAAGATCGGCATCTTTTTTGTAATCCCAGAAAAAAGACATTCCAAAAATCAAAACGGCATACGACATGATAAAGCTCAGTAGGCCTGCAAATAGCAGCAGCGTCCAATTCAGTTCTTTTAAATAGATGTGCGTAAACGATGAAACGGCGCCTAAAAAGAAAAACATCGGAAGCAGCGTCAGAGAATGAATTAAACAGTTAATCTGTGATTTTTTGCTAAATTCTGTTTGCCATAAATACATAGCCATCTGTTGCCATAACAGAATCAATAAAATCGAGCCTCCCGGAACATCGGCAAACCACAGCACAAGAAAACTCGCGGCAAATAAAGAATAATGTTTTATTTTTAATTCTCTCATTTACACTAAATACTATATGCAAAAATATTCATTCACAAATCTTGTTTTAGCGATCGCAGGTCTTGGCGCGTTTTTTATGACTGGTTGTGCGGGAACGCAGGAAAAGCCGCAGGCGGGTGATATTCAGTATGTTGAAAGTAAGGCTTTAATTGAAGATAAAACGAAAAATTCTTCAAACTCAGCGTCTATTGATTTGTTTTATCTGCAAGATGATGTGATCCGCATGGAAGTGACCGCTTTATTAGGTTACCGCCTTGGAAGTTTAGTGATGAATCCACAGAAAGTATCGTATGCGCTTCATCCGCAAAAAGCATTTGTTGAAGGCCCTTTTGCTGCGCGTACGATGAAACCGCTTTTTCGTCAGGATTTAGACCCTAAATTAATTTGGGCCGTGGTGTTTGACCGTGATCTACGTGGTTTTGGTTTTACTTGTCCTGATGTGGTTTCACGAACAAGCACTTGTCAGGGGAGCGGTGCTACCCAAGGAGTTACGGTGACCGTTCAACAAATGGGTGAAACACCTAATAGTGGTTTAAAGAAAATCACTATCGAAAATGCAAATTTAAAGTTCGTTTGGTTGTATAAAGCTATTAGGAAACATAATAAGTCTTATAACGAGACCTTTGTCCTGAATAAGCCAGAAGAATATCGTCTAATCACTATAAAATAATTTTACTTCGCTAACCGAAATAACAAGAGGCATAATCTAAGTAAGAAGCCCTCACTTTTTCTCAAAGTGGGGCACTTATGGAGGAGAATCACTATGTCGTCTTCTATCAATCTTCGCTCTATCGTTGAAAAGCACCAACAGGGCAGCAACAAGAAAACAGCTATGCATTGGACAGGTACTTTTAATGAGTATCTAGAGCTAGTGAAGAAGAATCCTAAGTTAGCTAGAAATTCTTACCAGCGTATGTATGACATGATCATGGAAGCCGGTACGGAAGAGTATGTTGATTTTAAAAAGCATGTTATCCGTTATAAATTTTTCGATGATAAACAAAATAACGGTAAAGATGCGATCTTTGGTTTAGATGTTCAATTAATGAAATTCGTTAATATCTTAAAGGCAGCCTCTTTAGGGTACGGAACTGAAAAACGTGTTATTTTACTTCACGGCCCTGTGGGTTCGGCAAAATCTTCGATCTGCCGTATCTTAAAAAAAGGTTTAGAAGATTATTCTAGAACTGATCAAGGCGCACTATTTACTTTTGAATGGGTGATTGAAGATTCAAAGATCCAACACTTATTAGGAAAAGACGTTAAAGTTTATCACACGCCGATGAATGAAGAACCGCTATGGTTAATTCCAGATGATATGCGCCAAGCTGTCGCTGATGAAATCAACCGTTCGCAAGACGGTGATTACCGTGTGAAAATCACGGGCGAACTTTGCCCACCATCGCGTTTTATCTTTAAAGGCTTAATGGATTACTACGAAGGTGATTTAATGAAAGTATTAAATCACGTGCGTGTAAAACGTATGTTTATTTCTGAAGCTGACCGCGTAGGTATTGGTACTTTCCAACCGAAAGATGAAAAAAATCAGGATTCAACAGAGTTAACAGGTGATATCAACTACCGTAAGATTGCTGAATACGGTTCTGATTCAGATCCACGGGCATTTAACTTCGATGGTGAGTTTAACGTAGCTAACCGCGGGATGATTGAATTTGTCGAGGTTTTAAAACTTGATGTGGCGTTCTTATACGATTTATTAGGAGCCTCACAAGAGCATAGAATTAAACCTAAAAAATTCGCCCAGACTTATATTGACGAAGTGATCATTGGTCACACGAATGAGCCTGAGTACAGAAGATTACAAGATAACGAATTCATGGAAGCCTTACGCGATCGTACGGTGAAAGTGGATATTCCGTATATCACGCGCTTAAAACAAGAAGTGAATATCTATAAAAAAGATTTCAATTCACAAAAATTGCGCGGAATTTCAATTGCACCGCACACCATTGAAATGGCGGCGATGTGGGCGATTCTAACTCGTTTAGAAAAACCTAAAAAAGCAAATCTAACCCGTTTACAAAAACTAAAATTATATAACGGTAAAACATTAGCGAATTACACTGAAGATAATGTTAAAGAGTTACGTAAAGAAACTTTACGTGAAGGCTTAGACGGTATTTCGCCTCGTTATATTCAGGATAAATTATCAAATGCCCTTGTAATGGCTCAGCAGATGAATAAAGGTTCTGTGAACCCGTTCATGGTGATGAATGAATTAGAAAGTGGTTTAAAACATCACTCGTTAATTTCAGACGAAGAACGCAAGCAAGAGTACCGCGAATTATTAAGTGTAGTTAAACAAGAGTACGAAGAAATTATCAAAGGTGAAGTTCAACGTGCGATCAGTGCCGATGAAGGTGCATTACAGCGTTTATGCGCTAATTATATTGATAACGTTAAAGCTTATACGCAAAAAGAAAAAGTGCGTAACCAGTTCACGGGGCAGGATGACGATCCAGATGAGCGTTTAATGCGCGCGATTGAGGAAAAGATCGAAATTCCTGAATCACGCAAAGACGACTTCCGCCGCGAGATCATGAATTACATCGGGGCGTTGTCATTAGATGGTAAGAAATTTAACTACAAAATGAACGAACGTCTTCATAAAGCTTTAGAATTAAAACTTTTCGAAGATCAAAAAGACAGTATTAAGCTTACGTCTTTAGTAAGTTCGGTAACAGATAAAGACACGCAGGAAAAAATCGAAATCGTTAAATCACGTCTTATTAAAGACTTCGGATACGACGAAATTTCTGCAACCGATGTATTACATTACGTAGCCAGCATCTTCGCGCGCGGAGATGTGAAGAAACAATAATCGTTCGAAGTTTGAGAACGACCGCGAGGTCGTTCCTGTAGGATAGGGTCTGCCGGAGGCAGATCAACACAAGGAGCGTAGCGTGCCAATTCGTGAAGACCAGAACCGGTTTAAAAATATTATTAAAGGCAAAGTTCGCGATGACTTTAAGAAATATGTCACGAATGGCGAGCTGATTGGTAAACGCGAAGAAGAATTCGTAAAGATTCCGCTTCCACGTATCGATATCCCTACGTTTCGTTACGGTCCTAAACAAGATCAACAAGGCGTAGGCCAGGGTGAAGGTGACGGCGATGGCCAACCTCAACAGGGTCAAGGCCAACAAGGCTCTGGCAAAGGCGAAGCCGGTGAAAATCCCGGCGAGCACATGCTTGAGGTTGAGATTTCTTTAGAAGAATTAGCCGAAATCTTAGGTGAAAAGTTGCAACTTCCGCGCATTTTACCAAAAGGCACTGCGAATTTAGTGACTGAAAAAACGCGTTACTCAGGCATTGCGCCAGTTGGACCAGAAGGCTTACGTAAATTTAAACAAACTTATAAAAAAGCTTTAGCCCGTTATATTTCTTCAGGAACATATAACCCGAATGATCCGGTGATTGTGCCGATTCGTTCAGATTACCAGTACCGCACGATCAAAAAAACCCAGAAGCCGCACACCAAAGCTGTCGTGATTTACATGATGGACGTGTCGGGTTCAATGGGTGAAGAACAAAAAGAGATCGTTCGTTTAGAATCTTTTTGGATCAACACCTGGTTAAAGAAACATTACAAAGGCTTAGATACAAGATTCATTATTCACGATGCTGCGGCTAAAGAAGTTGATGAAGACACTTTCTTTAAAACTTCTGAATCGGGCGGAACGCTCATCAGTTCGGCGTACAAAATGTGCCAACAGATTATTGATGCTGAATACCCGGCGGATGAATGGAATATTTATCCGTTTCATTTTTCGGATGGTGATAACTGGTCAGGTGAAGACACAAGATTATGTATTCAACTGATCAAAGAATACTTTTTACCGCGCGTGAATGTGTTTTCATACGGTCAGGTTGAAAGTAAATACGGTTCAGGTCAGTTTTTAAAAGACCTGCAAAAAGAATTCGGCGAAGACGAACAGGTGACTTTAAGCCAAATCGAATCGCGCGATAAAATTTTAGACTCAATCAAAGATTTCTTAGGAAAAGGTAAGTAGCACCTTTTGGAGGCCACCGATGGCAAATTTAACTCTAGAACTTGAAACAGAAAGAAAAAAGATCTGCCAAGTCGCTAAAAACGTCGGCCTTGATTGTTTTGAAACTATTTTCGAACTGATCAGCTACGATCAAATCAGCCAATTCGCAAGCTACGGCGGTTTTCCCGTACGTTATCCACACTGGAAATTCGGTATGGAGTACGAACAACTTTCAAAATCTTACGAATATGGTTTATCTAAAATCTATGAAATGGTGATTAACACTGACCCTTGTTACGCGTACCTGATGGAAGGAAATTCCATGATGGACCAAAAACTTGTGATGGCGCACGTGTATGGTCACTGTGATTTTTTCAAGAACAATATCTGGTTTTCAAAAACCAACCGTAAAATGATGGATCAGATGGCAAACCATGCAACCCGCATTCGCCGCTACATCGATCGTTATGGTTATGAAGAAGTTGAACGCTTTATTGATACTTGTCTAAGTTTGGAAAATTTAATCGACCGTTATTCAATTTTAAACGGGCCAACGCAGTTTACCGAGAAAAAACCTCAGGTGCGTGAAGCTGATTTCGTGTTCCAGGTTGAAAAGTCTTATATGAAAAACTATATCAACCCGCCTGATGTGGTTGAAGAGTTTAAAAAAGACCAAATGCAAAAGCTTCAAGATAAAGCGCAGTTTCCGGCAGACCCGGTTCGCGATATCTTAACATTTTTAATCCATTATGCCCCTTTAGAAGAGTGGCAACAGGATGTTTTATCGATTGTTAAAGATGAAGCTTACTATTTTGCTCCACAAGGCATGACTAAAACCATGAACGAAGGCTGGGCTTCTTACTGGCATTCGCACATTATGACTAAATATATTCTTAATGACTCAGAAATTATCGACTTTGCCGACCATCATGCCGGAACCATGTTTATGAAAATGGGGGGGTATAACCCCTATAAAGTAGGCATCGAGTTGATGAGAGACATCGAAGAAAGATGGAATAAAGGAAAATTTGGTCGCGAGTGGGATGAATGTGACGATGTTAAAGAACGGAAAAATTGGGATCGTAAGCTCAATTTAGGGCGCGAGAAGATCTTTGAGGTTCGTAAGCTTTATAATGACGTTACATTTATTGACGAGTTTTTAACAGAGGACTTCTGTGTTCGTAATAAAATGTTTGTTTACAAAATGAATAAGGAAACGGGCAAATTTGAAGTCGATACGCGTGACTTTAAAGCAATTAAGGCTCAGCTCCTGTTCCAGCTCGCTAATTTTGGCCAACCGATCATTAAAATCGAAAACGCAAATTTCGAAAACAGGGGGGAGTTGTTACTTCGCCATGTTCACGAAGGTTTAGATCTGCAGCCTAATTATATGGACGCCACAATGAAAAACTTAAACAAACTGTGGAAGCGTCCGGTAAATATAATTACAGTTATGGATAACGAGCCGCAGCTTTTCAGATTCGACGGCAAAGAATATACAAAGCACAGCTTATCGGAAAAATCGAATTCTCAAGCTGAGCCGTCTCACAAAGAATCGGGAAGTTAAGTTTTCTTAACAATATCGTTTCAACAAGATTCGGATTTACGAATTTTCATTTTTTCGCATAGCTATTTGACAAAATAGTGTAATATTAATCTTAACGAGCGAGAGTTCGTTATGCGGAATGAGGAACGTAATCTGGATAATAAAAACCGCGTCTTAGTCTACAGCGATGATCCGAAAGATCAGGCGATCATGTCGGGAGAAAACGAAAGACAAGCTTTCGAAGCCCAACAAAAAGCCCTCGTCGCTGATAAAAAATTTGTGGTCGTTTTTCGAATCGAGAAGAACGGTCGCGGTGGCAAGACGGTTACTGTCTTAGATCAATTACCGGCCTACGATCCATTCCTAAAAGATTTAACAAAAGAATTGAAAGCTAAATGCGGTGTCGGTGGAAGTTATTTCATCGAGGGAAATAGGGGCTGCATTGAGATTCAAGGTGATAAGCGGGATGCGATTAAAAAGATATTGGATGTCAAAACCATGAAGTATAAAGGGGCCTAATAAATGAATAAAGTCGTCATCATAGATGATCTAGTGGATAGCTGCTCAGTGATCTCAGAAATTCTTAGTCCTTATTTCGAGTGCAAAGCCACTTCTGAATCGCACTCAGCTTTAGACCTTATTTTAGATTTTAAGCCAAACATCGTTTTAATGGATTATCAAATGCCACGTATAAACGGCGCTGAGCTTTGTAAGACGTTAAAAGAAAACCCGGCTACTAAAGATATTCCAATTATCTTTATGTCTGGAGTAGCGACGGAAGACGAGCGCGTAGAAACTTTAGAGTTAGGTGGCGATGACTTTATTGCCAAACCTTTTCACCCTAAAGAATTAATCTTAAGACTTAAAAAAAGAATCCAAGGCTACACAGTTAAACCGCCGATCGATAACAATGCGGTGATTGCAAATGTGAATGCGTCGACGTTAGCTGTAGGTAATTTAAAAATGAATCTGAATTCACGTCTGGTGTATGTGAATGAGCGTGAAATTACATTAACTCCGAAGCAGTTCGAAATTCTGAAACTGTTGATCGAAAACCAGAATCATCTGGTATCCCGCAGCACTTTTATGGAAGAAGTGTGGGGTCACTTCGAAGTAACACCGCGAAACGTAGATTCTCAGATCAATTACTTGAAAAAGAAAATTGAAGGATTTCAGGGCATTATCACAGCGGTACCAAGCTTCGGTTACCGATTAGATTATAAACTGTAGCCTCGTAATCCGGGGCTATTTGCTACGGGTCAATCAGGGTTGATCTCGTAGCGAAAAACTAGTTAGTATTGTAGCCATGAAAACTACAAAACTACTTCTTATCGCGTTCTCTTTTTTAATTGTAAGCTGTAAAACTAACCCGGAATCTGCGGGCATCAGTGAAGATGATATTAACGTCGAAGCTGCCAAAGCTTACGCTGAAGTAAAAGCTAAATCTAAAATTTCAACAAACCAAGAATGGACCGCGATGGTTAACCGCGTGGCTAAACGTATCGCTTTAGCTTCAGGTAAACCCTATAACTGGGAAGTCGTTTTAATCGATAGCCCTGAAGTTAATGCGTGGTGTATGCCTGGCGGTAAAATGGCCGTTTACACAGGAATTATGCCTGTCGTAAAAACTGAAGCCGCTCTTGCGGCCGTTATGGGCCATGAAGTAGCGCATGCGACTTTAAAACATGGTTTAGCTCACTATGCGCGCGCAAAACAAAGCAATATGATTGGTGCAGTTGTCGGTGTGGGAACTGTTTTAGCTGGCGAACTTTTATGTAAAACCGATTCTTGTAAAAAGTGGGCTCAACTTGGCGGGATTGCCGGCGGTTTTGCTGTGGCATTCTTTGATATGAAATTCTCTCGTGAAGATGAATCTGCCGCTGATAAAGAAGGTCAGATTTATATGGCCGACGCAGGCTATGAGCCCAGTGAATCTATCAAATTATGGGAGCGCATGGGGGCTGCTGGCGGCGGAAAACCACCAGAAATTTTATCAACACATCCGTCTGATGAACGCCGCCGTGGAAACTTAACCGCTTGGTTACCTGCGGCTCAGGCTAGATACAACTCTGCTCCGCAAAAATTCGGCTTAGGCGCAACGATCAAATAACGGCTTCGAACGGGGAAAATTTTTTTCTCCCTTCAAAAGCCTCAGACAATCCGTTTGTCACGCCTTTGCGTTCGCAAAGCCGCGCCAAGCCCGAACTCGTTTTTGAAGGAAGAAAAAAATTCTAATCTTTCAAATTCTCTATTCTCTCTACAATCGAAGATCTAAAAATATTTAATGCCTCTAAAACGTAGTTCGGAGGTGGGCGCAAGGTTGCGAATGCAAGCTTGTGACACCCCCGCTGTTTGAGGCTTTAGAGGTATTAAATATTTTTAGCCTCGCGTGCAGACTGAACTTATTTGAAAGTTATTTTTTTTCTGAGCGTTTTTGTTTGAAGAAGGTCTTCAGTAAATAACTGCATTCGTGTTGCATGAGTCCGTTTTCAGCTGTGAATCTGTGATTTAGTTTTGGGTGTTTTGATAAATCTTCGAGTGAGCCCATGGCTCCGGCTTTTGGGTCGTGGGTGGCGAAGACGACGCGTTTGATTCTTGATTGCACTAAGGCTCCCGCGCACATGTAGCACGGTTCAAGGGTTACATATAAAGTGCAATCGATGAGGCGCCATGAGTTTTTGGTTTTGCAGGCTCTGTGAAGGGCTACTAGTTCGGCGTGGCCTAAAACAGTATTTAGTTGTTCGCGCTTGTTTCCGGATTTTCCGATGACCTTGCCTTCAGCATCGACCACTACGGCGCCGATGGGTACTTCGCCTTTTAATTGGGCGTTTTTGGCCAATTTAAAGGCTAATTGCATGAATTTATGGTCTTGTTCGGTGAATTGATCCATCTACGGGCTCAGTCTTAGTATAAAAGCTTGAAATATTTAACTAAATGGTCTTGCTGCAGCCAGTCATTAAGTGTAAATACAGTCCTCGGTTGTTAATACTTTCTATTCATTTTGAATTTGTACAAATACAGCTTCAAAAAATCCACAGCGGAAGGCAGGTGAATATCTTATGGCATTAGTTAAAATCAGAGACGGTGAATCTTTCGAATCAGCATTCAGAAAGTTCAAAAAGTCTTGTGAGAAAGCTGGTATCCTTTCAGAAGTTAAAAAACGTGAACACTTCGAAAAACCAAGCGTATCTGCTAAGAAAAAATCTATCGCTGCTCGTAAACGCGCTACGAAAAAAACTCGTGGTGGTTTCAGAGACCGCGACTAGTTCGTAATTTTATTACAAGCTTATAGAGCTCTTAGGGATTCATTTCTTAAGAGCTCTTTTTATTTCAAATTCAAATTATTTAAGGGAGTAGACTCATGGAACTTAAAGATCAAATCATGGCTGATATCAAAGCTGCAATGATTGCCAAAGATTCAGTAAAATTAAACACTCTTCGTTTTTTACATGCAGCGATTAAGCAAAAAGAAATCGACTCTCGTCCGAATCCGTTAACAGCTGACGATGTTATGGCTGTTTTAAAAAAATTAGTTAAACAACGTAAAGAATCTATCGACCAATTCGCAACTGCAGGTCGTACTGATTTAGTTGACGCTGAAACAGCTGAGTTAAAAGTGATGGAAGTTTACTTACCGGCTCAAATGTCTCGTGAACAAATTGAACAAGTTGTTGCTGACGTAATTAAAGAAACAGGCGCTTCATCGATCAAAGATATGGGCACTGTGATGAAAGCTGTTCAAGCTAAAACTGCTGGAACTGCTGACGGCAAAACAATTAGCGAAGTGATTAAATCAAAACTGAACTAAGTTGGGATTTAAGCAAGAATTCATCGACAAGGTTACGCAAGCATCAAACCTTGTCGAGATCATTTCACAATACACAACGTTGAAACCCAGTGGTCGTGGCCACATGGGACGTTGTCCTTTTCCTGATCACCAGGAGAAGACGGCCTCATTTTCTGTCAGTGAATTCAAAGGCGTTTACCATTGTTTCGGCTGTAAAAAATCCGGCAACGTGGTTTCGTTTTTACGTGATTTCAACGGCATGAATTTTCGTGAAGCGATCGAATATTTAGCTGAGCGAAATGGGATTGTGATTCAGGATTCTGACTATGAAAATAATCGCCCGGATCAACCTTTAGAAAACAAAGATCACAAAAAAACTTTATTACACGCTAATAAAATTGCGGCTGAATTTTTTCGTGAATCACTAAAACGCCAAGCGACGGATTCTCCGGTTCGCCAGTACGTTTTAAAAAGAAAATTAAATCCAGAAACTTTAGAAGAATTTCAAATCGGTTATTCGCCGAATGAATGGGAAGCCTTAGCTGGTCAATTAAACCGTAGCTCAATTCCACACGCTGTGGCTGAAGAAGCGCAGCTGTTGAAACGACGTAAAGAAGGAACAGGTTATTTTGACTTGTTCCGTGACCGGTTAATGTTTCCGATTCATTCACCGACCGGTGAAGTGTTGGCCTTCGGTGGTCGTATCATCGAGCAAGGTGAACCAAAGTATTTAAATTCTCCTGAAACTCCGGTGTTTCATAAAGGCAGTGTTTTGTATGGTCTTGCACAGACGGCAAAACATATTCGCTCTGAAGATTTAGTTTTAGTGGTTGAAGGCTACATGGATTTAGTTTCGCTTTATCAGGCGGGAATTAAAAATGTTGTGGCAACTATGGGTACGGCATTAACCCCAGACCACGCGAAACTCATCAAACGATTAACGAACAACGTTGTTGTTCTATTCGATGGAGATGACGCTGGTAAAATGGCCGCAGAACGCAGTCTTCCTATTCTGCTATCGCAAGGTTTATTCCCTCGCGGGATTACATTAACCGAAGCGAAAGACCCTGACGAATTTGTTATTAAATTCGGATTAGACGCTTTAAAAAAAGAGATCGAAAAAGCGCCTGACCTGTTCAAAGTCATTCTTAAATCGTGGATGGCCGAGTACCGTGGCGAGGCTTCTGACAAAGTAAAACTGGTTGATAAGATTAAACCGGTGTTTGATGTGATGGCCGATCAGCGCCTAAAAAGCCTGTATGCCGACGATCTTTGCCAGATTATGGGAGTCAATAAAGACTGGCTTAGGAATTCTTTTCAGGGTAATGCTGCGGGGCGCAGCTCTAATTACGGCTCTGCAATGAACCAAAATACTCAAAGAAATTTCGTGACAGAGACTTCTCAGCCTGTGCTTTCGGCACCCGTTGAAGCGGCAAAAACAGAAGAAAATGCACAAATTAAAATTTCAGATGCCTCTAAAGTTGAGCTGATGTTATTGCAAAATACCCTCAAGAGTCGTGCCAATTTCGCTCTGATGAGTGACCTGCAAGAGCCTCTGACTTTCACGCAATTATTAAGCCAAATCAAACACTTAGGTGTTAGGCAAATCCTCGAAAATGCAGAGCAAGTTTATAGACAAGATGCTGAAAAGTTTGATAGGTTGGTCAGTCAGCTGATTGATAAAATTGATAAACCTGAGTTGCTTTTTCAAAATTCAAAACTCGACATCGCCCAAATCGGTGAATTCGACGAAGAAAAAGAAAAAAAACTTATCGTAGATTTGATTTCTAGAATTCAGCAAGAGTTTATAAAAGATCAGGCAAAAAAATTGGCGTTGGATTTAAAGTCGAACATGAATGACGCCGAAAAACTTAGACAGTTTTCTGAGTTACAAAAAAGCCGTCTCGCTCTTAAGAGCGAATCTAAAAAGTAAACTCCTACCTTTAGGGTAAGGTTTGCGGAACGCAAATCAAAATTTTTGTTTTTATAGTTTTTTAAAAAGGTGGCTTAGCAATGAGCCACAAGTAGCTGAGGACAGATGACGAATAACCAAGACAAAAATGAATTAAGAATTTTAACTGTTGCTGAACAAGATGTGTTAGCAAAAGAAGAAGTTCAAAAGTTGTTGAAGCTGGCTAAAGATAAAGGCCGCTTAACAATCGAAGAGATCAATGAATCTCTTCCGCAAGAAATTATCGCGGCTAGCGTTCTTGATGGTTTAATGCAAACCCTTGAAGCTAACGGCGTGGTTATCACTGAGCACACTGAAGCGGCTCGCGAAGATGATAAAGACGAATTCCTGTCAAAAGTAGACGACGAGGAAGAAGACGAAGAAGAATTAAAAGAAGCTGAAGACGTTAAGGGTTCAGACCCTGTTCGTTTATACCTACGCAAAATGGGTTCAGTTTCATTACTTACACGTGAAGGTGAAGTTGAGATCGCCCGCCGTATCGAAAAAGGTGAGCGTGAGATCGTTCGTGCGATGTTAATGTCGCCACTAGGTACATGGGAAATCATCAACTTAGGTAAGCGCCTTGATCAAGGCCGTATCAAAGTTAAATCGATCTTCCGTGGTTTAGAAGATGAAGATACTCAGTACGATGAAAAAGAGTACATCGAAAAAATTCACCAATTAATCGGTATCGTTACAAAATACCAAAAAGACACTGAGAAAGCTTTCACTGCGTTACGCGATGAAACGATCAAAGCTGATCTTAAAGCGAAATTGACTGATGAAACTCGCGTAATCAACGAAGCGTTGATGGCGAACTTTGAATCAATCAACTTCAACCGTAAAACAATCAACCGTGTTGTTATCAAGTTCAAAAACTTAGTTAACCGCATGGGCACTTTACGTAAACGCATCAAAGACGGCGTTGAAAAAACATTCTCTAAAGATGTGAACGGGTTAGTTGAAAGATTAAAATTAATCGAAACTAACGAAAAAGAATTAACAAAAATGACTCGCGATACAGGCTTAAGCTACGGTCGTTTCCGTACTTATGCTTTACAAGCGCAAGAAGCAGAAGAGCGTCTTAAACGTTTACATGACGATACAGAGATGAACTTCCGTTGGATTCAAGAAACTTACACAGCTATCTGGAAAGGTGAGCGTGAAGCTGACCTTGCTAAATCTGAGTTAGTAGAAGCGAACTTACGTTTAGTTGTTTCTATCGCGAAAAAATACACGAACCGTGGTTTACAATTCTTAGATTTAATCCAAGAAGGTAACATCGGTTTAATGAAAGCCGTTGATAAGTTCGAATACCGTCGTGGTTACAAATTTTCGACGTATGCAACTTGGTGGATCCGTCAAGCGATCACTCGCGCGATTGCCGACCAAGCCAGAACTATCCGTATTCCAGTTCACATGATCGAGACGATTAATAAACTTGTTAGAACACAACGTTTATTAATCCAAGAGTTAGGCCGTGAGGCAACTCCGGAAGAAATCGCAGATCGTATGGATATGCCGGTAGATAAAGTTCGCAAAGTTTTAAAAATTGCGAAAGAGCCAATCAGCTTAGAAACTCCAGTGGGTGAAGAAGAAGATTCTCACTTAGGAGATTTTATCGAAGATAAAAAAGTGATCAATCCTGCTGAAGCGATTGTAAACTTAAACTTAGCTGAGCAAACTCGTCGTGTGTTATCGACTTTAACTCCGCGTGAAGAAAAAGTTTTACGTATGCGTTTTGGTATCGGTGAAGAATCAGATCATACTCTTGAAGAGGTTGGTCAGGATTTCAACGTAACACGTGAGCGTATCCGTCAGATCGAAGCTAAGGCGTTACGTAAATTACGTCACCCTTCTCGTTCTAATAAGCTTAAAACTTTCGTTGATAGCTAGATCTAATACTAAAATTAAATTTTTAAAGGGAGATGGAAGCATCTCCCTTTTTTTATGCCTGAGTTAAATTATTAAACCGAAGATCGTTGTTCCCGAAATGCCCTAAAAATTTAGGAGGGCAAATTGCAGCCTTTACTTTGGGGAGGTGTTTCATGAAACCCAAAGATTTAATTACTGAAGAAGATTTCACGAAAAAGGTCTCTGGCCATATTCCCAAATCTCCGCAGCGGGATAGCCCGGGTGATACGGCGGCTGATGAAAATGTCGAAGTTGAGATGGGAATTAACTATGTGCCGGAAGATGAAAATAGAAAACGTAAGAAAGATATTCCGGCATTTGATAAAAGCCATTAGTTAATCGCTCTACTATAGTCTTATTTATGCCAGGTAAGCCGAAGCTTCGCTAGGCTGTAGCGTTACGTTTGTTATGCTAGAAGCATGAACGTTAACGATTATCGCCGTAAAAAAGAAGATCACTTAGCTGCGCAACCGCAATATAGAAATTTATGTACAACTTGCCTGCAGCCTGATTTTGGTTGTTATTGCCAGATGATCAAACCCATTGATTGTGCGATTAATTTTGTCATTCTGATTCATCCGATTGAAGCTAAGCGAAGAATCGCTACGGGCCGTATGTCGCATCTTTGTCTTAAGGGATCACATTTAATCAAAGGTATTAACTATACTCATGATAATGAGTTAAACGCCTTAATCGCTGATCCTGAATACCACACGGTGATTTTGTACCCTGGGCAACGTTCAGTGAATATTTCTGAGTTGTCTGTTAATGAGCGTAGCGAAAAATTTTTAACAGCTAAAAAATTAAGAATTTTGGTGATTGATGGCACTTGGGCTACAGCCCGTAAAATGCTTAACCAAAGTGAAAATTTAAAAAAGCTTCCGCGTATTTGTTTTAATCCGGCGAAACCTTCGAATTTTCGAGTGCGTAAGCAACCTGAAGCTTTTTGTTATTCAACGATTGAAGCAATTCATCACACGATTGATCTTTTTCAAGGTGATTCAGTGATTCCGCGCAAACATGATCATTTGCTAGAAGTTTTTGATTCAATGGTTGAACAGCAATTAAATATGATGAAAGAAGTTCGCATGAACCTGCGCGAGGCCACGTACCGCCGCGAAGGTCAAACTAAAGTCGGCTAACAACCTTCGCTGCGAGCGACTACTTCATTAAACGGCGTAAAATAAAATAATAGTGTGAACGTGTTGGTGAACCTTTGAAAGAATCGCACATCAAAGATTTTTCTAAGCAATCTGATTCAGACGAAATAGTTTGGTATTCATCCCCTAAACCCAGCATGTGACCTAATTCGTGAGCTACCGAAGTCGCATTCCAGTTGCGGCTCCATTGTGTATCGTAAGGCCCGCGGGTGTCATCTTGAAGAATGACCGAGTAGTGCGCTTCAAATGGATTTGTCACAACTTGAAACTGAAATTTGTATTTAAAATCTAAGGGTAATAAATTTGTATTCCAGATTTTTTCAGCTTGAGAAAATTTAGCTCTGAAACCATTGTTGTCTTGGCCGTTAGCATTAATGAAAAAGACTTTTACTTTTAATGTTACATCATTAGCGCTGTTGTAAATGATGTCGTAATTATATTTTTTTGGAACAAAACCAATATAAGTGATATTTCCCGCGATTTCAGTTTTGCGGTTAAAATGCGTGGCACTTAAATAACTGGGCTGTGGAAAATACTGAAGAGAATCTAATAAGTGCACACGAAACGATTTAAAGGCACGATCGGGCTGGTTTGCGCGATCTTGTTGGGGAATTAATTGTTCGTAAAGCCAACGGTATTGTTCGGGGTCAACTGCCTCTGTGTGTTGCTTAGGTGTTGCTTGCGCTAAAGCCGACTGCAATAAAATGATGATAGATAGAACAAAAAACTTAAAAGTGATTGGCATAGGCGAAGTATTTCGCGAAATAAGTGATCTAATCAAGGCTTTTTCGTGGCGTCGCTGATTGATCTCCTATATTCGTTTTGATAGGCTTTAACCATCATTATTAGCTTATCCGGTGGGGGGCTAGCTTAGTTGGTTAAAGCACGGTGCTCATAACACTGGGATCGGGGGTTCAAGTCCCTCGCCCCCTACCATTTCGATTGTAAATCGCCTCTATTAGAGGTCGTAAAATTCAAAAACTTTTAACGCCAGATCTAGTTCTGTATCTAAATCTAAAACCTCTTTTGGTAAGAAAAGAATCGGTTGTTTTGATTTTTTGTGAATTTGATTTAGTTTTCTTTCGGCCGATTTCCAGTAAAGGGCTTGCCATTCGGGGTTTGTTACTTGAGTAAAAGTCTCGCTGAGTTCCATTCCTCGGCGATGAGCTACCTTGTTTATTGCTTTCTGGCCCGGTAGTACGTAGTTGACCGCATTTAATATGTCGTCATTGTGAATACGTTCCATCGCGCAGTAAGTTGTCACTAATGTGGCCAACAAATAATTTCGGTATGTCTCTTTAGATTTTTCAGAATAATTATCCTTACCGCTGGGGCGATAGATAACTTTTAAACGCTCAAGCGGAGCTGACAATTTTTTTCCGATCTGATCGGCCATCGCTATATCTAGTGTGACAACCAAGCTTTCGGCAAAATTAAGATAACGACAAAAGTTTTCTTTGTCTTTCGGTGCAGGTGGCAGAAGCTGCCACAAGATACGGTGATTCTGTTCATGGAAGACAGAGATTTCAGTAAAGTTAGATAAGGCTTCAAGCATTTCGGTCGCATTTGAGATATAACGGCCGTAATCTTTAAACCACATCAATTCGGATAAAGCTGGCGTAAAATCGATTTCATTTTTAAAAAGATCCTGGGCGCTTAAGCCCCGCATCGTTGAACAAACTCGAGGTTGAAAGCGTCCACCAATTTTTAAATAAGTTTGGCGACTTTTGCGATAAATCGAACTTAAAGTTAAAAGCTGATGATCGAAAGGGTATTCCGGTAAAACCCATTTCTGATACGACTTCTGAACAGGAACAGCGCATACGCTATCGATATCGCTCAAAAATTTTTTGATGTTCATTTTAGCTTTAGTTGGCGGGGTCTTTTTCATAGCTTAACTTATAGTTTATATTCGCTTCAGTGCCAACAGCTTAGTAGGAAGAGCAAGCGTCTTCCTACCTTTCTATAAAAAACTATTTTTTCTTTTTAGAAGCTTTCTCAAATTGTTTTGGAAAAACATCCAAGAATTCATTCCAGCCTTCGATGTGAGCTTTACCTTTAGAACTATTTGGTAGATCTGTGTGAAGTAAAGTCATCAGCGTGTTTTCGCCGGCTTTTTTAAAAGTGACAGTTACAGTCGATTCTTGGCCCTCAGTGTATGGCGACATCCATGTGTACTGAGCTTGTTGTCCTACTTTAAGTTTAGTAAAGCGCCCGTAGTGGGGAGTTCCGCTTACAAACCAGTAGAAAAAGCCGTTAACTTTAGGAGTTAACAAAAGTTTTTCGCCGATATTCCACGGAGTACCTTTAGTTTTAGGATTAAGCCAAGCACGATAAGCTTTTTCTGGAGTTGTAGATAGTGTGCGCTCAACTTTTATTTCAAGTGTGTCTGATTTTTTCATTTTCTTTTTTTCTCCTTAGTTTTTTTAGGTTCAAAATTTTTTGCAAATTCATCTAAACGATCATTCCAAAAGCGCTCGTACACATGAGCCCAAGCGGCAACTTCTTTGAGCGGTTCGCCACGTAGTGAAATAAAAACTTCGCGGCCTTGTTTTCTTTTTTCAATAAGACCGGCTCTTTCTAAAAGCTTAAGGTGCTTAGTCACTGAGTTAAGAGCGGTATCAAAAGGCTTAGCGACTTCAAGAAAGCCTGCGGGTCCATGTGAGAGCTGCTCAATGATAGCTCTGCGTGTGGGATGTGAAATAGCGGTGAGTACGTTTGATAAGCGGTCCATTTTTATATTACACCATAAGGTGTAATATTTTGCAAGGTTGATTAAAAACAAGGCCTGCAAACTATATAAGTTACTGTAATTATTAAATAAATCGTTGGCAAAACTTGTAGGGGTTGCAATGATGGCGCTATGAGTTTTCTTATAGATCGCATAGACCATATCGTTTTGACCGTCGCTGATGTTGAGACCACGACTCAATTTTATGAAAAAATATTGGGTATGAAAGCTGAAACTTTTGGGCAAGGTCGAAGAGCGCTTTCTTTCGGAAAATCCAAGTTTAATCTGCACCAAAAAGGTAAAGAGTTCGAACCTAAAGCACAAACTCCAACACCTGGATCTGTGGATCTTTGTCTGATCACACCAACTTCTTTAGAAAAAGTGATCGCTCATTTAAATTCATGCGGAGTTAAAATTGAAGAAGGCCCTGTTCAGCGTACAGGTGCTGTTGGTCCAATCAATTCAGTCTATATTCGTGATCCAGATAATAATTTAATCGAAATTTCTAATTACATTTAGTTTTATGGCAAAAGACATTCAGGATTTAAAATTTCATGATGAAGCTTCTGAGTACGAAGGTTGTGAATACACTTTGGGTCGTCATAAATTTATTCAAAGAACCGCCAAGCTTACACCTAAAAAAGACGGGCAGTTTGTAACTCTTTGGAAAAGAAACCGTCAGGGCATTACAGAGCCTTTTTCGATTGAAGATCTATTTGATTTTGTCGTGATCATTTGTAGAAAAGCCAGCAACGAAGGTTGTTTTTTATTTTCGAAAAATGTTTTGGTGCAAAAAGGAATTTTGCAGGCCACTGGAACGAAAGCTTCAGGAAAAAGAGGCTTTCGCGTTTATCCTAAATGGGATCAACCCAAAAATAAACAGGCTTTAAACACGCAAAAGTGGCAACAAGAGTTTTTCTTTACCATCTAAGTCTAGGTCTTGTGTAATCCGGCCCTCTAATCAGCGGGCTTTTTTGTTATCATAAAAATATGCAATTTGATTGGACCTCTCGCACATTAAAAGAGTGGCGTGGTTATTTAGCACGCGCTAAAAATACAAACTGGATGCAAAGTTGGGCTTATGCACAAGCTACTTTTGCGACCGAGTATTTTAAAACACGAATAGCTCTTATTACTCACGAAGAAAAGCCTGTGGCGATGATGAGCGTGCAAGAAATCAAAATCGGGCCTTTGCATTTTGTAAATTTAAAACGTGGACCATTATGGTTTGAAAAGCCCACTGAAGAAATGTTCTTAGAATTTGCTAAAGCGTTTCGTAAAGAGTTTCCGAAATCTTTAGGGCAGCGCCTGCGCTGGGTTCCTGAATTTGAAATGGAAAAACAAACTCTAAGTTCGTTAAAAGATATTGGCTTTAAATTGCACCGCCATACTTTTACAACGTCATGGATTGATCTTTCACAAAGTGAAGAGGCTCTTCGTAAAAACTTACACCAGAAATGGCGTAACTGTTTAAACAAGGCTTTACGGTCACCACTTGAAATCAAAGTCGAAAATTCAAACCAAAAATTTTCACTTTTTATGGAGTATTTTAAACAGCATGTGCGTGTTAAAAAATACCAAGCTCCGAGCGAGCGTTTTTTACAGATTGAATTTAAATAGTTAAGCCGTCAGGCGGATCAGTACTTTATCTGGGCTTATGCTGATGGCGTGCCGGTCGCAGCCATTGCCGTAGTGACCCAAGGGCAGACCGCTTGTTACCGTTTAGGTTGGACAACGGATGTAGGTCGTAAATACAACGCGCATTACGCTTTGTTATGGCAGGCTCTACTTTTAAGTAAAGAAAAAGGCTTAACCGCTTTTGATGTCGGCGGATTGTTGTTAGATGAGCCGTCAGGCTTTAGTCACTTCAAGCTGGGTTTAGGTGGAACCGTAAGCCAGCTTGTGACTTTGAAATAAATTAATTTTTAAAAATACTTTTACCGTAATAATACTGTGGCTCGACATAAACATCGAAGCTGCATTCTGAATACTGAATGCCAATTTCTTTGTTATGAGCTGTATCTTCAGGTTCTGGATTAAAAAGAATCATCTCTGATTCATAGCTTGCGTCTTTACAGTTCGGATCACCAAATGAAAAAATCATGACCGGAACTTCGCCGGTGATCAATTCGTTAAAGTAAAGTGGGTTTCCGGCTTTTAATGTTAGACCTTCGACGAACTCAATATCGTTAGCCAATGAATAAGTGTTCGTCGTTTCTAATTGGTCCCATGTAAGGACATCAGCCCAAACCGTAGTCGAAAATAAAAAACTAATAAGTAATAAAAACTTTTTCATAAGATAATCATAGGCCCCGGTTAAATCGTGAGACAACACTTTCTTGTATTGCCTGAAGCATCGCTCCCAGCGTGTTACTCTTCAAGTTCGATGTCTAATCCGTAAAGCAGTAACATCGCCTCTGGCAGCGAAAACTTCGCTTTTTTGATTTTATTGCTGTCAGGTCGAATCGAATAGTTTTTAGCCTGGCGCAGATCTGTTTTCGTAAGGTTGGTATTGGCAAAACGGGCTGCGGTAAAATCTGTTCCGCGTAAATTTGCCTCGCTAAAGTTAGTTTCAGCAAAATCAACTTCACGGGCCACGCAGTTCTGCATTGATGATTTTCGTAAATCTAAGCCTGAAAAATTACCGTAATTTAAAGCGCAATTATCCCATGATAAATGCATAAGCGATGAAGCGTTGATCCAGGTTACGCCGACAAGTTTGCACTCTTTAAAGGTTACATCTCTTAAGTCTGAACTTGTTAAGACAAGATTACTCAGATCGCTTTGTTCAAATCTACAATCTAAAAACCGGCAGCGTTTAAAGCTACTTCCGTTGAAATTTACACGAGAGAAGGTGCAGTTATCA
Source organism: uncultured Pseudobdellovibrio sp. (assembly GCA_966250225.1). Classification (GTDB taxonomy): domain Bacteria; phylum Bdellovibrionota; class Bdellovibrionia; order Bdellovibrionales; family Bdellovibrionaceae; genus Pseudobdellovibrio. The sequence continues at coordinate 4,862 of CBINGM010000028.1, read as the reverse complement.
AAAACGCGGTTTTCAATAGACTGGTTGCGGAAATCCAGTTCTTCAAATGTGCGGTCAGTAAATTCATATTCTGTGTTAAAAATATCGTGACTCATAGGTATTAGCATAGGGCTGAGAGTGGCTTAAAGTCAGTAAAAAGCTTTGGGCAAGAACAGGGGTGAAAACAAATTAGACACTCATTCCCTTTTTGCAAAGGCAGTTTAGTTTATCCCGAAAATTAGCTATAACTCTCTGTTAAATTATAAAGAGGAAAATATGAAACCAACAGCAATGGTTATGTTAGCAAACTTGTTATTAGTGTCTTTTGTTCACGCAGCAGATACTTCGTGGAAAATCAAAAAAACATCGTGGTCTGATGCTGATGAACGCTCGTATTCAGAGTTTGTAACTATCATGGGTAAAGCCGTTGAAAAAAGAGAATGTAAGTCGTTTAAAGAATGTATCCAGCATCCAACAAATCCATATAAAGGGTCAGACTCAGCACAGTTAGATATTCACGTTGACTGCGCTCGTTTAGCTTACGCGCTTCGTGCTTACTTTGCCTGGAAGAACGGTCTTCCGTTTTCTCATGTTAGCTTAGTTGTTCCTCGTGCTGAAGCCGATAAAAAAGATAACTTACGTTATACTAAAAACGGAAATATCGTATCAACTAGATCCAGCATGCTTTCAGCAAAAGCTAAACTTGTAGATGGTCCGACATATATCACTGAAAAATTAATGAAGGCTGTTTATACAGCAGTGTTTCGCTTAGAAGACGAAACTGAAAACCGCCCAGGTTTAGAATCAGATTTTTATCCTGCAGATATTTCTCGCGAAGCAATTCGTCCGGGAACATCAATTTATGATCCGGCAGGTCACGTAGCCATCGTGTATAAAATCACTGACGATGGAAAAATCTATTTCATCGATGCCCATCCAGACAATTCTTTAACAACAGGCATGTACGGAACTAAATTCGTACGCAGCCGTCCAACACAAGGTGCTGGTTTTAAAAATTTCAGAAAGCAAGAGTTAATCGGTGCTACTTTCGATTCTAAATTAGGTTCTTACGTTGGTGGAAAAATGTCGGTAAGTGCTGTGAATGCTCACAAAGAATATAGCCTTGTACAAAAGTACGGTACTGATAACAAACCTTTAGCCAACTGGAAAGAAGGCGCGTTTATCTTAGGCGGTGTGAAGTTAGATTACTACGATTACTTACGTGCCAAAATGTCGAAAGGTAATTTAAAAATTAATCCGGTAGAAGAAGTTAAAGCTTTAACGAACGATCTTTGTTCTGCAGCGCAAGACCGTGTAGATTCAGTTCAAGGTGCAATTTCGGCAGGTATTCATAATAAAACTCATCCAGAAAAATTACCGACAAACATTTACGGTACAAGTGGTGAGTGGGAAGAGTTCTCAACACCTTCGCGTGATGCCCGTTTTAAAACTTCGTTTAAAGAGCTGCGTGACCGCGTGGAGAAAATCTTTAATATGTACCAAAAAGGTGACCCGCAAATTGATTACAGTGGTGCGAATATCAAAGCTGATATGTTAAATTCATACTGGAAAATCGCTCAAACTTGTAAAATCGCTTACAAAAGAACTGATGGCTCTATTGTGACTTTAAACTTAGAGACAGTTCGCCAAAGATTATTTGCTTTAAGTTTTGACCCTTACCACTGCCCAGAATTACGTTGGGGCGCGGCTACAGCGCAAGAATTAGCAAGTTGTAAAGACGATACAACTAAACGTGAATGGTTTAAACGCGAAGTTTGGTTAAGAAACCAAATCGACCGCGTATACGATGTGCGTATGGATTACAGTTTATCTGAACTAACTGGTCCAAAACCAGGAGTAGGTGTTGCGAATCCTCCAGATGTTGATATCGTTAAGTATCTTTCAAATTAAGATATGAGCGATAAGTATAAACAAGACGTATTAAAAACCATTTTATCTGAGCTAGAGCCCATGCCCGATATGCTTGCGGCATGGGAAGGCGGATCAGCCGCTACAAAAACAAAAGATCAGTATTCAGATATTGATCTTTGTCTTTTATCCACAGCCCCTTTACAAGATGTGCTTGATCGTGTGGAAAAATCATTAACTCCATTTCATGTGACTGATGTTTGGAAGCAAACTAAATCCGGCTGGGGTGAAGGACTGCTTCAGCGTTTTTTAATGTTGAAGGATGCTCCGAAGCATTTCTTTGTTGATGTGGCCGTATTTGAAATGTCGGCTTCAAAACTGATGAATGACTTTTTAGAAGTCGAACGTCACGGTGATGTCATAGTTCACTTTGATAAAAATAATCTTATTAAAACAGGGCACACTGATGCTGAAGCCCTTTTTAAACGCCAGCAACTGCGTTTGCTTGAGATTACGCAAGCTTTTCCATTTTATAAAACGCTAGTTTTAAAAGAGATTGATCGTGGCCAAGCCATTGATGCCATGTCTTTTTATCAAACGGGGATGCTTCGCCCCTTGGTTGAAGTTTTAGGAATGCTTCATCGCCCCTATAAATTTGATTTTGGTCTTCGTTATGTACATAAGCATTTTCCTGCCGATGTGCAGAAAATGGTGCAGGATTTAACTTACGTTTCTGATTTGGCGGATCTATCAAAAAAAGTTATAAAACTCGAAGAGGCTTTTACTGAAGCTTTAAAAAAAGCTCAGGCGAAAAAGTCGTTAATCTAGTTCGGAGTTTTATATGGTTCTTGTTATTGGTAACAAACGTTATTCGAGTTGGTCATTGCGTCCGTGGGTGTTGATGAAGCACTTTGAAATTCCATTTGAAGAAAAACTAATTCCGTTAGATCAGCCGGATTCAGAAAAAAATCTATTAAAATATTCGCCCTCAAAAAAAGTTCCCGCATTGGTTGATGGTGAAATCACAGTCTGGGAATCTATGGCTATTATGGAATATTTAAATGAAAAATATCCTGAAAAACAAATGTGGCCTGCTAACGTGAAAATGCGTGCTATCGCGCGATCGGTAGCGAATGAAATGCATTCTGGTTTTTCAGCCATGAGAAACATCATGTCGCATGATATTCAAAAAACAGTTCCGGGGTTTGATTATACGAAGGCTTTAAATGATGTAAATCGGGTGATGGAAATATGGCGTGATTGTTTGCAAAAATCTGGTGGCCCATTTTTATTTGGCGAATTTACGATTGCCGATGCCATGTTTGCTCCTGTTGTAAATCGTTTTATCACGTACGATGTTAAGGTAGACACAGAATGCGCAAAATATATGATCGCAATACGTGAGCTTCCGGCTCACAAAGCTTGGATTAATGACGGCTTAGCCGAAAAACTTGTAATGCCTCGATATAATTAAAAAGTAACATGTGAATAACGCTCGGCTATTCACATGTTACAAACGGATTTGTTGGATTTGAAATTAATTATCTAGAAATTGTAGTTGTTCCTGACGTAACTGGTGGAGTTTGGTCAGAACCATTTTGGTCTTGATCTTGATCAGTATCCTGATCCTTATCTTGGTCTTTATCTTGCGATTGATCTTGATCTTTATCCTGATCCTTGTCCTGGTCTTGATCCTGATCTAAACGAGGAGTGCCATTGACGGTCTGAACGTAAATAATGGCGTCTACGGCATCGCAAGCTTCAGTTGAAGCGTACTGACAGTCAGATAAATTAAAACGAATAGCGTCGGCTAATTTTGTCTGATCGTTTACGCTTAAAGTAATTGTATTAAACATTGGATCTTGGGTGTTGATGGCTTGCATAGCTGTTCCATCTAGAGAAACCAATGTGAATAAAAGTTTGTAGTTGGCATAGAACTGCCAATGGCCAGCTTCTGTTTGAATGATCTGATCTACCGAAGCTAACATCTGCGCACGTTCATTTAATTGTGGAAAATCTTTAGCAATATCATTTAACGATAAAGGTCCACGGTGACTCATAGTCTGATTAGCAACGATTTTAAAATCGATAACCTTTGAAGTGCTTTTTACTGTTGTAGATGCAGTGGCTTCAACTATGGCGGCATCAGATGCTGGATTTCTTTTTTCAAACAGGCTTTGATTATTACAAGCTGTAAGCAAAGATGCACAGAGCGACGTCAGAGCAAATATTTTAAGAGCACGTCCATATTTTATATTCATAATTCCTCCTTTGAATTATTTTGCATTGCTTTACGAACGATAAAGCAATGCCTATGCCACGGGGCGATGGTCCCCGCGTTAGGAGGCAATTAGAAGCTATTGTACCGAAAGAATTTCGTACTCGAGAGTGCGATTTGGATTTTCAACGATCGCGATATCGTCGACATGTAAGCCCAGTAAACTTTCGCCTAAAGGTGAGCCGCTGGCTACAATTTGAATATTGAGCCCATCAAAGTGCACGGTCATACCGCCACCTTTGGGCACTAAGAAAATATGTAAGTTTTTGCCGTTATGGCTGACTTCGATCAGCGCTGAAAGTTGGATGGCATCATCGGGTGTTAAGTTTTTTAATTGTAAAAACTTGTACATCGCAAAAACTTCTTCGACCTCGGCTAAGCGTTTACCTTGGGCACCCGCTAAGTAAGACGCTTCTAAACCGCGCGTATCGTATTCGTTTTCCGGTTTTGATTCTTCGTGGGTGGCATCTTCATAAGTGGCTAAAGCGGCGGCCTTTAACTTTTCAAAAGTTTCCTGCAATTCTTTTTGGATTTGTTGCACTAAGGCCGCTTTGTCGATTTTTTTCATAAGTACATTAAAGCACAGTAAGTTTATAACAGCTACTCGAGAATACTTTAGCGGCTATAAAGGTCGAGCACAAATGAAGATAATGAAACGTAAGTTTTCGTTGTCGTGGGGGAATCGCGAAGGGGAGAGCATCTAATCGCGATCACACTCAATAAACAAGTTATGATT
>CBINGM010000027.1:0-26926 GCA_966250225.1 uncultured Pseudobdellovibrio sp. | reverse complement strand
CCACTGTCATCGTTATCATCCTTGCTAGTCACAGTGATTAACTTAAGAACTGGTTTTAATAAGCAATCACCGTTTCCTTTGATGACCACTGATTTTTCAGCATCGAAATCCATAATCATTGAATAGTCTTTACCTTCTTCAATAGTAAATGGTTCGCTTAAGTGAATTTTAATACCTGATTGCTGCCCACTTGGCGTTTGCATTTCACAACGCTCGCCGTTTTTCTTAATCGCATGATTGTCATCACCGTTTAAAACTAAGCGAATACCTGTTACCTGTAATCCTTCAGGTAAGCTGAAATCTTGCATCGGAAGTAATACTCCGTTTCGCAAAGTCAGTAAATCCACTAACCCTAATCCCTGGGCTACGACAATACGGCTGTTTTTTCCACCGCTATTTACGAACAGTTCGGCATGCGACACATTCACAAAGACATTTGTTAAGTCTTTTGAAGGCGCATCAGTCATACTGACACGTAAATTATCAGTTTTTTCCTGCGGGTAACTACTTAAGTAAGCGTTGCCCGAAGTATCAACCGTTCCCTGTCTTGAGCAAGCTGCCATTGCAGTTGCTGTCGAAATTACCGCTACCATCCATAAGTTATTTCTTTTCATAAACCCGACCTCCTGTCGATCGCTCTTGTTGTTAAAAGAATATCAAGGCTCAGAAAAAAAATCGAATTTTTGAAATGAAGTGATTATTCTCGAGAATGAGAAAAACTTCGTAAAATTAGTGAATAAAAAAATAGATAAATGTTAGACGATTATAAGCAAGATTCGCAATTTGAGATGATTTAAACTGATTAGTGTTCACCAGAAGCTTCGTGCATTTTACGTAACACCATGGAGATAGTTTTTGGATCTACGCCAGCCTTTTTCATAAGCGATTGTGCTTTGCCAAAATCGTCAGAATCAATAGCTTCCATAAAAGCGTCGACTTTGTTAATTTCGGCCATTTTTTCTAGAACTAGTGTGCCTTCAAAATCTGACTCATCCATGCATTGCTCCTGCTTTTAAAAAGGTATTTGAATTACCCGCAAAGTTCAAATAATTTGAAAGCCATGAATATTCAGCCCACACTTAAAGGCGAGCTAGTCGAGGTCAGACCTCTAAAACAAGAAGATTACGACAATCTTTTTTTGGCTGCGTCTGACCCCTTGATCTGGGAACAACACCCGCAATCAGATCGCTGGAAACCCGAAGTCTTTATTAAACACTTTGAAGAATCATTAAATTCAAAAGGTTGTCTAGTAATTATCGACCGCAAAACTTCAGAAATTATCGGCTCAACCCGTTTTTATGATTATTCATCTGAAAATTCGACGGTAACGATTGGTTATACTTTTTTAGCGCGCAAATACTGGGGCGGGGCTTACAATCGTGATTTAAAAAAATTAGTGGTGAACTATGCTTTACAATTTGTGAAAGCAACTCTATTTCAAGTTGGGCTTAACAATAAACGTTCGCAAAAAGCGATGGAAAGATTGGGCGCCATTAACACTGGTATTGAAGAAGTAGCTATTTCTTACGGTCCGCCTAAAAAATCTTACATCTATAAAATTGAGAAACCATTTTAAATGTATAAACTGCGCGATTACCAACAACAGGCTGTAAATAACACGATTAAGTTTTTTCAAAAAAAACGCGTTCCTGCTGTTATCGTTTTACCAACGGGCGCTGGTAAAAGTTTAGTGATCGCAGAACTGGCCCGCATCGCTAAAGGCCGCGTTCTGGTCTTAGCGCATGTAAAAGAACTGGTTGAACAAAATTACGAAAAATATAAAAGCTATGGTTTATCAGCCGGAATTTTTTCGGCCAGTCTTGGTAAAAAAGATTGGGATGCCAAAGCTATTTTTGGAAGTGTGCAGTCCGTAGCCCGTGCACCAAAAGCGTTTTTTGAAAATTTCTCGTTAGTCGTGATTGATGAATGTCACCGCGTTGCTGAAGAAGGTTCAACGCAGTATCAAGATGTTATCACTAAGCTTAAAGAAAAAAATCCTGAGATCTGCATTCTTGGTTTAACGGCTACGCCGTACCGTATGGGTTTAGGTTGGATTTATGAATATTCACACCAGGGCGAATTAAAAACTGAAATGCAGCGTTTTTTCAAACAATGTGTTTATGAACTTCCGCTATCGTACATGATTAAGAATAAGTTCCTAACGGCACCGGTGAAAGTTGATATTCCGGTCACTTGTTATGATTTTTCTGAATTAACTGACCGTGATCGTTCGTACACGATGGCTGAAGTTGAAGAAATTCTAAAAAGCCAAAAACGTTTAACACCCCTGATTATTAAAAATATTATCGACATCACTGAGCGCTATAACCGAAAAGGTGTCATGATTTTTTCAAGCACGATTAAACATGCTGAAGAAATTATGTCGTACTTACCAGAAGACGATGCTCGCATGGTTATCGGTGATACCGACATGAAAGAGCGCGATCAGATCGTTGAAGATTTTAAAAAGAAAAAGTTTAAATATCTTGTGAACGTTTCTGTTTTAACGACAGGCTTTGATGCGCCTCACGTCGATGTGATTGCGATCTTAAGACCTACAGAATCAAATAGCTTATACCAACAAATCGTAGGCCGTGGGCTTCGCTTATCACCTGAAAAGAAAGATTGTTACATTCTCGATTACGCCGGAATGGGACATGATATTTTTACTCCTGAAATTAGCGATCGCAGACCAGCTAAAGACACAGTTCCTGTTCGTGTGCCTTGTCCTGTATGCGATCATGTGAATGATTTCTGGGGTTATGCTGATGACGATGGTGAAGTGTATGAACACTTTGGCCGTAAATGCCGAGGGGCCAAACAAGACCCTGATACTTTTCAAATTGTTCCATGCGGTTATAGATTTAGATCTAAGATCTGCCATTCTTGTGGTTGTGAAAATGATATTACGGCTAAGGCGTGTGAAAAGTGTAAGGCCGTGCTTATTGATGCCGATGCCAAACTAAAACAAGCAAGACTTTCTAAAAACGCTCATGTGATGACGCCAGAAAAAATCACTTATGAAGAGCGTAAAGATAAAAATTCTAATCCCTATTTAGAAATACGTTATTACGATTTAGACGGCCAGTACATCAGCGAAGCGCATTTCTTTAATAACCCTACAGCGATTAAGAAATTTAATATTAACTTTTTACGTTCACACTTACGTAAGCCAGAACTTGCCGTTGAACTTGATCATCCAAGCCAGGCTGTAAAATATCAGGTGTTATTTCGTAAACCATCGTTTGTGATCGCCAGAAAACAAGATAAATACTGGAAGATCACAGAGAAGATTTTTGCAGAAGAGTTGTAATGGTATCACCCTTGCACTAACATTTAGGTTAGATGGTTGCATTACTTACGTTTCTAACGCTTTGCTGTTTTGCTCTAAATTCGATTCTGTGTCGTATTGCTCTATCTAATGGTGGTGTCGACCCGTTGCAATTTGCCCTGATTAGAGCCTTCAGTGCGGCAGTTTTTCTGATCGTTTTACTTCTGATTCGCGATAAAAAGTTTTCTTTTTCAAAAACTCATCTACCAAATGCTCTGGCACTATCGCTTTATCTGATCTGTTTTACCATTGCTTACGTAAATTTAACTACAGGCGTAGGTGCGCTTATTTTATTTGGCTGTGTTCAATTAACGATGTTAGGGCGTAGCCTTCAAACTGGTGAAAAATTCGGTTTACAAAAAATCGTTGGAACATTGTTAGCCGTTTCAGGCATTGGCTATCTCGTGTGGCCCGGAGTTGAAACGCCGAACTTATTTTATGCATTACTAATGGCTGCGGCTGGATTTGGTTGGGGTTGTTATTCAATCTTAGGTAAAAAAGCGGCTTCACCAACCCTTGAAACCGCCAATCACTTTGTAAAAGCCACGGCGATTTGCCTAGCAGCTGTCTTACTTCATCAAAACTCTTTTGAAATTACCTCAAAAGGTTTAATACTCGCTATTTTATCAGGCGCCATCGCTTCAGGCGTTGGTTATTCGATGTGGTATCATGTTTTACCAAAGCTTCGCACCATCACAGCTTCATTACTTCAACTCTTAGTACCAATCATTGCTGCCACTGGTGGTGCGATTTTATTACAAGAGCCAGTTTCAGCCCGTTTAGCTCTTTCAGCTTTATTAACGTTAGCTGGCGTGGCCCTAGCTCTTTTAGCTTAGTTAGTTCGCTTCTTTTTTCTCGCCGAACAATAATGAAGCTACAACAGAAGCTCCAATTAAACCTGCGATAATTCCTAATGACCAAGTGATCGGAAATTTTCCGCCGAAAGCGTTATTTAACCAAACCATCTTAAGCCCTACAAAAATTAAAACTGCAGCTAAGCCGTATTTGATGTAACAGAACTTATCCATCACACCTGACAACATAAAGTACATCGAACGAAGACCCATAATCGCAAAGATATTTGACGTAAATACGATTAACGGTTCTTTTGTTAAAGCAAAGATCGCAGGCACAGAATCTATCGCAAAGATAATGTCACTCATTTCAAGGAAGACTAGAGCCAGGAAGAGAGGGGTAACATACGTAAGACCTTCTTTGTTGATGAAAAATTTCGGTCCATCGATCTTCGGATAAACACGAAACATTTTCTTCAACTGGCGAACAATAAAATTGTTCTCCAAATCTTGCTCATCTGTACCTGCGAAAAACATTTTAATACCAGTCACAATTAATAAACCGCCGAAGAAATACAGCATCCAGTGGTATTGCATAAGCACTGAACCCATGGCGATAAATAAAGCTCGGAAAACTAAGGCGCCTAAAATACCCCAGAATAAAACACGATGCTGATAAAGTTTCGGAATCCCGAAGTACGCAAACACCACAGCAAAAACAAAGATATTATCAATAGCTAAAGACTTTTCGATCACGAATCCCGTTAAGAATTCTAAAGCTGAAGTCTTAGCTTGTTCTGCAGCATCAAACCCCGGAATTGAAAGAAAGCGAGCATCTGTCGAAAACAGATGTTTTGTATAGAAATAAAAACCGACATTAAATAGTAAAGCTAAGCTTATCCACACGGTTGTCCACGCGGCCGATTCTTTAAAACTGACCACATGCGATTTTTTATGAAAGACGCCTAAGTCCAGCGCCAGCATCGCTAAAACAAATAACGTAAAACCTGTGTAAAACCACCAATACTCATTAAACGGAAATAGAACCACGATATTCTCCTCTTGTGGATTCAAAAGAATATCGTCTAAACCACTATATCACTCAAATAGATAAAAACCTTGTTTAGTATCGCTTTTTGCGATATCAAACTTTTATGACCCCATGGATCAACTACCATCATTTGTTTTATTTTAAAGTTATTGCTGAAGAAGGCACGGTTTCAAAAGCTGCTGAAAAGTTACGGATTGGTCAACCCACTCTTTCTGCGCAGTTAAAACAATTTGAGGATTCTTTGGGAGTTCAACTTTTTGAACGTCAGCATAAAAAATTAATCCTGACTGAATATGGAAAAGTGGCCCTAGATTATTCAAAAAATATTTTTCGTCTTGGTTCAGAGATGTATGAAGTTCTGCATGACCGTTTTAAGCCGTTAAAGCCCACTTTGCATTTGGGTGCGTTAGATAGCGTTCCGAAACAAATTGTTCTGCAACTGGCAAAACAAGCTTTAAAAATTTCACCTTGTCAGATTACTTTATCTGAAGGCAAGTTTGATGAGCTTCACCGCGAACTTACTGCCCACCGCATGGATTTAATTGTATCAAACTTTTTACCCAATGGTGTCAGCGGCAAAGGTCTTTACCCCCGATCAATAGCGAAAAAGAATGTGGCTTTCTACGCAGCTCCTAAGTTTAAGCATCTTAAAAAAGATTTTCCGAAGTCTATCTCAGGCGCCCCGATGATTCTTCCGACTTACGACAGTAAACTTAGACAAGATCTGGATCATTGGGCCAAGCTTAATCAAATTGAAATGAATATCGTGGTTGAAACCCAAGATATCTCAGTTCAAAAACTAATGGCGACTCACGCGCTAGGCTTAATTCCAAGTACTGCCAATTCAGTAAAAGATGAACTTAGTAATTCTGAACTTATCGAAATTGGAAAACTTCAGGGTGTGCACGAAGAACTTTTTCTAGTGACTGCTCAACGTAAAATTGAAAATCAAATCGTTGCCGAGCTTAAAGAATCGTTTATAGTTTAATTTAAGGGGTCTTCTATGAAAGCTAAGGCGATTGTTGCATTTTTTATTTATCTTTTTGTGGCTCTAGTTTGTGCCTTTGCCACTTACAATAACCAGATGAAGCCTTTTGTGATGCACTTTATTTTAGGTATATTTGCTATCATCTGGTTGATTGTCGCCGTCTACGACAAAATGGCTAAAGCCACAGAAAATCTGCGTAAGATTTTTAAAAACGAAGATCTTAGATATGACTTTTTACAATGCATGTTAATGCTATTTCTTTTTGCCACGACAAATGAAGGTCCGCAAAAAGCTTTTGAAGCTGCGCTAAGTTTTTTATTAACGGCGTACATCTTTCAAGGAAAAGCTAAGAAACACGCCACAATCCCTACACCTGGCGAGATGTAGTGCCTATAATAATTTTTTTACAAGTTCTACCGAGCGCTGAATTAATTCAAAAGACTGCTTATGTAAATAATCACTCTCTTTCACATAATCCATATTGTGTTGCATATCTTCAGCCGACCAACCTAGTGAGTGCGCCACAAACGGAAACGCCGGTGCAACAAAGCCTAATTCTCCAAAGAACGAAAGCATTTGACCTGCGACAGACTGAATATTGTCTTGGCCACCGGTAATAATAAATGAAGCGACTTTGTTTTGAATAAGCACACGATCTTTTAAAGTAATTTGGTTTTGTACGCTGTTAAGTCGTTCGGCCATTTTATAATACAGTGAACTGGCATTACCCCAGCGAATCGGTGTTGATACGATAACGACATCAGCCCAGTGAACGAGATTTTCATAGACGATTTTCATTTCATCTTTTGGATCAATCTTTGTGATTGAACAAGGCCACGTGCAGGCTTTTTCTGATTTAGAATAAAACCCTTCACAATTTCTGAAATTTAAATCATTTAAAGAAATTAAACGTGTTTCAACATCAATAGAACTTTCAGCTTGTTTTAAAGCTGATTTTAATAATTCTTCTGAAGTTGAAAAGCGTGGATGATCTTTATCCATTGCGGTTGTTGAAATACCCAAAACACGAATTTTTCCGGGCTCACGTTTTGGTTCACGCCATAAATCAGGCCCTTCAGAAGGGCCCGTATCAAAATTTGCACGAACGCGGGTTGATTCGTTATTCATATCAATAAATAAAGAATCGCCTTCGATTTTTAACGGAAACTGCGGAACAGCTCCGCCATCAGAGGCAATCGGCGCAAAAGAATTATTTTCGGCTTTTCCGGTTTTATGATGAAATTCCCAGTAATGCCATGGGCATTCGATACACCCTTTTTTAAGTTTACCTTTAGCTAAAGGCCCACCCATATGGTTGCACTTGTTGTTTAAAGCACCAAATTTGCCTTCGTAATAACTAAGAACAATTTTTTTTGCACCGATAGAAAGCTCTTTTAAAAAGCCTGTAGATTCCATTTCGCGAATAAGTTCATCCACCTTACCAATTAAGATCCAATCAGGTGATTTAACTTCGCTCATAGCTTTCCCTTCTAAATGAAAGCTAAAGGATAATATTTTTTAGGTTTTAGACCAAGCCACGGCGAGTTGCTTCGCGAATAAGTTCTACACGATTAGAAACGTGTAGTTTTTGATAAATAATTTTCACATAACCAGCTACTGTTTGGGCGCTTAATTTCATTTCGGCGGCTACTTCATTCACTGTAAGCCCACGTCCGATAAGAACCAATGTTTCACGTTCGCGTGGACTTAAATTAACGTCTGGTTTGTTTGGCGTATTTTCTTCGCGAAACTCTTGCAACAAGCGTCTAGCAATTGAAGCCGATAGTGGCGGGTTATTGTTTTCAATTAACTTTAAAGTATTTACTAAACTTGATTCGTCATCAGCTTTAAGTAAATAACCAAAGGCACCGGCAGCCAAAGCTTTAAATAAAAAAGCATCGTCATCATAAATTGTTGCAACAACCGAAGGAACATCTGGTTTTTTATCTTTTAATTCACGAATCACATCAATACCTGATCCATCCGGTAATCCAAGATCGACAATGCATAAACCTAATGGCGCATTTTTAAATTGCGAAGAATCGTTAATAATTGTCAGAGCTGATTTTAAATCTTGAGCCAACACTGTCGCAACGCCAGGAAATGCTACCTTAACTATTTTTGTTAAAAAGCTTCCTGTTTCAAGTTGATCTTCGACGATGAGACATGTTTTTCCGGTCATAAATTTAATTTCAACAAACTATACTGCGAAAGTACAGCGATGAAAATTTACCCCCGTGTTTAGGGGGTATTTCTTAACAAAAGTGGTAGAACAATAGACACACAGGCGTGCGGCATATTTTTAATTTCAAATGCACCACCAAGATCTGTCACTCGTTTGTTCAAACTTTTTAATCCGAAGCCCATGTGGCCCTGAAAAACTTTTTCTGCAAAACCCTGCCCGTTATCTAAAGCGGTAATGTGAATCTGTTCAGGAGTTACTGTAATTTCAATTTCAATTTTTGTTGCATTTGAATGTTTAATACAATTACTTACTATTTCCCGAATCACTGAACCAAGTGTTTTATGTAAGTGGTAGTCGATAGCAAATTCATTCGTATTCGGCGCTGGCAAAGACCAAATTAAGTCTATGCCGACATCTTGCAAACGTCTGTGACTTTCCGAACGCAGGTCAGCTAACAAATTATTTAAAAAAACTTTTTCGGCGGCAATGCCTTTCACTATAGATCGAATATCAGTCATTGCCCCTTGAATGGTAGAACGTAAATCTGAATTATCGCCGTGCAACCCAGTCAATAAACGGGCGCTGACATCATCATGAAGATCCTGAGCAATACGTAAACGCTCTTCAACAACTCCGCGGTCGTACGCTTGACGGCTTGATTCAGCTTCTTCAATAAATTTAACAATTTGTTTTGCTAATTCAATAGAACGTAAACTAAAAAGCGAGCGACCCGACCACGGATACGCCACACGCAGTGCAGGAATATCTGCAATCGCCGGAAAAGTCAGAGCAACACCATCTGGGGCAAGAACTACTGTTTTTGAAATCGGCTCACAGTATTTCATTTCTAACGGGTCAAATAGTTTTTTAACTAACCCTTCCCAACGTTGTAAGCGCACTGCCGATGATGGCGCTAAGGTTACTAGCAAAGCTTCACTTAAAATTTCGTGCGGTGGTAATTCTTTGCGGCGGTTAAACAATCTCCAGAAATAATCGCGGAGCGGAAGATAAGCAAATCCCACGGCCATAAGAGCTAACCCCAACGCTGGAAAACGGTTCATTCCTAGCAGTAAAACCAAAACTACATCTAAGGCTACGAAAATTAAAGTTCCAATAGTGTAAAATAAAAATTTAAAAGCCCAATCACCCACTTCAAATAGACGATACTGTTTTAATCCGAAGGCGATTCCAAAATACAGAATTAAAAACGACAAAAAGGCATAGCCTTGTTCTATCGGTTTCGCTCCTAAAAGCACGGGCACTGTATTCAGAACAACAAACATGCCAGTACCGATTAATACAGAAAGGCCAAGCCACAATAATATGGCACGAGATTTAGGATCTTTTCTGGTAACAACAAACTGAGTTGCAATCACTCCGCAAATCACTATCATCATAATAACGATAATGAGACTGATATCAGAGATTTTAAAACCCCATTGCATGACGCAGGCTAATCCCCAGATACCAAAAAATAAAAATTGAAAAATAGTGATTTCTTTCCAGCGGCGAAATTCACGCGGGTAAATTAAAAATAAAGAAATCATCGCCAAACCAAATGCTATCGCACTCCAAGCATTGATTAAACTTAACGGTCGAAAGATTTCATACGGTATAGCCATTAATCTTGTTGTATAGACAGCAGAACTCATCGCCGATAAGCCCATCGCAATACCACTTAAAAAGAAAAAAAGTGTTGGTAAGTTTCTAGGTTTTAAGGCCCAGATCCAACCAGAAATAAAAACTCCGCCTAATGCTACAATTACCTGAAGCCAAAAAAGCGTGGGTAAATCGCTAACTTTTCTTTCTGAAGCTTCATATTCCGTCTCGGTACCGTTGTCGCTGACGTAGATTGCTTCAGCTTTAAGAATATTTGCAAGTTCATCTTGTCTAAAAAGAAAATGATTATAATCAAACTGCTTTTTCAAATCACCTGGTTCAGGAGAAAAATCTACTTCTTCTAAAGTCATTTCTCCGTTAACGGATTTGATCTGCATTCCAGGCTTTAATGTGGCAGAAAAATTATTTTCTAAACACGCTAAGTAAATAGCTCCCCAAGTTAGAATAGCT
The DNA here is from genome assembly GCA_966250225.1 of uncultured Pseudobdellovibrio sp. Lineage (GTDB taxonomy): Bacteria > Bdellovibrionota > Bdellovibrionia > Bdellovibrionales > Bdellovibrionaceae > Pseudobdellovibrio. The sequence goes on along the minus strand of CBINGM010000027.1, from coordinate 16,507 downwards.
CCAAATAAAAGTACAATGGCTAAGCGAGTATAAGGGGTTGAAAAAAATCTTGCGTTATTTGTCATGCTTAAACACTTCTAATTTTAAATTTACTGGATGACCCAGCCACTGCGCACCTTGCGTATGGTCATAGTAATCATCACTACTTTGCGGATGAACTAGAATATTTAGATCACCACGCTCGGCGGCCAACCACGACACCATCTCAGATGAAAGCTCTTTTGAAAAATTAACTTCAAGCATTGGTAAAGTGTGTGGACCAATCGGTTCAGGAATAATATCACCCACAAAAATCTGATCTGTTTTAAAATGCGCACAAATTTTATTTCTTAAATTTTTAACAAATTCGAGCTGTTCTAAAGAAAAATAAATATGAGCGTCGAAATCGTGAGAAAACCCATCGGGCATCCATTCAGAATTATAGCGGTAAGAGCGTAATTTCATTAACATATCTTAATATACTGATTCCTGTTTTGGCAGGTCTTTTCGCCACCTTGACATTTTTTTCTTCGAATACACCTTTATTGTAGGACAAGGTGTTTATGAAAAAAATAAATCCCATCTGTTACAAAGTTTATCTGGATATTCCACCCCGGCGATTCAATTTATAATCTTTTGTTTGTCTTTTACAAATCAACTAGTTTTACAAATAGGAATATCAATCATGGAAAACTTAATGCTTAAATTTCAAGGGTTTCACCCTTCTGATTTCACACGTACTTACTTAAACGATAGAATGATGCATTTACAAGACGAAGCTCCGTTTGGATCGACTGTGCATGCTTCATTTAGCCGTCAAAATAAATTCTTTAAAGGAATTATTACAATTAATTCTAACGCGGGAAAATTCTTTGCAATTGCCAGCGGAACAAAACTTAAAGATGTAACTCATAAGTTAAACGAGCAAATTCGCAAACAGTTAGAACGTTGGAAATCAAGACGTCATAATAAAGAAAGCATTAAAGACGTAGATTTTGACTACGATTTTCATAGTTTAGCCTAAGGAGCAGCTTAGACAAAAAAATAACCCTCTTAGCTTTTGTTAAGAGGGTTATCGTTTTTACCTACTAGTGTTGTTCGACTAAATTTTGTAATTTATCGATAGATGATGACCAACCAGAAACGCAGTCATCGTGCATAGATTTCGGAATACCTTCGTGAACAAGATGAATTTCTGATTCAGAGTCGCTGATTTTTTTAAATTCAACAGTTATGCGACTGGTCTCAGGCCATTCTTCACCACCAGGCATACCAGCATCTTTAGCTGACATAAATTTTCCGTTTTCATCGGTGAACTGATCGGTTGTAACAATTTTTTTCTGCGGAATAACTTCGATATATGTGCCCCCGCTGTATTGAACTTTTCCATCTGGTCCTTTCATAGCTAAAAGAGATTTTCCGCCTACGCGCACATCCATTTTTGCTTCAGGACAAGAATAATTTTCTGGCCCCCACCATTCTTTCATCATTTGTGGTGTTGTCCAGGCTTGCCAGACACGTTCAACAGGAGCGTTAAACTGTCTGGTAATATCAACTAACGGGTATTTTTGGGCATCAAAGGACATAATTGTCCCCGACGTAGATTGTGGTGATACTTGTTCCATAATTAATCCTTTCGTAAACTTGAGAAAGAATTAATGTGCAAAGCTTGTGCTTGCCAAGATTCAATTCAGCTTCATATTTAAATTTTATTCGAGGTTGAATTTGCGCCGCTATGCTCTTCCCCTACTGATTATCACGACGATTCTTGTGTTATTAAACTGGTTTATTTATTCAATGGCTGCACTAAGCTTTACAACGCCACCAATTTGGCTGGCCGTGGCCGTTGCACTCGGTGTGGTTCTTATGCCTGTTTCAATGTTAATTACCATGACACCTTTTCGCGAAAAATTACGGCTTGTGACTTTAGCGGGTTATGTGTGGATGGGCGTTTTTACCATCGCGTTTTTCTTTGCGTTTATGCAATTAGTTTTTACGTTGTTGTCAGTGCCGGTTCATTCTTCGTGGATGTTATATGCAACTTTAATTATTTCTCTTTGGTCGTTACGAATTACATTTACCGGACCAAAAGTTATTACCCACAAACTTAAAGGGCCAGATTTTTTGCGTGGCCTGCGCTTATTACAAATTTCAGATCTACATGTCGGAATGCCATTGCTGCGCGAAGCGTGGCTACAAAAAGTCGTCGATCGTCTGCAAACAGCTAAGCCTGATTTAGTGGTTGTGACCGGTGATCTTACCGATGCACCTTTTGAAGAAGCGTCTCCGTTATTAAACCCACTGGGCCAGATTAAAGTTCCTAAATTTTACGTCACCGGAAATCACGAATACATTCGTGGCGGCGATTGGGAAGATAGACTTCGCCAACTGGGATTTAGTGCCTTACACAACACGCACGAAATTATTTCACGCAATCAGAAACAACTTCTTATCGCCGGAGTTCCTGACCGTCAGGTGAATGGTTTTCATCGGTCATTAGAATCAAATCCTGATCAAGCGTTACAAACTTCAAAACCTGTTGATTACAAAATTTTATTAGCCCATGAACCAGGAAGTGTATTTGATCTTAAAAATGAAAAATGCGATTTACTTCTTTCGGGTCACACCCATGGTGGCCAGATTTTTCCGTTCGGAATTTTCGCAAGGCTTGCAAACCCTGTGGTGTCTGGATTTAAGACGATAAACAATATTCGTGTTTTTGCCCATCAAGGTACCGGCTACTGGGGCCCACCGATGCGTTGGTTTACCCGCTGTGAAATCGTTGTCTTTGAGTGGGTCTAGACTAAACTTCAATTTTTTGTTATTATTATATTTATGGAACTGCAACGCCGTTTTTCCATTCTAACGCTTCTTAACCTTACGCCTGCTTGTGGCGTGGGGCTTAAATTTATTTTTGTCGGCGGTTAAGACTTTTTCTTTTTTCTCCCTCTCACAGCTCTTCAACCGCCTTCACACTCAGCACCCAAAAAACTTAAAACACAATTTAAAATTAATTAACGGAGTTTATATGTTAAACAACGAAAGACCTATTATTACACAATCTAACCGCGAAAAAATCGCGACTATTTTACCAACTGCCCGCGAAGATATCGCTGCTCTTTTAGAAGAAGAGTTAGAGCGCGCTAATATCGTTTCTGATGAAGAGTTACCTACTGATGTAGTATCAATGAATTCAACGGTGAAGTTTCTAGATATAGAAGCTGATAAAGAATCAACGATTCAATTAGTGTTTCCGCAAGACACTAACATTGCAGAAAACAAAATTTCGATTTTAACACCTGTGGGATCAGCTCTTATTGGTCTGCGCGTCGGACAAACTATTAATTGGCCGTTTCCAAATGGAAGAGTAAAACAGCTTAAAGTGATCTCAGTGACCTCTTAGAAAGGTAATTTCATGAACGAAGATAGCGTCGTTAAACCTAACGGCATCACTTTTACTCTGAAAGACATTACAACAGTCGTTGATGATTTTTATGGTCGTGTTCAGCGCGATCCGGCTTTATCGGTTCCGTTTCAATCAGTGCATGACTGGCCTGAACATATTCGCAGGCTTAGTCATTTCTGGTGGATTCGCTTAGGTGGTAAACCCTATATGTTTAGCGATTACAACCCGGTGCCGAAACATTATTTTGCTGGATTTAACGAAGAACTTCTTAAACGCTGGCTTGAATTATTTCATGCTACTTTGCAACAGCACTTAAATAGCGAACAGATCGCCCTGTGGAAAGAATTATCTGAACAAATGGGTCAAGGCTTGTCGCTACGAAACGAAATGTTTCGTAAGCATCACGAAGGCACATCTAAATAATTACTGACTTGGTGCATGCTGGTACGTCTGTTGCTTCACATAAAATGTGGGCCTTACGAATAAGAAAAAACTGGCATTGGTACTTACTGGTGGCGGAGCACGTGCTGCGTATCAAGTTGGCGTGTTGCGAGCGATCTCAGAAATTACGGGTTTTGAAAAAAATCCGTTTGCTATTATTTCTGGATTTTCTGCAGGAGCCTTAAATGGTGTCTGGTTAGCCAGTCAAAGTGAAAATTTTGACTCTGTTACAAAGAACATGGTCGATACCTGGTCTTCGTTAACTGCCGATCATATTTTTAAAGTAGGCCCGGTTTCACTGGGAAGAATCGCATACCGCTGGATTTTCGATCGCGGATCAGGTGGTCTAAAAAGCGGAAAAAATCAAATCACCTACTTACTCGACACGGCTCCTTTAGCTGAGCTCATTAAAAACAAAATTAATTTTCAAGCGCTGAATGAAAATATTCAAAATGATCTTTTTCATGCGATTTCAGTGAATGCCACTGACTACCGCACAGGCCAATCGGTCGCTTTTTACAATGGCCATGCGGATATTCAAGATTGGAGCAAACTGAATCGAAAAAGTTTGCGCACAGTGATTTCGGCCGAACACGTCTTAGCTTCTTCGGCGATACCTATTTTTTTTCCGCCAGTTCGTCTTGGTGGATCTTATTTTGGTGATGGCGTGATCCGTTTAAACAGCCCTTTAAGTTCTGCGATTCACTTGGGAGCAGAAAAATTACTGGTTATTGGTAACCGCAGACCCAGCATGATTGAACAACCACCCCGAACAACAAATGACGGCATTACACTTGGAGAAATTGTAGGAACAATTTTAAGCGGACTTTTCTTAGATTCTTTAGATGGTGATCTTGAACGGATAGCCAGAATCAATCGCGGCATTGCCGCCATGACTGCTGAAGCTAGAGCCAGTCAGCCCGATGGCCTTAGAGAAGTTCCTATTTTAAGTTTAGCGCCCCGAAATGAATTAGCACGAGCTCCTGCTGGTGAGCTTTCGCGAATGCCCACGACATTTTCGTATTTGCTTCGCGGTATTGGTGTATCAGAAAACAAAGGCGCAGATCTTTTAAGTTACTTGGCCTTTGAACCAAACTATTTAAGTTCGCTCATTCAAACCGGCTATAACGATACAATGGAGCGTAAAACTGAAATTTTAGAATTTTTTGAAATTTGATTTGCTATCTGATTTGCTGCTGCTGTTGAAAAGTGAACTCCGTAAATTCACCCGGCCGCTGAAGAGCCACTTTAACGACCAGTCTCAATGACCCATCTAGCATATCTTCAGCCGTCATCGTCGAGCCTAAACCAATTTCAACACTGAATGCATCTGAAGAAGTTTTGCCGATAATGGCTCCTTGTTTCCATAAAGTGTTTAAGTACTCACTCACTTCACTTTTAACGATATTCCAAGTGGCTGCATCATTAGCTTTGGACTGGTGGGTACTTAAAATACTTTGAATGTGTTTTAACATATCGCTATCCTCGACAGAAGAAATCAGACTTACGGAAATAACACTGTCGACTGTAATGTCTGAACACCTGTCATGGCCGAATTACTTACATACGCTACACGCACGCTTGCACATGTTCCACTTGAAAGCACAACTTCAACAGCCCCATTACCTGAAGTACCTGTGCCAGTTCCAATCAATAATGTTGTTGTTTGAAATACTCCAGGCTGCCCGGCTAAAGCATTTAGCGTGATATTTTCTGAATCATTTCCTGAACTCACTTTTACTCTGACGTTTGTGGCTTTTGATTGATAGGGATCAGTCACAGTAATTGTGAAAGGTTCGGTGATCGGTGTAGAAATAAAACTTAAACTGCTACAGCTTGTGCTTGTCGAAGCTTTTAATGTCGCTGGTAAATTTACTGGCGTTAATGGATTAGAACCTGAAATACCAGTCATCTTCCAGCCATTTGTATTTTTATGCATAAGAAAACTACTCTGCCCAGTTTCTAAAACTGGTTTTAAACCTGGTACTTGTAAGCAGCGTTTTTCCCAAGAACTTTGAATCACTGCTAAGTCAGGTCCGACCTGAGTTTTTGTGTTTAAAAGATTAAGGCGCATTTGTTTGCAGTTATTGGCTTCTAAGCTGATACCATCCAGTAATTTTTGATAGCCGATCATGCTCGAATCAAGATGCGTTTTTAACTTTGCTGTATCACCAGCTTCATAAGCTCTTAACATTTCATTTAAAGCTTGGTTAGCCGCACGTCCACCTTCGGCATCACCTACTTTGGCCGCCGAAGTTTTATCTTTGGCATTAGCTGTATTTACAATAAATAAACAAATCAATAGTACGAATTTCATTTTCATCCTTTATGGCGCAAATAAGTTATCACCGCTTTGGCCAACTAATTTCCAATTCTTTTTAATTTTTTGCATGAAAAACAAAGATTGTCCTTTTTGTTCAACAGCTGTCATCGCGGGCACTGACAAAGAGCGCTTTTCCCAAGATGTTTTGATGACGACAACTTCTTTTCCGACATTGTTCGTTGTTGTGTCACTAAATGAAATGCGAATTTGCTTTTGCTTCGCTAACGAAGAATTCATAGCTTCAACTATTTCTTGTCTTCCGATCATCGCGAGATCAATTACTTTTTCAGCGTCTGAAACTTTGCCGTTTGAAAAATCGGCCGTCATTTTCTGTAAAGCCTGAAAAGCATCAGAATCTTTAGCAAAAGCTGGTAAAGCCAGCATTAACGAAAGTAATAAAATAATGTGTTTTAAATATTTCATATATTAAAAATTATAATTGTATTGTGCGCCCAGAACTTGCTCTGTCGATTCAAGTAAGGCGTTATTTATATTTCTTCTCGTGTTTTGCAAATAAACTTTCGCCGTACTTGTATTAGCAAAGTCATGCGAAGCTTCAAACTGTAAACCATTGGTTTTTAAGTCTTCTCCCGCTGGCTGCTTCAATACCCCAGAGGTTAAAGTCACATTCAGTTTTCCCCACTGTGATCGTTGACCAGATAATGTAAGACTATACATTTCATTTTTAAGATCTCCGCCAGTCACTAACGATTGGTTTTGTAAAGTTACACCTAACATCGTATCAATTGACCAAACCAGCGGAAGACTGGCATCAGCACCGTTACTGCTGATATTATTACCAAGATTTATCTGCCAGTTTTTAGTATCTGAATCAGCTGCAGCGTTATCACTATTGCGATATTCGCCCAGACTATAACCTAAACCTGCGCTCCATTTTTGAGATGTATAGTTTAAGGTAGCTGATGATTCATCAACACGATTTCTGTTCGTTAACACCCTTGTCACCGATTCAGAATTTTGCAAAGACAGATTCCATTCTGTTGAATCTAAATTTGATACTGCTCTAAGTGTTGTCGAATCATTTTTTGTTTCTGGCTGAACAGACTGAAGCGTCTTTGATTTTGTTGTACGAAAATCAGCTCCCAGAGTAAGCCAAGGTTTTACTACGTAATCACCACCTACATAGTTTTCTGTAATACCAGGCACGGCCATTCCAGATAACGTAGCAAAATCAGCTTCAAGCATGTGATAACCAGCATGCGCACTTAGTTTTTCATCAGCCCAATTAAGATCAAAGATATAAGCATGACCTGCGTTTTCTTCTTGAGTGTCTATTTCACTTTGGCCCGCAGCAACTTCAGTATTAATTTGCATCTGTTCTTTTTGATATTGCAATCCACCGGTTATAGAACTTAACTGCGTGGCTAAGGCGTAGGTTGAAACTGAAGAATTAGTCACAGACCCTTTACGATCTTGGCCTTTTTGGCCAGTGCCGTAAATTTTCATTTGCTCAGAAATATCTTTTTCAATTTTAAGACCGTAAGTATCACGCAAAAATTGATTACGTGGTACTGATCCCGTTAAAGATTCCCAGCTTTCACTGACTGTTCCGACATACCCTGTAATGTTCGATGTTTGACTGATTTTTCGCTGGCCCATGATTCCACGAGCTCCTAATGAAGAACTTAAGCTTGAAAAATTAGGTGTAATGTCGCCAGCAGCTACAGAATATAAATCTTCGCTATGGCCAAGCTGCAATGTATTTATCTGATAAGATTTTTGCGAAAGAACAGCTTTATCATCAGTTTCAGTTAAACCAATTTGAAAATAATCAACGCTGCCATCTTCACGCGTGCGACGAACATCACTGGTTACAACAACTTTATGAAAGGTTCCATCACGTAAGCTTGTGTTCGTTGAACCGTTAGCACTTGTTACAGAATTAGTGTACACATCACCAACAACGCTTCCTGTCCATTGAACTTTTGTTGTGCCATCTTCACTAGCTACAACACGTGGAACAGGAGCATTGGGATTATCTTTATGCCATGACTGCGAAACTTGATCATTGGTCATAATTTCGGTTGAGGTTTCAGCATAAACTTTCTGAAACCCCATCAATAAAAATAAAGTAACAAGTCTTTTCATCATTTACGTTTTTTAATTAATCCTGGTTGTACCGGCATCATGCGAACCGGTGAACTTGCCGGTGGTGTCGTCGTGTGCGGAGTAATAGCCCCTGGTGCAATACCGCCAGACGGAACTGTTGGCACCGTATTCATCATCGGACGACCTTGAATAGCTAAAGTTTTTTCAAAAGCTACAGCTAAACTGCAATCAGCCGTGATCGCTTCGGTTTCGTATAAATTGCCCATTTTCATTTTAGCACCACAACCAGTGACTGATTTGATTTTAAAACCAGAGTTAGCTGTAATTGTAAATGTCATTGTTTTACCGCTATTCACAGTTTGCACACCCATTGGAGTAATACTTCCACCCATTCCAGCTGTTGCTGTCACTTTAAATGTTTGGTTATTGGCTGCAGCTTGAGCTGCTGCTGTTGCAGCGGCTGTCATTGCTCCTTTTGCACCGCTCATTAATTCTTTCACATCGGTATTGTAATCCTTTTTAACTTCTGGAGCCGCAGCACTTTGATAAGTCGCCTCACAGCACGGGCTAAGCACTAAGCTTGCGTTACCTGGATCAGAAACGCATTTAACTTTTGATGGTCTGATGTCGCCACCTAAAGCTTTTACGCACTTGTCGTACTTCTCTTTGCTATCGCAAAGTAAATGAAATTCATCGTTCTGAATTGAGCAATTTGAAGCGCTAAGTGCTTTTTTTGCTTCTTCTTTCATACCAAGATCACGCCCATCAGTATCGTAATTATTTTTTACGCTGTAATCATGAGTTACAACAGCAAGGCCTTTATCTTTACAAAAGCCTTCGGCAATCGTTGGCGGTTGTGACTCTGCCATTCCAGCCCATTTTTTAAAGCTATTTTTTGCTCCGGTTCTTGCGACAGCTTTTGCAGTTTCTTTAGCAAGATTACCAATTGGTTTACCAACAAAGATCGCAATTTTTCCGTTTGATCCATCGATGGCTTTTTGGATGACGTCTTCCATGTGGAAAGCTGCGCAGTTTGTGTATTCAATCTCTAATGAATCAGCCATTTTTTCTTTTGGAATAGAGCCGACTTTTTCGCCCTTATTTTTGTTTTTGTAGTTTCCTTTAAAGTTATCTTGATAGTACTGATACCAACCATCAATAAATGGATAATACAGGTTGTCCATACGTTGCCATTCTTTGGTCACCGTTTCAGAAGCTTTTAGACAAGCATCAATGGCTGGCTTATTTGATTCAATAAAATCATTCGTAGCTTTTGTATCGCCAGTTGCAACCTGCTGATTAGAAATGCTATCGATTTTACTTGAACAGCTTTCAAGTGGTTCAGAGTTGTAACACGCATTTAAAAATTTCATGTTTTTAGCATGATCTTTATAGTTAGTTAAAGATTTGCAAATGGCTTTCAGCGCATAAAGTTTATTTTTGGCTTCAATTACGAAGTTCTGTTTTTTCCATGAATTTTCTGATTCACGTTTCATTTGCCAAAAATGTTCGATATCTGTTTTTAACCATTTGAAGTAATTTTGTAATACCTCTTGGGCATCGCCCACAGCTTGGTTAGCCGCATCGAGCGGGCTTTTTTTAAAGTTACTGTCATAAAGGTTTGCATATGTTTTGGCAGCGATTGTGCCACAGCATGTGCCGTCACCTTTTTCGATATCAATACATTCATAACTACCTGTTTTTTGGTCAGCACAGTAAGTTCCCGCTGTGATTTTTCCGACTTTCTTTTCTACGCTTTTTGTAAAGTTCGCGTACTTATCCCAGTAATACTTATCGTATTTTGATTGATCTAAAACATCGTTTTTATATTCAGGAAATGTTGTTTTAAGACTTTCTTTAAATTCAGTTAATTTATCATTCCAGATTTTTGTTTGCCCGTCTAAAATACCTTGTAAAACAGGAGCTACTTGCATAGTTAGATTTGCAGCCTGAACTAAAGCGTTAGCTTGGTTAATGAACGTAGCTTTATTGTTTGCACAAATACTACCGCCATTACCATCATTAAAACCTTCGTAATAACTTTTGCAATCTTCTTGAATTTTACTAAGGCTTCTATTTTCTAATCCGCAAGATAAATAGCTTCCGCAGTTGTAGTAAGCATACGGCGAAAGATAAGGTTGAAGACCTGTTGATTCGGCGACAGGTCCTTTATATAAAAGAGCTGCATAACTGCGGATGTATGGCTTCCATCTCTGATCAAAATATTGTTCTTGATTCATGTGTGGCAGCTGACCGAATAAAAACGTATCGACGTCATCTAACCAACTAAAAGCATATTCGGCAGCATCGCCAACCGCTTCAGCTATAGCTAATAATTCTTTTAAAGCTCCACAAACATCAAATCCTGTAAAGATCGCAGCAGCGGCACAACCGATCGGTTCTCCGCCGTCTATAATAAGTTTAACGTAATCGCTGTTTTTAATATCAAGATATATCGCTAAGCCTAATTTAATGTTATCTATTCCGGCACTGGTTTCAAGCATTGGTCCAATGATTGGGTCAGCCGTCGCACCATTTACACATTCCATTAAAGCATCATCGTTTCCTGGATTTTTACAGGTTCCAATAATTTTGATTAATGCATAAATCTCTGTTGGTTTTAAATCCAATGGCCAATTCGGCACGGCTACTTCAATCATACCTAAGACACTGATAACAGTATCCATACTGCTGGCTTGCGCTCTTTGCGGAGCCATAAAAGAAAACTGAACAAAAACTACGAGCGCTATGCTGTATGAAATAATTTTTTTAAATAAGTTTTTCATTAGCGAACTCCCAATGGTTTATTATTTTTCTTCGCGTAAGCGCGTAGTTCACCTAATGTAATTTTTTTGCCAGACGGGCTTTCTAATATTGTCGAATCAGGCTTATCAGCAAAAGTTTCAAAATCTTTTTTAGATTTAATTTTTATTGGAGTTCCAGAACCTTTCGGTAAAGCGGCTTGGCGAGACGTAATGCTTTTTCCGGTCATGGCTACAGCTACTTGATCCAACTTTTTAAAATCACCGACTGTTAATTTTCGGCCACTTGGAAGTTGAATAACTTCAGAGTTATTTCTGCCTTGTAAAAGGTGTAGATTACTTCCTTTTGTAAGCTGAATTTGAGCGGCCCCCTGCGCAGTAGAAAATTTTTCACTTGCACGAACCGGCGCACTTTTTGTGTTTAAATTTTTAAGCATGTCTGCAAAAGCTTTTAAATTTTTTGCAGGAATAACTCGGCCATTTTTCATTCGCACAAGTTTGTTATCAGGTAGCGCACGAATCTGTGACATTTTTGTAGTCTTTGTAACTTCAAACTGTTCGTTCGCAAGTGCGGGAGCTTCTACTTTATCTACAGCAAAAGCCATAGATGAAAAAAGCAGAGTGAAAACACTGACTATCTTTATGAATTTTTTTTGAAACATTTGGCGCGGCCTCTCTGAAGGAAAATGAGTATTTGTTTAAAACTCATTTTCTTTCAGAGAGAGAAAAGCCGTCAACACTCGCTTCCGCCTAGACCAGACGAAAGGAGGGGAAATGATGTTCGACTATGAACTAATCGTGCAAACCTTTGCCTTGTAAAATCTTTGGAGCACATTTTTCAATGCGGCTAATGCGGGTTGCTGATTGTTTTGCACCCGTAATGAAAAACAAATACGCGCGCTGACGACCTGGCGTTAAAGAACTGAAAGCCTTTTTTAATTTTGGATTTGCCGCGAATATCTTTTTAAGTTCTGCAGGAACTGCAATCTCTTTCTTTTTAACTTCAATTTTTTGACCTGAGTCTTCAACCGCTACTGCTTCTTTAACGTAAGCTTTAATTGTTGAAGCCAGCTTTTTAATTTCAACCACTGAATTAAATTCAATTCTTTTTGTGTACTGAGAATTAGGACCATTACTCACTAAAACTTTTTTTGGATCTTTAAGTAACGTGCCTTTAAAAAACATTAACCCAAGATAAGCTTTAAACGGCTGAATAATCACAATGTTACTTTCATTATGCGTGTAGCATGGGTAACCCCACTTCATGTCTTCTTCGAGTTTAGTCGTAAGTAAGATTTTACGAAGTTCAGAAACTTCGTCGGGCCAGTTTTTTAATTTTTTAATAAATTGAGTTACCGCTGTATTCATACGAATCATTATGCTGAAATTCGGGCAGTGTTTCAAATTAATACAACATTTACTGCTGGAAATTTAGCACAGCTTAAAAACCAGCAGCGATGATTTCTGGAATTTCAAATACTTAGCCTTGGCACCATGCCTGCAATACTACTTCTCGTAACTCAAATTTACCGAGCCAAGGAGAACTAAGTTATGGAAAACAATCAAAACGCTACAGTAAGAGTACAAAGCATGGAAGCCGAGCTTAAGTTCTTATGGCAAGAAGCTCAGGCCGAGCAGGTTGAGGTTATGAAAGACCGTAAATTAAAACAGTATTGGGATATGTACGAACTGTATAAAAAACATAAGGCGTTTATTACAGCGGCTTTTTCACGGGAACAATAATTACTAATGAGTTAGCTAACGCGATTTTTTTTGCGATTTTCGATCAAGAATAACTTCGAGTTTTTTTCCTTTAGCTAATTCGTCGATCAATTTATCTAAATAGCGAATCTTTCGCATCAATGGCTCTTTGATATCTTCGACACGAACTCCGCAAACCACACCTGTTATTAGTGAAGCCTTGGGATTTATTTTTGGGGCCTTTTCAAAGAAAGTTTTAACATCCACTTCTTTTTCTAATTGTTTCTTCAACGTGGTTTTATTATAGCCCGTAAGCCAGAAAATAATTTGATCAACTTCTTCTTTGGTGCGGCTTTTACGTTCGGCCTTTTGCACATACATAGGATAAATGCTGGCAAAACTCATTTTATAAATTTTGTGTTCCATCGCGTTTTTTCCTGACTATTTATTACGAACGAAATCTAATCCACCTTTAATCGCTGCAATTTGGGCTTCGATGCAAATTTCATCGCTGGCTTTTGGGCTATCAGGGTAAACTTCTGTTGTTGTGCAGTACTGCGGATTGAATGCTCCGGCACATAAAAATAATTTTTTGACCGGATAATTAATCACACCCTCTTGTTCAACTTTATCCCCTAGTAACTGACCCTTATCATCAGGTAAAGCGATGTGGGTTACTTTGCGAACAGCGTCGATCATCGCTTTTTGAAATTCAGGTTGTGGGTTGTTTGTATCACCCACTAAATAAAATCCATCAGGAATTGGTGAAAAAGGAATCGTAATACCATCACGCTGCTCTAAAGCAGGTCTAAAAATCGTGTTATCGGTGTCAGTTGTTTCATGTAAATCAATATGTACAAATGGATTTAATCCAGCGGTTGCTTTTAAGAAAAGTTCGCACTCTTCAGCAGGGCTATTTTCACGAAATGAACGATTTGGATCAACAGCTTTGGGATTCCAACGGTTGATTGTCTCGTAAGCCCATGGGCTAATACACGGTGCACAGACAAAATTGAAAGTATTTTCGTAGGCTTTCGCTTCAGTTTTTAAAAAACCTAAAGCTCCATGCACACCACTGGTTTCGTAGCCATGTACCCCGCCTGTGATAAGCACGTTTTTTTTAGCTGCATCGAAATTTTTAGAACGCACAAGAAAAAGAGGATAGCGCTCGGGGTTTAATGACAGGGCTCCGTACTGAATAACTTCAAAGTCTGACTTCAAGCCTTGAATTTTACTTACAACTTGGTCTTGATAAGAGCGTTTAATGTCTTGTTGCTTATACCAATTTTCTTTTTCAGCTTGTTGCCATGCCATAACTACTCTCCGTTAATATTTCCGCTCTAAACAAAATAAAAAATCAACTTAGAAAAAAATATTTATTTTTGTCTTAAGAAACGGCGAAACTTTTCAATAACTTAACAAGTCTCAAGCTGAGAATAAACTGAAATCTCAATTTGGCCAATTAAGCTCTTAAAAATCTCTCCGATAAAGTTAGTATCTGCCGCTGGGAGCTTCAATGAAATGAAGGCTGGTGTTAAGAGGTTCGAAACTCTTGCAGATAATACTAATGGAGGGACGTATGAAAATTATCCGAAGCCATAACGTTAGATTAGAATTAAAGAATCTTCCCGGGACTGCACCCCCTCAATAGAAGGTTCTCGATACTTCGGAATAGGTATTTATAAATGCTCGGTTAATACCGGGCATTTTTTATTTTATAATGCTTGAATAAATTTTTCTACGCTACTCCAATACACTTGGTGCCCAGATAAATCGTTGTGTTGCCCGCCTTGCACAGTTACAAAAGTGGCTTTCGGGTTTTGCGTCGCTAATTGCTGACCTTGCACAAAAGGCACAACCGAATCTTGTGTTCCGTGAATGATCAGAATCGGAATATTTAATTCTTTAATATTCTTCGCATTATCCAAATCGTAACGAACTAAAAAAGATGGAACTAGTGGAAACACTTGTGCCGCCATATCTTTTATACTTGTGTACGGCGTCTCTAAGATTAAAGCCTGAACCGTATTCTTAGAAGCAAGATATGAAGCTACCGCTGACCCAAGACTACGACCATAAACAATGATCGGAAGAGATTTATCAGTCACAGCGATAAAATCGGAAAATGCCGCATCTGCGCTTTGATACATCTCTTTTTCGGTTTTCGGTAACCCCGCAGTCGATTTACCATACCCAGGATAATCCATAACTAAAATATCGCTATTGAATTTTTGGCTTAATTCAACGCCTACATCACCCCAAGAATCTACTGCTCCACCATTACCATGAAAGTAAATTATACGAGCTTTTGGCTTTTCGGCTTTAAATAATAAACCATGCACTTTTTCATTGCCGTAAGAAATAAATCTTTCTTCGAAAGGCACTGCAAATTTAAAAATAAAATCATTCGTTAATTTAGTTGGGTGGAACAAGAGCTTTGACTGAAATAGGTAGATCAAAACAACTAACGCGAAAACAAAAAATAAAAGAACTCGCAATATAACAGATATGGCCGTCATTAATGCCCCCCACTACTTTTTCTAGTTACGATAAAAGTAGATACAACGGTAAGTAGCACAGTCACAGAAATCTGAAGCCATAACATCAGAGGCTTCATCCATAAAACGGCCAAAGAAAGTATTATCATTGAAATAGCGACGACTTTCGTAGATTTGGCGATGGATTTATCTCTTTCCCAATCACGCAGTGATTTTCCTAAACCTGGCTGATTGTATAGCCATTGATGCGCCTTTGGTGAACTTTTTAAAAAGCACCACGCCGACAACAATAAAAATGGCGTCGTCGGCAATACCGGAAGAAATGCGCCGATAATTCCTAGAACTAAAGAGATAAACCCTAAAGTGAATAAAAAAGTTCTAACTAAGGGATTTTTAACGATAGACACTTAAACTTTCACGCTCGCTATCAGATAGTGCTAGCCCAAACTCATTTGTTAAAACATCAATTAACTCTTTATTGCTTTGCAGTTGTTTCTTTTGCGATTCACCGTTTCGTTCACGCTTTGTTAGATCGAAGTTCTGTAAAGTCAGTCTTTGGCCATTTTCTAATGCTTTAGCCACCATAATGCTGCCTTTAAAATGAGACTGCGGATGAGTGCTCGTGTACCAGTTAGCGATTTCACGGTCTAATAAAGGCATTTCTTCTAAAGTAAATTCACAAGCATCTTGCCAAACTTCGCCGTAACGAATTTGGTGATACCAGATATTTCCTTCTTTAACGATACGTCTTAATTCATGCGGAGTTTCTTGTTCAATATCAGGAATTAATTTTAAAGCCCCGGTCAAAGAAGCTGCGCCCATACCCACATCGGTTAAATAAGATTGCCCGTCAATTTCGACGCGCACAAAAAGATGAGTTCTTGGTGCTACGTCTTGGCGATTCGTAAAACGAAGTCTAACCCGGGCACTTAATGGTTTGGCCACAAATCCTAGATGTAGCAAAACTTGTAACACTAAAGAGTTCTGCTCGAAGCAATAGCCACCACGTTTTCTAGTTACAAGTTTATCAAAAATAGCCTCGTCAGAAAGAAGAATAGGCTTATTTAAAATAACATCTAAATTTTCAAAAGGAATTGATTGCGTATGCGCCTGAGTAATTGCATTCAGCGTTTTGAATGTCGGAGATATATCACCGGAATAATTAATTCTTTGTAAATAAGATTTTAACTCAAATGAAGCCATAATTGTACGCAATTATGTCACAGTACCGGTATTAGTGGAACAACTATTGCACTCTTCAGTACGCCAATGAAAGGAATGTTTTATGAATTTAATTATCAAACTATTTTTACCAATGACGTTGTTT
>CBINGM010000026.1:0-26969 GCA_966250225.1 uncultured Pseudobdellovibrio sp. | reverse complement strand
GATCTTAAAAAATTATGCTTTTCTGGATCTGAGCAAGAACTTGCTTTAACTGAAAATACGCAACCCGCTTTACTTACAACATCAGTGGCTACAGCTCGCGTTTTAAATACAACATTTGGAATTAAACCGACGGCAACGGCGGGGCATTCAATTGGCGAATACTCGTCATTTGTTGAAGGCGGCGTATTTAAATTCGCTGATGCGGTTCGCGCGGTACGCTCTCGTGGGCAATACATGCAATCAGCCGTTCCTGTTGGCGAAGGTGGTATGACCGCGACATTAGGTTTAGATGAAGCACAAGCGATGTTTTTATGTAAATGGACTGAAGAGCAATCTGGTTTTAAACCTGTTAATCCTGCAAACTTTAACTGCGACGGACAGATCGTTATCAGCGGAAGCTTAAAAGCTTTAAACTGGTTAAAAGACAATTTTAAATCAGAGATCTTTACCCAAAACGGATTGCCAGAACCACGTCGTGCGAAGTTAATTCCACTCGCTGTATCAGCTCCGTTTCACTGTGATTTAATGAAACCAGCTGAAGAAAAAATGCGTGCCTTTTTAAACGGTATTGAATTCAAAAATTCTTCACTTCCTATTTTTCAAAATTTTCATGCTAAAGCAGAAACAGATGCTGCAGTGTTAAAAGAAAATTTAATCAAACAAGTTTCTGGCTCAGTAAAATGGACACAAAGCATGCTGGCTATGAAGCAAGCTGGTCATAAGCGTTTTATCGAGTGCGGTCACGGAACTGTTTTAAAAGGCTTATTAAAGAAAATTGACGCTGAATTCGAAGTGTTTTCTACACAAAATTTAGACGATTTAAAGCTTATTGAAGCAGCGCAAAAGTAACCTAAAAAAGTCCTTGAGCAATAGCTCTAGTTCGGTCAGGTTATACATCAGGAGTCACAAGTGGATTTAAAAGGTAAAAATATTTTTATCACTGGCGGAAGCCGTGGTATCGGAGCTGGTATCGCAAAAAAATGTGCTGAATTAGGTGCGCGTGTTGCGTTTACTTATTCAAGCGCTGAAGCCCAAGCCCAAGCGGTTTTGGCGTCATTGCCAGGTTCTGGACATTTAACTTTTAAAATGAACGTAACTTCAAAAGAAGAAGTTGATTCAGTTTGCGCAAGAGTGATCGAAACTTTTGGCGAAGTTCACGGTGTTGTTAACAACGCGGGTATCACTAAAGATCAATTAATCCTTCGCATGAAAGATGAAGACTTTGATGCTGTTTTAAAAGCGAATCTTTACGGTCCATATTATGTCAGTAAGGCGTTTGCAAAAAACTTGTTAAGAACAAAAAACGCATCAGTTGTAAATATCTCTTCTGTGATTGGTTCTAGCGGTAACGCCGGTCAAGCTAACTACGCAGCGTCTAAAGCTGGTATCGAAGGCTTTACTCGCTCACTGGCTCTTGAATTAGGATCAAGAAATGTGCGTTTTAATGCTGTAGCACCAGGTTATATCAAATCAGATATGACAGATGCTTTAGGAGAAGATCAGCTTAAGTTTTTCTCTGAGAAAATTCCATTAGGCAGAGCTGGTGAGGCTCATGAAGTGGCACAAACAGTTGCTTTCTTATTAAGCGATGCTTCTTCATACATCACAGGTCAAACCATTCATGTAAATGGTGGACTTTATTTAAACTAGAATTTAGATTTAATTTTAAATTTAATGTAATTTAAAACATATAAAAAAGAATACTGAAAAAGAACTACTAAGGAGAACCACATGTCAGTACAAGCTAAAGTAAAAGATATCATCGTTGACCAATTAGGCGTTGATCCAGAGAAAGTAAAATTAGAATCAAAATTCATTGAAGACTTAGGCGCTGACAGCTTAGATATCGTTGAATTAGTTATGGCTATGGAAGAAGAATTCGACATCGAAATTCCAGACGAAGACGCTGAAAAATTAAAAACAGTTAACGACGTTCAAAGCTACCTAGTTTCTAAAGGCAAAGCTTAGTCTTAATATGTCTATTTCTTTTACCCGCAAAGGCGGACAACAAAGAGTAGTAGTAACGGGCATGGGAGTTGTCTCCCCGCTTGGTAATTCACTAACTGACACTTGGAACAATGCTATTAACGGCGTTTCAGGTATTGCTAACATCACAAAGTTTGATGCTAGTAAGTTTGATGTTCGTTTTGCTGGTGAAGTAAAAAACTTTAATCCAGATACATACGTTGATAAAAAAGAGCAAAAGAAGATGGATACTTTTATCCAGTACGCGATTGCTTGTGCAAAAATGGCGTTTGATCAATCTGGATTAGTTGTTTCTGATGAAATGGCTCCACGAGTTGGCGCCATCATCGGATCTGGTATGGGTGGTCTTCCTGTTATCGAAGAGCAACATGCAAAAGTTATGGAGCGCGGTCCTTCGCGCGTGTCTCCATTCTTCATCCCTGCAGCCATTACAAATTTAGCGGCTGGCTGGGTAACTATGAATCACAACTTAAAAGGTCCAAGCTACAGCTTAGCTTCTGCTTGCGCTTCTGGAGTGCATTCATTAGGCGAAGCTTACAATTACATTCGTTTTGGAATGGCTGATGCTATGGTTGCCGGTGGAACTGAATCTACAGTTTGTCCGTTAGCAATCGCTGGCTTTGGTAATATGCGTGCGCTATCAACTCGCAATGATGATCCAACAAAAGCAAGCCGCCCTTGGGATAAAGACCGTGATGGTTTTGTTCTTGGTGAAGGCTGTGCGATTTTCGTTGTTGAATCTTTAGAATCAGCGATGAAACGTAACGCAAATATTCTTTGTGAAATTACTGGCTACGGCGCAAGTTCTGATGCTTACCATATCACGTCACCGGATCCTAATGGGGCTGGCTTTGTGTTAGCGATGAACAACGCTTTAAATGACGCCGGTGTTGCAAAAGATAAGATTAATTATATTAACGCTCACGGAACTTCGACGCCGATGGGTGATCCTATTGAATCAAATGCTGTAAAAACTGTTCTTGGCGAGCATGCTAAAAAAGTTTGGGTTTCTTCAACGAAATCTATGACAGGCCACTTATTAGGGGCTGCAGGCGCGTTAGAATCAGCACTTTGCATTCAGTCTATTGTTTCTCAAACAGTGGCTCCAACGATCAATCTAGAGAATGTCAGCCCTGATTGTGACCTTGATTACGTTCCTAACAAGGCCCGTTCTGGTCAAATCAATCACGTGATGAATAATTCTTTTGGATTCGGTGGGACAAACAGCTGTTTAGTTTTCTCAAAATTCGAAAAATAACATACGATTAACGTATGAAAATATTAATTGCGGGTGACCACGCAGCGGTCGACTTAAAAGCTTCTATTGTTACGAATTTAAAAGCTCAAGGCTTCGTTGTTGAAGACTTTGGCCCATTTACAACAGACTCAGTGGATTTTCCTGATTTTGCCAATAAAGTTTGTGAAAAAATCAAACCTGACGACAAAGACACTTTAGGAATTCTAGTTTGCGGCTCTGGCCAAGGTATGGCAATGCGTGCAAATAAATTTAGACACATTCGCGCAGCCCTAGTTTATTCGGATGAAATCGCTAAACTTGCTAAAGAACATAACAATGCCAACGTCATTTGCATGGGCTCTAGATTTTGCACAGCCGAACAAGCTAATAAATGGATCAAAATCTTTATGGATGCGAAATTCAGCGAAGGTCGTCACACCGCGCGTGTTGCAAAGATCGGTGAAAATCCGTCATACTGTTAACGCACAGCTAAACGTAAAGTTAAGCGCTTTTAAATAGATAAACACTCCCGGAAGGCCCACCAATGTCTAGCACAAATGTATTTCCTAATTTTAATGATTCAGAAGTTTTTAACTTAATCGAACAAGAATCAACTCGCCAGAAATTTGGTTTAGAGATGATCGCTTCTGAAAACTACACCTCGCCTCAAGTTATGAAAGCGCAAGGTTCAATTCTTACTAACAAATATGCTGAAGGTTATCCCGGAAAACGCTACTACGGTGGATGTCAATTCGTTGATGGCGTTGAATCAATTGCCATTGAGCGCGCTAAAAAACTTTTCAACGTTAAATTTGCCAACGTTCAACCTCACGCTGGATCTCAAGCCAATATGGCTGTGTACTTAGCCGCTTGTAAGGCTGGCGATACAATCTTAGGTATGGATCTATCTCACGGTGGTCACTTGACTCATGGATCACCTGTGAATTTTTCTGGTTTATTATTTAAAGCCGCCAGTTACAAACTTGATCCGACAACGGGATTAATTAATTACGATACAATCCGCGAAACCGCTCGCGAAGTTAAACCAAGAATGATCATCGCTGGTTATTCAGCTTATTCACGCCATTTAGATTTTGCTAAATTTCGTGAAATCGCTAATGAAGTTGGTGCAGATTTAATGGTTGATATGGCCCACTTTGCAGGACTTGTAGCTTCAGGCCATCACCAATCCCCTTCAGAGTACGCTGATTTTATCACTTCAACGACACACAAAACATTACGTGGCCCGCGTGGTGGTATTATTTTAACCAACAGTGAAGAAAAAGCTAAAACATTAAATTCAAGAATCTTTCCTGGTATTCAGGGTGGCCCTCTTGAACACATCATCGCTGCTAAAGCTGTGGCTTTTGGTGAAGCGCTTCAGCCAGAGTTTAAAACTTACATTGGTCAGGTTTTAAAAAACGCCAAAGTTTTAGCTGAAGAAATGAAATCACAAGGTTTTAATCTTGTAACAGGTGGAACTGACAACCACTTGATCTTAGTTGATTTAAAACAATCACAAGTAGCTGACACTGTGACCGGTAAAATCGCCGAAGGCATTTTAGATAATGCAGGTATTACTGTGAATAAAAATACAGTGCCAAATGAAACTCGTTCTCCGTTTGTAACAAGCGGTATCCGCATCGGAACACCGGCACTTACAACTCGTGGAATGAAAGAATCAGAAATGAAAGTCATCGCCAATTGGATTTCTCAAGTTTTAAAAAATCCAGAGAACACAGATTTACACCAAAGAATACACAACGAAGTGAAAGAGCTATGCAAAAATTTTCCAATTTACTAATTTTACCGCTTTTATTAACAACATTACTTTTTGAATCAGGCTGCGTAAGCAGACCATCGACGAATCATTCACAAGAAAATGGTGATGACGTCAAAGTTGAAATTGATAAAGGCACAAACTCGTTTAAAAAAAGCAAACCATCACGCATGAAAGAAAAACCTTTCTTTGACTGGCCGGTGGTTGAAGCGCGCATGTCGCGTGGTTTTTTACCTAAAGTAACCCGCAAACGTAAACGTCCACATAAAGGGATTGATTTAGCAGCCCAACGTGGAACAGCTGTTATGGCAGCCCATGACGGTATGGTGATCTACACAGGTAAAGAATTTAAAGGCTACGGCAAAATGCTTATGATTGAAAAAGATGGCTGGGCCACTTTATACGGTCACTTAGATAAAATTATCGTTTACGAAGGCCAAAAAGTAAAACAAGGCGATGTGGTTGGTGCATTAGGCAATACCGGAAGATCTTCTGGCCCTCACTTACATTTCGAAATCAGAAAAGCCGATGGACCGATTGATCCATTACCGTATTTACCGGCCGGCGAAGCTCTTACAAATGACGTCGATAACGGAGCCGAGGAATACTAGTTATTCCTCAATCTCTTCAAGATTTAAAATATCCTTACAGATTTGCATTTGACGATCGATCTCTCGTAAAGCATTACGAAGCCTTAAACGGTCACGATCGTCTAAGTCAGCTTCCATAGCTTGCTTTACAAAGTTATGCTTTTTAAGCCACTGGCCGTAACGACCAGCATAGGTTTCAGGAATACCGATACGTAAGGCTGCGCCCCTGGCATTTCCATCCTCCATAAATTCAGAGATAAATTTTAATGTTTCTAAAGTAAGAAGATGTTTGTGAGCTTTAAGCTTAGATGAAAATCCCATTTGTCTGATACGCATACATATATCAGAAACGCAAAAAGCCGGTTTTTCAACCGGCTTTTCATTAATTGCAGTACTGTCAGGTTTTTACCTGGCTAAATACTCAAATTATAAAGAAATAGCTGTTACGAAAGCGTAGTAGATATTTTCTTTGTTGTATAATTTTTGGCTTTTTGCAGCTACGCCACCAGATTTTAATGGAGTCGTGATGCTAACTTCTGGATTTAAATTTAATTTACCACCGAAGAAGCTGAATGAAGCACCAGCTGCTGATAAGTAAGAATCACTTGTAGAAGTTAAGTTAGCAGTAGTCATTCTGTGCTCGAAACCGATGTTAGCGTAAAGCTGAGTAGCATCAGATACGTTGTAGTATACGTAACCGTAGTGGTTTAAACGAGAAGTTGCTTCGAAAGAACCTTCTTTACCATCTTCTTTAGTGAAAGATTCTTTAGCACCTAAAGTTTGACGTGGGTTCATGTAGTAAGAAACTGACCATTTTGGGTTTAATGTCCAAGCGATTTCAGCATCAGCACGTAAGATACCAGCGAAACCGTCTAAGTCTGCACCGAAATTGTTAATTTCAGCTGTGTGACCTGGCATGTAGTACCAGAACATTGGAGCGATATCATCAGAACCTAAGATACCTTTAGTTTTTGTAGAGATAGTAGCAACAGTAAAAGATTGCTTGATATCAGAAGATTCGAAATCTTTACCTGGGTGTTGTACGTAGTCGTATGTGTAGTATTGACGTAAGCCAACTTTTTCAGTGCCAGTAACTTTATAAGAAGCACCGATGTAGTTGATTGTCTCAAGAGTACCGTTTTTTAAATCTTTACCAGTATCGTAAGAAGCGTCGATTTCGTTAAGTAATGTAACACCCCATTTTTTAGCTGGAGCTTGAGCTGCCGGAGCAACTGCAGTTGAAGTCGCCGCTGCATCAGCTGCTGCTGGAGCAACTACTGCTTGAGCTGTAGTGTTAGTAGCTGGAGCTACTTGAGCGCCATCTTTTTTCTCTTCAGTTTTTTTAGCTTTTTTCTTAGCTTTCTTTTTACCGTGAGCTGGAGCATCAGCAGATTTACCGTGAGCTTCAGTTGTTGCAGATGCCGTTGTCGTTGTTTCTGAAGCTGCAGTAGCTACAGATGCGCATAATAATAATGCCGCGATGATATTTAGTTTCACTTAATTCCCCCTTAAGTATTGTTTGCTAAACTTTATAAACCTAGCCGTTTAGGCAGGTTTTATCGCAAACATAGTGCCATTAATTGGAGTCAATTCAACCCTAATTTAGTGTAAAAACCTTAAATTATGCTTAGTTTATAAACTTTTCACGAATGTTTTCTTAATTACACCCAGTAAAAATGGTGTCAATGAAAGCCCAACGATGGCCATGACCAATACCGTGAAGTTCTTCTGAACAAAGGGGATTTGACCAAAAAGATAGCCTGCCGTCGTAAAAATAGAGACCCAAGCCACAGAGCCTAATAAAGACATTTGAACGAATGTTTTATAAGGCATACGAGTCAACCCCGCTACAAAGGGAGCAAAAGTTCTGATAATCGGAAAAAAGCGAGCTAAAGACACAGCCCAAAGCCCCTTTTTATTATAGAATTCCTCAGTCGCTTTAAGGTGTTTAGGTGAAAACATAAAGCTTAACTTATGCTTTGTTTCGAAAGCTTTACGCCCAAACTTAAGACCGACGTAATAGTTCACACTATCCCCGATTAATGAGGCGCAAATTAACAGGGGAATTAAAAATTCAATTCGTAAATCGATAGGATTAATCGCGCATAAGGCACCGGCTGCGAATAATAAAGAATCGCCCGGTAAAAACGGCATAACCACTAAGCCAGTTTCAGCAAAGATAATTAAAAAAAGCACAAGGTAAACACCTGCGCCATACATTTGAAGCCAAAGATTTAGAGTTTGATCAAGATGCAAAATGGAATGGATTAGTTCAGCCATTCCACAAGCTTATAGATTTATTTTAAATTCGACAATTAATTTGAAGGTTGCAAATCAGCATGTTGCGCTAAAACTTCATCAACGTTTTTGTACATCGTAGCTACACGGTAATTTCTTTGTTCAGAGTAGAAAAAATCATCACTTGCGAAAGAAATCGCCGCCATTTGATGATAAGCATAGCCATTTTTTACGACAGTGATTAATAACACATACTTTTCACAACCTTGGCCGATACAACGAGCACGAATGTCTAATTTAGTGCCTTGAGTTGGATCATCATAAACACCGTAAGTATCTTGATTTAACGAGTGTGTTGTATCAATCGGAATATAGTTTACAGCGCGGCTTAAGATTTCAGAAGTCACTGTATTTGTGCCGTTTCCGTTATCTTGTGGAGTACTTACTGAATTTAATGAATAACTGATATTATCTTGTGTGTCGGCTTGTTGAATGGATTGATTTGTAATTTGAGGATTCATCACTTGCTGACTTGTTTTGGCGCCGCGGATTTTAGATTGTTTCTTAGCACAAGACAGACCCGAAAAAGCTAATACAGCCATCGCTAAGATTAAGATCATTTTGTTAGATTTTAAGTTTTTCATAAAAACCTCGCTTTTTCTTATTTCTTCTTAGAGTTCAACAAAGGTGCCAGATTTCTCTCTTAAAATGAGACAGTTTTTGTATCACGCTGAGGCTTTTTCTGTCTCATCCTGAGATCGGTGACAACCACCGCTTTACGGGCCCGAAGTCTAGTCAGCCAAACGCGCTACTGACAAAGGGCTTAGGAACTTGCGACACTATCTTAAGTATGAATAAGAACACAGCTTTAGTTTTATCTGGCGGCGGTGCCAGAGGTGCCTACCAAGTCGGAGTTTTACAAGGACTCTCTGAAATCTTAAAAAAAGAAAAAATCGAACCGCCATTTCGCATTTTATCTGGCACGAGCGCTGGAGCCATTAATACCGCAAAACTTGCCTCGACTGACGGTGATTTTCATACAGCGGTAAGTGAATTAGTTCAGCTCTGGTCGAAAATTAAAACAGACCAGGTTTTTAAAGCTGATATTATTTCTTTAAACACTTTAGGTTTAGGGGCCCTTTTAGGCGGAAAACAGAAAAAATTTAATTCGATCTTAGATACCGAACCACTTAAAAATTTGATCGAGAAAAACTGTAATTTTAAAAATGTTCAAAGCAACCTTGAAAAAGGTTTATTTGATAGTGTGATCATCACAGCGAATAATTATTCCCGTAACAGCGCTGTAAGCTTTATTCAGACAGCGTCTCGCGTAAACGAAAAGCTTTTAAAATGGAAAGAGTTAAGAAGAAAAGCCGTACACGCACAACTTCAGTCAGAACATATTTTAGCCTCTTCGGCGATTCCGATGTTGTTTCCCCCAATTCAAATTACCGGCGAACCTTATGGTGATGGTTGTGTTCGTAACAATACACCTTGTAGCCCTTCGATTCGCATGGGAGCCAATAAATTACTGGTGATCGGTGTGAGATCAGCGAATAGCTCTGGCGGGGCTCCACTTAAAGAAGATTCAAAAGTTATTCACGAAGCTTCGATGGTTAGAATTTTAAATACGTTACTTAATGCCGTTATGCTTGATTCTGTTGAGCAAGATGTTCACCGCATTCAAAGACTTAATGCCCTGTATGATGAAGCGACGGCTGATAATATGCATTTTAAAGCGAATTCACTAAAAAAACTTCCGGCAATTTGTATTTCTCCAAGTCAGGATATCGGCGAGTTAGCACGTACAAAAGCTCATCACGTGCCGCGTGTTTTACGCATGACGATTAACGCATTTGGTGATCTTGATGAAGCTAGCGAAATTTTAAGTTATCTTTTATTTGATAGTGATTTTTGCAAAAGTTTAATTGATATGGGTCACAAAGACTGCTTGAACCAGAAAAAAGAAATTCTTAATTTTTTAAACGAGGAAGCTTATGACTAAATGGTTTGTAAATTCAAATAACTACATCAGAGGCCCATTTTCAACGGAAGAAGTTAAAGAGCAAATGGCTGGTTTTAGCGATCAGATGCACACTACTTTTTTATGGTCCCGCGGTCATGCGGAATGGATCAGAGCTGATAAATGGAATCCCGACACTAACGTTCAGCAATTTCAGCCGACAATGACTCAGTCAATGGCTGACGAAAAAACGTTTACACCGCAAGCAAAAAACATTTTTGATAAACCAACTAACCGCGCTTCAAAAGCGGACGTAATTGAAGATATCAAATCTTCAATGGTTGAAAAATTCCGCGTTCAATATGACTTCGTTGATAAAGGTGAAATGACCAAAGAAGAACTAACAGCTTTTACGGCAAAACAAGAAGACGTTTCAAAAATTTCGATCTTTGATAAAAAAGACCGTGAATGGAAAGAAATCTATTCAATGCCAGATATCGTTCAACGTCTTGGTATTTCACGCAGAGAAAACCAGCGTGTTCCGATCTTGGCGCAATTTTCAGGAACTCACTTAGGAACTAACGAAAGATTCAATGGCCGCGTTATTACCATCAGCGAAGGTGGTATTGGTATTACAGATAATTTTGATTTAAAGCTGGGTGAAACTATTCAAGGCCAATTAACAAGCCCGCATTTTTATTCGCCGGTGAACATGACAGCTGAAGTCACCTACGCAGGCCTTGATGGTTATGTCGGTTTAAAATTCGTAAATATGAATGACGAAACAAAAGCACTCGTTATGGATTACATTAAACGTTTTGGAAAAGATGGCGAAGAGCAATAAACTCTCCGCGCAAAGCTAACGTTGCATCTCTTTTTCCGCTAAATCCCGGGCGTTTAATGAATAAAAACCCATTTCTTTGAAGCGCCCGTTTTAAATTTCCGGTACAAGCGTAAGTGGCAAATACGCAATCTTTCGCGCATAAATTCGTAAGAAAAAAATCTAAAAATTCATCGGTCCATAACGGACCATCGGTAAACTGGCTAAAAGCATCGTAGGCCACAAAGTGAAATGGCTGTGAAATGGAAGTTTTGGCAGTTAATTCCCCTGACTTTTTCCAATCAACTAAGCGGGGATTGCTGCTTAGACTCCCCGTTTGGGCTTTTGAGTATTCAAAAACCTTATTTTTATCTACAGAAAGCTTTTCGCAGATTAAATCGTAGGTTGAATTTGTATTTCCGTTAAGCCAGGCCTCAAAAGCTTCAACCAATTCAGCTTCTTTTTCAAAACTTGTCAGGTTGGCAGAAATGGCAGGATTTAGAGTTAGATTTTGTAAAAGCGAAAGCTCAATATACCCCAAACCAAGCCCCACAACGCCAATTGAGAGCTGATTTTGTTTAAGCTCACTCAGCGCCCGTAAAGTATTTTTAAACGGCTCTGTGTAGATATAAAGAGTTTCAGAGGCAGCGCCACCGGAATGGTGCATAGATTCTGGCATTTTTTCGGGGTGTAAGGCATTTGAATTTTTAAGCCGTAGTGTAGGACTTCCATCGGCGGTTAATTCAATGACAAAAGATTTGAGATCCACTATACAATCCCCTATGGAAAAAGGCTGGCGGGGCTTACCCTATCACAGTATTGCAGAACACTACAAAAGAATCTTCGGCGAGAAGGTTTACAAGATTCCTGTAACTGTGGTGGATGATTGCCCGAACCGTATGGGTTTAAAAGGTATGAAAACCTGCAGCTTTTGTGATGTCTGGGGTTCAGCCGCCCGTGAAGAATCTTTTCAAATGGGCTTACGCGAACAGATTGAAAAATACCAAGTTCAAATCGGCGAAGAGTATAATTCTAAAAAATTTCTAGTTTACTTTCAGGCTTACACAAATACGTTCACAAAAGTTTCAGCTTTACGTGAAAATTTCGAGACCGCCTTATCATACCCTTTTGTTAAAGGATTTGTTGTCGGCACCCGCCCTGATTGCTTATCGCCTGCGGTTTTAAATCTTTGGCAAGAGTACTATCAAAAATCGTTTGTCGCTGTTGAATTAGGTGTTCAAAGCTTTTTTGACCACCATTTAGAGTTCATGCAGCGAGGCCATTCAGGGGCTGATTCACTTAAAGCTATTGATAAAATCGCAAATTCTACAGCGGTGGATTTAGGAATTCATTTAATCATCGGGTCTCCGAATGAAACCGAAGAAGAAATCAAGCAGCAGGCCTTGATCTGTAACGATTTACCAATCACGAATGTGAAACTTCATAACCTGCATGTTCTAACGAACACTGAGCTTGCAAAGTGGCATGCTGAAGGAAAATTTACGCCGATTGAACGCGAACAGTACACAGAGCGTGTGAAACTGTTTATGTCATACCTTCACCCACGCATTGCGGTTCATAGATTAGCTGCTTTTGCGTCTCGCTGGGATGAATTGATCGCTCCAAAATGGACTTCTGATAAAATGGGAACTCACCAGTACATTATTGATCGTTTTCGCGAGTCGAAAACCTATCAAGGATGCCTCTTGAACAATCAAAACGAAAATGACAACGTTTTATTTGAAAATATGCGACTGCGAGTTGAGCGAATTTAGATCATTTCAGAATCTTAAATTTTATCGTTACACAAACCTCAAAAAAAAGACGAAAATTTACTATTGACACCATTTCTCGAGAGAGAAAACCACTTCAGTTTAGTTTTATACAGCTTCACTTTTCGCATAGCGCATGCCCAAAAGTCCAGCAAGACCTTTGAAAATAATTTGAAAAATATAAGAAAAATGTTTGATTAACGGTTCGAAATATTTAAACCTAGATTCAAGAACAAAACACAGCTTATAGGACATGAGCTGGTATTCGCACCACTAGATATAGTGATCGACAGTATGTCGGTACTAACCATTTTAGCGGGGTCGCGGAGTTGATCAGGACGGTCAACAAAAATTTTCTTGAAACATTAGAACTGGACTAATTTAATCATTGTTTTTCCGAGGGGGAAAAACAAAGGGTGCTTTTTACTGTCTTTTTGGATGGGGATCTAAAGAGATTTAAGAACGAGGGGTATTGTCATGACGACAACTAATACAATGACTGCAGGAACATCAAACCACAGTGCAAACACTGGCTCTCATATGATGAGAGTAAAAAAACGTGACGGCACTTTAGAGCCGGTTGACGTTACAAAGATCGTTGAGCGCGTAAACCGCAACGCTCAAGGTTTACAACAAATCGATCCATTACGTGTAGCTACTAAAGCTATCTCTGGATTATACGATGGCGCTACAACTAAAGAATTAGATAACTTATGTATTCAAACAGCTTCATTATTAATTGGTGAAGATCCAGAATACTCTCGCCTAGCAGCTCGTTTATTATCTACATATATTGATGAAGAAGTTAAATCGCAAAAAATCGGCTCTTTCGCTGATTCTGTAGCATTTGGCTTTAACAACGGTTTATTATCAGAAGATACATACAAATTCGTAATGGCTCACAAAGCTGAATTATGTGCGGCGATCGAACACTACAAAACTGACCGCTTTGAATATTTCGGATTACGTACAGTTTATGACCGTTACTTATTAAAAAACCCGACTTCACGCCAAGTTTTCGAAACTCCTCAGTACTTCTTTATGCGTGTGGCTTGCGGTCTTTCAACTAACCCGGTTGAAGCTATCGAATTTTACAAATTAATCTCATCTCACGATTATATGCCGTCAACTCCGACGTTATTTAACTCGGGAACTATGCGCCCTCAAATGAGTTCTTGTTACTTATTAGATTCTCCGGATGATGATTTAAAAGCTATTTACCAAAAATACGCAGACATCGCTATGTTATCTAAATTTGCTGGCGGTATCGGTGTGTCTTACTCACGTGTTCGTTCTCGCGGTTCATTAATCAAAGGAACAAACGGCCACTCTAACGGTATTATTCCATGGTTAAAAACTATGGATTCATCTGTAGCGGCTGTGAACCAAGGTGGCAAACGTAAAGGGGCTGCGTGTGTTTACTTAGAGACATGGCATGCTGACGTTGAAGAGTTCTTAGAGTTACGTGACAACACAGGTGACGAACAAAAACGTACTCACAACTTAAACATGGCTAACTGGGTTCCAGATTTATTCATGAAACGTGTTGAAGCAGATGCAATGTGGTCTTTATTTGATCCACGCGTTGTTCCTCATTTCGTAGACACTTATGGTCCAGAATTCGAAAAAGCTTTCGAAGAAGCTGAAGCTAAAAAATTATATGTAAAACAAATCAAAGCACGTGATTTATACGCTCGTATGATGAAAACGTTAGCTCAAACTGGTAACGGTTGGATGACGTTTAAAGACGCTTCAAACATGAAAGCCAACCAAACTGGTAAGCCAGAAAACGTGATTCACTTATCAAATCTTTGCACAGAGATTTTAGAAGTGACTTCAAACAAAGAAACAGCGGTTTGTAACTTAGGTTCTGTGAACTTAGGTCGCCATATCGTGAATGGCCAATTTGATTTCGAAAAATTAGCTAAAACTGTTCAAACAGCAGTTAAATACTTAGACCGCGTAGTTGATATTAACTTCTACCCGATCCAAACAGCTCAGGATTCAAATCACAAATGGCGTCCAGTTGGTTTAGGTATCATGGGTCTTCAAGATGCTTTCTTCCAATTAAAATACCCATTTGACTCTGAAGCAGCTCAAAAATTATCTGCTCGCATTCAAGAAGAGATCTACTTCCACGCTTTAACAGCTTCTGCTGAATTAGCTGAGAAACACGGTGCTCACACGGCGTTTGCAGATACAAAAGCGGCTCAAGGTTTATTACAATTTGACCTTTGGGGTGTTAAACCAACTGACGAAGCTCGTTGGAACGCTCTTAAAGCAAAAATCAAAAAAACTGGCTTACGTAACTCATTAATGATTGCGATTGCACCTACTGCAACTATCGCATCTATCGTTGGTTGTTACGAAGCAACTGAGCCACAAGTTTCTAACTTATTTAAACGTGAAACACTTTCTGGTGAATTCATGCAAGTTAACCGTTACTTAGTAGCTGATTTAAAACAACGTGGTCTTTGGAATGAAGAATTACGTAACGAAATCAAATTAAGTGAAGGTTCGATCCAAGGCCTAGCTTCAATTCCTGCTGACGTTCAAGAACTTTACCGCACAGTTTGGGAAGTTCCGATGAAAGCGTTAATTGACATGGGTGCTGATCGTGGTGCGTTTATCGACCAATCACAATCATTGAACTTATTCTCTGAATCTCCAACGATCGGAAAATTATCTTCAATGTACATGTACGCTTGGAAACGCGGAATTAAAACAACTTACTACTTACGCTCTCGTCCAGCGACTTCAATCGCTAAAACGACAGTTTCTAAAGCTTCTTCGGCTAAAGCTGATGCTTCAACTGCTCCTGCGATGAATGCAGCTCCAGCAGCACAAGCAGCTCCGAAAAAGGAATATTCAGATTCTGAAGTGATTGCATGTAGCTTAGAAAACCCAGAGGCATGTGAGGCTTGTCAATAAAATAGCCAGGAGGCTATTTTATCGCGCCAGCCCCGTAGCGAAGCGGAGTGGGTCGAGGGCAGGAGCCCGAGACAATAGCTCCGCGAAATTAAGATAAACTTTAAAAGGAAACTTTATGATTTTAGATCCAGGATTTGATTTAAACTTACGCCCGATGAAATACCCGCTTTTCTACGAAATGTACAAAAACGGTATTAAAAACACTTGGACAGTTGAAGAAGTTGATTTTTCAACTGACTTAGTTGATTTACACTCGAAAATGACAGCTTCAGAGAAGCACTTAATCCACAGATTAGTAGCTTTCTTTGCAACAGGTGATTCTATCGTTGGTAACAACTTAGTGTTAAACCTTTACAAACACATTAACTCTCCTGAAGCGCGTTTATACTTATCACGTCAGCTTTATGAAGAGGCTTTACACGTACAGTTCTACTTAACTTTATTAGATAACTACATCCCACATCCGGATGAGCGTGCAAAAGCATTTGCTGCTGTTGAAAACATTCCATCTATTAAAAAGAAAGCTGAATTTGCTTTCAAATGGATTGATTCAATCAACGATTTAGAAAAATTAGAAACAACAGAAGACCGCAGAAAATTCGTAATGAACCTAATCTGCTTTGCAACTTGCATCGAAGGTTTATTCTTCTTCGCAGCGTTTGCTTACGTTTATTTCTTACGTTCTAAAGGTTTATTAGCAGGTTTAGCTTCTGGAACTAACTGGGTATTCCGTGACGAGAGCATGCACATGGCTTTTGCGATGGAAGTGATCAATACAGTTCGCAAAGAAGATCCGAACTTATTCAATGAACAAATGCAAGAGATGGTTGTTCAGATGTTAGAAGATGCTATCGAGTGCGAAATGACTTTCGCTGAAGATCTTTTAACTCACGGTATTGCAGGTTTATCAGTAACTGATATGCGCCAATACTTAGAGTACATCGCAGATCAACGTTTAGAGATGTTAAACATTCCTAAACGCTACAACGCTAAAAATCCGTTCTCTTTCATGGAATTACAAGACATGCAAGAGCTTGCAAACTTCTTCGAGCGCCGCGTATCTGCTTACCAAATGGGTGTGTCTGGCCAAGTTGCATTTGATGAAACGTTCTAGATAGGATATCTGGAGTGCGCTAGCACTCCCTTTAGAATAAGGTCAGCTGAAAGCTGATCAAAACAGAAAAAAGGCTTACTGTTGAAGTAAGCCTTTTTTTATTATTGTACCGGGAATGAGTTGAATGTGCAGCGATGATTGTCATCAGTCGAATCAGTTGCTTTTGTAGCCGGTGACCAATCACCTGCTAACTGATCAATGCCCGCATCAAATTGTTTATTTCCATTTGTATCAATATAATGGCGGGCCGCAAAGTAATACGGAACCCTTGGTTGAAATGACTTAGTCGCACCATTCTCGTCAATATAAGTTGTTGCCGAAGAAGATCCTGTAAAAACGGCTGGATCACGATCACCATGCACAGCACATGTCGAAAGCTCACGGCAGTTTGTATAAGTGTCTCCGCCAAGTGTTACAAGCCAACCCGCATTTGGAGTTGTTGTCATCCAATTTGGTGAAGTTGATACGCGCCATTCAATACTGTAAGCCCGTGTATTATAACCGGCTAATTGTAAAAAACATGAATTCGGAGTGCCCGGGCCCCCGTTTTGCTCGGTACGATCACGCACATAAGCCGGAGCTAGTATACAAGACACATCACCAGACATCGGACTAAGTTCATTCTTGCCTGCACCAAATAGATTTTCGTAATCTGTAATTGCCGGGTTTGAAGTATATTTATAAGATACATCTGTTGTTTGCATGCGGTATGTGTATGTTACACCTGGCATTAAACCAATCGTTGCGCCCAGCGGTTCACCGAAGTGATAAAACTTTTCAACCGTAGTTCCATCACCTAAAGGTGGAAACGTTGGCGATTTATCAACATATACAGGGCCAGATACCGTGTTTGTCATAGTGCCAGAAGCCGCATAATTTGGGCCAGTCCATGTTGTGTAAAGCGAATACTTAATATCGCGGAATTTTGAAGGATTAAAATTAATTTCGCAACGATCGTTATCTTTATTCGGTGTCACTGAAAAAGTTGGCGTAGCTAAAGCGCGGTTAACATACATTGTCGTTGCGCCAGAATCAGCTGTTACACCATCTGTCGTGCGTAATTTCAGTTTCACTAAATAACGAACTTTTGGATTTGTATCATCTGAATTATCATTCGTTACTAAATCGCGACGGATGATACGGCCCATACGTAATTGAAAACTAAAACGGCCGTTAAAACACTGTGGAAACTGCGACGTCGAACTTCCTGAATCGGCTAAACCAATACCTTGAGAAATTAATAAACAGGTTGTTCCACCGCGAAGTGAGGTTGTTGTGATGTCTTCTTGGCAGTTAACACCGATAGAGTTATCGATGATAGGCATTACCGCATCGTTTTCACCTTCGTAAACCTGCACTAGAATACGGTTTTCTTTACGGCCTAGATCTTTACAGCTTCCTGTGATTTCAACTAAATCAGAACTTTCTGGAGAAGCAAAAATTTCGCCTTCATCCGGAAGAATTGCTAATTCACCGGAAATTGTGCCCGGTGTGCTTGTTGAACAGTTTTCAGTGCAAGGTGTATTTTCAGACAGAAGTGATTTGGCGTTCATGGCGCCAGTACATCCGTACAAAACAAACATAGAAATTAAAGCCGATAAACGAAGAAGCATACCCTTTATTTATCGGTAATTTTTTGAAAATTCTTAAGGGTTCTAAAGGCTTATAAGCTTTTGTAGGCGCGCTGGAAGCGCTTTTTCCATGAATTGTCTCAGATTGGTACGATAGCTAAACAACACATAGGTCGAGATCATCACAAGCGAGAACGACATAAGTCCTAAAAGTATACCAATCATAAGGTGAAAAATTACTCCCAAACACAACCACAAAAAACGCGTGCGTTTGATTGAAACCATTACCCAGAAATAAACTTCAAAAATAATTGTGACAAAAGTTCCGACCGCAAAAAAGACCGGAAAGTTTTTTAAAAATAATAAATCAAACGAAGTAAACTGCGGATTAACTAAAACTGTCCACAATGCGGTTCCATCCCACCAAGTCTGACCTTTTAATTTTTCAAAACCTGTGTAGGCGTAAATGGTAAAAAGCTGCAATTGCAGCAATCTAAAAAAAACCGTGCTTAACTGGTCAGACCATGAGTTCGGGTTGTAAACGACTTTCTTTTTACGAAAAAAACCACGCAAAGAAAAATACTCGTTACAGCGGGTAAAACTTAAGAAAAATAAAAACAACGTACCAATTACATCAGCACCAAAAAGCACTGAAAAATTTCTTTGAATAAACCCCTGAGCAATCACCCAAGTTAAAATCATCAGTACCCGATTTGATAAACCCACTGTGGCTAAGCCTAACAAAGCAATATAAATCCAGTGCACTGTCGAAGCTAAAGTGTCTGGCCAGAAGAATAATTTTAAGTACGGCTTATAAAATTCACTGAAAACATCAAACGCATTTGCGGCGGGAATTAACGAGTTTGGGCCATACTGATCAACGTTAAGCTGGCGCCAGCAAGCAATGTAAAACATCACACCACAAAGCAAAAATCGAAATACACCAAGACGTTCAAAATGACCTTCGCCAAAAAGAAAATCGTTCACCAATTTTTGAAAGTTTTTAACTTGGTTTTTGGCAGCTATAAACATTTTGATTTAACTCTTCAGTGGTTAATAGATCGCTATAAGGTGTATCTTTAAGAGTGATAACTTTATCTAAACTTGGAATACGATTTAAGATTAAGGCAAATTGAACTTTAGTCGATCCAGGATTTTGTTTACAAACCCAGGGCACAAAAAACTGCGCCACACGCGTTGGATCAATCACCATAAAGCGCATCATATAATTGTGACGACGCACATTCATCGCAAAGTTAGATCCATCCTTTTGCTCAGGGTAGAAATACTCTTTAGGGTCTTTTGTTGGGTTTCCATAATCATCTTCAAAATGTACGATGTAGTGAACGTACATGATATGAGCTGGATCTGGAGAAAAGAAATTCCAAGTTGTATTTACACCGGTGGTGTTAGCCACCGGGAAATAATACTGGCCTAAGTAGCGGCCTAGAAACGAGGAGCCGTTTCCCATGACAATCATCATAGAAACAAAATAAAGAAAGACTCCGGTTAAAATTATACGGCTTATGCTAATTCTCCGTCGATTGAACCTTCGCCGTCGTCATCAGCTTCTTCGAACATTGGAAGTTCGTCTGACATTTCATCATCTTCAGAATCTTCAACGTCTTCAGAAGCAAGCATTGCTCCCTCACCCGCCTCGATTTGATCGATGTTTTGTTCTGTGGCTTGCAGCTCTTCAGCGTTTTGCGCGTCTTCTACGAAGTCAGCCGGTACATTTGCACCTTGCTCAGCTAAAGCTAAGGCTTCTTCGTATTTTTTTAACCAGTTAATATCACGGCGAGGAACATCTTCACCCATCACCATAGCATCACGGATGTCTTGAGCTTTTTCAGCATCACGTTTTTGTTTTTGACGGATTTTCTCTTGTTCAAAGAAGTCAGATGAAGTTGTGATTGTTGAAAGATCGGCTTCAATTAAACCTAATTCTTCTTCGCCTTGAGAGTAAGAAACTTCTTTAACTTCAGTCGACATTGAATCTGTCACCATAGATAAAGTTGGTTTTTCTTCTTCCTCTTCACCGATACCTTCAGGTAATAATTCGTCGATTTGAGAAAGTGTCGGAAGTTCTTTTAAGTTACGAAGACCGAAGATTTCTAAGAATCTTCTCGTTGTTCCGTACTGCATTGGACGGCCTGGTAAGTTTTCAGCTTTACCTTCGAAATTACATAGACCTTTTTCCATTAAAGCGCGTAATAAGTGACCTGATTCAACGCCACGGATTTGATCGATTTCATTTTTAACAACCGGCTGTTTGTAAGCTACGATCGCTAAAGTTTCTAAAGCTGGGCCTGACAATTTAAACGAACGAGCTTTGATCGTGCGTCTAATGAAATTCATATTGTCGATTTTTGTACGTAATTGGTAACCCGCAGTGATTTCTTCTAAAGTCACTCCACGAGAACCGCTTGCGTATTCTACAGCTAAATTATCTAAGATACGTTTGATTTTATCTTTACGTACGTTTGTTCCTTTAAATACTTCTCTGATTGAAGCTAAAGAAACCGGACGGTCAGAGGCAAATAAAATACTTTCAACGATACTTTGTGCTTGTTCGTCTTCTACGAATTCAACTTCATCGATTTGTGCTGATTCAAAACCATCAAGTTCTGAACCTTCAAGGTCAACATCAGAACCTTCGGCCATCATTTCATCAGCTTCATTTTCTTCTTCATCAGAAGCTTCTGGTAAGAAACCTTCAGATTCAGCTTCTTCTGATTGAAATAAGTTTGCAGAAATTTCGATGTCTCCACCTAAATCGGCAGATAAATCATCAGCTAAAGTGTCGCTAGAAGCCGCTTCAATGGCTGTAGCTTCTTCATTGGCTGTTTCTTCGTTTTGTACTTCTAAGTTTTGTTGCTCTTCTTGTTGAAGTTCATTTTTTTTAGATTTTTTAGACTTTTTAGCCATGACTACACTTGCCCTTCTGGTTCACGATTAAATTCAGAAAATTTATCTACAACTTCTTGTTGTTGCGCTTCTGTGATTGGTTCTTGAGGTTCTTCATTAAATGATTCGAAAGCTTGAATCGCATTAGCCACCAAACTTTCAACAACAGAAGATTCTGGTTGCTCTGAGATCACAACAGGCTCTTCTGCTAACTGTTCAGTTTGCATTTCAACAGCTGTGTTTTCAAAATGCTCTGGCGCTGCTTCTGCCGCAACTTCTGAAGCTGGCGCCTCAATGACAGTCTCTTCTTCAGCGACAATTTGTTCATCTTCAACAAAAGCTAATTCTTGTTCTTCAACGAACTGAACTGATTCTTCGATTTGGGGCTCAAACGATAATTCGCTAGCCACAGTTTCAGCCTGTTCAGTTTCAGCGATTTCTTCGCTAACTGTTAAAGCTTCACCGGCTGCAAAATTAACGGCATTTAAATCCAGCGCAATTTCAGCTGAATCAATTTCCATTTCTGCTGCTAAGATTTCATCATCCGAAGCCATATCTTCAGATAAAGATAGGTTTTCACCTTCAGTTAAGCTAGCTGCAAAAGTTTGCTCAAATGATAATTGCTCTGTTTGCGCATTCACGCCGCCATCTTGTAAAACGAAATTCGATGGCTCTTGATCGATATTTTCAAGCTCTTCTTCAGTGATAACGTTTGTTTTTTGAAATAAATTATCAGCCACTTGGTCAGCGTTGATATTACCGTACTCTTCAACTTTAGATAAAACGTCACCTTCAATAGATCTTTTAGGGTTAACGTAGATATCGCCGTAGTTTTCTGTTTGATAAACAGAAACGTAGCCGATTTTACCAAGTTCTAATAAAGATAAAAATGTAATTAATTTATTACGTGAACGTTCTTTTAAATCTTCAATAGAGTGATTTAAAAGTTCGAACATCGTGATTTGACGGCCAGGAATTAACATATCTTTCATTTCTAAGATACGGCTTCCGATCGACTGAAGTTTAACTGTAACTTTATGAATACGTTTAAGCGAAGCTTTAACCATCTTACGGTATGACCCAATAAGTGAGAATAAAGCATTGTCTTCTAGTTCGATTTCATCTTCTTTTTCATCCATTTTCTCACGGAAACCACGAGGCCATTGGTCGCGGTTTAATAATGGACGTTCATATAAAGCTTTAGCGGCTTCTTTAAACTTTTCGTACTCTAATAATTTTTGAACTAATTCTTTACGCGGATCTTCAGCACCCTCGACGATTTCGCCGTTTTCATCGTACTGAGGTAAAAGCATGCGCGATTTGATTTGAATTAAAGTTGAAGCCATAGCGATAAAATCGCCGGCAACTTCGATATCAAATTCTTTCATTAATTTAATGAATTCAAGATATTGCTTCGTGATCTCAGTGACATTGATATTAAAAATATCCATCTCGTCTTTACGGATAAGATATAATAATAAATCTAAGGGTCCTTCAAACTGTTGAAGCTGAACGCGTATACTCATGCTGCTTAAACCTTATATTAATTTGGTTCGTCTTTAGACAAAACCTGATTAAACTTATTTGCTCGCATCCTACGAACTCTTACGCATCCAGCACTGATAATTGAAGCAAGCGTTTTTGGGTTATTCAACAACTTTCTTATGAATTGCCCAAAGATTAACGCTATAAAAATCTGATTAGAAAATGGACATTACTGACGTCACAATCAGGCGATACAAGAAATCCATTGGAATATAAAGAATCTTCATCAATACACCTGAGAATAAAAGACCTAATAAAATAATGCCTGAGATTTGCTCGTGCTGCTCAAGTTTGTAGTTAAGTGAGGCAGGCAAAAAGCGAGCTAAAACTTTTCCACCATCTAAAGGATGCAGCGGCACCATGTTAAAAACAGCCAACAAAATATTAGTGCCAATAAATGTCGTAGCAAACATTTGAATACCTTGCGAATAATCAGCAAAAAGCTGGAACTTTAAAATCAAAGCCCAAATAAATGTCGTTACAATTGCTAAAAAAATGTTCGAAAGTGGCCCGGCTAGCGCAATCCAGAACATATCGGTGCGCACATTTTTTAAATTTCTAGATTCAACGGGAACCGGTTTTGCCCAACCAAAAATAATCGGCGAAGCCATACCACTTGTCATAAGAATCGAAACGATGGGAAAAACAAATGTTCCCATCACATCAGCATGAGCCATAGGATTCATCGTTAAACGCCCCATGCGTTCAGCGGTATTATCGCCGCGCCATTTTGCCACTAAGCCATGGGCAAACTCATGAAAACAAAGAGCAAATAATAAGGGACCAAAGAAAATAACCAATTTTTGAACAACAGTAGAATCCATTTCTTTATCGTCTTCTTTACCGAAACAAAAAACACCATCTGACACCAAGTGTTACTTGCCTAGATCAACATTAGACAATAAGTTAATGAGCGAAATTTAAATTACCCATCTCAAGGAGTACACGATGATTGAAAATGCACGTCCCGCTTTAACTATGTGGTCAGAAGATGAAGTGGCTTTCCGCGAAGCCGTAAGATCTTTTGCAGAATCTGAAATTAAACCACACGTAACTCACATGGATGAAGCTGCCCAGATGAAACCAGAAATCGTTTCTAAATTATTTGAAATGGGTTTAATGGGTATCGAATCTCCTGAGCAATTCGGAGGCGCAGGCTCTTCTATCACTATGGCTTGTATCGCGATTGAAGAATTAGGCCGTGTAGATGGTTCTGTTTCTGTTCTTTGCGACGTGCAAAACACATTGGTAACAAACGCTATCATTCGCTACGGTTCTCCTGGTTTAAAAGAAAAATATTTACCAAAATTAGCTCGTGAATGGGTTGGCGCTTATTGCTTATCTGAATCATCTTCTGGTTCTGATGCTTTCGCGTTAAAATGCCGTGCCGAGAAAAAAGATGGAAAATGGGTTTTAAACGGTCACAAACTTTGGATCACAAATGGTAAAGAAGCTTCTTTCTTTATCGTATTTGCTAACATGGACCCATCAAAAGGTTACAAAGGCATTACAGCGTTTATCGTTGAAAAAGGATTCAAAGGTTTCACTGTTGGTAAAAAAGAAGACAAACTTGGTATCCGTGCATCATCTACTTGCGAATTAGTTTTCGAAAACTGCGAAGTTCCTGAAGAAAACGTATTAGGCGAAGTTGGTAAAGGTTATAAAATTGCGATCGAAACTTTAAATGAAGGTCGTATCGGTATCGGCGCACAAATGGTTGGTATCGCTCAAGGCGCTTATGAAGCTACTTTAAATTACATCAAAGGTCGTGAACAATTCGGTAAAGCGATTGGCCAATTCCAAGGTGTTCAATTTCAATTAGCACAAATGCGTATTGAATTAGAAGCTTCTCGTTTAATGGTTTACAATGCCGCTCGTCTTAAAGACGCTGGCCAAGATTTTATCGAATCAGCAGCTATGGCAAAATACTACTCTTCTAAAGTAGCAGAAAAAGTAACTTCTATGGCTATCGATTTATTCGGCGGTAATGGCTTTACTAAAGAATACCCTGTAGAAAAATTCTGGCGCGATGCTAAAATCGGCCAAATCTACGAAGGCACTTCGAACATGCAATTACAAACAATTGCAAAAATCGAAATGGATAAAGCGTAAGCGCGTATGAAAGAAGCTGTAGTTATCACTGGCGCAAGTAGCGGAATCGGCGAAGCTGCAGCTTACAAGTTTGCAAGCGAAGGCTTTGACTTACTATTAATCGGAAGATCTTCTGAAAAATTAGAAAAAGTTAAAGCCCAAGCGCAATCTCGTAATATCAATATCAAAATTGAAACTTTGGCCATGGATCTTAAAGATTTCGAGGCCACAAAACTTCACGAAAAATTATCTAAACTTTCTAAACCCACAATCTTAGTTAATAACGCCGGCGTTTATACACAGAATAAACCTGACGATGCAAATTTAGATGTATGGAAAGAAATGTTTGAAGTTAATCTTTTTGGTTCAGTTAAAATCACACAAGCTCTATGGCCCGTGTTTAAAGAAAATAAACGCGGATCAATCGTAAATGTGGCATCTACCTTAGGAATTAAGCCTGCGCCAAACACTTCGGCTTATTCAGCTTCAAAAGCAGCTATGGTGAACTGGACTATCGCTTTGGCGCAAGAAGGTGGCGAATTCGGAATTCGTGCTAATGCGATTTGCCCGGG
Source organism: uncultured Pseudobdellovibrio sp. (assembly GCA_966250225.1). Classification (GTDB taxonomy): domain Bacteria; phylum Bdellovibrionota; class Bdellovibrionia; order Bdellovibrionales; family Bdellovibrionaceae; genus Pseudobdellovibrio. Next base: position 1,852 of record CBINGM010000026.1, on the reverse strand, counting down.
TATTGTTGAAACCCCGATTCATGGTTTTTACAATGCTCCAGCTTCAGCAAAAGATAAAATTTATTCTGGCATTACGGATATGCAACTTCTTAAAAAAATTGGCCGCCCTGAATATATTGCTGAAAGCATTTATTTCTTTGGTTCTGAACAATCAACTTGGACCACGGGAGCTACTCACAATATCGATGGCGGGATTAATATTAAATAATGGCTGATCCAATTCGTTTATCTAAATTAATGTCTGAACGTGGAATCTGTTCTCGTAGAGAAGCGGATGACTATATTGCTAAAGGTTATGTTTCTGTTAACGGTCAAAAAGTCACCGAGCTTGGAACAAAAGTACAGCCTGATGTAAAAATCACGCTCTCAGCAGAAGCGATGAAAAACCAAAACAACTTAATAACTATTATGTTAAATAAGCCCATTGGTTATGTCTCGGCACAACCCGAACCAGGATACGAACCAGCAATCCGTCTTATTACTCCAGAAAATCAATTCAAAGATCATCCAACTTACAAACAACGTTTAAAAATGGGTGATTTAAAAAATATTGCGGTGACTGGTCGTTTAGATATCGAATCGAAAGGTTTATTGTTATTCACACAAGATGGACGCATCGCTAAGAAAATTATTGGTGAAAATTCATCGATTGAAAAAGAATATATCGTACGCGTGAAATACCTAGGGCCCGAAGGAAAACTTCCGCAAGCAAAATTAAAATTATTAAATTATGGTCTTGAACTTGATGGTGAAAAATTAAAGCCAGCTAAAGTTGAATGGATCAATGAAGATCAGTTACGCTTCGTTTTAACTGAAGGTAAAAAACGTCAAATCAGAAGAATGTGCGAATTAGTAAATCTAAAAGTTAATGGTTTAAAACGTGTGCGCACAGGAAAATTAAAACTTGGCGATCTGCCTGAAGGCCAATGGCGCTTTGTGACTGACAAAGAAGAGATTTAATTTTTTTCGCAAAACTTTTACACAAAATTTCAGACATTCCGTTTTCAATTCTGGTCATTTTTCGCCGGTGCTATACTTTAATTAGCTCTCAGGATGGAGGCCAATATGAAAACGACTTTCTTATTGATCACAATCGCAATCTTTAACTTACTTTTCGTCTGTAGATCACTAGCCAAAGGCACCGAAGCTCCCTTTGTAGCGCTAGGGCAAGGAATTGGCGTTCCTGCCATAACCTCACCTATAAACTACTCAAATGGATTTACCTATACAAATGCCGCCTTCGCCAGAAGTTATGATGGCATTCAATTGTCTTTAGAATACGATACTAACGATGGCGAAAATGATAATGATAGCTCTGGTAGCGGTGCTGAATTTGGAATTGGAACTGGAAACATTGGCTTAGGGGTCGGTTATTACAAACGTGATTGCGAAAATTGCGAAGGTACAACCGGAGCCATTCTGGGATTTGGACTTTCTAGTTTTTCGTTTGGTATCGGATATCACGAAGAAGATAATTATTCTTTAGGGTTTATTTTTAATCCTAATGGCCAACACCGTCTGGGTTTAACGGTCGACCTCTACCAGGGCCCTAACGAGGATGATGACATTCAATCTTATGGTGTTGGTTATGGCTACGTCGGAAATGATTTTATTTTTTCACTCGACGCTTCGAAACGTGGCCACGAACTCAAACAGGACAGCGACGAAATTATTAAAGTCACTCCCGGTATCGAACTTCAAACACAAAACGCTGCACTATCTGTTTCCTATGACACTTATGTAAATGATGATAACGAAAGTCATGAGGACCAAGTCTGGTTTGGCGGAGGTTTCCGTTTCAGCTCTGGCAGCTTTACGCTCTATCATGATTACGTCCACGAATGGTCTTTTG
>CBINGM010000025.1:0-30178 GCA_966250225.1 uncultured Pseudobdellovibrio sp. | reverse complement strand
AGATCAATAGATAGAGCATCAGAAGCTTCTTCGTATGTAGCACGAGCTACTGCGAATTCATCGAATAAGAATTTTCCCATTCCTGGGGCTTGGCTTCCTTGACCTGGATAAATAAAAGAAAATGACACTGTAACTCCTTTGCGCTTCTTCGAAGCGACAACTCTCCATGTTATTTAAAAAATAAAATTATTTTAAATTTTAAGATTAAAATCTCAATAATGCTGAACCTGAAGTTAAACCAGATCCAAAGGCAGTGAGAAGGATTAACTGTCCGCGTTTAATTCTTCCATCGCGATAGGCCATATCAAAGGCAATCGGAATAGAAGCCGCAGAGGTATTTCCTGTTTCGTGAACTGTAGAAACAATTTTTTCCATCGGGAATTCGAATTGATTCGCCACAGCTTCAGTAATACGTTGGTTAGCTTGGTGAGGAACAATCCAGTCTAGATCGGCCGGAGTTTTTCCGCCAGCATCTAAAGCTTCATAGCAGGCGGCCGCCATAGTGCGAGTTGCATGTTTGAAAATTTCTTTACCCTTCATTTTCATGAAGTGTTTTCCTGTGTCTAAAACTTCTTGGCTAAATGGAGTTTTAGTTCCGCCAGCTTCAAACCATAATAATTCTGCGTGAGCACCTTCTGCGTGACAGTGAGTTGAAATCAACGTGTTTTCATCAGTGTTGCTTGCGCGCGATAAGATCATGGCTCCGGCGCCATCGCCGAAAAGAATGCAGGTTTCGCGGTCTTTATAATTAACTAATTTAGTAAGATTTTCGGCGCCAGCGATTAAGATATTTTTGTAAACGCCGGTTCTAATGAATTGATCAGCTACGTGCATAGCGTAAACAAAGCCTGTGCAAGCTGCCGCTAGGTCAAAAGCCATAACGTTTTTAGCACCTAGCTTAGTCTGAACGATACAAGCCGTTGCAGGCATACGATAATCGCCAGAAACTGTAGCTACGATAATTAAATCTAAATCTTGAGCGGTAAGATTGGCATCTTTCAATGCACGTTCAGCAGCTTTAACAACTAAATCTGACGTGCCTTCGCCTTCGGCGACCTTGTGACGGTGAACGATGCCTGTTCTTTGAACGATCCAGTCGTGTGAAGTTTCGACCATTTTTTCAAGGTCGTAATTTGTTAAAACTTGTTCGGGTAGGTAAGAACCTACCCCTGCAATTCTTGTTTTAAACTGACTGGTTGTAGACATGGCAGTGGCTAAAAACTATTTCTTAGCTTTAGGAGCGCTGATTTGTTTACCTTTGTAGTAAAAGGCGCCGTCAGCAGCTTTAAAAGCGCGGTGAGGACGTACTAACTCTCCAGATTTTTTATCAATTGCCATTGCAGGTGCTTCTAAAGCATCGTGCGATCTTCTCATATCACGGCGTGATTTCGACGTTTTCTTCTTCGGTGTAGGCATTTCTAACTCCTAGTAACTCGTATTTCGTTTCCGCATATACGATGATTTATAAAATAAGGTTCTAATTTATGTATGAAAGCGACGCAAAAGGCAAGACTTTAACTGAATTAATTCAGCTTTAAGCCTTTGAGTACATTAAAGGCATTATTCTTTTTCTCTTCGCCCATTTTTTCATCATAGATAAATGTGCCGTCGTCAGTCGATTTAAAGCTTGTTTTGCAAGCGGGATCGCCGGCTTCATGGCGTGGGTTAAAAGGAATAGAAAACGCAATAGCTTCGTGTAAGAACTCACCCATATCAAATTGGTCGCCAAAGTATTCTGACACCCCTGGGCCATCTTCATTAAGTTCTGAAACATGGTTTGATTTAGCAAATTGGCTATTTTTGATTTCTTCAGCTCCTGGAATTAAGATCTCGTGAACTTTAGCTTCAGCTTTAAACTTAAAGCTTTCACCGCATTGCGAGCATAATTCCGGCGTTTCACTTTTAATATAACCAGAAACATCGTAGTTTTTTGTATTTAACGGACGGATAAAAAGCTTGGCCTCGTAAGGAGCGTCTTCAATTAAATCGGCTAATACGGCATTTAACTCGCCTGTATTGCGGTTGTAGATATATTCGCGGCCTTCTTCTGGAATTTCATGTAGTTTGATTTTCATAACAATGTCCTTATATAGCTATTTTAGTCTTTTTTCCAGCCGTAATTAAAACTTACGCTGATGCGCGGTTCTGGCGTGGTGTTTTGGGGCACTTCATGACGTAACCAGCTTTCAAATAACACCACATCACCTTCTTTTGGTTTAAGAGCTAAAAATCGTTTGTTTTGTGTTTTGGCATTTTCTTTCGGCATAGGAGAATTCATAAAAAAGCCTAAGCGTGGATCTTCAAATTTAATCGGGCTAGAACCTTTAGGTAACTGCAGATACACCGTTCCGCTGATCACAGAAAGAGGGTGGATGTGAGCTGTGTGCTGCGCCCCTTCTGGCATTACATTCACCCAACAATGACTTAAATAAAGGTCTGAGGCCTTAATGTCATATTCAAGCGAGCTTAAATAGTTTTTCAGATGAATTTCAAGGGCTTGCTCTAATTTTTTGAAGTTCGGTAATACCAAATGAAGCTTATCAACTGATCCGTAGCTGGTATACCCTGAAACATAATTTTTATCTGACCACTTATGACCGACTTCGTCCGAAGCTAATAGGTTCTCGACGTCTTCGAGTAACTTGTTACTTAAAGAACGAAGAATTTTGGGCGCAGCCAAAGGCTTATTGTAAATTTGGGTCACGAAGGCCTGTATCATAGAAAGTCATTATTTACGGTATAAGCCCCTAATATGTAAGCGCTTTTTGGCCTATGTAAAATTATTTTACAGCTCATAAAAATTCCTAATTGGTTTTAACCGATCTGAGCCCTTAAGTTGTCTCAAGTTGAGACCTGATAATGGGTCCTAAGGTTGCAATAAAAACCTGTAAATAAGGAGTTTATATGAAAACATTAAAATCTTTAGCTTTAATCTCAATGATGGTTTTAGGCTCACAAGCTTATGCAGCTGACTCGGTGGATTTTGATGCGATTATTAAAGAAAACTCTCAAGCTCAAAATCAACTGCACAAACAAATCAAAGAAACTGTTGAAACAAGCCGTATCGCCGCTCAAACGCCAGATACTGGCTCACAAGTAATCGCAGATAACGCTCAAACAGTTCACGTTAGAACTAAAAAAGATATGTTAACTTTTGCTAAAGAGAAAAAGCACAGCGCAGCTTCTCAGCAACAAAACGACAAAAGACTTGCGCAAGAGTTCAAAGATTTAGAATAATAATTGGGTGCAAACCCTTAAATTGTTAGCTCTTATTTTAACATTTTCATCAACTAGCTTTGCGGCTAATACAGCTAAAAAGCAGACCCAAAGACAGCCAGTAAATCTGGCTGTTTCTTTTGAAACACTCGGAAAAAACAAAGACCTTTTAAATACCGTATCATTTGATGGTGAGCAGAAAACTTTATTATCTGGCGACGTTAAAGACGCTACCGATTTTAAATGTGAATGTTCTGGGCAGTTCGAAGTTCTCACTCTCGGCGTAAAGCAATATGTGGCTGCTTTTCTTGAATTTAACTGTGGCCTAAATAGTGGTCAAAACGATCAAAAAATTAAATCTAAAATCGGCCGCATTTTAATTCCCGTAAAAGATTATCAATCGTTTTTCAAAGTTATTTTTCTTCATAAAGATCAGCCAGAAGTTGTGCTTAAAATTAAAGAACTTAGTCTGTAATTGGCGCTAAGCAATAAACTCTAACGATTATCGGTTGTCATTTGAGTCTAAAATGGCAAAACTACTTCACATAAATTGGACATATACCAAGATATCGAAGGAGTTTCGTTTGGGTACTTTTGAAATGATCGCAAAACACGGTGAACACGAAGAGATTTTATTTTGCCACGATAAAGATGTTGGTCTTAAAGCTATCATCGCTATTCATAATACGGCGTTAGGCCCGGCTCTTGGTGGTACACGCATGTGGAACTACAAAAACGAAGACGAAGCTTTAACTGACGTATTAAGACTTTCTAAAGGTATGACTTACAAAGCTTCTGCTGCTGGCCTTAACTTAGGTGGCGGTAAAGCGGTTATCATCGGTGACCCTAAAACACAAAAATCTGAAGGTTTATTCCGTGCGTTTGGTCACTTCGTAAATTCATTAAATGGTAAATACATCACAGCTGAAGATGTTGGTACTGGTGAAAAAGATATGGAATACATCTACATGGAAACTCCATGGGTAACTGGTATTCCAAAAGATTTCGGCGGTTCTGGTGATCCATCTCCATATACAGCTCACGGTGTATTAATGGGTATCAAGGCTGCGGCTCATGAAAAATTCGGTACTGATGCTTTAAAAGGAATGCGCGTAGCGGTTCAAGGTCTTGGTAACGTAGGTTCTAACTTAGTTAAATACTTAACTGAAGAAGGCGCACAAATTACTGTAGCTGATATCGATCAAGCTCGCGTGGCTAAAATCGTTAATCAATACGGTGTAAAAGCTGTTTCTGTTGAAGATATCTTAGCCGTTGATTGTGATATTCAAGCTCCTTGTGCTTTAGGTGCTGTGGTGAATGATCAAACTATCTCTAAGTTTAAATGTAAAGTTATCGCTGGCGGAGCTAATAACCAATTAGCAGAAGCCCGTCACGGTGATCACTTACGTGAATTAGGTATTTTATACGCTCCAGACTACGTGGTGAATGCCGGTGGTTTAATGAACGTATTCGTAGAACTTGAAGGTTATTCTCCAGACCGCGCGTTTGAAAAAACTCGTAAAGTTTATGACAATGTTAAAAAAGTATTTGAAATCGCTAAACGCGATAATATCGGAACACACACTGCGGCTGACCGTATGGCTGAAGAGCGTATCAACACAATTGGTAAACTTAAGCAGCGTCACCCGGGTAAATCGTTCCGCGCATTTACTACATTAAAAGAAGTTAACAACAGATAATTATTGCAGCTTAGAGAAGAAAGAGAAATTGAAATGGAATTTTTAGAAAAAAATGTAAAAGGAATTTTAGGTATCGCAGGTCTTGTTATCGTGGCAGGCCTAATTGGTACGCTTGTAACTCAAAACTCGATCAGAAAAGAAAAAGCCTCTCAGGAAAAATTCTTTGCGATCGATGCTAAAGTTAAAAAATACAAAGAAGATAAATTTAGAGCAGCCGACAAATCGGCCGATAAAAAAGAAGAAGTTGCTTCTATTCCTGTTGATGTAAACGCTTTAAAAGCAGAACTTGAAGCTTTCGTTAATGAAAACACTGGCACTGTGGCAGCTCAAATCGCAGGTCTTGAATTAGCTGATATCTTAACTTCAGAAGGCAAAGGCACTGACGCCTTAGCATTACTTCAAAAAGTTGAAACTAAATCTGACTTATTATCTAACGTTTTAGTGCGCATGAAAATCGCTCAAAGCTTTGCTGATCAAGACAGATGTTCTGATGCTTTAATTATCTGGGGTAAAGTTTTAGGTTCAAAAGCGACTTCTTACTTACATGCTGAAGCAAAAATCAATCAAGCTCTTTGCTATAAGAAAATGAATGACTTAGCTAAAGCTGAAGAGATTTTAAACCAAGTTAAAAACGATAAAGAAGATCAAACAGGTCAATCTAATCGTGAAGCTGAAAGAATCTTACGCGTAATTCAATTCAACAAATCATTTGGAACATAATATTTATATGTTTAAATTTGCACTTATCTTTTTAGTACTGGGTCTAACCAGCTGCCAACATCTTGAAAAAAACAACGGTGAAAAAAAGGATCTAAAGGTAAGTGCCTTCTGGGTTCAGGACACTTTAAAAGAGCCAAACGTAGGTTATCGTAAGATTAATCGATTTGCTCCTATTCTTTATAAAGACCTGATCATCGTGGCCAACGGTCTTGAAGGCTTAGTAGCTTACGACATTTTAGATAAATCAAAAAAATGGTCGATTGCGATTCCTAAAGGGGTTGAGGCTTCTGGAGCTGTGATCAACTCACGTTTATTCGTGGGTGGATTAAACGGCGTATTCTATTCAATCGATTTAGATACGGCAAAAATCGTTTGGGAGTTTGATACTCGATCAGAAGTTGTGGCTGAGCCATTAATTCAAGATGGTCATGTGTTTTTTGTAAGCGGTTCAAATATTTTATACTGCTTAGATGCCACAAATGGCCGCCAAATCTGGGTTTATAACCGCCAAGATACATCAGCTCAGATGACAATTCGCGGGGGTGCAAAACCTTCGTATTCAGCTGGTCAAATCTATCAAGGTTTCAGTGATGGATCTTTAGTTTCGTTAAATGCAAAAACAGGAACTCCTAACTGGGAAGTTTTATTAAATCGTAATACAAAATTTAAAGATATTGATGCTTCAGCAGTTATTGATGGCGATACAATCTATATCAACAGCTACGATGACAAACTATATGCGGTTTCTAAATCAACAGGATCGATTTTATGGAAATCTGATTTCGGGGGAGCCACACCGCCGTTAGTTTTTTCTGATCGTTTAGTTTATTCATCGTCAAAAGGTCACTTAATGGTTGTGACTAAAAAAGCGGGTGAATTACTTTGGAAAGTTTCAAATCTTCAAGGTATTAGCACTGAACCTATCGCGCACAAAGGTTTAATTGTTGTGGGTGAATCACAAGGTGCCGTTTTATTTTACGATTTAATCAATGGCCAATTAAAATCTACTTTTGATCCAGGTCGCGGGGTTTTAGGTCGTTTAACGACAGATAAAAATAAACGTGTTTATTTTATTTCTGGCGAAGCCAATGTGTACGGTTTAATGGTTGAATACACGAATAAAAATTCTAATTTTTCATTTTTAGAGTAGCAGTCGTTATTTCGTCTGCGGCAAAGGTGTTTATGAAATTGATTTTAGCGTTAACTTTATTTGCAGTTTTATCTTCTTGTTCAACAAGAACTTGCAAACCAAATGAAACAATCACTTCGCAAGACAACACAGCTCAAGTAAGCATGCCTGTTGCCGGCGAGACGAAAATTTCTCCTACTACAAATATGACAAATCAGATTAAAAAAATTAAAGTTTATAAGGCTGACGGCTCTGTTCAGTGCGAACCGGGCACTGGTACAAAACCAGAAGAAATGCAAAAACAACTGGGTGATATCAAAGTTTATTCGGCCGAGAATAAACACGATGGTTTAATCCGTATTCAAGTTTGCGGTACTCCTACGGGTAACTGCAATGTCTTTGAAATCAATGAATCTGATTTCGCCAAAGCCGAGAAACTTGGCTTTAAAAAGTGGAAAAATAACTAAGCTGTCGGCCTATATCGTATCATTGTAAAACAATTAGACAGGTAAACTTTATCAGCTCAAATAGGGTGGTTTTTAGGCTGGCCTAGGGCTCGCTATAACTCCTTCGGGAATCAAATCCCGCAGAGGAGTTATTATGTCGTCTTCACGTTTATTAAAAGGTTTAGCATTAGGTTTTGCCCTAACAGTTTCATCTAATGTTTTTGCAGCGACCGCTCAGCAATTATTAACTGAAGATCTACAACCAGCCATTAAAACTCTTCCGCGAGAAACACGTCTTTACCATTATTTTGGTATTAATTTAAACGGTAACCAACTTAAAAACACATCTTTAAAAAAAGCCAGCGCTCGTTACGACATGGTTAATAACCGCGTAAAACAAATGGCCGCAAGCTTCTGGGATTTAAAAAATAATACAACTTACTTAGCTAATGCTGGTCTTGGTGTTTATTTCGCTGTCGATCCATTTGCTTCATCTCCTGCGGCAGCAGCTGATACAGGTGCTAACTTTGGTTCAACAATGATTGAAGTGACTTTCAATGCTGGCACTCGCTATTTAGATTTAATTGATTCAGTGACGTTACGTCCTGAAACACTACAAGCTATTATTTCTGAAACTGGTATGCAACAAGCCGATGTAGCTAAGTTATTTCAAGCTAAGAAAAAAGGGTTCTGGCGCGACACCTTACAATACATGGCTGAAGCGCAAAACACAGCTTTTAGAAAAATCGTTCACAATATCTTTAATCAACAAGGTATCGCTATGACTGAATACGGCTGGCAAGCGGGGACATCAATGTTCTGTAATACAGCTAATAACGGTGGTAAAATTCATCACTCGGCTTTAGTTTATGTTGGCGGGACCCTTACTCAAAATGCGATCAAATCAGTAACAATGGTTTACTGGAATGATGCTACTGGCGTTGAATTCGATGCTCAGGAAACAGAAGCCTTAGCTCGTAATAAAAAATTAGTTAGCGTTTTACAGCCATTACGCCCATTAGAAAAACAATATCAAACAGCTTACAATTCAAAAGATAAAACATTAATGAAATCAACTTACTCTGAAATCAAAAATGTTATTAACAACACGTATGTAGACCAAAATGAATTATTAGATCTTCGTTCAAAAACTTTCGACTGTATTAAGTAATGTCTGTCTTTTGACAGAATTGAAGGATTTTTTATGAAAAAACTTTTAGCCACGGTCATTATTTTCTTAAGTGCGCAACAAGCTTTGGCTTGCGATGCAGTTCTTGAAAAGTTTTCGCGCGATTGCTGGATGCAAGATCGTTTGACTAAAATTCGTGAAGAATACGCAAAAATCGGTGTCGATGTCGATGAAATCGGGGAGTACAAAGTACTTCGTTTTATCGATCGTAACTCATGGGAAAGAGCAAAAACATTTAAAAAGGCTCCCCTAGAAATTTATGATCCAGCTCCGGCGACTTGGCGTGTATGGGAGCGCGGAATTGATTCATTATTTAAAAATAAACAGAATAAAAACATTTTATTTAGCCAACCGATTGATAAATATACTTTTGCTCATATCAATACGGTTTTATTAACTGATGGTACAACAAGTATTAAAGATAAAATCACTGATCAAAGCAAAAAGCCTGGCGAATTTCGTTCAAATTTTGATAAAGGCGTAGGATTTTGTGCTGGTAATGAAAATGAACGCAGCTACCGCCAAGGTATCGATCGTTCAGAAGATTCAATGGTGCGCTTTCAAAAGCGTTGGGAATCTTTATTAGGAGTTGAGTTTTCAGATATCGTTAAAAAAGAAAATGGCCCTAATCCCCGTCGCGCCGACCTAAAGTCGGGTATGTATGTTTCAAGTGCTAGTTGCCGTAACGGAAATGGCGTTTTTATTGGTTATAGTCCATCAAATCATGTTGGCGATCAAATCGAATGGATTCGCATCTTTATTAAAGCAAATCTTGAAGCGTATCAACGTGGCGAACCGGTTTTAGCTCCGATTGAATTAGCTGCCGTAGTTCAAAAATGGTTCGTAAGTACACATCCTTTTGCTGATGGAAATGGTCGTACTTCGCGTGGTATTCAAGAGTTAATTATGGCTAATTTCGGCTTACCATTTGTTCCAGCTGGTGATCTACAAAACGATGCCATGGAAGAAGTCGAAAAATACGTTGAAAACACCTATACAAAGCTTGATTCGATGTTAACTGAGCTAGAAATGTGTATTAAAAAGCGTGATAAATGGAGGATTCCTAGAGCTTGCCGTACAATTGATGAATTAAATAAAGGTTCTGCTGATGAAGACGAAAACGAATATCAGCAACAACAGATTCAAAACGGTCCGGGATAGCTTAAAATAGGTTTAAAACCTGGACTGTTGTATTGTGATACATACCCCATGCAACATAATATAACTTATCAGAAATATTAAATGATCTCTTTACCCCCAATTACCCAAGGATTTTTTATGAAAAATATCATGGCTACATTTTTAGGTTTCTTAATGGTTCAATCAACGGCTTTTGCGCAGGATTCTGGTTATCGAAAGTTAACCGATTCTGAACAGGCAAATTACAGTCGCTCGCTTGTAAATGCACTAGCTGGGCAAGTTAATGATTCATGCATGGGAGTCATTCAACAAGGTCTTGAAATGTATATTCATGAAAATGCGGGCCAGCCTTTGCTTATCGCTGTCGACAAAACTTCGAAAAATTCTGCAAAGAAAACGGTTAAAATCACAACTGATTCAACTTATAAAAAAATTATTAATGTTGAAGGTGAACTTTCGTTCGAAGTAACTAAGAACGTTGAAAAAGGAAACTTTCTTAACCCCAATTTAGTTGAAGAACGTGTGCCTGTGAAATCAAAGGTAGATTGTTACTACCATTAATTGTTAAAGACCCATTCCCCTATCGTATTTTAAATAGTTAGCAAACCCGTAGGATTTTGCTAACTATTTCTTCTTTATTGTCTACACTTAAGCTGCAAAATAGCTTGTTCAAGTGCCTTATCAATTCCTTCTTGTAATTTTTGTTTAAATTGTACGTGCTCTAAATTAACACGCTTCATTTCACGCTCTAAATTTACCCATCTAATTACAGCCGTTAAAAAAATTAATATAAGTAAAATATTAATAACTATTTTTGATTTTTTTAATTCATTCATAAACCCTACTTTAAACTGGAACTACATTTTTGACCATTACGCTCGAGAGCCTGGCAAACGGCTTCATCGACCATCAATTTAATGTTTTGTTCTGGAGTATCATTATCACACGGAAGATTGGCAACATACATATCGATCGCCTGAATTCCAACTACACCTAACTCAAAAACGACAGTAACTGGCAGGCCCACACCTGTACAACCGGCAATGATTCCACTCAATCCAAAAGAAATACTAACTGCCGTCAGACCTTTTTGAATATTTGCTTTATCCGAACACTGAAGACTATCTTGTGCTTGGTGATAACTATATACCATCATCATTTGATCAAAATTTTGAAAATTCTTTTCAGCTTCATTTACAAAGCACACAGTTGTTGCAAACGCTGGAGTCGTCATAAAAGCGATAACCCCTAATGCTATCGCTAGTTTAATTTTATTTTTCATATCATCCCCACAATTCTAAGATTAATTTGATAAATCGTATTTACGAACTTCCATGTGAAGCTTGAGTTGAATTTCGCGATCCACATAATTTACCTGGATTGGTTCCAAACCACCGTATTCAGTGCCATCGTAAGCAGGTACCCCATCTTTTAATTCATAGTGTGAGTTCTTCGAAAATGGCAAACCATCATTAAGCTGTTTTAAAGGAGTTGGATCTTTCAATCTATTAACAAAGCTCACTGAGTATTGAAATTTTTTATTTCCCGCAGAATCTGCAAAAGCTTTACACGTTAGCGAATTTTCTAGTTTAATAATATAGTGATTGCCATTACCAATCGCGTTTAATTGCGCAAAAGAACATTCGTTAATATCGCCTGATGGGCCTTTGATTTTTAAAAACAACTCGTCAGCCGTTGAGCCAAACATATTTCCTGCAGGCACAGAAGGTTCTGAAAAAACCACTCCAGAGTACGTACGAGTTACATCTACCCAATGCAAATGCCACTCACAACGCTTGAATGAATCACGACTTCCGCAGTAATTACCTTGCCCAACAGACACTCCCACTTTAGTGTTATCTAACTGAGAACGTACATTATCCAAATGAACTTCGACAACAGAACCTTCATTAACTGTAATCAATAAATCTCTGGTGTTATTAGTATGATTACTCACGTATTCAACTTTACCTTGATCTGTCTGCGATGAAAAAGCTACTTCAGGAAAAAGGATTTGCTGACCCTTTGCAAAACTTGAAATAACCTGACCTGTTAATGTTGTTGAGTATTGCTGATAACTAACTTCTAAATTACGCGTTTCAGTGTTTTTCTCATAAGAAATATTTAAACACGCAGCGGTTTTTGTACATTCTGCCGGAGCACTGTCATTACTAGCTTTTAATTCAAAAGGAACAACAAACGAATCGTAGGCTGCCTGATACAACTGATTCACGATGTCGTTACGATCGCCTTTAATAAAAACATTCAACATTTCGGATTGAATAATTTTTTTAAGATTTGTTTCGATATCGGCCTTAATATATGGCGGTTTTTGTACCGATAGCGACATTGATAATTTTTCGTAAATTTTTGATCTATCTAACTGAATTCTTGAATCAGCCTCGATAAAGCCAACCTTAACTTCAAAAGAGGCTTGAACATCGACCTCATTAAAATAAAGTGCTTCGTTGACAACAAAATCAGCCTTATCTTTTGGAATAATTAAATTTAATGTGAACGGTCGGTTTAATTCACACTGATCAGAACCTACGATATTTTTAGGAGTAACATCATATGTTTCACCTGCAAAACTGATAGAAAATTGTTTGGGACACCCGTCAAGTGGACCAAAAGCAATTGATTCTGAAAATCCTCTTTCAACTAAAGCATTTTTAACTTTGTCAGCATCAACTAGATAACTCAGAGGCAAATCAATGGTATTGATTCCATCTGAAGCCGGAACTTGTTTTGAAAAACCGTCTACAAGAATTGCGTGTAACGGCACTAAGACTTTATCGCCCATATCTTTTACTTGAACACGCGCATTGTCTGATTTTTTATATAAGTAAAGCTTTGGAGCAATATAAACTGCTTCCTTAGTTCTAATATTTGTCTTTGACCTAATTGTAAAAGCATTTACATTTAAATTAGATGGCAAGTTCAAAGAAGCTAAACTAGTCTCTTTCATTTTTTGCTCGGCAACTTGATAACCTTCTTCAGTAAGTTGCTTTGACGTAATTAATACACTTGGAGTTATCTGGCTTTCTTCTGTTTGCCAATATTCGCTTCCTTCTACGACTTGTTTTCCTGATGAAGGCGCTTTATCTACATTATTTGTTACTTCTTTACTGCAAGCTGCTAATAGCATGACTGCTAATAAAGTTCCGAATCTACACGTTTTTAATTTCATATTTTCCCCCTATTTAAGAAAATCGGTTAATTTTTACAAATAGGGGTAAAGCAAAGAAAAGACCTGCATGATAACAGTTAAACGAGTTATATTTGATTTGAACGTGATTTATTCCGGAATTCCGGAATGCGATATGAGTAATTCTATACTTTTAGAATTTAAATTAAACTTTTTAATCGATATCTGAAAATTTACGGGGGGTCGCAATTAACCCAAGCTCAGTCGACACCTCGGCCTGACGGCCGTACTTAGGAAAAATAAATAACCCATCGGCTGGACAAAAGTATTCGTTACCGGCTGGTGTGATTCCTAAAATATCGTTTTCTTTTATTTGCTGTAGGTTTTGAAAGCCAGGCATAAGCTCTGAACCCGTGATAAATTTAGTTAGATGCTGAGTGATCTTAAAATAGCTCACATCGTCTTTTTTTGGTGGAGCTATGATAAGTTCGGCATTTAAATAGAAAAGTTGCTCACAGATCGATTTAGCTAGATTTAAATCAAATCCATTCTGGCTAATCTCGATCACTAGGGCAGGGATTCTCTCTCCCCTAGCAAATTCCATTAAGGTCTTCCCGTCTTTTGAAAATCCGGAAGGGTCAAAAGTAATAATCGGCCACTCGTTATTAATCACTGCCGCTGATAGAACTAATGATTCTTCTTCAGGTAACATAAAAAACGGCGACAGAGTGGGTTCGGTGGTCTGGTGAAGATCGATAATAAAACGTGGCTGAAGCTTTTTAATCGCTGTTTCAACTTCCATCGCACGATAGTATTCATGACCCTTTTCAATTTTAGGAACATCAATGGGAGCCTGAAAACTTCGGTTTAAGTCTTTGTTTATAAAACGCTGATTTTTTTCGTAAGCCGGAACATTACATAAAAGAACCGCAAAGGTATAAGGTGCCTTATGATTTGATTTAAGTGTTTTTTCTAGAAACAGATTTAACACTTGTAGACCGATCACTTCATTGCCGTGAACAAGCGCCGTAAAAAGAATGTCTGGGTTTTCTGACATCGTAAAACCGTGGTGATCGATAGACCGATACCCCGGCTGCACACGAAACCGATTATGGAGCGTTTTAAATTTTTCTAGTTCGGCTTCGTGTTGGGTCATAAACTTGATTAGGATGCGGCTTTAAATGCGTCTTCAGTTTCGCAGTCGCGACATTTAAATATGTAATGGCCTTGTTCATTGGTATCTAAGAATAAAATAGCTCCTGGATGTTTAGGACATTGTTGATTATTGTTCTCTGTCGAAACAGCATCCGGAGTTTCAATTTTTAATTGAGGAGCAGAAATTAATCTAAAAATTGAATTTGTATCATCATCAAATCCCTTTAAATATTTTCGACCCACGTCTTCTGTCCAGAAGCCAGCTTCGTTAACTACATCAGCCACGCGATGATCGATTAATATCTGATTCGGCTCACCAACTGATGTTAATCTACTCGCATATGGCAATGGAACTCCGATAGCAGTAAATGTTTTAAAATATTTTTGATCACCGTAAAAGCCCACATTTGCATAACCTACAGAAATACCGACACGGACTTGTAGTTCTGATTTCCAATGTTGCATATAAAATGATTTATCATCTTGAATAGCCTGAACAGCTTCCAACGCTGCCATACAAGTTCTGGAAATAAAATCGGTTCTCGCGATTGGCATATTAGAAAATGCTAAAACCCCGTCTCCGTGGAACTTATCAATTGTTAAATCGTATTTTAAAAAGGTGGTTAAAGTCGTATCTAAAAAACGAGCCAGTGATAATTGCATATCTTTTTCAGGCAACTTAGTCACTTTATCAGTTGATTTAACAATATCTATAAAAATAGCGCAGATTTCTGCTCTTTTAACTTCTTCATCAATTGAAATCTGACCACCACGAATGGCTTTGATGATCTGAGGCGAAAACTGAGAAGACAGTTGATGCAACTTTGTTGCCTCTTCTGTCTTCTTCACAATAACTAACTCACGAGATTTTAACTCATTTTCAAGATCATTCTTAGCTTGAATCTCGCTATTTCTCAATTTCTCATTAAAAAAGCGAATTAAAGAACAAATAACAATAGACCCAACTATGAAAAATACGTTGCCTATGACTTCTTTTCTGAATTCACCACGGATTGCTTCGCCTACTATCATAAGAAAGTACGGCGCATAGATACCGATTGCAGTAACAAGCAAATATTTTTTTCGAAATGGAATAAACGACAATCCCCCAATAGCGATTAGGTTTAACCCAGCATAGTAAGAAGTCGTCGTATCGTTAATTCTAAAAATTAGGTAATTAATTAAACTAGCTAACGAAACAGCATAAACAGTCGCAATTATTTGCGAACGCTCATAGTCGTCTGATTTCCTAATCAATCTATTAATGGCAAAACAGATGGGAACAATTAGCAATCGAACAGCAAGAAATTCTACTTTATGTTCGCTATGCAAAGCTAAATCAGCAATCCAAAACACTAAAAACAGAGGCACAGCCATCCAATTGGAGATCAGTCGAATAATCGACTGAATCTCCGCATTATGGATCAGGTCTCTCTTTTTAAAGTAATTCGGATTGGTACTCATTTACTATTTTTTTGTTAAAACGGCAAAAATGTTAACACCAAGAGGCTCTTGTTCAACCACACATGTTTTACTTTGTGCTGAGAAAAGATTTTTTAAATCTTCTTTTGAGCGGTAAATTAAAATCCAGTCTAGCACATACTCCATAAATGGAACGCATGGATTTTCTTTGCTGAAATTTCCGATGATCACATGACCATCTGGTTTAATACCATTTAACATTTGATTAGCTGCAGCTTGCGCGACAGGCTCTGTGAAATAGTCAAATAATCCTGCCGAATAAATTAAATCATATTCTTTTTCTTCAAGCCCTTTAGCGATGATGTTACGAATTGCTAAGTTCTCATATCTAAATTTAAATCCAGACTGAACTTGGCGCTCAATTGTTAACATTTGTCTCTGAGCGTGTTTTAATGATTCTTCATCCTGATCAACGCAATGAAATTCAATGTCGTAGCCGTAAAATTCAGGATTATTTCTTACGAATAGCTGTTGTTCCATAGCTGGACCACTCGCAATAGAAAGAATTTTAATTTTCTTTCCTGAACCTTTCGCCTTAACTACTTCTTTAATTTTTTGATGTAAGTAAGCGCCACGGTTTTTAACCGCATTTCCAGCAGGCTCATCAATGAAATACTTATGCATACATTGATCAAACAGCGTAGCTCCAACCATTTCGTTACGGTACAAATGATTCATCATTTCGTAATCACCTGCATAACCTCGTGGTTTGTTGTAAGCTCTATTAGCAAATGGGGCCCCATAAACAAACTGACCAATTTCTTTGCGAATAAATTCAGTACAGATTGCATTATCTTCTTTTGATAAATTGTGAAGATATTTAGGAATATCTTTATAAACTGCAGGTAAGAATTTACCTAAATAGTCAGAAATAGCATCAGAGATCGTTAAACGATATTCTTCGTTTGCTTTGGCATCATCAAGTGGTGCTGATTTTTCTAAAGCATCAACTTGACCTTTTAGATGTAAAAACCAGTTTTTTAAATCATACACAGCCATTCTGAATTTTTCAGGAATTTTCAACGCTGTAGCAGTGATTTTTTCCTGTGATTGGATAATAGAAAATGCTTCGCTTACGGCTTTACATCTCTCAACTTTAAACGGCTCACCTAACGTTTCAAAACCAACTTCAAACTTATTTTCAGCTAATTTATCAATGCGGATAGGTTTTAAAGCAACAGTTTGGGTTTCAACATTTTTATAAACAAGTTTATAAAGATTAGTTACTGAGCTTTCTAAAAACTTACTTAGTTCTTTTGCCGTGGGTTCATCAACTAAAACACCACAACCGAACGAACTTAAGTTTGTAACTTCAAAAGACTTATTGTTGTTAGTAATAAAACATTCTTTCGGGTCAACAAACCAACGGTCTTGACGAATAATTTTCTTTCTATTTGCGATTTGTTGATCTTGGATTAAAAAACCCTCTTGCTGTAATTTAACATTGCTACTCATGAAGCCTCCGCTTTTCGTTCAAATAAGTTATCGAAACATAGCTCCATAGATTAAACAGGGCGATAGTCCAGAGCTGTTAAGAAAAACTTAAAAACGTATTTTTTTGTATCAAATAGCAACAATTCGTCCGAATCCGGAAAAAATTCGCGCTCCGAAACTAGTGAGCAAATACTAAATTTTAAAGCTGGCCACATTCATGAAATACAGATCCACATAACAAAGGGGATAACTATGAACTCTCAAAAATTAAATCGTGTAAATCTGTGTTTGTATGCAATGTGCGGAATTAGATTAGCAGCCGCGCTATATACCGTGGTAACAATGTCTTCACTAAGCCTTAATAGTTTAACAAGTGATCTGACAGGCGTTTTAGCCGGAGCACTTTTTCTATCTGTTGGTATTAGTATCTTTACTGTATTTATTATTGATGGATTAAAAAAACAAAAGCTGTGGGCTTGGGTTTCAGCCTTAAGCGTATTGCTATTCTCACTTCCAAGCTTCGCATTTCCAGCTGCGATTATCGGTATTTTAT
This sequence comes from uncultured Pseudobdellovibrio sp., assembly GCA_966250225.1. Classification (GTDB taxonomy): domain Bacteria; phylum Bdellovibrionota; class Bdellovibrionia; order Bdellovibrionales; family Bdellovibrionaceae; genus Pseudobdellovibrio. The sequence continues at coordinate 12,866 of CBINGM010000025.1, read as the reverse complement.
CTCTTCTAGATGTTGAAGTAAGAACACCATTTTTAAAAGAGCTTGATCTTAAGTTCTAACCAAACCGTTCAACGTACTGGCACTTCTGACAAAGCTCTTCTAAAAGTTCGCCGCGCTCAAAACCTGATTTAATCTTTTGGGCGCGGTCAGATTTCATAATGTCGCGAAGTGAATCCCCGTTTTTAACTGATCCTAGCTTTAATACAGCTTCTTTATCCAGACAGCACGGGACCACGTCGCCATTAGCATGAATGGCTAATTGCTTTCGCATTCCGTAACAAGTGCCTTTTGTCGAAAGAACTTCGCGTTTTAACGTCGGCCATTCAAATTCAGTATCAAAGTGTAAGTACAATTTATCTTTAACCTTTTTAGATTTCTGAACGCGCACATCGACGTTTTCATTTAATGATACGTTAAAGCGTTTTTCGACTAAATCATAAACTTGTAGGTTTTGATCTAACTGGGCGTTTACAGAAGCTAAATTCCAAAGGCGCAAGTTAATATAAAAATCATTTTTCTTTTCTAATGATTTTTCACAGAAATCTAAAATTGGAGTCAGATACTGCTCTAACGTCTGGCGCGATGTATTTGCAAAATAAGAGTGAACTGAAAAGTTAATTTGTTCTAAATGTTTCCAGTTTAAAATAGTTTCTGCGTGACGTTTAATTAATGTTCCGTTTGTAGTTAGAAATATTTTTAGCTCTAATTCGTCACAAATCTTAATGATTTCAGCAAATTGCGGATGCCCCAAAGGTTCACCCATTAAATGCAGACAAACTTGCTTAGCCAAGGGTTTAGCTTGAATAGCGTGAGCTCTAAATTCTTCTACTGAAATCACTTTTTTATCGCGTACGACCTCAGGGCAGAACGTGCACTGCAGGTTACAGATATTGCTGATTTCAATGTAGATACGCTCGAACATATTGACTTAAGTATCTGTTTTTTCCGGTATTTTCTATTAAAATTCTAACTTTTAAGAAATACAGCCTCCATCTAAGTCTCACATCTAATTAAATAGACCTGGCTTGGCCACGGACTTGTAATTGCCCTCTTACGTGCACCGGTACCTAGGAGGAAATATGCAGTGGTTTAGCGATTGGTTAGCTATTTTAATCTCGATGTTCATTATGAGAAGCTGTGCCGAACTTACCCCGACCCCAAAGAATATGCAGGCACCATCAATTCAGGCTACCGACGTCAACACCAATGGAGTCTGGGATGATGTCGAAAAAAAGATCGAAGACAAATGGAAAGATGAACATCCTGACATGCGAAAAGCAGCCTTTGAAGGCGCCATCGCCTTACAAAATTCTTTAGATGCTTCTATAGATATCGAAAAGCGCGATAAAGCCATGACTGAAGCTTTAGCCTGTGTATTAGCCACAGAAAGAGCTCTTCATCCTGATGAAGACGAATGGAAAAGAAATCGATCACTTGAGTTACGAGATATGGTTATTTCAAATCCCGCCCGCCATAAACTTTATATCAAGTACAACGCGGCTCTAAGCGGAAAAATGATTCCAATCCCCTCTTCAAGTTTATTTTACTGCAAATACAACAATAAAAAGTAGGATTTATGAAATTACTTATTCTTTGTTCGATGATTTTATTTTCACAAATAGGTTTTGCAACCTGTGGAAACCCAGAAAATATTTTAGTTTATGCTAACGGAATGTTTAATGAAAAATGGGAAGCACAAAAAAACTTAGATAGTTTTCGCGTAATATATATTAACAAATATCCTAATACGCCAATTCATTTATCGCATCTAGCTTACAACACCAATGAAGCGTTATTAGTTCAGATTTATGAAGTTTACACGCAGTATATTTCATCAACCGGCGAAGCTTTCTGGTCTAATATGGCTAAAGTTTATCCGTATGCGAATGATAATCTTAAAGACAGTATTTCTGATCAAGCTGCTCGCGATGCAAACTTGGCCGAACAAATAGAAGCGTATCAAGGATTTATCGATAAACGATACAGCGTTGTGACTGTAGCTCACTCGCAAGGAAACTTTTATACTTTATCTGCATTTAATTACCTAGGCACACCCGCAACTAAAATGATTTCCGTGGCAACGCCTGCTCAAGCTGTTTATCGTGATGGCCCGTATTTTACTTTCACGACTGATCCCATCGGGGATCTAACTCCATTAGCACTGGAACCCAATCTTCAAAAAGCAGTTCCTAGCGCATTCGATCATGGATTTATGACTCATTATATGGATGATGCAAAGGCCAGATCACTAATTCTGCAAGCGACTAACAATGCCTTTTCAAATTCTTTAAATAATCAGTTTGTACCGTCGTTAGATGAGCATGACGGTTATTTTAATAGTGATATGCGAAATGTTCTTCGCTGGTCTCAAAAAATAATATTGTCTGGAACTTCTAATGAAGCTGAAGTTTTACTACAGCAATCAATCGAAGAATTAACCAACGCGAATTTAACCTGTGAGTCGCGTAACTATAATCAGTTAACAAAGATATTATCTCAAAAGACAAATATAACTTCAGCCGAAGATCTGACAGAGGCTTTAAACATATTAAAATCGCTTAAATACGTCGAACCAAAGCCTTTACAAAAATAAATTTCTAGTCTTTTGTTAAAGGAAAGAATGAAACCATTAACTCATACACATGGTTTTTGGTTTTACTTTTCTTTTCTAGTTCGTCGACTAAAGAGCGTGTGAAATTAACGATCTTCTTTTTTGCATCTGCAACCAATGAAGAATCAATAGCAACTGTAAGCGTTGTATTGGCGCGATGTGTGGGCGAAATTTCGTGCATGGCTTCCATCGCTTTATCGCCGAACTGATGAATCGATTGACGTAAGGCTTTGATATAAGATGGATAATCATCGGAAACGATTCTTAAACCAGGGCTGCCGTGACCAGACTTTTTTAAATGACCATCTTCAGTTTTTTCTAAAAAACCAAGAGTAATTAACCTTTCAACGGCCATTGAAGCTTCTGATTCGCTGATTCCTAGTTTTTTAGAAATCCATACAGCTGTTGGTTCAAAATCCGAAAGAAGTGTTAGCTCAACGATTGTAATATGATACCAGTCTTGAATTAGTTTAAATTCTTCATGGCGAATTTGTTTATCTTGAAGGGTATCGAAATGTTTCATGCCCTCAGTGTTTTTTACATATTCGCGGTAAACAGCTATATCTGGTTCGTTAAGGCCTGCTGACGGAGCCAGGCGCTCTAACATTTTTAAAGTAACAGGAATTTTCTTACGTAGAATTTTTGATAACAGTGATGGTTCAATATTCAAGTCACGCGCAAAGGCACGTAATGAGTAGCTCGTGTTTGTGGTTTGTCTTCTTACAAGTTCACTATTTAGAAATGTCGCGAAATTGGCTTCTGTCATGAAGCAACTATATTAAACTAGAAATTGACGAAACAAGTTAATTTTTGTGTCGTTGTTAAAAAACACAAAAATCTAAATCCCACGTTTTCTGGAGTAAGCGTTCCAAAAAAAGTGTTCCAAAAATATTTCCAATTCTCGAGCAAGAATCAGCCTACTCCGGTCAAATATATTCGCTTTAAACCTTCTTCAAATAGCTAGCATTACTTTTCACCGGCCGCGATTTCAAATACTGCCCGGTCGTTGCCAGTGACGCATGTCCTAAGGTTGTTTGTACGACGTGAATGTCGGCACCGTTTTCCAACGCGTGAATTGCAGAAGTATGTCTGAACCAGTGAGGAGATGGGGTTTTTCCGCCCGGGACTTTAATCCCCGCAACCTGAGTCGCTTTTTTAATAATTTTAAAAATCGTAATTCTTGAAAGAGGCGCACCTTCAAAATTAAAAATATAATCATTCGGCTGAAGATTCGTTTTTTTGATATATTTTTTAATTTCCTTCCAAAGGTAATTCCCCGTTAAAACTGTACGAATCTTACTGCCTTTACCGACAACAGTTAAATAAGCACCCTGAGTGTTACGTTTTTGCGATGAGACAGAAAAGTCTTTTACTTTGATAGTTGATAATTCGCTTACGCGAAGACCTGTGAAATAAAGAATCTGCAAAATTAAACGATCGCGCGAGCTTCCGACTTTTTCGGTCATCCGTTTAATTTGTTCGACAGATAAAACTTTATAATGAAAAGTTTCGGTAACTTTTTCTTGTTTTACGACTTTAACTGGACTTTTTTGAATGTAGCCTACGTTTTCTAAATACTGAAATAGTGACGACAAACAATTACGATGCAAATTTCTGGTCGATGCCGCCACTTTATCTTTTTTACGAAGATAAAGAGTTACCAATGCCGGAGTGATTTGTTTTAAGCTTAAATGCCAGTTAAAGGTTAAGAAATCTTTTACGATACGAATATAAGTCTTTTTCGTTCGATCCGAGAAATGACCTTGATTAAGCCATGCCCAAATTTGAATTGATTCTTCAGATTGAAGATTCGTAGATAATTGGGTTTTATCTGAAAAAAAGTTGTTCTCTTGAACAATAACGAGGTCTCGACTCATTCTTTACCTCCGGCAGAATTACCAGCACCGATAAAATCCATTTCTAAAGATAGAACTTGATAATTAACTTCGGGTTTAACGCGGTTGCGCCCGTCGGATTTGGTCTTTTTTAACGTTAATAATCCTTTTTCAGCGAGAAAATTAACCTCTTTTTGAACGTAAGGTTGAGATTTTTGGAGTGCATTTGCAAGCTCATAAACTGACCCTGGGCGAAGGCTTTTAATCTGCCAAAGCAGCTCTAGGCGCTGTTTTGAAAGCCCCGCGAATAAATCGATAAAATCCTGCATTTTTTTGACCTTAATCAACATTTTTTTCATATAGTTAATTTTGTCATATATAATATAAAAAGCAATATGTTAACAAAACTAAACTTATGTTAACTCGAAGGTTTTAGAATTTTCGTTTTAAAGCTTGATTTAAAGATGGAAGTTTTGGAAGATTAGACCTATGAAAAATAACATCACTGATTTTACTTATCCGATCATCTTCAAGCATATTCATGGTTTTTTAACGGTTTCAGTTCCAGATCTTGGAATCGATGCGAAAGTCGCCCTACCAAATGATTTTTTTAAAACGAAAAACTTAGAGCAAAATAAAGAAATTATCTGGAAAATTTTCTCGGAAGTTTTGGAAGATTCGGTTTCACATCTTGAAACGAAAAAATGGATCCCCAACGCATCGCAAATCAAGACGCAGCTCAAAACCCCTGAGAAAGATTACAGTTTGCCTGAGTTTTGCCGTGCCGTTCAAAAGCATATAACAGTCAGCGAAAACACTTTAAGAAGAGAGATTTCTAGGGGGAAAATCATTTGTTACACCACTGAAGGTGGACACAGAAGAATTCCCGAATCAGAAGTGAAACGATATATTACAAGTTCGCAAAAATCGGCTGTTAAAAACACGCCAGAACAGGATAATAACCTATGAAATTTACGCAAAAATTCACATTAAGTTTTTTAGCAAGTAGTTTTATTAGCTTGGCAGCTTTGGCAGAAACGGCCTACCTAGGCGGAGGTTGTTTTTGGGGTGTTCAAGATTTAATTCGCAAATACCCAGGAGTTACTCACACGGAAGTGGGCTATATGGGTGGCGAAGAAAAAAATGCCAATTACGAGTTAGTTAAAACAGGAAAAACGGAATATGCAGAAACAGTAAAGATTGATTTTGATCCAAAGAAGTTATCATACGAGAAACTACTTCTTTACTTCTTTAAAATTCACGACCCAACAACAATGAATCAACAAGGTAACGATAAAGGTCGCCAGTACAGAAGCGTGATTTTTTATACGTCTGACAAACAAAGAATAATAGCGCAAGACACTATAGCTAAGGTTAACAAATCTAAAGCATGGAAAAAGCCGGTAGTTACCGAAGTAACTCCGAGCTTAAAGTGGACTAAGGCCGAAGATTACCATCAAGATTACTTAGTAAAAAATCCGGCAGGATACACCTGCCATTTTGAAAGAAAAATTGAGTTTTAACTTAATAAGTATCTTTTGGAAAGTAATGTCTTCGCTGAGAAGGATCCGCAGTACTGTAAGTCTGAGACGGAATATTGGTAGTATTTCTTAAAATGAAATCGTCGCTATCTCGAGCTTGATTACAGTTCACCCCAGCAATACCCGGACAATTTGCTGGAGCTGTGCCATTCTCGTCCGGCCCCACTGCCGATACACCAGTTAGAATGTAAGTCTGCAATGCAGCCACCGTGTCCCACTCTTGCACCATCATTCGAATACGATAATTTGTTTCAAATGCTTCATCGAGGCAGTCAAAAATATAATATGGATTTCCAGATTCAATCTCAGTTCCATTACGATCACTTACAGGATCAACGAAATATGGATAAACTGATGCCGTAGCTGATGCGGTGTGATACCCTGTGTGATTATGCGCCCCGAGTGTAAAATGATTAGCTACCACATAGTTTTGTGGAGCTCCGTTTACTGACTTACTTACGTCTTTCACTTTGTAGATTTTTGTGCGAGGCTCATTCGAAGTCATTTTTTCAAGTTTAAAGGATGGAATACCTTTCGGGTCATAGTCTTCCCAGCTTGTAAACCCAGGGCCACCAATGCATAGAGAGGGCGAACCTCCCCAGGCTTTACCACGCTCAAAAGTAGTTGTTGGAATACCATCGTTAATTATCTTTTTTGTAAAATCGTATTTTCCGAAACAACAATTTCTACCACCGTCCTCATTGGACGTGTCGTAATTGCAAATTACAGTAGGCTCGTCGCTTAAATCAAAACTTACATCGTTAAAATCAGGATTTGACAAAGAATTATCGCAAGCGACTACAGCACTACTCACACTATTATTAGTTACCTGACATAATGCACTAGTGATAGTTCCACTGCTGTTTTTTGTAATCGTCATAGAGACTGCTTGTGGGCCTGTTCCAACTTCATAATTATAATACCAATAAGGTTTTGTTCTAATATATTTGCAAGCATTCGCTGGGATATTATACTGAAATTTAATTCCATTATGGAATAAGGCCAACTCACCAATCTCAACATTGCAAGTAATATCATTTACCACTGAGGATGAAGTAAATGAACAGCGCTCAGCAGGCGAACCAGTAATGGTGGTAAACGTTGTATAATCAGCAGTATCAGGAACCGTCACAAAAAGATTCGAAGCACTATACCCCGCAGGAATAGTTGCATTCTTTTCTTCTTCTTCAATGGATTCACCTTCCGATGAAGTTGGCGTTGGATCGACGGTTGTAGTACCCGAAGTCGTATTACTGCTTAAAGTACTTTGCGAGCCGCCGCAGGATGAGAACATCAATCCTACGAAACTAAGTAAGACAATCCCTTGTACAACTTTTAAAGATCCGTGCATAGATCCTCCAACCATTAATTGATTACTCATATCGTAACAATAATGATCAGAGGCGTCCCCTAGACTTACGCTATTCTAGACCTTAGTCTTTCAGCGTTGGTGTGATATCTAACGCTTCAGTCTTGCCGTTGCGTAAAACCATAATCTTCGTTTTTACATCTGGCTTAACAGATTGTAGCGTATAGACATAGTCGTAAATATTTTCGATCTTTGTTTGATCAAACTCAGTGATAATATCGCCATTAACTAGACCTGCTTTTTCGGCCGGTGAGTTTTTAGCGACTCCCGTAATGCGAACACCTTTAACACCTTCTTGAGTATAATCAGGAATTGTTCCTAAGAAAATTCTAAAGCTTCTGCCTTCAAGTTGCTTGCCTTGATTGCTTTCAACTTTTTCATATTTAAGAACATCTTTATCATTCGTCGCAATCGCATCAGCGAAATACTGAACAACTTGGATTGTATCTGTTAAACCCTTATAGTTAATCGTTTCAGGCTTGTCGTTTGGAGTATGATATTCGCTATGAGCGCCCGTAAAAAAAGAAATTGACGGCACACCAGCTAAATAGATCGACATTGAATCTGTTGGTAAATATGGATCAGAAGTTAGATTTAACGAGACACCGGTCTTAACTGTTGCTGATTCAGCTAAAGCTCTAAAACCTTCAGCAGATCCAACGCCTTGGATATTTAAGCTATCACGAAGTCTTCCGATCATATCCATATTAAGACCGGCTGCAAATACATCATTTAATTTTTTGAATTGATTCACATAATGATGCGAACCAAGAACACCAATTTCTTCACCAGACCAAACGGCAAAATAAAGTGGACGTTTCAGTTCTTTTCTTTGCACCATTTGCGAATAGTAGTTAGCTAATTCTAAAACACCGGCAACGCCCGAAGCATTGTCATCGGCACCGTAGTGAATTTTATCTTTGTCTTTGCTAGTCGCTAAAGATGAGCCCGCCAAACCAAGGCCTAAATGATCACCATGAGCTCCGATAAGCACAGCTTTCGCTTTTTTAGCTTTAATTGGTTCAAGCTTAGCGATCACATTGCGGCCCACAGATTTTTTTGTTAATAAATCGATATTTGCGGTAAAATATTGAGAAGTTAAATTAAATCCTTTAACCGCATCATAAGTATCATATGTTGATTTAACTTGATCATAAGTGGCTAAATCTTTGTTATCAGAAGCATTTTTAATAAGTTTTTCAAAAACACCTACAGAAATTTTAACAATAGGTAACTGCGAATCAGAAAGGCTTCCGGCGAATTTTAAATCACTAACTTTGTTTTTATCTTTGCCTTCTTCAACTAAGATAACACCAAAAGCACCGGCATTTTTAGCTACTGTAATCTTATGTTGCAAGCGAGAGAAAGATAACAAATAGGTATGTTTAGAAAATTCTTTTTTTGAAGGCTTCGGGGCTTCATCTAAAATAACTACCCATTTTCCTTTAACGTCTAAATCTTTATAAGAATCAAAACCAGAAAACTCACTGTGCGCCGGAGCTTTAATACCAAACCCCGCAAACACAACAGGAGCCGCCGTAAATGCCCCAGTTTTTGAGTAAGAGATTAACTGATAATCTTCGCCTAATTTTAAACCTTGCTCAAAACGACCTTTAAACTCGGCTTTATTTTTCTCGCCGGCAACAACACCAGAAACAAATTCAAATGTTTGGATAAAATCTTTTCCGTTTGCTGGAGCCAATCCCCAAGACTTAAAAAGATCAGCGATTTTTTGTGTATAGATTTTTTCTTCTTCAGAACCTGTAAAGCGGCCTTTAAATTCTTCGCTAGCTAAGTAAGAAACAATTGATTTGGTATCTTCTTCGCGAATTTGGGGCGCTAGATCAGTTAACTGACCTTTTGCTTCAACCTTAGCCTCTGGTAAACCTAAAAGCTTTCTGGCTTTTGTATCATCCCAATCACCGATATAAATCTGACTTTCACCTTTTTCATTTTTATGCGACCACGTGATTTTTTTTGCATCTGGCGAGAAAGTCGCTAAACCATCAAAACCTTCAGCAAATGTCACACGTTTGGGTTCTTTTAAACCTTCGCTATCAACCACGAACAACTCGAAGTTAGAGTAACCACCTACAGTCGTATTAAAGATAATGTAATCCCCGCTTGGATGAAAAAACGGGGCCCAAGACATTGAATTTAAACGCGTGATTTGTTTTTGGTTTTTACCATCAACATCCATCGTGAAAATTTCTGCCGATGCGCCTGACTCAGAAAATCTGCGCCAAGTGATTTTTTTACCATCAGCTGAAAAGAACGGCCCACCATCATAACCAGGACTTGTCGTTAAACGCTTAACCTCAGTGCCATCGGCTTTCATGATGTAAATTTCCATGAAATATGAAGGGTCTTGTTTAAACTTTTTCTCTTCATCTGGTGTTAATTTATGATCGTAAGCCGTGCGGTTTGAAGCAAATGCGATATATTTTCCATCTGGAGAATAGGAACCTTCGGCGTCATAACCCATTTCTTTAGTAAGACGTTTTACTTTCTTACCTTCAAGATCAGACTCGAAAATATCGAAGTACTCATCAAAGCTCCAAGAATAACGGCCTTTCACAGGATTTGCGCGCAACGCGTACTCTTCTTTAACCTTAGCAGGAATTTGTTTATCTAAGTGAGTTGATGACCACATCACTTTTTGCATATCAGGATGAACCCAGCCACACGTCGTTTTACCAGCTCCAGGAGATAAACGCTGAACTTTTCCCGATTCAAGATCTAGAATAAACATTTGGTAAAATGGATTATTAGGTTCACGTTCAGATTGAAAAATCATTTTCTTACCATCTGCACTGAAATACCCTTCACCCGATTTTGGTCCAACAAAAGTGATCTGTTTGCTGTTTGAAATTAATTTTGGATCTTCGCTTAAAAGGTCTGCGCCTAAATAAACACACGCTGCCAACGGTAAAATTGAAATTCTGATTAGATTTTTTAAATTCTTCATATAAACTATAATCCTTAAAGTATTAAAAAACTGTATGAGGATTTTTATGAAATGGGTATTACTTTGTGCTTTGCTTTTCGCTGTGGGCTGCAAAAACAAGCCGGTGGCGACAGAGAAAAAGCCAGCTTCAGTTAAGAACTATGTCTCGTTTGATTTAGAATACCCTGAATACAAAGCTACACTGGATAGACTTGATACATTTTTAGGCACAAAACTTGTTAACCGCGGTGAAGCCCACATTACGGTCATCACCCCGCCGGAATTTAAAACTTTATCAGAGAAAATTTCTCCCGAAGTCATTCATGAAGAATGGGAAAACTGGCAAACGAAAATATTTGAAAAAATGTGCTTAGGCGAAGGCTCTTTAAAAGAAAAAAATAAAGTTTTAAAAACTTACTACATCGTCGTCCATGCGCCTGAAATCAAAGGCTTTCGCATGTTTTTAAAAAACAAATATGGCGTAGAGAATTTCAATGCAGAGTTATTTTACCCGCACATTACTTTGGGTTTTACTGAAAAAGATTTACACTTTGAACAAGGCGTAGTTAAAGATCAAAAATCTTGTCCACAAAAACTACAACACTTACTTTAATGAAAGTTTGCGAATTAGCCACAACATGCCCGGGATGTTCGTTATGGGGAGTTTCTTATAGCGATCAGCTGGCTGAAAAAACGAAACGCTTGGAGCAACTATTCCAAAGCTACCTTGCACCTAATATGATTGATTCACACTCAGCCGGCGAATACGGCCTACGTGAACGTTTTGATTTTATTATTAAAGAAAACAAAATTGGCCTGATTGATAAAGAGCGAAATTTTATCCCCATTAGCAAATGTTTGCAACTTACGCCAAAACTTCAAGAGCCTTTTGATTTACTAACAAAGACTCAGTTCAATATTCGTATTGGTACCATTAGACTGCGTGTCTCTAGCCGTGGCCAAGTAAATAAATACGGCCTGTGGTTAGACTTTGCTAATAATGATATTAAGAATCTACTTGTTGAAAAAACTGTTTTACAAAAACTTTCGAAAGATTTCTTCATCGAAGTTGGTCAAAAGAAAAAATGCTTAGATGAAGTTAGCTTTAATAAAGAACAAATCAAACTAGCAGATCCAAAGATGCAGCATTGGTTTCATACTTACAATTACAGAACAAATACCCCTCTTGATTTAAATTGTGCAGTCAGTAGCTTTACACAGCCGTCAGCCACGACAGCAAAACTTATGACTGATATTATTGCTGGGTGGATGTCTGACAAAACTCAAAGCGTGTGGGAATTTGGCTGCGGTATCGGCCAATACACATTTCCCCTTTTAAGTCTTGGTCACAAAGTGAGTGTTTTTGAAAATGATGAATTCGCACTTGATAGCGTTAAGCGTACAGCCCGTGAAAACACCTTAGAAGAAAATCTTATAATCAACGCCGGCGATTTTCAAAGACCACAAACAATCACACAAGCTAGCCCCGATACAGTTTTAGTTAATCCGCCTAAATCTGGACTAAAAAGTTTTACGCAAAATGTGATTAAAGCTAACCCCAAAAAAATTATCTATGTATCTTGTTATCCGGAATCACTTCGCGCTGATAGCGAAATTTTCTTGCAACATAACTACAGGATAACAAATGCACATATCGTGGATCAGTTTCCGCAAACTAATCATTTCGAAGTTGTGATGTTATTTGAGAGAGTAAATATTTAGGCCTGTGATATGGCCTACGATGTCAGTTTTAAAAACCAACGATAATAACGGTAAAGTGATAATGCCAGTAATCAACGTTAACGTCGTGCGAATCACAACACGCGCCAGATAAGATCTTTTAACACGCTCATGCGGCTGACCCAAACGTAGCGAGCAAGTTTTTTCACCGATTGAAGCACCGGTTAGGGCGCGCATCGCGATAAAATACATCCAACCGCTGAATAAAAAGAATATTGAAAAAGTCATAACAACATTTTCGTGCGACAATGTAAAACCAAGGGCTGAACGAAGACCCAGTTTAATCATCAACGAGTAACATAACATAAAAAAACAACTCATTGATAAAACCACTAACGTGTCAATCGTAGCTGCTAACCACATCCAGATCGATAATCTAAAACCCGTACGTTTTTGAGGGCCACCTAAAAAACCAAGATCAAAATCAATATGCTGATCACGAAAAAGAGCTGACTTTGTAAGGTCAGCTCCACGGCCAGAGTCCTTTTTAGGAACTCTGGTTTGTTCGATTTCATTATGCGATTGATTTTTTTCAATAATCATTAGCGCGTAGAATCCACTGGTTTAGTTGTTGTTGGAGTCGTCGTTGTTGTCTCTGGACAGTTCAATAAATTCGTAACATATGTATTTGTTGTGCCTGGACAAAGAAGTTGTGTCGCTGGACAGTTTGCTAAATCGCTCACTTGCGTAACACCATCAGCACATACGTAAAGCGTATTTGTCACTGTTGTGTTTTCACATAAGCACGAAGAAGCGTTTGTCATAGTTTGACCCGGAGGGCACGCAGGACATCCACATGTGCCGTTAGATAACATCGCTTTAG
>CBINGM010000024.1:0-30607 GCA_966250225.1 uncultured Pseudobdellovibrio sp. | reverse complement strand
TAATGAAACGTAAGTTTTGGTCGTAGTCGGTGAATCGCGAAGGGGAGCGCATCTAATCGCGATAACAATCAATAAACAAGTTATGATTAATCGAACGAGTTTTTGCATGTAGAATTACAATGCAAAAACTCTTCCGGTTAATTTCGAGGCAAAATGCCTTAGAAATTGTTTTGAATAGCGAAAATAATTAAAGAACCTTTTTGATCAGCGCTACTTGAGTAGCTGCCGTTGTTTCCGCGCATATTGAATAATTGCGTGTGGTTTAACTGTAATTTTAAATTCTGTTTTGAAAGAAAATAATTTACACCCACTGTGGCCGCTGAACTTTTAAAGCTGCTTGATACATTTGGCTGTAATGACTCGTAACGGGTAGCTACCTGCCATTTATCAGAAAGCTTGTAACCCGCATCAACCATGTACGTCGTTGCACGTACCGAACTGATATTTGAGTTAACGTATTCAGCACGAAAGTTAAAGTCAGAGTAAGTCCAACCTAAATTGGCGCCGTAGCGGTTAAGGTCGTAACAAATCGCCTCTTTACATAAAGCAAATGTTCCAACACTAAAGCCCCACGGTAAAGTCGCTTCTAAACGACCCGTATAATCTTTGCGCGTATTTTTTTCGTCAACATTCGGACCTTGGCCATTTGACATTGCAACGGCCACTTTAACTTTATCGTATTTGTATGAAAGCATTGCACCTGGATCACGGCGTTCGCCGTAAGTTCTGGTTAAAAGTGATCTTTCAGCAAATAAAAGTTCGCTTGTTGATTGCATACTTTCAGCTGTTGTTGGCAATTTAAATTGGCCTAACGTTAATTCAAGATCAGGAGCTAATTTAAGCGCAATACCCATATCTTGAAGAATTTTATTGTCGCCATCAGTGTTAATACCAGTCACATTCGTTTTTGTTGAAGGCGCAGAAGTAACAACTGAAGTCGTTGTTGTTGCCAAACTTTTTGCAAAGTCGGCCACTAAGAACCAACGCGTGTTTTCAGCACTTGATCCTGTTAATTTTAATTCTGCACGGCGCACACGAAAATTTTTATCTGCAGCGATGGCCGATTGAGTTTGATCTTCTAAATACCAAAATTGAATTAATGAATTATTTTTCCAAGTCGGAACATACTCAGGCTTAGCTTCAACAACTTGAGCCGGAGCTGACGCTGGAGCTGGAGCTACTAAAGCTTCTGGAGCCGGAGCAACAGCTGTCGCAGAAACGCTTTCTTTAACAGGTGTTTCTGCAGCTACTTTGCGGGGAGCAGGTTCTGATTTTTCAGAAAATTGCACGTCACCATTAACATCCCAGATAGAGCTGTTTTGGCCAACGTAATGTTTTAATTTTGTTTTAAAAACCCATTTGTCAGCTTCAATTGTTGCGGTAGCTGATTCGCCACCGCAAGAAATTTTTGGTTTTTTACTTGTAGTAATACCACATTTTTTTAAATCGAAATCAACACGAAGGTTTTTGCAGGAATCGCCGGTGGCATAAGCCACCGCGCAATTTTTTTCAGGTTTGGCATTTGCGGGAAGAGCAAAGGCCAGACCTAAAAAGGTTAAAGTCACTAACTGTTTCATTTAGTCATCACCGCTAGCTCTTAGCTCATGGTATGACGGAACATCTAAACCATTTTTCTTAGGTTTAAAGTTAACAACTTTATTTGCCGGCTCTGATTTACGAGGCGCATAGTTTGGCGCTGCTGTCGGAGCTTGGTTTAAACCGTAAATGATAGACTGCATTTCGCTCACTAACGATGTTAATGATTCCGCTTGCGCCGCTAACTCAACAGAAGCCGAAGCTGATGTTTGTGAAATCGAAGCATTTTGTTGCGTAACAGTGTCCATTTGTGACATGGCTTTTGTGATTTCTTGAATACCGATTGATTGCTCTTTCGATGAACTAGAAATTTCAACAACCATAGAACTTACATCAGAAGCTTCAGCTACGATTTGTTCTAAGATCTCACCACATTGAGTAGCAATTGTATGACCACGTTCAACTTTATCTTTACCGATAAGGATTAAGCTTTCTACGCGCTCTTTAGTTTCGGCCACGATGTGGTTAACTTTTTTAATACTTTCTTCTAATGTGCTAGAAATTTCTTGAGCTGCATTACCGCTCATTTGTGCTAAGTTACCAACTTCTTCAGCTACGACTGAGAAGCCTTTACCATGTTCGCCAGCGCGGGCCGCTTCAACCGAAGCATTGAATGATAAAAGTTTAGTTTGGAATACGATATCTTTGATCACTGTTGTTTTAGCACCGATATCCATAATCACGCGAGTGATTTCTGCGATATTTTTATTTGATTCTTCAACCGCACCCATGATTTGGCTGTTACTTTCGTTGATATCAGAAATCGCTGCCATCATTTCAGTGACAACATTACGACCTTTCTGCGCCACTTGTTGGCTGACAGCGGCTTTATCACGAGATTTTTCAGCGTTATCAGAGTTTTTAGAAACCATCGCTGATAATTCTTCAACCGCAGATGATGTTTCTTGAACAGCCGCAGCTTGTTCAGAAGCCGAGCTTGATAAGCTTTCACTGCCTGTGGCGATTTCAGTGGCTGCTGAATTTAATTGAGTCGCACCTTCAACTAAGTTTTTCGATACAGCAACTAAGCTATTTGAAAGACCGCGGGCAAAGATAATACCCATTGTTAACGATAGAATAAAACCGACAGCTACTAGTAAGATAGCTAACATTGACTGTGCTTTACTTGTTTCGATAGCTTTAGTTGACCAAACTTCAGCTTCAGTATTGTGAAATTTTAATAAAGCTGCTGTTTTGTCATAGAAATCATTACGAATTTTATTGAAGTCAGAACGGTAAGAGTTTGCAAACTCCATACGGTCAGCCGGAGATCCAGACATTACTAGTGGAAGTGACTCTTCAAGTTTCTTTTCCAAAGTTTTATAGCTTTCTAAGAAAGCGTTATAAATAGCTTCTTCACCTTCTACGAACGGAATGCCGTCGTAAACCTCTTTAGCATCCCAGAACTTTTTTTGTTCTTCTTTAATACGAGCTGCTAAACGTTTCATTTCTTTTTCATCAGTTCCAGGTAATGTCATTTGCGTTAATAAACGTAAAGTGTCATTTCCAGAAAACTTCATTGTCAAAACATTTACTGCGTTTGGAAAGTTGATTTTCACCACGTGACTGAAGTATTTGTCAGTAGTATTTAGGGCGTTAACGGCTAGTACACCGACGACCAGAAGTAGGGTTGAACAGATAGCAAACATTGTTATTAGTTTTGCTTTCAGACCAAATTTTTTAAACATACGTGCTCCTTTAGAGTTTTTATTTAATGTCAGTTAAAGTATCGGTAAAATTTTTTGTTAAAAAGTTAAGAGATTATGAAGCAAGGTCTAGGGATCAAACGAAATTTCGACCCGAAATAAGCCAAAATCTGTTTTAAACGGCAAGACGATGATCTTTTGGTATGTGGTTTGACGAATTTTTATTTTTTCTCCGGATAAAATTGTGGGTAAAGCGGGAGCTAATTTGTAGTTACACTGTTCATTAAGTTTGGTTTTCGCACTACCGTAGATGATATTTAATAATTCACCGGCGGCATCTTCGATTTCTTCATTAATTTTTTCGACGACCTCGCCGCACATTGATTCGTAAATTTTAAGAAAAACAGTTTCAGGAAAAGCCAGCGTAATAGACCCGCTGAATTGTTCAGTACTTAAAGAAATAACTCCGGCAATAGCGATATCATCAGATCTGGATTTATCATCAAGATTAATTAACTGCGGCTTTTGCGCTTCGCATTTTGTATTAGCCTGGCCTTCAAGTGTCATGAGCGTGGCTTCTAAAAAAGGATTAATCATCTGTACATCAAGACCAGACTTTTTACTGCCCGTAGCTTTTTTAATATAAGCTTCAAAATCAGCGGTAATATTTAAAGCGTCTGAAATACCAGCCATTTTAAATTGTTGGCCTAACTCTGATGAAAGATTGTGACAGACAAGACTGCGTCCAGCTTTGCGAATAAGCTGTGTCACAGAGACCAGGGAACGGTAAGTGGTTGGTTTACAGCTTACCGTTTTTTTAAAGTTAAAAGCGTATAGCTCGACGTTGGCCGCCAGCCAGTCTTTTGCGTTCGTTTGTAAAAGATCAGCAAAATCTGTGTCCAAATGTTCCGGAAACTCAATAGACATGATTGGACCGTTAATCACAGTATTCATCGTTTACGTGCCTCAAGTAGATTTCTTATTTCCCATCAAACATGTCGGTTAGAAAAAATCTATTGAATGATTGCTCTTCTGCTAAGTGCTTGAAAGGATATGGTAAATTTTAATTATGAAGAAATTGTGAAGTTCAATTATTAAGAGAATATGAAACGAGGGCCGGGTCAGTTTAATTTTTTCGTACTCACGTCGATCATTTAGTAATGGAAGATAATGAAATAAAAATATGTTTCTTAGAAGAAGGCGAGCAAGTCATTGAAGAAATGGAAACTTTGCTCTTAGATCTCGAACAAGCCTCTGACAAAAAAGAAACTTTTGATGGAATATTTCGTACAGTTCACAATGTAAAAGGCAGTGCCAGAGCTGTAGGCTTTGATGCATTAGGGGCCTTTTGCCACGAATTAGAAACTTATCTGTTGGTGTACAAAAACGGTGAGCAAGAAGTAACGAGAGAAGTTATCAATCGTCTTTTAAAATCGCGCGATATTATCGCGGCCGCTTTTAATGTTTATAAAAAAGATTTAAATGCAGTTTTTGATTTTAATGCGGAATTCGATGCTGATGGGTCAGGTGATGAAGAAGCGTCGACAGACGCTGGCGGCCCTGGCTTAGTTGTTGGTAAAAAAGCAACGAGCAGCAACGACGGGTCAGTGCGTGTAAATCTTCAACGTGTTGACAAATTAATTAATGCCGTTGGTGAACTTGTCGTTTTAGATTCTGTGTTACGCCAGCAATCCATCAAAGCAATGGAACAAACAATCTTAAAAACAGTTGAACAAGCCAGTAAAATTATCAGAGAAGTGCAAGATCTTTCAATGAGTCTGCGCATGGTTCCGGTAAAACCACTGGTTCAAAAGTTACAACGTATCAGCCGCGACACTTCAACAGCTGTTGAAAAAAGTGTTGATTTCAGGGTTGTGGGCGAAGACTTAGAAATTGATAAAACAATTCTTGATAGCATCAGTGATCCGTTAGTTCATATCGTAAGAAATGCGATCGACCACGGTATCGAAGCTCCTGAAGAGCGCGTGGTGCAAGGAAAACCCGTGGCTGGTTTTCTTGAACTTAGTTTTTCGCAAGAGGGTGGTAAACTTGTTATTCGCCTTCGAGACGACGGTAAGGGTTTAGATCAACAGCGTATCGTTGCCAAGGCCATTGAAAAAGAACTTATTAAAACCGGCGAAGGCATGAGCGAACAGCAAATTTTTGATTTAATTTTTGCTCCGGGCTTTTCAACAAAAGCTGCCGTGACTGAAGTTTCAGGCCGCGGCGTGGGTATGGATGTTGTTCGTACCAGTGTTGAGGCTTTAAGTGGCCAAATTGAAATTGATTCAAAACTTCATAAGGGCACAGAGTTTAGAATTTCGTTACCTCTGACTGTGGCAATTATTGAGGGCATGGTTGTTAAAACCACGAAAGAAAATTTTATTATTCCGTTCACGCAAGTTTCTGAAACAGTCAAAATCACTGACGACGGCCTTAAGAAAGGCCCTGAGTCAGGAACATTGCTGAACTTACGTGGCCGTTATTTACCGGTATATTCGTTACGTGAATTACTCGGTGATAAAAAAGCTGAAAAGAAAAACGGTATCGGCATTATTGCCAAATCGTCACGAGTCGATTTTATCGTGCTTGTTGATGATGTCGTTGGTCAGCAACAAATCGTCGTAAAACCATTAGGTGCAGAATTAGCCGGATATAAACGTTTTATCGGCAGCGGCGTTTTAGGCGATGGAAAACCAGCGCTTATTTTAGATTTAGCACAATTAGCAGATGAAGAATTAAAAAGAGTAAAGGATGTAGGATGAAAGACTCACAAAAGTTTTTAAGTTTTATGGTTGGCAATGAAAGTTTCGCAGTGCCGTTATTAAAAGTTCGTGAAGTTATTGGTATGCCAGAAGTGACAGCGATTCCGCAGGCGCCTGCGCATGTGGTGGGAATTATTAATTTACGCGGTCAAATTATCACTATTTTTGACTTACGCACACGTTTAGGCTCTGGAACAAAAGGTGAACAACCTACAGTGATTATCTGTGAAATGCCTTTTGGCCAAATGGGTATGATCGTTGATATGGTTTCAAGCGTATTATCGGCTGAATCAGAACAAATTTCTGAAGTACCTCCTGGATCACGTGCTGCAAATCACGATTTTATTACGAATATCTACTCGCAAGAAGATGAACTGATTCTTATGTTAGATGTAGAAAAAGTTATTGGCCGTGATATTAAGATCACACAGGCTGCGAGCGCAGCTTAATGAAAGACAATCGATCGGCTATTATGTTATTGGCCTCTGAGGTTTCAGAGGTTTCTGGTGTTCAGTTGGGTGAAAAACAACAGGACATGGTTGTTCAGCGTTTGCGCCGAAGAATGACGTTGCTTGGCTTAAAAAACGAAGCCGAATACATTGCCTATTATCAAAATAATCGTGCTGAAGAATTTCGCGAATTAATCTCTTTATTTACAACACATCACACTTATTTTTTTCGCGAATTTAAGCACTTCGAAATTTTAAAGCAACAAACCCTGCCGCAGTTAATTCCGCTGGTTCGCAAAAGAGCGGATAAAACACTTCACCTTTGGTCGGCGGCCTGCAGCCGTGGCCATGAGGTGTATTCATTAGCTATTTTTATTGAGCTTTGCTTAAAAGAGATGGCTCCCGATTTAACTTATCAAATTCATGGAACAGACATCGATGCGATCTCGGTTGAGTTTGCAAAAAACGGTGTGTTTCCAAAAAAAGAAACAGATTCGGTTCCGTTAGCTTATCAGACCGGAAATTTTATCCGTGGCCGTGGGCAATATTCTGATTACACGCGTGTGCACCAGAGAATTCATGACCGCTGTTCATTTGAC
Organism: uncultured Pseudobdellovibrio sp.; assembly: GCA_966250225.1. Lineage (GTDB taxonomy): Bacteria > Bdellovibrionota > Bdellovibrionia > Bdellovibrionales > Bdellovibrionaceae > Pseudobdellovibrio. The sequence continues at coordinate 23,552 of CBINGM010000024.1, read as the reverse complement.
GTGGCTAATTTAGTTGATGCTAAAACTTGGCCTAAGCAAAATTTCGATATTATTTTTTGCCGTAATGTCTTTATTTATTTTTCTGGAAGCGATATGGAAAAAACAGCCCGTAACTTTCAGAAAAGATTAAATGAAGGTGGCTCTTTATTTTTAGGTCTTACAGAAACCCTGAACGGGCTTGATGTAAATTTAAAGTTAACAGGCCCTTCAGTTTATAGTTTACCGAGAGAAAAATCATCTTCACCGCCGCGTCTTTCTGTGGTGCCGAATGCACCTAATACAACTCCGATGGCCGCAGCACCAGTGCAAGAAGTGCCAGTATATACTGCGCCTAAAGAAGTTATTCGCCGCGTACTATGCGTAGATGATTCACCAACTATCCTTGCGCTATTAAAACAAATGTTTACAAAAGCTGACGGTTTTACAGTTGCTGATACGGCGGCTAACGGACAAGAGGCTCTGGAAAAAATTAAAAACAACAAATACGATCTGATTACTTTAGATATTCATATGCCGATTATGAACGGGGTTGAATTTTTAAGAAACAGTCAGAATTTAAATCGTCCTCCAGTGATCGTGATCAGTTCGGTGGATCGTCAAGAGCAAAGCCTGGCGCTTGAGGCTTTAAAGCTTGGCGCTAAAGATTACGTTGAAAAACCAAGTCTAAAAACTTTTGATTCAAGCCGCGAAGAAATTTTATTTAAAGCCCGCACTTTAGCTGTTGAAAACAAATCATCTGATTTTAATCATTCTTTAGATAAAGTTTTCGGTGGTAAAGAAATCGCTTCTAAAGCCACTGGGCAAGTGGCGATTTTACATGCGCCGAATGATTTAGCCCGTGCTCAGTCGTATGTGACAAGCAATGCTTCGGCTTTATTACAAAATAAAGTTTTATCATTTCAGGGTTTTTTACTGCCGTTAGAATTAAAAACATCTGACGCTATTGTGGTGTTAAGTTTATTTCCATCACATGTGTTAGAGCAGATCAAAAAAACCGGCAAAAAAGTTTATCTTTTAGAAGACGTTTACGGCAGTGGAAAAACGGCTTTGATTAAAGATTTTGAATTGTATCCCATGGCGAGTCTTGGCTATGCGGTAAGCCGATTCGTGAGAGAACAAAATGATAAAAAATAAAATCAAAACTTTAATTGTCGATGATTCAGTAACAATTCGAAAAGTGATTCGTCATCTTTTAGAATCTGACCCGCGTTTCGAGGTTGTGGCCGAAGCTGCTAACCCGACTGAAGCTATTAAAGAAATTCGATTAAAGCAGATTGATTTGGTCACGATGGATCTGCATTTACCGCAAAAAACAGGGGCTGACCTGATTAAAGAATATATGGCCATTCGTCCGATTCCGACAGTGGTCATCAGTTCATTAAGCCCTGAAGAATCGCATTTAGTGTTAGAAAGTTTAGAAAACGGAGCTGTTGATTATATTCAAAAGCCTGACCAAAAAACGATTCTTGCTAAGCGGGTTGAAATTTTAGATCGTCTTTACCAAGCTTCGCAGGCTAAGTCTGCGGTTCAAAAAAAACTGCAAGCTAAGCCAACAACGACTTTGGGTCATTGCCAGCAAAGTTTATTGGTGATCGGTGCTTCTACCGGTGGAACTGAAGCCATTAAAACTGTGTTAGAGCAAGTGGGGGCTAAAATTCCGCCAACACTTATCGTTCAGCATATTCCGCCATTTTTCAGTGAGGCTTTTGCCCAACGTTTAAATAAACTTTTTCCGTTTGAGGTGAAAGAGGCCAAAAACGGTGATCGCGTTCAAGAAAACCGCGTTCTTATCGCTCCCGGTGGAATGCAAATGAAGCTGATGAAAAAGGGAAAAGACTATTTCGTAGCGATTGAGGATGCTCCTCCTGTTAACCGCCATAAACCATCGGTGGATTTTTTATTTGATTCAGTTAAGCGCGAATACGACTGCTCTAAAGTGGTAGGTGTTCTTTTGACCGGAATGGGTGCCGACGGGGCTGAAGGTTTATTAAAACTAAAAACCGGTGGAGCCTATACCATCGCACAGGATGAACAAACTTCTGTTGTATTTGGTATGCCGCGTGAAGCGATTAAACGTAACGCAGCCGTTAAAGTTTGCGGTTTACACGAAATGGGAAACAATATTCACCAGGGATTTACGAGTTTGTTGAGTCCAAAAAAAGACCAGGCGAGTTGAAGTTTTTTTAACCACATCTTAACCTAACTAAACAAGATGAATAGAAAAAAGCTTTTAATTTTAGATGATGATGTTCGACTTTGTGAGATCCTAGCTCAAGGTTTATCAAATGAATTCGATGTAACGATTACTCACGATCCAGACATCGCGTTTAGAATTATTATGCGTGCAGCGCCGGATATTATTCTTCTTGATGTGCATTTAGGTGTTGGCTGCGGTATCGAACTTTGCAAAAAGTTACGCACAAACCAATTAGCTAAAAATATTCCGATTCTTATGCTTACAGGCCACGGCACTACTGACAGAATGTTACAGTCGTATGATGTCGGTGCTGATGATTATATCGAAAAACCGGCCGATTTAGTGATTATTAAAACACGTTTGCTAGCGCGTCTGCGCCGTATACAAGAGCTTTCAAATTCTGGAGAAACTTTCGGTAATTTAAGATTACATCCAGAGCGCCTTGAAGTTGAACTTGATGGCAAGGGCCAGCGTTTAAGTGAAATTGAATTTAGCTTGCTTAGAATTTTTCTGACTCATCCGAACAAAAAAATTACTCGCGAAGAAATTTTAAAAACAATCTGGAATGATACAAGGGTTGAAGAGCGCACGGTGGATGTTCATATCAGTTCATTACGCCGTAAGTTGAAAGATTTTAATCATCATATTAAAGCATTATATGGCAGCGGTTATATTTTACGTCCTGTCGAAAAGAAAAGATTATTTAAAGCCCTGGAAGCGTAGAGTAACCTCTGCGCCTTTATCCACTTTCGAATCCACCTGAAGTGAACCCCCATAAACAGCCATAAAATCACGGGCAATCAGCAAGCCGCTTCCGGTTCCCATTTCACCTTGGGTTCCCACCTGGCGAATATCGACTTCATCGTCAAAAATACGATCTAAGAGTTGATTCGGAATACCGACACCTTCATCTTTGATCTTTAATTCAAGAGTAGAGGGTTCTTCGAATGTGGCCGTAATATGGATGTTTTTTCCTTCGTGAGAAAATTTGCAGGCATTACTGATTAAGTTTGATAGCACCTGGTGGGTAAGACTTGTTTTTTCGGCTATGACTTGCAGATTATCTTCAACATGAACAACCACTAATAAATTTTTTCTTTTGATTTCCGGTTGGTACATTTCAATCACTTCGTTGATCGATTTTTTTAAATTCACCGGAGTTAAATTTAAGACATGTTTGCCACGCCCTAAAAAGCTATTTTTAGCGTTTTCAATAATGTCAGATTGTTCCTGAGCGGCTTGCAAAATACGATCAATATTTCGCAGGTCAGTTGTATTTTGAATATTTTCTTTTAATACCTGTGCTGTTGTTTTTACTAACTGGGTTGTATTTGAAAGATCGTGTGAAAGCGTGCGAAGTAAAGTTTTAACGACCTTACTTTCTTCCCCCTGAGCTTGGGCAAAGCCTACTTTAAGAGTCAGTTTTTGTAATTTTTGAAAAATAACAGTGTTTAGGATTAAGCCTTCAAGCATTCTTCCAAAAATGGCGAAGTAACCAAAAAACCAAAAGCCTTCGATAACTCCGGCACGGTACGCAGCCCATATTAAATTACAAACAATGGCTACTCCCCAGGCCGTAGCGATTTGTTCAGCCCATAATCGTTTTTTCCAGATAAAATAAATTAAAGAAGCGCCGGTTAAAAACATCGTACTAAAAACAGCCGGGGTAAAAGTTTTCCAGGCCAAGACTTGGGTTTCTGGAAAGAAACTTAAAAAGATAATACCGACGGTCGCCGTCAGAAAAACCATGTAAATCGTATTTAAGCGCGGATGACGTTTTTTAAGTTCAAAAAAAGCGCGTATAAACAGTAAATCGAAGAACACTGTTAAGATCAGCACCGGAAAAACCAAAGTCGACCCAGTAAAAGCAATATCACTTGGCCTGTAGGCATCCCAGATGCCGCGGTTTATGGTGATTGAAGCCAAAAGATTTAAGTAAAACAGAGAATAAATTAAAAAACTTGGTTCTTTGAAAGAGCTGAAAAAAATTAACGCCAGTAATGCAACGACAAGATAAACTCCGGTAGAAAGACCGATAAAGTGTACCAGAAAAATTGTCACTTTATTAAAGTAGCTTTGTTTCATGAAATAAAATTCGTTATTGATACCACTGGCACCAGGAACAACTTTTAAATAGTAAATACGGTTTTTATATTCATTTTTCTCAACTGGAAAAGCGTATTGCAAAGTGGGCATCGGGCACTTGGTCGAATCTATTTCGACATCGCAAAAGCCACGGTATTCTACGCTTTCATCATGAGTAATGAAACCTTCTATTGAAAGAGCCGTTTCATTTGATCCGGTAAAAAGAACTGCATCCTGCTCCCAGTTTTGCAGTTTTTCGGGAATAGCAATTTTTAGCCATATGACCTGGGCTGTTGGCGGAATTGTTTTTTTCTCAGACGATACGAATGGTTGAGTTTTAACGGTTTCGATTGTTTGAAGGCCGCTTTGGTCGGCAAAATATTCAACATCAGAAATACGCATGTAGCTATCAGTGGCCATTTCAGCCAATAAAAAGCTACAGATGATCGTAAGTACCGTCCAAAGAATCGGATAAAACCAACGCATTAGTCGTCCTTTTTGCTGTAACTATTTATTGAACCAAATGTCTGGCGAATAATATCCATTGAATTCATTGATTCAGTAGCCTGCTGACGGGCAATTTTTTTCTGTTGTTCACTTAACACCTGCATCAGGTCACGTAAGCGGTAAGTCGTTCGGCTTAAAAGTTCACTGGCTTGTTTTTGCGAAATTTTTTCTTCGCGCAATAATTCTGTAAGTAAATCCAAAGACTGTAGTGGCGTGTTTGTCAGATCACGTAAAGCGATAGCGACGTCGGCAAAATCACGCAGGCTTTTTTCTTTGGTTTGTGATTCGATTAAATTGGCATGTAATTTCAGTGTGCTTAATCGGTTTTGTAAAACCAGCAAAGCGGCTAAGGCATAACACATCGTAACCCATGGTTCGTATTGTCCGGAAGCCCGCATCACTTCGGGCGAAAAAAGCAAAACTTGAAGCGGTGGAATTAACAGACACAAGCTGAGTAAAATATAACCTACATAATAAGGAAACGGTGCAAGCATAGCGATAATTACGGCTATAACCTTGTAACTTGCGAAGTAAGAAATGGATTGGTTTTGCACGGCAGCCTGCGCAGCTGTATGACTCGTTGGTAAGAGCACACAAAGAGTCATAACGATATTTAAAATGACACAGAATTTGACCTTAAGACGAGGCAGTTTGCTGGTTACAAAAAATGAAAAGCCAACAATCGCTAAAGCCGAATACCACATCCAGGTTATCGGTAGATGTGCATTGATTCGAATAATTAAGACCAAAGGTAAAACACATAAGGTTGCAACGGCATAATAACGCGTTGATCTTGCCGCGAGTTGGTTGTCATCTAGCGCTAATGGATTATTCATGATGCTGACTCAATTAACGCGCGAAAATCATGGGGAGGAATTGGTTTTTGAAGAACCTGAACGTCTTCAAAAAGGGCAGCCTGTCTGGCTTCTTCGGAATCTTTTGCATGACCGGTTAAAAAGAAAACCGGCTTGTTATAACCTTGGCTTTTTAACCAGCGGTAAGCCTGAATTCCTGATGGTTGGTTTAAACCTAAATTAATATCTAAAAAAGCCATTTCGCTTTTTAGAATTTCTTCGATTTGATTTTGCATGCTTTCAATATTTGAACAAGTGATGGCTTCGCAATTACACGCGGCCTGAACAAATACTTTCATGATATCGAGATATTCCTCGCTATCGTCTAAAAAAAATATTGATCGCATGTTATTAGCCCCTCTGTGTGCGCAGATATTTAATCACGGAAATAACGTATTGCAAACACTCTTCGGTGTCAGGGGGAATGAATTCGTTTCTTTCTTAAAAAAGTGCGGGGCATTTTAACCCTTTTTTAACAACTTTTTTACGAAGCTAGTGACAAGTGCATTTTTGTGTCGTTAGCTGGTTTTACTATGAAAAATAAAATCGTTTTATTTGTAGTGTCTTTATTCGCGGTTTCCGCTCTGGCAGCGCAAGCCACAACGCCTTTACAACAAATGGAGCAAATTGCTTTTGCTCCAAAAACCGAAACAGATTCATTGTTATTATACTCTGACAAAGAATTACTGTTTGAGCGTTACAATAATGGTTATACGGCCGATAACAAACACGTGGCTTGGTCAGCTTCAAAAAGTATGTCGAGCGCCATCATCGGCGCCTTGGTTTATGCCAAGCAAATAAATATTCAGCGTTCGATCTGTGATTATATCCCTGAAGCGAAAAACTTTAATCACTGCGATTTACGCACAACTGATTTTTTAAGCTGGTCATCAGGTTTAATCTGGAATGAACTTTATGAAGATCCAAGCGGCGATCGTGAGCAATCATCTGTAGGCCAGCTGCTTTACGGGGATGGTATTACAAATACATCAAACTTTATTATTGCTCATCCTTCGAAAACGCCGGGTAAAAACGAATGGAACTATTCAACAGGCGATTCAACTTTTGTGATGGCCTTAGCCAGAGCGGCTGTTCCGGTTGTTGAAGAACAAATATTTCCGTGGAAATACCTTTTTGATCCTTTAGGAATCGATGTGACTTTTGGTCAAGACCAAGCCGGAAACTTCGGCGGTGGTTCGTCGATGTATATTCGCCCGCGTGACTTTGCAAAAATCGGTGAACTTTATATTGCCCGTGGAATGTGGAACGGAAAAAGAATTTTTTCTGAAGCCTGGGTTGATTACACCAATCAACGCCCGGAAGCATTTGATTTGGATCTTTACGGAGATGAAGTTTTATATTCAAAACGCAGCTGGTGGACGTTAAACCCAAAAATTGCTCAGGCCCGAAGAATTCCTGACACGTTAATAGCTAACGGTCATTGGGGCCAGTACTTAGTGATTGTGCCGTCTTTAAAAATGGTTTTGGTACGTATGGGTAATAATCAAGATGCAAATTCAAACTTTGAACTTATTGATGTGATTGAAAAAGCTGTGCGTGCAGTAGAAGAACATCAAAAAACTGAACATCAATCAGGCGGAGGTAAATAATGAAAACATTTTTAGTGACATTACTTTTTACTTTATCGGCTCAGGCTTTTAACGTAACTCCGTACAGAACACCGCTAGCTTACTTAGCAACCCGTTACCGTGCGTTTCACACATGCAACTGTTTGTATGTCATGAAAATGAATCAAGACTACTGCACAAACTACAGTAAGGTAGAACCACAGATTTTTACCATCAATATTGATGCTGTTAATAAATCGGTTTCATCAGGCATTATGGGAATGGATTTCAAACCTTCTGTGGCTAAATTTGTAAGTGATCGTGTTGGTTGTACGATTGTAAATCAATAGAGCGGGCATAATTTTTGCGACTTCCTTGTGAGTAATTTGCATGAAGGAGGTCTTATGCATCCCATTAAAGGCAAAAAAATTGCTATTCTTGCAACTGATGGCGTCGAATATTCTGAATTGACTAAACCCAAAGAAATTTTAGAAGACTACGAAGCCATCGTTGATATCGTGTCATTAAAACAGGGAACTATTCGTACCTGGAAAGACAAAGATTGGAACGATGAAATCATGGTGGATGTGACAGTCCCTCATGCACAAGCGGAAGAGTACGATGCTTTAGTTCTTCCTGGCGGAGTTATTAATCCAGACATTTTACGTATGAATGAAGCGGCCGTTCACTTTGTAAGTCAGTTTGTTGACAGCGGCAAACCCATCGGCGCCATTTGCCATGGTCCATGGACATTAGTTGAAACTAATATTTTAGAAGGCCGGGTTGTGACATCGTGGCCATCGTTAAAAACTGATCTGATTAATGCCGGAGCCAAATGGATTGATGAAGAGGTTGTGGCCGATCAAGGTTTGGTAACAAGCCGAAAGCCAGCGGACATTCCGGCGTTTTGTAAAAAACTGATGGAAGAAATTGCTGAAGGACCACATCGTCGAACGATTGGTGTACCAACTGAAAAAGCCGAACAAGTGCAACGCACACACCACTAGACAAAAGGACTGTGGCCAGACCTGACTTCAGGCTAGGTGTACTGATACCCGAATCTTAAAAGATGTAATTAAATATTAGAATGAAAAAAATATTCGGTAGTCTTCAGTACACAAAGCCCGGTTGGTTACAAAAAATTTCAGACAAACTTAATGAAAATCCTGAACGCACTAAAAAAGTGTTTATCAGTTTAGGTGCTTTAGTTGCCGTGGTTATCGGTGGTTTGTGGGCTAAAAATTATTACGACAATCGACCTCAGCCCGATGCCGTGACTGTTAAAATCGGCCGAATTTATGAATACAATTTTGAAAAACCAGAAGCTCGTTCGCTGTATCTAACGTTTAGTAAATCAGCCGCTTCTGTTGATGCCATCGGTAAACCTATAGCTGAAGGCATTAAACTTAAACCAGAAATCAAAGGCCAGTGGACCTGGGTTTCAGATAAAGAATTAAAATTTACACCGATCATGGAAAAAGGCAAAAGTGATTGGCCCATCGGTGAAAAATTTGAAGGCCGTATCTCAAAAAAAATTCTGGGCCCAAATATCATTCTTAAAGACTATGATTTTACTTTTCAAGTAGACCCCTTAAAAGCTTATGGCATCAGCTCTGGTTTTCACCAGGATCCACGCTTTGCAGATAATAAAAAAGTCATTGCGACTTTTCATTTTAATTATCCGATTGATCCCGAATCAGTTAAAAAACGCCTGACATTAATGGAAAAATCCGATGGCGGGTTAGAGAAAAAATCAAACTTAGAATTTTCTGTTTCGTTTGATGAATTAAAAGCCAATATGTACGTGCAATCAGCGAATTTAAAAATCGGTGATAACAATATGACTTACCGTTATGTGGTTGATCATGGCTTTACTACACCGCTGGGTGGTGAGGCTGTTGATATCGCCGAGGCGACAATTAAAGTGCCTTCGCTTTACGACTATTTTAAAATCACAAATGCTTCAATCGTGATTGCGCGTAATGAAAAATTTGAATCAGAACAAATCTTACGTTTTGAAAACATCGCCGAAATTGCCTCTGAAGAGTTATTTAAATCCATTGAAGTGTATGAACTTCCGCTGCAATTAGACCCAGCTGAAAAGAAAAAACAGCCGTACCCTTGGGCGAGCGTTTCTGAAGTGACAGAAGCAGAACTTAAACGTTCTAAAAAATTAGAATTAACGACGATTCCTTCAGAACAACTCGTATCGTTAGAACATTCTTACAAGTTCAGTTCAACACCGGGCCGTGGGTTATATGTAAAAATCCCTCGTAATACGACCTCTTTTGGTGGGTTTAAATTAAAAGATGATTTTGAAAAGGTGATTACGGTTCCACAATATCCATCTGATTTGCAGATTATGGGTAAGGGTTCATTATTACCGCTCACAGGCAGTAAGCAGTTATCTTTAGTTTCGCGTAATTTAAATAAAATCACCTACCAAGTGCACCAAATTCGCCCGGAACATGTGAATCATTTGATTCCTTCGTTGGTTTATGAATTTACTAAACCCGATATTTACGATATCCGCCCGGATCGTATTGCTGAGCGTTTTTCCGGGGATATTCCGTTAATTAATAAAAACCCACAAAAAACGCAGTTTAGCTCGATTGATTTAGGTGCCTTTTTATCAGCGGGAAAAAAAGGTTTATTCTTGGTTTCGGTTCAATCCAAAGATTCAACAGCTTACGTAGATGATCGCCGGTTTGTGATTTTATCGGATCTGGGATTAATTGTTAAAAAAACAGTAGCGGGAAGTTATGAAGTGTTCGTACAAAATGTAAGTACGGGCCAACCCGTAGCCGGAGCTAAAGTCAGTGTACTAGGACAAAACGGTTTAAATGTTTTAAGTGTTGATACTAATGCCCAGGGTTACGCTGAATTTCCGAATCTAAAAGATTTTAAATACGATAAAGAACCCATCGCATTTACGGCGGTTCAGGGCGAAAGCATTTCGTTTGTTCCGTTTAATTCATATTCGCGAGAGTTAGATTTAACATCCTTTGATATCGGTGGAGCGCGCGATTCTTCTGAGTCAGATCAGTTAAATGCTTACATGTTTTCAGATCGTGGTATTTACCGCCCGGGCGAAAAAGCTGATTTTGGTATTATCGTTCGTTCTAAAAATTGGGGAAAAGTTTTCTCGCAAATTCCAGTAGATATTTCGATTATCAATCCGACGGGCCAAGAGGTTTTTAAACAAACAATTAAAGTTAGCTCAAACTCGATTGAAAATATAACCTTTAAAACCGAAGACTATTTTGAAACCGGAAGTTACAGCATTTATGCTTATATCAAGCAGCCGGATAAATCACAGGTCATGATCGGAAGCACACCGTTTCAGGTTGAAGAGTTTCAACCTGATCAAATTAAAGTGCGCACTACGCTATCGCAAACTGAATTAGAAGGCTGGGTAAAACCAAAAGACTTAAAGCTAAATTTAACAGCTTTTAATCTTTACGGAAAACCCGCTTCAGACAGAACAGCACGTTCTAAAATCCGCATTAAAGCCACCGATGTGTACTTTAAAAAATGGAAAGATTATTACTTTAATGTTCCTAAACCTACACAAATTGAAATCAATGATTCACTTCCAGACGTAAAAACAAATGAAAACGGCGAAGCCGAATGGAAATTATCTTTTGATCAGTTAGAAAGATCTTTATACCGTCTGTATGTCGATTCAGAAGTGTTTGAAACTGAAGGTGGAAAAAGTGTCAAAGCGCAATTAAGCCAACTTATTTCTGAACAGGATTATTTATTAGGTTACCGTTCGGATTTACTGGATTTATCATTCATAAAAAAAGACACAGCGGCGCAGATTGAATTATTAACTGTCGATTCAAAATTAGACCCAATGGCCGTCGGTGATATTCAAGTTGAACTGATCGAGAAAAAGCCCACTTCGGTGTTGATGAAATTACCGAATGAAACTTATGCTTACCAAACAGTTTACAAACAAACGGTTTTAAAAACGTATAAAGTAGCAACGACTGCAAAACCGACGAAGTTTAAATTAGAAACAAACCAAGTCGGTGAATATATCTTAGTCTTTAAAGATGCTCAAAAAACCGAGTTAAACCGTTTAGCTTTTAATATCGTAGGAACCGCTGATATCGAGCGCGGCTTAGAAAAATCTTCGATCTTAAAATTAGGTCTTAATAAAAAAGATTATAAACAAAACGAAGAAATAGAAGTGCAAATCAAATCACCGTATGTAGGAGCGGGGTTAATCACAATTGAGCGTGATAAAGTTTATGCGCGTAAATGGTTTAAAACAAATTCAAAAAGTACTGTTGAAAAAATTCAGATTCCAGCAGGCTTAGAAGGCCAAGCGTATATCGTAGTCACTATGCTTCGTGATGCACAATCTGAAGAGATTTATACGTCACCGCTGGCTTACGGTGCAGCTACTTTTGCGATTGACCTTGAAGCGCGTAGATCTAAGGTTGAAATTTCTGCTCCAGATGTGGTGAAGCCAGGTGAAACATTAAACTTTAAAGTTAAAGCTGATCAAAGCACAAAAGCCGCGATTTATTTAGTGGATGAAGGTATCTTACAAGTCGCTAATTACAAATTACCTCAGCCATTAAATTACTTCTTTCAGAAAAAAGCTTTACAGGTTAACACGTATCAAATTTTAGATTTAGTGATGCCTGATTTTAATTCGATTATGCCAAAAGCGGCCGGTGGTGACGAAGGCGCAAGTTTGGGCCGAAGTTTAAATCCGTTTAAGCGTAAAAACTTACCACCAGTGGCTGAGTGGTTAGGTGTTGTTGAACTTAATGATAAGTGGTCAAACTTTCAATATAAAGTGCCGGATCATTTTAATGGTAATTTAAAAGTGATGGTCGTCGCTGCTGATGATAAAAAGCTTGGATCAGATAGCCTGGATGTTAACGTGCGTGGTGATTTTATTATTAATGCTACGGCTACAACATTCACAGCTCCAAATGATGAGTTTGAAGTAAATTTAATAATTGCCAATCAGCTTAAAGGCAGTGGTGCTGACGCTCAGGTTGAAATGAGTGTCACAAGTGGTGAAGGTTTCACGATTGTGGATAAAGGTGTAGAAAAAATCGCGATTCCAGAAAATAAAGAAAAAAGTTTTAATATCCGTGCAAAAGCTACAGATAAACTTGGGTCGTATCCAATTACGGTCACAGCGGGTATAGGGGCTAAAAAAGCGAAAGTTGAAATTCAGGTTTCAAACCGTCCGGCGATTCCGTACCAGCAAAAAATTGAATGGATGATCGTGCAAGATAAGCCCGTAGAGCTTGCAGTAACAGATGATAAAAAGCCTGAATTTAGAAAAAACTATGTTCAGCTGCACACTTCGATTAACGATTTAGTAAAACCATTTACTTCGTTTTATGAATTGAATGACTTTTTATGTTCAGAGCAGATTGCCAGCCAGTTAACGGCACTCGTTCAAAAAAGTGATAAAACAAAAGATGAAACGCAAAAAATTAATAAATTAATTGCGTTACTTCGCGCTCGCCAACAAACAACAGGGGCTTTTTCACTTTATCCGAACGAAGCGCAAGCTAACTGGGATGTGTCGTTACACTTAGGAATGATCTTTTTATATATGCAGGAAAAAGGTGAACCGATTCCTGAAGATATGTGGAAGCGTTATTTAACAAGTTTAAAAACAGATTATAATCAAACGCAGTCTAAAATAGATTTATTCCGTAAAACAAAAGCGATCTATCTATTAGTGCGTTCGCAGTATATTCCGAAAGAAGATCTTAAGAATATGGCAACGCTTTTAAAAGATAAAACAGCTAAAAAAGACTTTTCACCAACGGCTGCGCAGTACTTAGCAGCTAGTTATAAAATGGCGATGCAAGATGATTTAAGTCAAAAAGCTCTAGCGCTAGTTAAAGATAATAAAGATGTGACATTAGAAAACACATATATCTTTCCGCAGTCAGAACTTTTTGAAAATTTCGCTGTGGCTCTTAAACACTTTCCGGATAAAGCCAATGATGTATTTACCTCGAAAGCTTTTTTTAATGTGATTGAATTTGCTAACCGTGGCCAAATGAATACGTATTCGGCAAGTTACCTGTTAATGAGCTTAGACACGTTAATGAAATCAGGTTCAGCGGCTGCAAATATCGAAAAACTAAAATTCACAGCCGTTGATGGCAGCGATAAGAAGTCTGACATTAAATCACAGAAAAAAATTGACCTTTTAGAAGGTTATAAAAAACTAGTGATTGAAAATTCAGGAAGCCCGGTTTTATTAACTTATGTAAATGGTGGATTTAATAAAGATGAAACCATGAAACAAAGTTACCAAGGCTTAGAAATTTCACGAAGCTTTGAAACGGCTGAAGGTAAACCAGTCACTGAAACAGCAATCGGCGAAGAGATTATCGTAAAAATCAGAGCCCGTGCTTCGCGCGATGATATGTCATCGGTTGTGATTATGGATTTATTACCCGCTGGTTTTGAAGTGGTAATGGATTCAGTTCGTAAAGCTTCGGAAGCCCCTGAAGATGATGGCACCGGTGGTGAAGCTCCAATGTATCAAGACGAGGGTAACGGCGAAGGCGAATACGAGGGTGAAGGTGGCGAAGGCGCTTCTTTCTGGCCAATAAAGTTATTTGTTAATAAAGCTTACGCACAAACGTCATCGGTAATGCCGATGTTTACCGAGCTTGTCGATGTCAGAGAAGATCGCGTAAATATTTACGCCCAAATCGGTAAAGATATGTCTGAATACACTTACAAAATTAAAGCTGTGTCAAAAGGCCGCTTTAAAGTACCAGGTATTTACGCTAAAGGTTTATACCGCACTGATTTAGTGGGCCAAGGTGCATCGGGGCAGATTGAAGTTAAATAAAAAGTTTTCTTTTTTACTAATAGGAGCCGTGATCGGATTAACCGTATCGCTGCCTTATTTTTTTTCAGGTAAATTATTAACTGAAAAAACCTGGTCGCAACAGTTCTATGACCGTAGCGGAAAATTACTGCGTCTGACTTTATCAGGCGATGAAAAGTATCGTTTTTTTACTGATTATAAAGAAATTAGCCCTAAGTTAGTTGAAGCGTTCTTAAATAAAGAAGATCAGTTTTTCTATTATCATCCGGGGTTTAATCCTTTTGCTTTAAGCCGTGCCGCTTATAAAACTTACTTAACTGAAGGCCGCAAGCAGGGAGCTTCAACAATCACCATGCAGGTGGTACGTCTTTTATATCCTGAAACGACTAAATCTGTTTCCGGAAAATTTATTCAGATTCTTCAGGCGCTAAAACTAGAAACATTATACCGCAAAGAAGAAATTTTATTAGCTTATTTAAATTGGGCCCCTTTTGGTTCGAACTTAGAGGGTGTGGGTTCAGCTTGTTTTTTTTACTTTAATAAAAACTGTGAAAAATTAACAGACGAGCAAATTGAATTTTTAGTTCAGATTCCACAGAATCCACAAAAATTTACAAAGCTTGCAGTTGAGAAAAAACAAAACTTAAGTTTTCGTGTGCCGCACTTTATTGAATATCTAAAACAGCGAGGCGTTGAATCTAAAGCTGTTAAAACAACGCTTGATCTTAATTTACAAGAAAACATCGAAAAGCTAGCGGGGTCTTACTTTCAATCCATTGAAAGACACGGCATTAAAAACTATTCGCTAGTGGTTGTAGACACAACCAGAAATGAAATCATCACTTATATTGGTTCGCGGGATTATTTTAATTCTGAAATCAAAGGCCAGATTGACGCTAATCGTTCGCTGAAGCCTCCGGGTTCAACACTTAAACCATTTATCTATGCGTTAGCTTTACAACAAGGTTTAATTCACGAAAAAACTTTACTTAAAGATACCCGCATGACGTTTTCAGGCTTAAACCCTGAAAATTTCGACGAACAATTCTTAGGGGCAATCGGAAGCGATCAAGCGTTGATTCTAAGTCGTAATCTGCCGGCGGTGGATTTAGCGCGTAAGTTAGAAAACCCAAGCTTTTATGATTTTATGAAAGGTAAAAGCTCACTTAAATTTAAAGACGAAAAGTTCTACGGTTTATCTCTTCCGTTAGGTGGCGTAGAAATGAGTATGCTTGATCTTGTGAAGCTTTACGCTTCGTTAGCACATCTAGGAAAGTATGTAGATTTAAACGTCACCCTAGAAAAACAAAAATCTTTATACCAACAAATTTTAACTCCGGAAGCTGCCTATATCGTGCTTCAGATGTTAAAGAAAAACCCGCGCTCTGAGAGTTTAACATTTCAGGATTTAACAAAAACCGCAATGCCACTGGCGTGGAAAACAGGAACATCTAAATCCTATAAAGATGCGTGGACCATGGGTCTTATCGGTAATTATGCCGTGGGTATTTGGTTTGGTGATAATGACCGCGAAATGAATCCTGCTTTAATCGGTAGAAATGTAGCTGCGCCACTCTATTTTCAGATTTATGACTACCTTAGAAATAAGCCGCAGTATTTAAAAGGCCACGAAAATACCGTGTGGGATTCACGCATCGGTTTAAATGTAAAAACAGTTCATATCTGTAGTGTTTCAAAAAAATTAGTGACCGAGAACTGTGGTCACAGAACAGAAGAAGCTTTATTTATTCCCTCAGTTTCATCAATTGAAACCTGTTCTATTCACCGTAAAGTGTACGTAGACCCGGTGACACAAAAAATATCGTGCAAGCCAGATGCTTTAAATCATACACAAAGTAAAGTCATGGAAGTCTGGCCAGATGATTTGTTAGCGGTCTATAAAGAAGCGGGTTTAAAAAAAGTAACTCTTTCTGAGAAGAAGTTTTCTTGTGATGACAGCTTAAGCCGCACGGGGCAAATCAATATTACGAGCCCGCAAGAAAATATCGAATACATGATTCAGACGCAGCAGGGAAAGCTTAAAAAGCCAAAAATTCAATTGCGTGCAATTTCAGAATCTGACAGTCAATATTTAGATTGGTTTGTAAATAAGAATTATGTAGGTCGTTCTTATAAAAATGATCCGTTGTTCTTTGAAACCGACGTGCCAGGCCGTTATTCTGTGTCGGTCAGCGACAATTTAGGTCGTTCACAAAGCAGTTATTTTAATGTTAAAGTTATAAGCCAATAGCGAGGTCAGCATGAACGATAGAGAAGTCATATTTAAGTATGCGATATTAACCGTAGTTTATATTGCGTTTTTATTTTTATTTTGGCCTTTTAAAACTTCGTTATTATTAGCTTCGCTATTTGCGTTATCGATGACACCACTTTTGAACAAATGGCTTAAAAGAACAAAAAAAGAAAAACTTCTGATCTTTTTAATGGTGACAGGTTTGATTTTAATTATCATTGCGCCGCTAACTTTGATTATCACCAAAGGTATTTTAAATATAGCCCAACTTCAGCAAGAGACGATTGCCCAGATGCCGGTGTATAAAAATATCGAAGAAACGTTAACCAAGGTTTGGCATTTTTTATCTGATATATCGATGCGCTTTAATTTTGATTTACGCGAAGACTTTGATGTGCAGTCACTTTTACCGCGTGTTTTATCTGTGGTTATTCCGTGGTTAACAGCGCTTGTGACTAATTTTCCTGAATTTTTATTGCAGCTTTTTATTTTTGTAACGAGTTTGTATTTTTTCTTGTTAAAACGCCGCGAATTTTTAGAGTGGTTTAAAGATCGCCGTCTTTTATCGGACGATTCATTGCATAAGCTGGTCGAACTTTTACAAAGAGTATGTTACACGGTGGTGTTTTCAACTTTAGTCGTAGCAGCAGTACAGGCCACAATTATTACCGTTGCTGCATCAATCGCAGGTTTTGGTAATCTTATGATGATCTTTATCCTGACATTTTTTATGGCGTTTGTGCCGGTGGTGGGTTCAGTTCCCGTGTCGGGAGCTTTGGCATTATTTAGCTTTCTTCAAGGCGAAGCCGGTAACGGTGTAATTATGTTAGTCGGTTTAGGCATTGCGGGTAGTATTGATAATGTTATCAGAGCCTATATTCTGACATCAGATGAAGAATCACTGCACCCTCTTGTTTCGCTGGTGGCCTTAATCGGAGCTTTAGCGATGTTTGGAATTCCTGGTTTATTCTTAGGACCTATTGTGACCGAGTTAGCTTTTGCGATCGGTAAAATTATGAACGAAAATTCTTTGGCCGACCAAGTGGCAGCCGCTGAAGAAGAGGCTGCGGTAAACGAGCCAAAGCCACAACATTCCCCATAATACAGAATAAAGCTCCTAAAGCTAAGAACACGGTCCAGCTTAGGTCTTCCATAAAAGTTGAAACGATTAAGGCGATCACAGGTGAAGCAATGCTTGTGAACGCCGCTTTTGCCGGACCAAGATTTTCAATTAATTTAAAATACGCCCAGAATGAAATCACTGTTCCGAAAATTGAAAGATAGAAAAATGAAATCACGAACGGTTGTGTAATTTCGACATGAAGCGATTTACCCATTAATAGACAAAACAACAAAGAAAACCCTGAACCATAAAACATCGCCCAAGAGTTATTTGACGACGTAGGCACGTTGTCTTTTTTATTTAAATAAGAAACTAAATTTCCTGCTGAAGCCGAGATCGTTGAAAAAAGGCCGATTAAAAATCCCCATAAAGAAGCGGGGTGAAGAGTGATATTTTGATATTCATTTAAAGAAATAAAAACCATTCCCAGTAAACTTAAAACTCCGCCCCAGACTACTTTTTTTTCGAATGGAATTTTTAAAAATAAACGGGCTCCGAACATATTGAAAAAAATCAGCGAACTAAAAGCCAAAGCGATAAGTGCCGAAGTGGTCATCGATGTGGCCCAGTAGGTTAAAAGATAGTTAATACAAAAAATAAATAAACCCTGAGAGGCAAATCTGAAATGCTGTAGGCGTGAAAATTTGAAAAGAGAAGTTTTAGTCGCCAGGCAGATGCCAAACATCACAAGGCTTGAAAAAAAGAAGCGGTAAAAAACCGCTGCGGTGCCATCAACATAAGGAAGTTGGTATTTAATCGCTATCCAGGTAATTCCCCAGATGATGGCACAGGTCAAAAAGTAGACGGTGTTAGTCCTCATCTTCGTCAGAGTCTTCGTCTTCATCCTCGTCATCATAATCATCGTCGTCTTCATCGTCTTCGTCGTCGTAATCTTCGTCTTCTTCTTCATCGTCGATTTCGCCGGCAACTTCAACGCGCACTAACCAACCTTCTTCATACGGATCTTCCATAAGAACAGCTGGATCATCTACAACTTGTGAGTTCACTTCGATAATTGTTCCATCAAATGGTGATACGATATCAATTGTTCCATCATCTGATTCAACTGATCCGAAAGCTGTGTCAGCTTCAACTTTTTCTTGTTCTGGTGGTAAATCAATCGTGTTGATTTCTGTGATGTCTTCTAAACCATCTTCATTAATACCGATAGTGATGATGCCATCTTCTTCTGAATACCAAAGGTTATGATTAAAATTCTTAATTTTTCCGGCCATGTTTTTTCCTATTTTTGCTTAAGATAAATTCATTTTAACTATTTTTTTCACAGGGTCAAATTTTGGCGAATTTTGGCAAAAAGATAAAAATTTTCGTAACGCAAATTTTAAAAATTGCTTTTGTTCAAATGTGTCTGTTACAACACACCCACTTTAGAACGAAAACGAACTAATTGAGTCACTAGTCAGAGGGGGATGAATGACGACAATGCGTTTTTTTATGATCGGTTCTTGGACCGAAGGCATGTTCCATTTCCAAAAGTTGATGCCTTTTATCGTGTCTTACGAGCCAGCGACGATCCAAGCAACAGCTTATCGTTTACCTATTGGGTTTCCGGTAATTATAGAGCCAACAGCTACAGAAGAGAAAACAGCCACAATTCACGGTCAGTTCATTGAATTAAAAGCCGATGACACGTTATTAGCTTTAATGGACACTTTACACGGCGTAAAAGCCGTAGAACCCGCTAAGGGCTTGCATTACAGAACACAAGCGACTGTAACAAAAGCTTCGGGGCAGACTGACACAGCTGAAGTGTATTTTTATAATCCTAAAAAATTGACGGCAAAAGCAGCAGTTATTGCTGATGGTCTATGGAAGCAATCTTTAGAAGCTCAGCAACCATTACCAATGCAGTTAACTGAAAAGCAGAAAACTTATGTGCTTAAATTAGGAGCTGTAAAGGGCCGTGATATCGTGCCTATCAATGATTTAACTCTTTACCGCGAATTAATGAAATTAGAATTAATCGTCGATAAAGGCCGTCGTTTAGCATTGAGTTCTTTAGGCAAAGAAGTTTATAACCACTTGGTTTAATAATTTTTTAGGTGCCAGGTCCTGTTTCTTGTCGGGCTTCGGCAAGAAATAGGACCTGGCACTTTGATGGACCATTTAAAACCAATCGATCCGCTTTTTAGAATTGTTATTGTTGAACCTGAGATTCCACAAAATACCGGTAATATCGGCCGTACCTGCGTGGGTTCAACATGTGAGCTTCATTTAATTAAACCGATGAGTTTTGAAATCACAGACACGCAAGTTAAACGTGCGGGTCTTGATTATTGGCCACATCTTTCTTGGAAAATTCATGAAAGTTTTAACGATTGGTATAATTCAGTCGAAGATAAGAGCCGCATTTTTTACATCGAAAACAAAGTTGAAAAAACAATCTATGATGCCAAATTTCAAAAAGGCGATTGGTTAGTTTTCGGAAAAGAGACAAAAGGTTTGGACCCGGATTTGCTAATGGCTAATCTAGATCGTGCTTATATGATACCACAAACAGGGCCTGTCAGAAGTTTAAATCTGGCAACAGCTGTGGCCATCACGATCTATGAAGGGTTTAGACAGGTCAATTTGTGAAAAAGCTAATTTTAATACTATTAACATTAACAACAGTAAACATCGCTCAAGCCAAAAAGAAATCTCCGGTAGCAAAACGCCCTCTAGTACTTTGGCTTCATGGCTGCCTTCAAACTCCAGAACAATTTATCACTCAATCTAAAATCGAAGAAATCACGGGCACTGTAAACCCTGTGATTTTAGCTCCTGAACAAAGTATTTTTGCAAATCCGGTAAAATGCTGGAACTGGTTTTTACCAAGTCTTCAAGACCGCACCGAATTTATGTCTTCAGTGGTGGATGAAATTCAAGGGCTGATCGATAGCGGTGTGGTTGATAGCGAAAGAATTTATGTCGGTGGTTTTTCGGCGGGTTCTGTTTTGTCGACACACTTTGCTTTATGTTATCCGGATGTATTTAAGGGTGCCCTTTTACATTCGGGGGCTCCGTACAAATTCGTTCAAAGTTTATTTCCGTTTGGTGATGATGAAGAAAAATTAGCTCAGTGGGCTTACGAGTGTGGTGATCATTCAAAAAAAGTTAAATTAAATAACGTGATTATTTTCTCAGGTACCCATGATCCGATTTCAACAGCGCGTGATAATGAATTAGTCTTAAAACAAGTTTTAGGATTTTACGATTTATTAGATGATCAAGAGTTAAATGATTCAGCTGTTGAAGATGTGACGGTGGCTGCCACAGATCGCCCGAAAGATACGATCACCGATTTTAAAATGCACACGGGTGCTCATGTTCGTTTTGTTTCGATCTATAAAATGCGCCATCAATACAGCGGTGGCGATGAAAACAGTCTGGCCACATCACCAGAGACATTATCAGCGACCCAATCATTTCTTGAATGGACTTCGAATTTTACTAAGTAATTAGTAATAAAGAGTACCAAACCACAATTTCACTTCGCGGCGGTTTTCAGGCATAGCGTAGCGGGCCCAGATCGGGTCGGCGTAGGATTTGATTCCTTTGATCTGCGCCTCGCATTTGTTTGCTTGAAACTGCTTCGGGCAATTTAATAAATGTAAAGTTAGCACATAGTTGTAATTAGAAATTGTCCACTTCATACGTGTGCGCTCAGTTTTTACAATAATCGCCGGAGAAAACGCAGGAATTACCCCTTGCGCAGTTTTTACGGCCTGGGCGTTTACGATTACGTCACCCAGTCCTGCGTGCGAAAAATATAATGAGGGGTTACGCACCATGAAGCCGCCGTCAAAACGTTTAACTCCTGGAACTGTGCGGTCAGTTTTTCCGCGTGCCATGAGGTGAAATACGTCGCCTACGGGCTCAAAATTCTTATCAAGTTTTACGACATTAAATTCAAGCACTTCGATATATTCTGCTTGTACACCAGAGAAATCTTTTTTTGCGCCGAAGTCTGTGTCGTTAGATTGGTGTTTTTGAATAATACGTAAGAATTCGCCTTTACGTAAAGTCAGTGTTTTATTAGAGCTAAAACCTTCATCACGGTTATAAATAATACGCGTACTTCTTTCGAAGTCGACTTGTTGGTCTTCAGTTAAAAGTAAAATGTCACGTGGGCTAAGTTGCTGGTAGGTCGTTTCTTTCATGTACGTATTTAATTTTTCAGGTGTCATGCGCACAAGATCAGTCGGTAAAATTGATCTTTTAAGAACCTCTTGGGCACGGGCAATTTGATATTTGGTGGCATTGCCCCAAGCACTAATTGAACCCACTAAAATTAAGAAACTGGCTACTAACGTCTTCATACTACAGCTGGATATAGCCAGGACTGTGCCTAAATATGAGAAAATACAGAGGGTTTCGGGGTTAAAGTCCTGTAAAGTGAGTTTACAAAGTGACGCTTTATTGGAGCTGAAGGCGAAGTTGTTAAGGAGCTGTTTAAGTTGTCTCAGATTGGGTAAAAATCTTTGAAATCGTCAAAAAAAAGCACAATAAATTCAAGAATTTGCCGATAAGTAGAAGGTGAAGGACGTAAGCTCTAATTTCAAAAATATTTTATTTATTTTTGCATTTATTTTTATATTTGCTCCTTCGGCGTTTTCTGCAAGTTACACAACTTACCAAGCTAAAATTGTTAAGCCAGATGGTTACCCTCTTGAAGCCAGCAACGTAAATTTTAAATTTACGATTTTAGACCCTTCGGGAAGTTGTATTCTTTATTCTGAAAATTACAGCTCAATTAACATGAGTGGCACTGGCGGTATGATTTCATTCTCGCTTGGTTCTGGTGTTAAAACTTATCCGGCCAGCAGCCCAACATTTTCTGATATTTTTAATAACGGAGTGGCTTCTCTTTCTTGTGATGCCGGTGGGCCGGGAACTTATTCTCCGGGATCAAACGACACTAGAAAAATTGTGATGCAATTTCATGACGGTAATGGCTGGCAAACATTACCGGCGATGACAATCAATGCGGTTCCGTATGCGATGTATGCTAACGACGCAAAAACTTTAGCTGGCGTAAGTGCCGCAAACTATGTGCGCTATAGCACGATTCCATCATGTGGTGCTTCAGAAGCCCTTCACTATAATGGCGCTGGTTTTAACTGCGTGGCGCTTCCGAATGTGGGATCATTTTCAGCTGGCGATGTTGCTAGTGCTTTAAGTTACACACCAGCCAATGCAGCAAGCGTGACCTCATTAACGAGTGATTTAGGAACTGTTTCAAATACGGTTTCAACAGTTTCATCAACGGTGTATGCCGTATCGTCGACGGTGAATAGTTTATCTTCTAGCTTTTCAAGTTTTCAAAACAGTGTAGCGGCTTCTTTTTCTGCGATCACTTCATCGCAGTGGGTAACAAGTGGCACTTCGATTTCTTACTCATTAGGTAATGTGAATGTGTCAGGTGCTATTCGTATCGGTATGGATTCAGCGTCTTGTGCTGCAGGTCTTGCCGGTTCATTACGTTATAATTCTGGCACTGTTGAATACTGTAACGGAACATCATGGTTACCGTTTGGTGTAGCCGGTGCAGGTATTACAAATATCAACGGTTCAACTTCAGGTTCACAAACTTTTGCTACAGGAATTACTGGAACAGTTTTTAATATTTCATCTGCGAACGGTGTGCATACATTTAATATTCCGTTAGCAGCTTCAAGCTCTGTGACTGCTGGTCTTTTATCAAATACAGATTATTTAACTTTCACAAATAAATTAAACGCAACTTCTGCGGCGGTGATTTCAGCTTTAGGTTATACGCCATTAGATAGTTCTGTATCTGGAACTTACGCGCTAAAAGCGAATAACTTATCTGATTTAGCATCAGCAACGGTAGCTCGCACTAATTTAGGTTTAGGTTCTTTAGCTACATTAAACTATTTAGATTTAAGTTCGGCGCAAGCTTCAGGAACTTTATCTATCGCAAGGCTTCCGGCTTTTTCTGGTGATGCTTCATCATCAGCTGGATCAAATGTTTTAACATTAGCTTCAGTTGGTGCAGGGGTTACAAGTGGCACACAATACACAAAAGTAACTGTAGATGGTAAAGGCCGTGTTGTCAGTGGCGCGCAGTTATCAGCTTCGGATGTAACAACTGCATTAGGTTTT
>CBINGM010000023.1:0-32044 GCA_966250225.1 uncultured Pseudobdellovibrio sp. | reverse complement strand
AGGTAAGTCGTCTATTGAAACCTTATTGCAGCTTGTGAATCACGAAGTGCAATTTTTTAAATTGGATATATAGCTAAGATAGACTATATCTTAGCTATGGCTGCTAAGAAAAAAACCACTAAATCGTCAAAACCTAAAAGAAACTCTCATGCTCATAAAGTGTTAGAAAACGTATTGGCTTCGCCAACGGTTGAAACGAATCTTACGGCTGATCAAAAAATCGAAGAGATTAAATTTCACTTTTCACAAATCATGAACGTTTTAGGTTTAGATCTTAACGACGACAGTCTTCAAGACACACCGAAACGTTTAGCTAAAATGTACGTGAATGAAATCTTTGCGGGTCTTCATGTTGAAAATTTTCCGGCCATGACGGTGATTGAAAACAAAATGAAGTACGACCAAATGGTGTGTGTACAAAACATCGAAGTGATGTCGATGTGTGAACACCATTTTCAACCGATCGATGGTTTTGCAACTGTTGCCTATATTCCTAAGAAAAAAGTGATCGGTTTATCTAAAATTAACCGGATTGTTGAATTTTTCTCACGCCGTCCACAGGTGCAAGAGCGTTTAACAAAACAAATCGCTGACTGCCTTCAGTATATCTTAGAAACTGAAGATATTGCCGTTCATATCAATGCAAGACATTATTGCGTGATTGCGCGCGGTATCCGTGACTCACACAGTTCAACAACAACCGCTGATCTTCGTGGTGAATTCAAAGTTAGCGGCGATACGCGCTCTGAGTTTTTGAAGCAGTGCCGTAATCAAATCTAACGCTGTAGGCATAGCCTAATTATTTTCGTAACAATAAGCATAAGTCGATCTGCGTCTGCTTTTTAGCGTGTTTGAATAACTCGAACATTTAAAAGGAGATGTTATGGCAAAGAAAATCCCTGATGGTTATGCGACCATCACACCTTATCTAGTCGTGAGTGATGTGCCGACAGCCATCGAGTTTTATAAGCGCGCTTTGGGCGCTGAACAGTTAATGCGCTTCGATGGTCCAGACGGAAAAGTCATGCATGCCGAAATCAAAATCGGAAATTCAATTCTGATGATGACTTCAGAGATGGATATGGGTCCGGGTATGAAATCACAAGGACCACTGACTTTAAAAGGAACGCCGGTTTCTTTTATGATGTACGTAGAAGATGTCGATGCTATCGCTAAAAAAGCCATAGAAGCCGGTATGGAAACAATTAGGCCCGTAGAAAATCAATTCTACGGCGATCGTTGCGGAACATTTAAAGATCCGTTTGGCCATATCTGGTCTATCGCAACCCACGTCGAAGACGTGCCACCAGAATTAATGAAACAAAAAATGAACGAAATGTACTCGAAGGGCGCTAAGTCTTAAAAGAAAGTTTTGTTTTATAGCCCGCGTTTCAATCCAGAAATGCGGGCTTTTTGCGTGCAGGGCATAGTCGAGCTACGCATCCTGTGCGCTTCGCGCACTATAAAGTTTTTTCTAATAACTCACGCGCGTTTTTTGAAAGAGTGTCAGATGATAACATTCTTTGAACTTGCGCCTGTGCTAATGTTTTTAAATGAGCCGGAAGCTTTTTCGTAAATGTAAAAGCTTGAGCTAAGCGGGCACCCACTTGTGGGTTTACTTTATCAATTCTTAAAAGTTCATCCGCGTACCATTTATAAGTTTCAGCAGAATCAGTGTGGAAACGTAAGTAGTTTCCAGCAAAGCCTCCGTGTAAGCTGTACATGTTGTTTGGATTTGTCTGATCGTAACCCTTAGCTTTTGTAGCGGCTTGTACACGTTCAAAAGTCATCGGTGAAGACGACGTAGCTTGAACTGATAACCATTTGTTAAAAACAACGCTGTCTGTGTTCCAAGTTGCATGGAAATCTTTAAGCGCATTTTCAGTAGCTGGGTTTTGTACTTCGCATAAAATGCTTAACGCTGAAATTTTATCAGTCATGTTTTTAGCAGCTGTGTACTGAGCACTTGCAAGCTCAATCCAGTCAGTTTTCTCTGTCGCAATACCAAAACCTAAGATTCTGTTTTTTAAGGCGCGATCACCAATCGAGTTTTTTTCGTTGTGTTTTTTATAAGTAGCAACAAGCTCTGTATGGAATGTATTTGCAAAAGCTTTTCTGATCGCAAGTTTAGCTTGGAAGAACGCTTGCGGGTCTAAGACAGCTTGTTCTTGCGCTAACTGAGAATCAGAAGGCATCGCTAAGATTAAAGCTTTAAATTGCGGATCAATCGCTTCATCTTTTAAAACTGTGCCTAAGGCATTAATGATTTCTGCTTGAGGAACAAGGTCTTTTTTGTTTTGGAAATCAGCGATTAGACGTTGAGTTTCGTCGAACAACATTTTGCTGCAAGATTCACGGCGGTTAAAAGCGTCAGTATCAAATTTAATTAAATGTAATAAATCAGCATTTGAGCGGTTCCATTTTAATTTAACAGGTGCCGAAAATTCACGGTTAAGTGAAACTACCGGGCGAGAAGTTAAACCTTTAAATGTCCAAGTTTGTGTTTTTTCTTTTAAATGTAAAACTTGGTTATGTTCGCTGATCTCTTTTCCAGAAGCATCGATTAAGCCAAATTTTAACGGAATGTGGAAAGGTAATTTTGTTTTACCTTCAGCTTTTTCAGTTACAGTTAATTCTGACTCTTGAGAAAGAGTTAAAGTTAATGTGCCGCTGGCTTGATCGAAAACTTCAGACACTGTTACGTGAGGAGTTCCAGCTTGTGAATACCATAATTTAAATTGTGAAAAGTCAGCTTTATTAGGTGTTGCGATCGCATCAGCGAAATCAATGATCGTGACCGCTTGTCCGTCGTGACGTTTAAAGTATTCATCCATACCTTTTCTAAAACCATCACGGCCAACAATTGTTTGCATCATACGAATGACTTCAGCACCTTTTTCATAAATCGTCGCTGTGTAGAAGTTATCAACGGCTAAGCAAGATTCAGGGCGAACCGGGTGGGCATTAGGGCCCGCATCTTCAGTGAATTGGCGTGTACGTAAAGAATCAACATCTTTAATTCTTTGTACCGGACGAGAATTCATATCCGCCGAAAATTCTTGGTCACGGAAAACTGTTAAACCTTCTTTTAAAGATAATTCAAACCAGTTACGGCAAGTTACACGATTACCTGTCCAGTTGTGAAAGTATTCGTGGCCTACAACAGATTCAATCATTTCAAAGTCAGTGTCAGTCGCTGATTTTTCGTCAGCTAAAACTAAGCGAGAGTTAAATACGTTTAAGCCTTTATTTTCCATCGCGCCCATATTGAAATCATCAATTGATACGATCATGTAAGTGCTAAGGTCGTATTCTAAACCCCAACGTTCTTCATCCCACTTCATTGATTTTTGAAGTGAAACCATGGCGTGTTTGCAGCGCTCTTGTTTTCCGTGAGGGGCATACACTTCTAATTTAACTTTTTTGCCAGATTTCGTTGTGAATGAATCAGTGATCACACCCATATCACCGGCCACTAGAGCAAATAAATAACTTGGCTTTTTAAATGGATCTTTCCACATCGCATGGTGACGGCCATTGCCTAAAGATTTTTTAGAAATGTTATCGCCGTTTGATAAAAGGTGAGGGTATTTTTTCTCATCCGCTTCGATTTCAACAGTGTATGATGTCATCACATCCGGGCGGTCTAAGAAGTAAGTGATTTTTCTAAAACTTTCAGCTTCGCATTGGGTACAGAAAATTCCGCCAGATAAATATAAACCTTCGCAAGATTTATTGGCTTCAGGGTTAATTTCAACTTGTGATTCTAATAAAAATTCAGAAGGCACATCTTTGATTGTTAAAGTTGAACCTTCAACTTGGTAGCGGGTAGAAGTTAATTTTTCGCCGTTAATTGATAACGATAAAAGCTTAACGTGTTCGCCACCGGCTAAAACTAAGTCTTTCGCTGTCGTGGTTTTTACGAAATTCATTTTTGCAGTCACAACCGTTTGTGTTTCATGCAAGTTAAAATAAAGGTGGATATCTTTAATTTGAAAATCCGGAGCTTTATAGTCAGTTAGATAAATGCGGGCAGGTGTGTTAGAGTGTTGATCTTGTTTCATGGTAAAACTCCTTGCGTGCCTCCGGCACGACTCCTAGAATAAGAACAGTAAATTAACTCTATCGTACAAGATACTCAAGAGCGGAACTATGGCTGTAGGACAAAATTTATTCGCAAATAGACAATTTCAATGGATAGATGTTCCAGCGCCCCGTTCGGAGCAATATCATGAGCTGGCAAGCGTTTTAGAGATGCCTGAGACCATCATCGAAAATTGTTTAAATCCCGATTATCTTCCCCACGTAGAAAGTTATGGGTCGACTCGGTTTGTTATTATGCGTATGCCCGAGCCTTATTCGGACTCAAAAGCCGATACCGTGCAGGAATTGACCACTAAAGTGGCGCTTTTTATTAACGATAATAAGGTTTATACAGTTCATCGTATCGCGCACCTAGAGTGTCTTTCTCGTATTGCGAACACCTTGTCTGAGGTTCAAAGAATAGGACAGGGCGAGGATATGGGCGTAAATAATCTATTAGGCCTTCTGTTTGAAGAAATGGCCGACGGTTTTGAAAACCCACTGACGCAACTTGAAGCCAGCATGGAAACGTTTGAAGAAAATATTTTTAACCACAAGCGTTCAAAAGCACTTTTACAAGAAGGTTATTACATCAAACGTAAAGCCTCGGCTTATCGTAAAGTTTTAAAATATTCGATCGATATTTTAACTAAGCTCGCAGCCAAACAAGAACTTTGGCAAGATAGCCGTGACAAATTAGAACGTAATTTATTCTATGCCGATGACGTATTCGAGAATACGCAAGGTTTATTAAGTTTACATTTATCAATTGCTTCACAAAGAACGAACGAAGCTTCATTTCGCACTAATGAAATCATGCGTGTCTTAACAGTTCTTACGATTTTCTTTTTACCGTTAAATTTTATTGCCGGTGTTTTCGGTATGAACTTTACCCATATTCCGGGGCTTCAAAATGAATGGGGCTTTTGGCTTTCGATGGCACTCATGATTGTGATTTCATTAGCCCTGTTTGTGTATATCGCGGTCAAAGGCTGGCTTTCACCAGTAGATACGAATGTAAATTTACGTAAGTAATCTTACTCCTATAAGGGCTTTATCGCTCACTTATTGCATAGAAGTGATCTGAATAGGCCTGATGTTTTATAACTTAAATAGGAGCCCTCATGACGGCAAAAATTGTCGCTCTTGTTAGTCTTTTTACGCTTTTTAGCTTTGCTCATGCGGGCACCCGTATTGATAAAATAGCCAGCCAGTTGAACACAACATTGCAATGCACGAATCGGATTTGGCCAGGATTGAACAAGGAATCTTACCGAGTTCTATTTGTACAACCATCGACTTCAGAATCATGGTTCTGGGCTGGTAGCTCTGGAAAAGTTGAGCCTGTCGGCAAATCAGAATTCCCTCTGGATCCGGCAATGCCGAAGTATTCTTTCGGTGAATTCCGCTCTGAAAAAGTTGTGATCCTTAATTTAGATGAAGTTTCAGAAAAATATAAAATCTCCGCACTGAATGTCGATGGGGCAGTAGGTTTAGCTGTTCATGAAGGCTTTCACTACTTGTTTCAAATGAAAGAACCTTGGGTCGCTCAATTCACTTCGGCTGAGCGCAAGGCCGATCTTGATTACGCCAATGCTGTTTATCTTCGCCGAATGCTGATTGGCTCACTTAAATCCGAATTGCTTGAAGGAAAAGGCTTTGGCCGCTCGGCCTTTTGGTTTCAAAAGTGGGAAGCTTTAGGCGAAGCTCCTGAAACAAAATTTAGCGATATTCTCGAAGGCACTGCAAACTATGTCGAAATCATATCGTCTATCTTTGCCGATCAAGGATGCCAGATTTCTGAAGAAAAGCTTTTACAGATTGCGACTAGCCATTTGGACTCGGTTATTGGAATGCAAAAAGATGCTAAGGTAGCGAAAGAGCTCTTCAGCGAATATATTAAAACGGGATATCAAATTGAAGGTTACGAAATTGGACTTCTTTCTCTTCTTGCCATGAGAAAGAGTGGTCTTATTGTAGGTTCTGGTGAATATGAAATGGGCCGCGACTTCGTGACGGAGCTTCAGACAGCGACCACTCATACTGAGATGTTAAAAGTAATGGCTGATATGCAGATGGCAGTTGCGAAAGTACGCACGCCTGCTGAAATGTTACTTCGCAATGTAAACCCGGTTGCAGACCAAGATGACTTGAATCTGCTTGATTTCATAAAGAAGTTAGCGGCACCTTAAATGAACACCGATTAGAACTTGATATCTTGTTCTAATTGAGTTTTGTTTTCTTCATCAACGATTTTAGCTGATACTGTGCGTTTGCTCCAATCGATTAATAAAGTTCCAAAATTAGGTTTTAAAAAACTTGGTGCCACGTATGACTTATCTGTTTCGGGAGCTAAGTTGCGTGAAGGTTTATTCAGCGAACTTGCTGTTACCTCATAGATCGTACCTAAACCTTTTATCTCTTCTTTAGCAATTGCTGCTAAATGACGGTCACCAGATAAAATCACTGTGTTTTTAGCTTTACGTTTTTTTAAAAGATTAAAAAATCTCTCGCGCTCTTTAGGAAAGTTGCCCCATTTTTCAAAGTAGTGATCATTCGGAATTAATTGAATTGATGAAACAATCAATCTTAAGTTAGCTGGTTTTGCTAATTCTTGATCTAACCATTTCCATTGTTCTTCTGATAAGACACGCGCTTTAGGGTCTTCGCTTGGTAAAAAGATTTTTGGCGGTTGTTCAGTGTTTGTTTCAGCATTGTAAGCTGGATTTTTTGTTAAAGCCGAACGATCCCAGCGGGTATCTAGCATGATGATTTGTACTTTGCGGTTTTTTGTACCGATCATGCGGCTGTGATAAACGCCTTGTTGGTCTTTTGGCATCGTGAATTTTAAATAGCTCCAGTAATTTAAGAACACTCTTCTGGCTTCTTCTTTTTCTGGGTTATCAAAACCACCATCGTTTTGGCCGTAGTCATGGTCATCCCATGTGGCTAAGAACGGAATCGCTTCGCGTAATTCTTTGTAGTCAGCAATCTGGTTCATTCTGATGTATTGATCGATAATTGGTTTATCTTCTTTTTTAGAAGCGTAAACATTATCACCCATCATAATAAAAAGTTGCGGGTTAGCTTGTTTGATCGTTTTCCAGATCGGTTCTGGTTGGTTTTGGTCAGAACATGAACCCATGCCGATTAAAGTTAACTCTTTGCTGGTATCTAAACTTCTGTAAGGAATATTTAATTGCGCTTCTTTAGAGTTATCTACCATCGGGCGGTGTTTAGCTTTGGCATCGCTGTTCGCATTGCCATTTAATAAAGAAGTACCTGCACAACCGGCAAGTAAAGTTGAAGTCATCAAGGCTGTAATTAAAATTTGTTTTTTCATGCCTTTCGATCATATCGAAATTGAATGAAAAGGGAATTCGCTTAAAGCAATTTTGCAGGCCCAAGGTCTAGTTGGGATTTAAATTTAATAAGCCGATAAATACAGTATGAATGCTGTAAATCATGATGGTCCAAAAAGAAAATATCCAAGAACCCATTTTAAAAAGCCGGTGGCCTTTACATGTAAAGGTTATTCTGAAGTGACTGCTGGTGTAGAAATCGGTGAGGGTGGAATTTCATTTCAGACAGAAATGACCCTTGATATGAACAGTGCGATTGTTGTTAATTTTTATATCCCAAACGGGGGATTCTTTTGCTTACGCGCGACTGTGAAGAACACAGTTCCGGGTATGTCGACCAAATCAGGTCACACAGTGTATGGCTTAAGCTTTACTGATGTGAGTTTGTCGCTAAAACGACAAATCCGAGCTTATGTAGCTCGGACTAGTCATGAACAAGAACGCTATAAAGTATAAGCGTAGCTGAGTGATCAGCTAAGGCTTAAAATTACTTAGCAGCTTTTTGAACTTGTGTAGATAAACGAGAAACTTTACGTGCAGCAGTTGCTTTAGTGAAAACGCCTTTTTGAGCAGCTTTCATGATTTTAGAAACGTATGCAGATAATAAAGTTTGCGCAGCTTTTACGTCTTTATTTTTTAAAGCTGAAGCTAATGCTTTTTCAGCTGTACGAACTACAGATTTACGAGCTGTATTAACAGCGTTTTTCTTAACGGCTTGACGAGCTCTTTTAGCTGCTGACTTATGTTGTGCCAAGGTATAACCTCCAAGTAATATGTCTGACATTTCAGAACGAACACAAATAGCTAACACACCGGATAAGTCTAAGCAAGCAGGGATTCTAAAAAACGCCCTTAAAATGGCCTTCGGGACCATGACCAGCCGGGCGCTAGGGTTAGTTCGTGAAAGTCTTTTAGCCGCGCTATTTGATAAGCAAATTACCGATGCCTGGGCGGCGGCTTTCCGTATTCCTAATATGTTTCGCCGTTTATTGGGCGAAGGCTCTCTATCAGTCAGTTTTATTCCTATTTTTGTTGAGGCTCACCACGAGGGCCGTGAAAGAGCCCAAAATTTAGTCAACTCTTTATATACGCTACTTCTTTTGGTTTTATCAGCCATCACCGTGGCCGGGGTTATTTATCCTGATCCTTTATTACATTTAGTTTTAGACCCTGAATATATCGCTAACACCGAAAAGTTTCTGATCACCAAACAAATGGCCCAAATCATGTTTGGTTTTGTGTTTTTCATTTCTAGTTTCGCCTTTTTCATGGGGATTTTAAATGCCTTAGGCGAATTCTTCTGGCCAGCTTTAGCTCCTACTTTCTGGAATTTAGCGATGGTGGTTTCAACATTATGGCCACGTTCTTGGTTATCGGAACAGACGCAAAAAAATGGTGCGCAGCTAGCGTGGGGTGTTTTAATCGGGGGCGTTTTACAGGCTGCCGTTTTAATTCCCGCACTTCGCAGAGCCGGATTTTTTCCAAAAATTTCTTTTAATTTTAGTAACCGCGATATGCTTCGCGTATTTCGCAATATGGGCCCGGGCCTTGTGGGTCTTGGGCTTTTACAATTTACAACAATTGTAAATCTTCGTTTTGCTTCAAGTTTACAAGAAGGAACAATCTCGTACATTAATTACGTCGATCGTTTAATTGAGCTTCCGCTCTCGCTCATTTCAGTGAGTCTTGGAACAGCGTTATTACCGGTGCTTTCAAAATTCTGGGTGCAGGATAAAAAACAAGAAATGGCCGAACAGACAAGACACTATCTAGAGTTAAATCTTTTTGTGTCGATTGCAGCTGCTTGCGGATTATTTGTGTTAGCTGAACCGATTATGGATTTATTATTCGGTCGTGGACGCTTCACGCAAGCTGACGTGCAAACAGCCAGTTTAATTTTAAAAACTTACTGCTGGATTATGGTTTTTTCAAGTGGAGTGCGTGTTTTAACTCCGGCTTATTACGCGATTAAAAATACCTGGTTTCCGGCCGTTTTATCGGCAGGATGTTTAGTGATTCATATCTTTTTAGCTCCGGTTTTAATGGCGAAGTGGGGTGTGCAGGGATTAATGATTTCAACAACCACATCGGCCGCTGTGAATTTAACGATGTTGCTTTTATTCTACCGTTTTTTAATTTTTGATTTTCCGTACATGAAGTTTTTAGCAAGCCTTGTGAAGTTTGCGTTCGTGGGCGTAGCGGTTATTTTTATTTCGCAGATTTATTTTATCTTACACGGTCATATTGCAGGTTACTTGGCTTTATCTATTACGATGGCCTTAGTGCTTGTCGCGTTTTTTGTGATTGCGATGCGTATTTTTCCTGCGGAATTTGGCCGTTTAGCGCAAAAAGTAATGGGGCGTTTCGTTCGTAAGCGTTAGATAACTTTCTTTCAGGCGCGAAATACTTTCTGCGGCTTGTTTGCAATGAGCTACACCTAAACCTTCTTCAAACAGATCCTGAATTTTATCGTAGTACTTAATTAGTTTTAGAGCTTTTTTTCGACCTTCGGGTTTTAAAATAATCTGAAACTGTCTTGCATCTTTGGGGTGAACCGCACGTTTAACCCAGCCTTGATATTCTAAATGTGAAACGATATGGCTGATGTTGCCACGGCTGGTGTGAAAGACTTTGGCTAATTGTGACGGAGTAATACTGTCTTTTTCTTCAAATAATAAAGCGGTTAAAACTAAACCCTGAAGTAAGTTTGTCTCTTCGGTTTTTAAAACACGATTAATATCAGACACGATAGCTTCATAAGCTGAATTTAAAGCGAACACGGGGCTGGCATTAAGATACTTTGTAATTTTCATAAGCAATATTCTTTCGTTAGGTCGTAATTTAGTTGAATAGTTCAATAATTGAAATCTAAAATTACTTTTTTTCGCTGGTGGGCTAGAAAAAGTTTTTTTAAGCTTCGGCTTATATGAATAAATCACAAGCTTTAGTGTCTCGTTTCGTTATTTCTCGCGGCGATCAACTCACTGATAACTTAGCAGCTATCGCCTGCGGAGTTGTGGTGTTAAGTTTACTTGCGCAAATTTCAATCCCTCTGCCGTGGACGCCGGTTCCGATCACCGGGCAAACTTTTGGTGTGGCCTTAATAGCTTTGATGTGGGGATTTAAGCGAGGCTTTGCATCAGTTTTAAGTTATTTACTTTTAGGGGCGAGCGGACTCCCGATCTTCGCTTCAGGAAAAGCCGGAGTCGGCGGACCCACGACAGGTTATCTGTTTGGAATGTTAGCAGGCGCTTTAGTGATGGGGACATTAAGTGACCGTGGATTTGGTGGTGGTGGCTTTACCAAATCATTTCGTAAAGCTTTATTAGCGAGCTATTTAGGAAGTGCCTGTGTCTTTTTGTTTGGGCTAGCGGGGTTATCATTTTTTATTCCGCGTGAAGCACTTTTAACGGCCGGTTTGTACCCATTTCTATTCGGAGACTTGCTAAAAAATACACTGGCTGCAACCTTAGTTGCTCAAAGTGAAAAATATTTTGTAAGGTGATTTTATGACACAGTTTCTGTTCGCAACGATTGTTTTTTTTGCACTTTCTACGCAAGCTAAAGTTACGGTCGCATTTTTGCAGCTACGTGATCCTCAAGGAAATGTGGTGCAACTTGAAACCGGCGGGCGCTTTTATCATGTTGCAATTTCCTTTAAGGGAAA
Source organism: uncultured Pseudobdellovibrio sp. (assembly GCA_966250225.1). Lineage (GTDB taxonomy): Bacteria > Bdellovibrionota > Bdellovibrionia > Bdellovibrionales > Bdellovibrionaceae > Pseudobdellovibrio. The sequence continues at coordinate 20,932 of CBINGM010000023.1, read as the reverse complement.
ATGGCTGCAGGCCCATCCATATCGGGGAGTGGAAATGGTAACAATGGATAAAATTCGTGAAATCGGCGAAATCACGGAGTGGATTGAAATTTCAGATCTAGAAGATCTTGAAGATAAAAAAGTCGAAAAATTTTTAGGTAAGCCTTTTGATCACAGTTTTTTATGGGATGATGAAAAAATCTATTGCGCAGAACTTGTGGGTAAATTGTTAGATCTAAAGCCAACACCAATGACTTTTGACCCGGCTCACTGGCCAAAAGAATATCAAAAATTTAATGGCCTTCCGGGAATGTCGCCAGACGATATTTTCGAAGCTCTACGTCAGCAAAAACTGTCGCAATAAAAAGTTCTCGACAGGTCTCCTTATTTTAAAATCAACACATTTAAGTCTAAGTTCCTGTTTCTCAGAATGAGACAGGGCTAAGCCTTGCATAATACTTCTTTGTCTAAAGGAGTATTTATGAAAGCTTTATTATCTGTTTTAACCCTGGTTTTAACGTTCTCAGCGGCTTCCCAGGCTCAAACCGTATTAACAAAGCAAGATCTACTTACGAACTCACAGGCGACCCACCAGAAGGTTGTAGGATTAAAAGATTTTCGTGTAGTTATTCCTGGAGTTTTATACCGCGGCGGTAATTCAGGCGGTGGTCAAATCCCATTAAAAGACGTTGGTTTAAAAGCTCTTTCTGATATGGATTTTTCAACTGCGGTTTATATGTACCCTTATGGCTGGTCACAAAAACCCGCTGATACTTACGGTATTAATTATTCATTTATTTCTGATACAAGAAACCGTGCTTCGCAAAAAGAATATTTAATGAAAATTAAAGACGTGATCGAAAACAGAAAAGGTCCGTTATATGTTCACTGTTGGAACGGCTGGCATGCTTCGGGTGAAATGGCCTCTTACGCCTTAATGCAATTCTGCGGTTTTTCAAATCAAGAAGCTCAAGCTTACTGGAATGCGAATGTTCCTCAAGGTGACGCCAATAAAATTATGCGTATGAGCCGTTTTCAAATTTTTGAAGATTTAAGAATTTCGGCTGAAGACCAAGCTAGAATCTGCCCACGATAATTTTTTTAAAAAATGACGGAGAATTTTATGCGTAAAAATTTAGTATTAGCTGTGACTTCAGTGCTGTTAGTGACATCTATTTCACAAGCTTCAGGTTATAAAGTTCTATCGACCTATCATATGATGGAAGCAGCCCGTACCGGTGATTTAAATCATCTGAATCAGGGCATGATTTATAATAACTTTGACCGCATGGAAGAACAAAGAAAACAGCGTGAAGAAGAATCTCGTCGTGAAGACGAGCGTCGCCGTGAAGATGCTAAGCGTTTAGAAGAACAACGTCGTGCGACTGAAGTCAAAGCCGCTGAAGTTAAACGTGAACAAGAACAGATTCGACAAGAATTACAGCAAGAAAGACAACAGCTGCAAAATTACCAAGCCCAAGCCGCAGCCAAAGAACCAAGACGTGCAATTGATCCGGTTCAAGCGGCCAAGAAAAAAGGCGGCGTATTTTTCTGGGATGAAGGTGTTTGTAAACAAAAATTACCAAACGGAAAAATTGAAGTGATGCCGGGCAGTGCCGTTGCGATTCGTCTTTGCCGTGGTAAAGGCGGACCAGATGATATCGATGCCGCTTACGAGCAGTATTATACGCGCCAAGTAGCTTTGCTAAACAAAAAATTTGCTTACGTTGATGATAAAACTTTATCGCAAGCAGAAAGTTGTGCGATGTGGGCTCCAACGGTAACCCATTTAGCATTTGATGTGAAATGTAACGATAAAGTGGCTTTACGATTATTTGTTAAAAGCCCACGTTTAGATACACCAGAAGCAAAAGCTGCTTTAGAAACTATTGTTGAAAAATTAAGTTATTTTTCATTAGAAACTAAAGAAACAACAATTCAATTAGGTCGTGGAGTTCTTTTTACGAAGTAATTTTTCTTTACTTTAAAAAACCGAACAATGTTTAAACTCAGGACTTCCCACTAGAGCTGACAGATGAACATTGGCAGGCCATAAAAGCATTTAATACACTAGAGTTTATGGGAGACGCCTCATGAGCTCTAATTTTCTGTCTGAAAGTAATTTTAAATTCGAAGATTTATTTTTTTCAAGAACCAACCGCAAAGGAACAATTCAATCCGCTAATTCAGTTTTTCAACGGATTAGTAAATTCAGCTGGGATGAATTGTTAATGAAGCCGCACAATGTGATCCGCCATCCGGGAATGCCCCGCGGGGTCTTTCATTTGCTATGGGAATATATTTTAGCAGATAAACCCATCGGTGCTTATGTTGTTAATAAATCAAAAGATGGATCTTACTACTGGGTTTTTGCCCTTGTTATTCCCCATGCTGATGGGTTTACTTCGATGCGTTTGAAACCGAGTAGCCCTATCTTTGAGGTGGTTAAACAAAAATATGCCAAACTTTTAGAGTTAGAAGAAAGCCAAAATTTATCTCCGAAAGCCTCGCAGGAAATTTTATTAAAAGAAATTCAGCAACTTAACTTTGAAAGCTATCAGCACTTTATGACTGAAGCACTGACTGGTGAAATCGAATACCGGCAGAAAGCTTTAAAGCTTGAACCCATTCAGGCCATTTTAAAACTCCGAAAAATTTTAAGCTTGGGTGAAGAATTGCAGAAAAAGTGCGAAGAAATTTTTGCGGCTTACAAAAAAATCGCTCTTGTTCCTTTAAATCTTGAAGTTCAATCAGCCCTAATCGGGCAGGAGGCCGCAACGATTTCAGTGGTGTCATCTCAGTACAACGGAATTTCTGAACAAATCAAAAAAGAGACAGAAAAATTTGTTAGCTCTGGAAATCTGGGCAGTTCAATTAAAAACAGTGTTCAAGCCTGTCAGTTTGATGTTTGTAGTTTAATACTTACACGTGAACTGATTACTTTTTTTAAAAACGAAACAATGCAGACTCCGGTTGATAAAAATCAGGAGATGCGTCTATTAGAAGAGTTGGCTCATCAAAGAGTTGAAAGTGTTCGAAAAAGTATGACGTCGGTTGAGACGGTCTTTAATCAGTTTAGTGGAGTGTTTACTGAAATCAGACAGTTGACATCAGCTTTAGATATTGTTGGGATTACAGGTAAGATAGAAGCGGTTAAAATTAAGCAAGCTTCACAGGAGCTTTTGCTTCTATTGAGTGACTTGATGACATTTAAAACAACACTTAAGCAGTATCTTAAAGATATCGATAATATCGGAAAAGATCTGATTAACCAAACCCATGAATTGAAAGAGGCTATTTAAATTTCTATGAAAAAGTTTTTAGTTATTGCAGCTTTGATTTTTCAACAACAAACTTTTGCAGCAGATTCTTGTGCACACACAGCAACGTCTTTTAACTGCGTGAAGTATCTTAAAAATTACGATGCTGATACGATCACTTTTGATATTCCTGGAGTTCATCCTTTAATCGGAGAAAAGATCAGTGTTCGCGTAAAACACATCGATTCACCAGAGATTAAAGGTAAACTTCCGTGCGAAAAAGAAGTCGCACGTACCTCTAAACGTTTAATCGAAAACATGCTTAAAAATTCTAAACGCATTGATTTAGTGAATGTTGAACGTGATAAATACTTTCGTGTCTTAGCCGATGTTAAAATTGATGGTAAAGATGTAGCTGAAACGTTGATTAAGAATAATTTAGCCTATGCCTACGAAGGGGCAACTAAGGAAAAAATCAACTGGTGCAAACGCGGCGTCGCTAGCCAGAAATAAGCTAGCGCTTTTTTTACTTGCGGCGTAATTCGCGCAGATCTTTTGCGGTGAATCCGCGTTGGCAGAAGTTTTTTAATGCTGTTTCATAAGACGCATAGGCCACTTTGTTGCGACTGGTGTAGGGAACAGCTTCATATTCCGACACATGGGTCATACCTTCTTGGTAGTCTACGCTATAAGTTCCGCGGTAGTTGCTATCGAGAACTTTTAGGTTATAACCATAGCTTGTTTTTTTCATATCAACCACCAGCCAGGCATGAGCTGTGATGCCCTTCATTTGCAGCATTTGATACGGGATTTTTCCGTTGGCTATTTCTAGATATAACTCGTCCATGCGAGCTTTTAATTCAGCAGCGGGCACTTCGTAATTACCAGTCGCACCGCGAATCCAATTAAATAGCAATCCACCGTCAACGATTTGGCCTTCTTCTAAAGCGTGTTGAATTTCACTGCGATGAGCGTATGAAAACTCCGCTAGATTTTTATAACCTGGAATTTCAACTACGCCGCGATTGGCAGAAATATCCATGATGATTCGGCGAACTTCACTGCGGTTGGGGCGAGGCAGGTCGGGGCGGTAAATCGAAAGAAAGTTGGCGTTACGAGTAAACATCGAGTGCCACCAACAAACTCCGGCACCACCTAATCCACCGTCATTGGTGAACGAAAGCTGATTGTCAGTGTCAGATAAAAGGGCGCGCATGGCGGCCGGTTTGTGCGCCATCTGGCAGAATTCAGCTTTAGAAGTCGGGGCTTTGGCATTAGCCCAGGCCGTGATCAAACCAGTAGCGACAAAGGCAGTAAAAGCTTTCCATTTCATGGCAGACTCCTCATCCCTTAAAGCTAAGGCAAGGCGGGTGCCATAAAAAAAGGGAGCTGATCTCTCTAGCTCCCTTCCTGAGTCTTTATGAATAGACCCTGCTGTCACGGGGCCAACAGGTGTCGATCTTTTAGACGGAGATTACTTGTTCTCTTTTAAGCCTTGGTAAGTTTCAGAGATTTTTTCTTGTTTATCTACCTCTGCTGACCATTTTTTAACTTCGCCTTCGTAAGATTTCTTTTTTGTGTTCCAAGCAGTCTCTTGAGAAGCTAAACCACGTAAAGACTCAATAGCTTTACCTTCTTGGGCGCGTAACTCAGATTCGCGGCCTTTCCAAGATTTTTTCTCTTCAGCGACTAATTCCATTTGTCTTTTGTAATCAGCGATAAGCTGTTCGCGCTTTTTTTGGTTTTCAGAGATTTTTGTTGTTAAAGCGGCAAGCTCTTTTAACTGCTTGTCTTCTTCAGCGCGTTTTGTTTCTTCGGCCGAGATTAAAGCTTGTAGTTCTTTTTCTTGTAAAACTACTTTTTTAAGAGCTTCGTTGTTATTTAAGATTTCAGTGTTCACTGTATCTTTTTGTTTTTGAGCTTGGCCTTTAGCTTTACCGATTTCAACCATGTTTGTGTTGATTACGCTTAAGTTTTTTTCGTAATCAACTTTGTTAGCTTTCGCTGTTTCAACGTTGATCTTAATTTTATCAAGACCTTGTTGGGCTGTATAAGGTTCAGCATGAGCCACGATACTTGCTAGGGTAATTAAGGCTAAGATTGTTTTTTGAGTCTGTTTCATAAAATATTCCTTTTATTAATTAAAAATTAGTTATGCTTTTCGTTATCGTCGCCGACGTCAGTTGAAGCGTTTTCAGAACTTGGTGTTCTTTCGCTTTCATCCTGCGGGCAAACGTTTTTTAATGAAGAACGGTAGTGACCGATCTCATCATCCCAAACTTCGCCTTTAAATTTCCATGCATAGTTATCTTTATCATCCGGAGTTAAAGAAGCTGGTGCTTTGTCAGCTTGTTTTCCTTCGCCGCCGGCCATTTGGTAACGGATATGTTCACCGGCACCAGAATAGATTTCATAACTTAAAACTTCTTGTTGGTCGATTAGGCGGTCAAGTGATGCCACGAGCTCACCAAAACGGCCTTGTAAGTTTTTGCCTGCTTTTTCACGTAAAGTATTTTCTTCTTTAGTTAAACGGGCAAGAGCTTCTTCACGCATTTTTTTAATCCCGTTTCTTGCACGAGAGTAAATTAAATGCTCAACACCTCGGCTCAAATACTTTTTCTCTAAATTACGTAAGCCGTCGCCTTTTTTACCGTCGCGTTGAGCTTGCGAAAATTCATTTTTAGCTTTTAACATTTCTAATCGGGCATCACGCTCTTTACGGATTAAGTCGATTGTCACTTTGTTAAAACGTGAGTTTTCGTCTTCGTAAGAGTTAATTTGCGATTGAATGTTCATATAAGACGGGTGACGGGCTAATTCCACCACGAATGAACGAGGTACACCTTCAAAAATTTCTTGTTTTGTATTTTTCAAGAAAGATTTAACTAAATCATAGTAAGCAAGACCTTTAGGGTTAGCTTTTTGGTAACCTTCTAATTCTTCCTGAATTTTTTTGTAACGTTTATTTAAGTCTTCTAATACGTGAACACCGTCACCGTATTGGCAAAGATTTAAATAACCCACTGTACGCACAACGTAAGTTTCTGGTGCATAGGCTTTACTGAAAAACTCAGTGTGTAACGTGAACATGTTACCGGCGGCACCAATGTTGTCGCTGGCTAAGATTTGTGTCCAAGCTTGTTCAACCATGCTTTGTAACCATTGGCCTGAAGATTTATCTACAGACAGATAGTATTTGTAAGCGGCTTTATAATCACCTTTTTGGAAATAAAGACGCGCTAATGTTAAAGCCGTTAAGTTTCTGATTTGGTCTTTTTTATTAGCTTCAACTAAAGGCCATAAAACTTCTAATTCCGTGATACCTTCATCAACCTGGCCACGGCGGTAATTTAATACAGCTTTTAATAAAGTTCCTTCTTTATATTCAGGAGCTTCTGTCGGGATCATTAATAAAGCGCTTTCAAATTCTTTTAAGTTACCTTTTTCAGAATAGTATTTCGCTTTTTTTAGTAGGTATGGGGTGTGATTAACTGTATCCACATCTAATTGCTTAGCGATAGGATCAATGGCCTCGATATCTGAAATCTGTAGGTACTGCATGTTTTTAACTAAAGATTCAACGGCCATCTTTTTAACCATTGGGTCTTTAGCTTCTTTAGTGACTTGCAACATTTTCTCACGAAACTCAGAATATAACTTTAACCCTAAAGCTGTTTCAGCATAGTGGTAAGTGGCTTGCTGCGCGTATTGTGGAACATCCATTAATTCCACGAATAAGGCCATAGCTAAATCATAACGTTTGTTATAATCCATGAAAATTAAGGCCTGAATCATTTTGTATTCTTCAGGTTTAATCTCAACTAAGTTTTTAATATCTGATTGCGGTTCATTTAATAATGGCTCAGGACCGAAATCCAATGGTTTTACGATTGGAATTTGCGCGATATGTTCTGGCTTAACCACAACCTTAGCTTGCTCAAGCACAGGAATAGGTTGGTACTTAGGAAGTACAACCATATCAGGTGATTTAGCCGCTTTAGGTTTAATATCAACAAAAGCTTTCGCAGCTGGCATTTGAATACCAGTTTCTTTTGGTTGAAAAGATTTTTCAGAAGGAAGATTCACACGGTTTAATGTTGTGATCTTGGGTGCAGCAGAAGCTACCGCTCTTTTTGGGGCTGCTTTCTGTGCATGAGCCGAGATGGCTAACGTTAACGAAGCCAAAGTAAGAATGATTTTGTTATTAGCCATGAAACATCATATTTACTTCATCCTTTTTAAGTGAAAATTGAGTCATCATAAAAATCCCTTTTAATTCGTAAATAGCGTAATACCAAAAGTCAAAGTGGTGTCGTTTGTTGATTTTGTTTCTTCGCCAGTCGTTGTATTAAAGTTTGTTTGGTAAGGAACAACTTTTTGTGAATAGAACGTATTCTTTAAATCTAAGCGAAAAGCCACGTTTTTGCTCACGAATAATTGTTGCATAAAACCTAATTCAAAATGCGGTGCTGTTTTTGAATTGAAATTCTCTGTGGCCGCTAAATTAGGATTTGTCACTTGATCGTAAGTCGTTACACCCAGACCGGCTGTGAACCCCATATCGAAATATAAAATCGCTTTATTCATGAAAGCCATTTTCGCGTAGAACGGCGTATACGTTAAAGATGCTGTCATTGAATTTTTAACTAAGTTGTAATTCGGGTTAACTGAATTATCGATTTTATTTAAAGCTTCAACAGAATCATTTCTTTTCGCATCATGGTTTAAATAGCTTAATTCCATACCGAAATCTTCGCTAAAGTAATAACCAAGCATCGCGCCCACTGGTTTAGCCTGAGCGAATGGGTCATTGATTAACGTACCCCATACTAATGATCCGTAAAATTTTTGGGCTTTTGAGTAAGTTCTGTTTTGGATAACGCCGTATTCTTCATCTTTGGCGCCCCAGTATTTATCTTCTAGTTTTTTAAGATCGACCTTATCGGAACTTCTGACTGTTCCAGACGCTGATTGAGCGAAGGCATGTTGAGCTGAGAATAACATCATTGTTGCTACTGCAAGAAGTTGGAATTTTGAGATCTGGTTCTTTTTCATTTCCTCTTTTGTTTTACTTAGGCCTTTATCCTAAATTTAATTTTCTTTAAGCCCGCGGGCGGCTAGCCTTAAAAATTTATTATTAAAACTAATTCGTGCTCTTAAATAAGAACGGGTAGGTCACAACCACTTTCGTTCCGCCTTTTGGTTCTGGAAATTTCCATTTAGCGATTTTATTTAAGATACAACCTTCAACCGGTGTACTTTTTAATGTTGTTTGATTGATCGCTTGAGTTTCAACCTGGCCAGTACCAGCGATTGTGAACTTAACGGCGACTTTACCGTAAAGATCAGGATTAGCTGATAATTGACGTTCGTAACAGTAAAGAATTTGACCTAATTGTGATTTGATATATTGTGCGATCACTTCGCGATCTAAACCACCAACCACTTCAGATTCTTCTTCGATTAAACCAACGCCGCCGTTACCAGTTTTACCAGCGGCAAGGCCTGTACCCATACCGCCAGCACCTTTACCGGCACCAACACCACCAGTTGATACGCCTTTTCCACCGCCATTGGCAGTAGCTTCACCATTCCAGTTACGGCCTGATGAATCGACTTTACCGACTGCTGCTAAAGCACGGCCTGAATCAGCCTCGCCAGCTTTTACGCCAGCTGTTGTTACTAACACCTGAGCTGTACGAGCTTCAGTAGCAGAAACTTTACCCATTAATTGAGAGATACGAACACCAACAGCACCTTTTAAAAGTGCAGAAACTTTACCACCACCTGGAGCAGGGTTGTTTTGTGCATTTGATGGAGCTGCTTTAGTGTTTTTAACCGGAGATGGTTGGCCTGCAGATCTTTCTTTAGGCTTTTTCATTTCCATTTTCATCACAAGAGTAGAGCTTGATTTAGGAACTGTTAATTCTTCAACCACTTCTTTACCCGGTGTTAATACACCAATGGCGACAAATAAAAACATGGCAGATAAAGTAGCGATAAGCATTTTTTTGCTTTCTTTATCCATCACTTTTTGATCTTTTTCTAAATCAGAAATTTCATTTAGTGTAACTAATTTAGATTTAAAGTTAAAACCTTCAATCTCGTGGTGTTCCCAAGTGTCTTTACCAACGAATGGTAAATTATGAGAAACGCCACCAATAGAGTAGGTTAATGTGTGGTTCACATTTTTAACTTCAGTTTTTAAGATCTTATTATTTTTAGAAACAATAAGAAGCTTCTTTTGCGTAGGTTTGCTTGTAATTTGGGGGTTCACATTTTCAAGCCCACTTAAAACGAACTCTTCTTTTTGGATCAAATTAAATAATAATTTCGATTCACCAAATTCAAAAGCCGTGTTGTCGGCAATTTTTAAATCCGGAGATAAATTCTTCATGTCAAAGCTAACAAAGTGCCAGCCATCATTTCTGTTTTCAACAAAAGCATCAAATGGTGTGCTCACGCGGTCAATAGACCCAAAGTCAGATTTGCGTGAAGATCCGAACGTTAATAACGATTTCTTCGAATCAACTTTCCAGACCTTCGTGCGACCATCATGTGTCGTTTGCGTAATCTTTAAAATACTCATTTTAACAGCCCCCAGCCGTAATAAAAAATCTAATCAATATAAAGTGAAGTTTCGCGAATTCTTTTATCCATATCTTTTTGGATATCGTGCAAAGGCATAAATTTAATACCTTTCTTCTGCACCAGATAAGCACCATCAGGATTTCTGATAGTTCCTTTAAGGTTCATCTCGCCGAAGTTAACTTCTTGCACATCGCGTGTTTTAGTTTTTTTAGCAGTACCTTTTGCAGATACAACAAAGGGAACAAACGTAAGAATCAGTCCCAATGTTAATGAAGCTAATAATTTTAAGCTCATTTTATCTTTTCCTTTTTCAGCCATCTTATCCACCCACGTTGTTCATGGAAATCTGGCTGTTTTTATTCGTTTTTAAAAATTCAATCTTCTTTTTTAACCAGTCTTTTTGATCTGGTGACTGAGCAACACTGGCAGCTTTCGTATAGGCCTGAATTGCTTCATCTTTTTTCGAAGAAAACTCTTCAAAAATGCGCGCTTGCTCCAGTAACATATCGACATTCTTAGGCTGAGCGTTCACTAGTCTTTGAGCCAGGCTTGAAGCCTCGGCTGTCTCACCCTTTTGTAAAATCGATTCTACATAAAGTACCGCTACATTAAAATTATACAGCTCTTCGGTAGAGAGTTGTGAAAATTCCATTGAAGCCGTGATAAAATCTCTATCTGAGAACGACTTTAAAGCGTTCATAACAGTGATTTCTCGAGACGATTTTTTGATGTCAAAAGCCTTTTCGAAATTCGGTAAAGCACTGTTAATTCCTTCGACAGAATATAGAACTTTCCCTTTTTGAAAATGGAAGAAAGCGACCGCTGGTTCAAGCGTCTGGGCCTTCTCAATCATCCATAAAGCCTTGTCAGATTCATCATTGGCATCAGCAATTACGCTTAAGTAGTATAAGCCAATCGCGCGTTGCTCTTTTGTCTCTGTTAATTTAAGGGCTAATTTTTCTGCATCAGCGAATTTCTTCGTTTGGATACAGCCACCTACAGATGAAGCCGTTACTTTTTCTTTATCACATTTTTTATCCGAAGCCGGTAAGCGAGAATACTCTTTGTAATCGCTTAAAGACGACGGTAAGTAATGCGATAATTTTTGGTAAGACGGAAAGAATAAACGGGGCTCGATCGTTTTTTCGATACTGTAGTTAGCCCAGTTGATAAGCTCTGAGTTTGAAGCTGATAATTTTGAAACTTGGCGAAGTTTCACTAAATTATCTTTACGCTTTTCTTGGAAAGGCGTAGCCATTTTAACAAGTTCACCTTTTAAAGCCGTACGCTCTTGCTCTGATAAGCTTTGTGGAACTGGCATTGTTGTTAACGCTTCAACGAAGTGAGCGTATAAACGGTCAATACCTTGTAAAGCTTCGGCTTGAACTTTATCTGACTTAGACATCTTAATTGTTGATGAATAAGCAGTAAAAGCTTTATCGAACTTTTCAGTTTTCATGGCTAAAACCATTGAAAACTTAGACTCCTGGGCTTTCACACTTTGCGAGATAAATTCAGACTCTAATACAGCAGCCTGGATTAAACGGGCTTCTGCACGGGCATCAGTATCCACCGGACGAGAGTTAATTCTCATCGAAGCTGAAAAGGCTTCAGTGTATTTCTTAGCTTCTAATAAAGCTCTCGCTTTAGTAATTAAAATTTGAGTTGCATATGGTTCAATGTTTTCGCGTAAGATCTGATTTTCGATAGATTCTAATTCAGATGTATTTTTCTTATCACCAAATGACTTCATCATTTTAGTTAATAATTCTGTTTTTTTAGCTTTTTCAGCTCTGTCAAATAAAGCCTTATAGCAGCCACGGGCTTCTGGTAATTGCGAATTTACGCGAAGTAAATCACAAGACGTTTCTAAGTGCGCAAATGATTTAGATGATTCTAAACGCGCTAATTCACGGAAAGTTGAAATGGCCTTTTTAAGGTGGCCGGCTTCAACAAATGATTTAGCCGCATCTTTAACGGCATCTAAAGATTTTTTGTCAGACGGGTATTGGCTGGCATATTCTAATGAAAGATCAGCACCCGCGATATCCATACCGTTGGCATACGCTAAAGATACGCATTGCCATAATGAATCTTGGCCTAATTTTGAATTTTTATGCGATAAAGCAAATTCTTTTAAAAGTTTGATTTTGTTTTCAACTTTTAAGTTTTCAGAATCAACCTGCACTTGGGCAAAGTTAGCTTCTTCGTTGATTTGGTTTAATTGCTTTTTACGTTTTTCATCAGTAGCTGATTTTCCAACCTGGCTTGAGAAAGACATAATTTTTTTGAAATCTTTTTTAACGTTATAGATATCTAACACGATATCTTCAGCTTTTGCTTTTAACTTTGCGTCTTTAGATTTCGTTGTAAACGGCGATAAAATCTCTAAAGATTTATCGTAGTCTTTTTGTTGGTAAGCAATAAAACCTAACTTAAACTGTAAGCTATCGTAATGTTCGCCATTCGGGAACTCTTTCACATAACGTTGAGCTAAGTCTTTTTGTTGCGCTGTTAACTGAGCCACTAAAACTTCGTCTTTACTGTTTTTTTCTAACTGCTTTTCGATACTGTATAAAGCACCGTATAAAGCGTCATGAGCTCTAGTTTTATCTAAGCCCTTTTGATTAGAAACAGTTAAGTAATTCGTTTGAGCCTGGTCAAATTTTTCTAATTGGAATAATAATTCCGCATAGGCATAACGAGAAGTTGAATCTGGAGCTTTAGGGTCTTCTTGGGCTAACAGAATTTCAAAAGATTGTTCTGTTAATTTCGAGAATTCCTGGTGCTTTTTATTTTTAAGCCAGATATCCCACCATTTTTTAGAGATTTCTAAGCTCACTTTACGGAATTCATCATTACAAGGTTTTTGCGCATCGCCCACTAACTCTTTACAGTGTTCGCCGAATTTTTTTAAATTCGAAATAACTTGTGGGCGGTTTTTTAACGTTTCTTCAGCGTCAATCAACTTCGTGTAAACTTTTGAAGATTGTCCGCTTGATGGAAATTCGTTAATATACTCTCTGGCAAAAATAGAGATTTCTTTATAACGTGAATGAGACTCAAAAAGGCTTGCTAAGTTAACAACAACTTCACCTAATTCTTCTTCTGTACAGATTTTTTTGAAAAATCCATAAAGTTGATCCGGAGGAGTTGTTTCGCCAACGAATAAAGTTAAGTCACGTAAAGCTTCTTTACGTAAGTTATACTTTTTTTCGTCTTGCGCATCGGCCGGGTTAATTTTTACAACTTTTTCTAACTGGCCAACGCCTTCGTCAGTTCTTTTTAAGTTGTATAAGCACCACGCAGATTTATATAAACCGTACGGGTAGGCTTTTGATTTCGGAAACTTTTCGATCGCTTTAAATTTCTCTAAAGCTACCGTAAAATTTTGCTGGAAGTAATATAATTCGCCAACTTCTAGTAAAGCATCTGGCAATAATACTGATTTTGGAAATTGGTGGGTTAATTTATTATATAAATCCTTAGCACGCTCTAACTGTTTCGTTTGCGAGTGGGCCAGGGCATTATTGAAGAACACTTCGTCTAACTGTTTATAGTTAGGAAATTGCTTTTCAATTTTGTTATAGATTTCAATCGCTGCTTTTAAAGCTTCGATTGATTTTTGGCTTTGTACGCCTAATTTACTCAACTTTGTCGAAGCCCCTTCGTTTAAGTCGAAGAAACGGCCTGATTTTGCACGGCGCATGTAAAGCTCAGCTAAACGGAAATTTAAATCCGCTTCATCCGGAGCACCTTTTTTCTTAGAAAGGATTTTTTTTAATGAATCAATGGCTTTGCTTTCAGCTTTAGTAATTAAGACTTCTGATTTGAAAGCTTTTTCAGTGTTAACTTCTTCGTTGTCCGAATTAAGTTTAACTTCAGGTAATAGACCTTTAGCGTCTTCTTGGGCTGCTTGGGTGATTTGAGCCGCGAATAGAAGGGCAATAATAAATGAAAATTTACTCATCTGACATCATGTTTACTTCATCCTTTGTATGTGAAATTAATTGTGTCGTCATAGTTAGTTACTCACAGTTGTTACCAGCTTTAAGTTTGGAAAACCTGCCATTGATGCGGTATACATAATTTTACGTAAAGTCGCATAAGGAATATTTTCGTCAGCTTGTAATAAAACCTTTCCGGTTTTAGCCAGTTTTTCGTTGTCCGTATTCAATTTTTTTAGCTCTTCAAATAATGGTTTGATAAATTGGTTATCGTGGGCATCTAATGCCGCAGTATCAACCTGGTTGTCTTTGATTAAAGCTACAACTTTTTGATCAAATTTAATTTCAGTGCCAGAAACTGATAATTTCGCACCATCAACAGGGTTTTTCTCTGTTGAAGATTGCGGAAGGCGTACACCTTGCACTGGATCGATCTGCACTTCGCCAGCGGCGAAACTTTGTAATAAGAATACAAGTAAGATCGTGAACATATCTGTCATTGACGTGATATTCAGACCAAACGATTGATTTTTCTTAATAGGAATTTCAAATCTTTTTCTTCCAGCCATAATTAACCATCCATTGTATTGCCAAATACGATTTCAGGAAACATATACTCAGTCGTAGTTTCTTTACCTGATTTTTCGTCTTTGACAGGAAATCTTAGATCTTTTTCACGCGCTTTGCGTGCCTCATCCATAACTTTTACGACATCTTTGTAGGCCACATCACCATCCGGTTGCATGTCGATTTTAAAAATAGCCGGGTGGCTTTTTTTAAGCTCTACGAATTTAGCGTGTAAAGTCGGGTAGTCGATCTGTTTTTCTTGGTTTAATCCGATAACTTCAACATGAGCCTGGCCTTTTTCAGTTAACGTGATTTTCACACCTTCTGATTTTGTTACAGTCACAGAAATTGAAGCGGCATTCGGATCAGCCTCTTGTTTTTTTACGGCATCTTGCACAACTTGCGGAAGTTCAGTTTCGATAATCATCATTTGCACGAAAGCTGATGACACTAACAGAACCGGTACAAGTTTTACCATCACCGCAAGTAAAGGCGCCAAGTCCAATTCGAACTCGGCGTTGCGGTCAATGTGTAGTTTAAATCTTTTACCCATAACGTCTCCTTCAAAAAGCTTCTATTAAGAAGCTTTAGATGAATGTGATGGCGGAACTTGCGCACCAGCTGGAGCGTTAGCAACATCTGGGTAAACATGGTTTTTAGCAAGACCTGGGATTGAACTGCTAGTTAATGTTTCAGTTAATTTCGAGCATTTTTCTTGTAATTGCTCTAGTAACTCATTTTGACGAGAAACTAAGAACGAATAAAGAACCATCGCTGGAATCGCAACCGCAAGACCTAACGCCGTCGTATACATAGATACCGCGATACCGTTTGCTAACATTTGTTGTTTTGTTGCTGGGTCAGCTTGTGCTACCGCTTGGAACGATAAGATAAGACCGTGAATCGTACCTAATAGACCAAGTAACGTAGCCACGTTGGCTAACATTGAAAGGTAGTGTAAACGTTTTGTGTATAAAGGTACGCACTCAGACATAGCGATGTCTTGGGCTTGGAAAATTGTTTCGTCATCACGATCAGCCTTTTCTAAGATCGTTTTGAAAGCGCGTGCTAATGGTTTATCTTCCATTTGTGCGCAAGTCACAATAGCTTCATCAACTTTTTTAGATAAAACTAATGTGTGGATTTTACCTGTGAATGCATCCACATTCATACCGTAGTGAAAGTAAAGAGTGCGTGCACGTTCTACAACTAGAGCGCCCACTGCTACGCCTGTACCAAGAATCGTCCAACCGACCACGCCTGATTCTTTAATAAAGTTTAAAATTTCTGTCATAAATCCTCCGTAAATTTTTCTTTCTTTTTAATTTTTAAAATTTAGTGCTTAGTTAATTCTAAGCGGTTATGCGGACTTTTCCGGTGCTTGGATCCAGGTCTGGATTGTCTGCACTCCCACTGGTTGAATATCGTGAAAACGTACCGCATAATAGAGGCCAGATTTTGAGTTAAGTCGCTGTTTTGAAAAGTTTTTTCTGATTACTTCGCACTCGACATTAAACGGCACAGAGTCTTTTTCATCAGACTTAACATGCAGTTTAAGACGGTCACCCACCTGGATTAAAGGCGAGTTTAAAAGACATAAAGCACCAACTTTAGAAACTGAGACCATTTGGCCATCAAAGAATCTTTGGTGATTGTGTCCCATAACGGGAACATCAACATCTTTACGAGTGTGTTCACGTTTTAAAAAGGCATTAACAACTCCAGCTTCACTTTCGTTTTTTAAGATATTAATAAAACGATCGCGGCTGAAATCTTCTAATTGGTGAATTTGAGTCCATGAAGACAAGTGGGGAGCCCACACGTAATTATAATCCATTAACTGGTTAGTCTGAATCATATTGATGATAGACTTGTATTCGTACGGTCCGTACTTTTGTTCGCCCATTAACACATACCAGTTATTTTCGATTTGCGCCATTTTGTTTCTTCCTTATCCTTGTTTCTTTAATTTCTATTCGTTAAAAATTATTAAGTTAAATCCGGGTCAAAATTGATAGAGATCGCTGAATTTGCACCTGGTTTATAAGTTAAACCATTGATCGTAATTGTGTTGTCAGCTGAATCATAAGACCAACCATCAGTGCTGCTTTGCGGAACCACTACACCGTCAACAACTACGCGAATTGAAGCAACGATTGGTTTTTTATCAAGTGTGTACACTGGTTTTTGCTCAGTCATGATTTGTGAACTGATATTATCTAGTGTTTGATCGAATGGGTTACAGATAGAATTTTTTGTACCACCAGTTAAATCAACTAATTGATTATAACGAGTTGCAATTTTTTGTGCGCCACCAGAACCACCGGCTAATTGGTCACGACAAGCTTGATCTGAAATTGAAATCGCTGATACCGAATAGTCTTGAGAAGCCACGCCACCAGTAAAACCATCTAAGAAAGTTTTATAAGAGGCTACTGAAAAAAGATTCGGGTTAGAATAGCTTTCATTCATTGCATATTCTGATTGAGAAAAATCTTCTTCGTCAGAAACGATAACTACAGCTAAGAAAGCGTCTGGTCTGTGAAAGCCAACGTTTAAGCTTGATGATAACGCTGCTTTGAAACTTGAGAAGGCACGTTCATCACCAGAACCTGCAGTACCTACTTTAACATTTAAAGTGAAATCACTTTTTAAACGAGCTTCTTCACCGGCTTGAGATAAATTATAATCTGCACGGTCAATCACGTAGACCGCTGGATTTGTGCCCGAACGGAATTTAGTTTGTTGGGCATTACAAATTGAACAACCGTTAGAAACAAACTGATCACCATAGAAAGCATCAGTTGTTGTTACAGCAATACGGAAGTCATAACCTTTATCAATAAATTTATCGATAAACGATGGAAAGTTGTTCGCTAAACTTTGTTGTGATGAGGCCATCGAGCCTGAATTATCCACCACAAATAGAACGTCTAATTTGCGGGGTGTGAAAGTTACATTTTGCTTAAATTGCGAATTATCTGAAAGAACTGAGAAAGAGCCGCCGCCCTTGTCACACGCTACTGCACTCATTGCTAAAGTAGCTAACATTAATTTTTGTGCGATCTTTAGTTTCGTTTGGCTTAAGAACATTGTGTTCTCCTTACATCAAAATTATCGTCCGATGATTAGTTTTAGTTAAATCAACGAAATCAGGATAAAAGAGCCGTAAACGAACAGCGAACGAGCGCGTAAGTAGTGATTTTTTCTCATGAAAAAAAATTGCCGAGCTAAAATGAGACGCGCTAAATGCTCAAAAACACTGAAAAAAATAATTTTTTTAATCAAAAAAAATTTTTGATGCGTCAAATTCTTCAACAGTATATGAAGGAAACCCCACAAGTTAAAATTTAGTAAATTTCAGAGTTGGTTTTTTCGGTAAAACTTTAGACAGAAAAATTGAAAATAGATTTTGCTTAAAATAACTTTCTGCAACCAGAAAGTGCGTGCTTTTCCAAGAGCTAGACTCGAAACGCTCTCTAATTTCACCGAAAATTACAGAGTGAAGGACGTAAATATGAAACCACTCATCATGACAATCATACTATTTTCGCAACTGCAACTTTTCGCTGAAGGAAAAGCAGAAGTTGTTCTTCCTGATGCTCTTGAAAAATACGATATTTTAGATCATCAAACGATCATCAAAATTTTGCCAGGAAAAGAGATGTATTTTCCCTATGATAAAGTTAAAAAGACGGCTGCCGTTAGCGTTAAAAATTCGATGAAGGTGATGGATGAACAAGTAAAATTCATCTGCGGCGCGAATGTCAGATACACAGACCCTCAGAAAAAATTAGGAAACTTCTTTTTTTCAGATAAGTTCAATTGGTCTTTAATTGACCGTAAATGGTTTAACCGCGAAAAAGATGGCTTTGACGAGTATTCGGAAAAATACGCCGGAAAAGACAAAAACGAAGTCGATTCAGAGCTGACTTTAAAGTGTGTGGCAGCTCTTGATCCGTGTAAAAAGTTTGATATTTTAACGGGTGAATATAAAGCTTGTCGTAACCAAACTAAAAATGCGTATGCAAAAACTCTGCATAAAATGCTTGAAGGGTTAAGTGCCAAGTTTGTCTACTACGAATCAGAAGCACAAATGAAAGAGCGACTTTCAAAACCAGCTGCCGCTCCTGCGAAAAAAGGCAAATCTAAAAAATCTTCTTAAGCTAAGTCTTTCTTAGCTTTTTTCCAAAGCTCTTCTTTTTGTTCTGGAGGAAGAGCCGTGAATTTATCAACGTTATTATCGCAATCAGCTAACATCGCATTAAATCTTTTTTGAAAACGTAGGTTTGTGCGGCGTAAAGATGATTCAGCATCAATTTTTAAATGACGGGCTAATTGGGCTGCTGAAAATAACACATCACCCATTTCGTGATCTAATGAACCATTATCAATTTCAGCGCGGTTCATTTCAACTTCAAGTTCGGCAATTTCAGATTTTAACTGTGCTAAAACCTGGCGTGGGTTATCCCAGTCAAATTTTAATTTTTCAGTTTTGCTTCCGATTTTTTCAGCCGTAGGCAGCGCCGGTAATCCTTTAGGTAGGCTAAACACTGGTTTTACTTTTCCGGCTTTTTCTTTAGCTTTGATTTCGTTCCAGTTTTTAATGACTTCTTCAGCGCCGCTCACTTGCACTTCAGAAAATACATGCGGATGCCTGCGCACGAGCTTTTCGCTGATAGATTTAATCACGTCGTGAATATCAAAAGCTTTTCTTTCGGTAGCCAATTGCGCATGTAAAACCACTTGAAAAAGCACATCACCTAATTCTTCGCAAAATTCAGCATCATCTTGCTTTTCTAAAGCTTCAACCATTTCAAAAGTCTCTTCGATGGCGTAGGGGGCTAAAGATAAGTGTGTTTGTTCTTTATCCCACGGGCAGCCATCGGGTCCGCGTAAATCGCGCATAAGTTGTAAAAGCGAAGAAAATTCATTGAGGTTTTTTGGAGGAATTGGCATGCTGTATTTGAAAATATGGAAGCTCTGGTTGTCAATCAGTCAAAAAACCTAACACACGCTAAAAAAATTCAAGCTCACTTGGATGCGGTGATCCGTGGTTTAAATAAAACAAAAGTGCGCAATCAAAAGCTTTTAAAATCTAAAGGTATCACCCTGGTGTTTTTAGATTCTGCGCAAATGAAAAAAATTAATAAACAGTTTCGTGGTAAAAATAAGCCGACAGATGTTTTAAGTTTTGCTCCGGTCGAACCTGGATCGTTAGGCGAACTGCTTTTTTGTCTTGATGTGCTAAAAAAACAAGCGAAAGAGCAAGGTCATTCTTTAGAACACGAATTTCTTTACATGCTGATTCATGGCGTTTTGCATCTATTAGGCTACGACCACGAACTGTCTGCCAAAGAAGAAAAGCTGATGTTTCGCATTCAAGATACGTTGTTTGAACAGTTGACGGTGTAGCCAAACTGAACCAGACTAAATGGCATGTCTATTGTCACTGAATTATCCGAAGTTAAAAAACAAATTGCAGAACTTGATCAGTTTTCTGTAGAGCTTCGGGGGTATCTTTGACCTTGATCGCAAGAAAAAACGCCTCGAAGAACTAGCGATGGCGGCTGAAAATCCAGATCTGTGGACGAAGCCTGCCGAAATGCAAAAATTAAATAAAGAAAAAACTCTGTTAGAAAAAGCGTTCGCTGAATGGAACCAGTTTTTTAACCGTTTAGAAGATGCCAAAGTTCTTTTAGAAATGGCCGTTGATGGTCATGACGAAAATTCATTCAGTGAAGTTAAATCAGAATTAAAAGAAGTTCGTAAAATCGGTGAGCAGCTGGAACTGCAAAAAGTTTTAGGTGGCGAGCTTGATGCGAACAGCACCTATCTTTCAATCAACTCTGGCGCCGGTGGAACAGAAAGCTGTGACTGGGCTGAAATGCTTCTTCGCATGTACACACGTTACGCTGAACAAAACGGTTATCGCTGCGAAATTTTAGATATGACCGAAGGTGAGGGTGCAGGTATTAAATCTTGTACACTTTTAATTTCTGGTGAATACGCTTACGGCTATTTAAAGGCTGAATCGGGAGTACACCGTTTAGTGCGTATTTCTCCGTTTGATTCAAATGCCCGACGCCACACTTCGTTTGCGTCAGTGTTTGTTTGGGCTGAGGTTGATGATGATATTCAAATCGAAGTAAAACCTGAAGATATCGAAGTTGAAACTTATCGTTCATCAGGAGCCGGCGGTCAGCACGTCAATAAAACAGATTCTGCCGTTCGTATTCGCCATAAACCATCAGGCATTGTGGTGGCTTCGCAGCAACAACGTTCACAAGTGCAAAACCGTGAAAAAGCGATGAAAATGCTTAAAGCGGCTCTCTACGAAAAAGAAATAGAAAAGCGTAACAAAGAAAAAGACGCGATGAATTCCACAAAAAAAGCCAACGAGTGGGGTTCGCAAATCAGATCTTACGTTATGCATCCGTATCAAATGGTGAAAGATCACCGCACGGGTTATAGCACAAACCAAGTTGATAAAGTGATGAACGGTGAATTTTCTGATTTTATCATGGCGTACTTAAAAGCCCAAATTCACGGAACTCTGGGGCAAAATGCTGACGGTGATACCGATGT
>CBINGM010000022.1:0-32184 GCA_966250225.1 uncultured Pseudobdellovibrio sp. | reverse complement strand
CATAGCCTGCACCACAAGATTCCACACTCAAATTATGGCTTTTTTCTACCCTGGTTTGACCAGCTTTTTAAGACCGTAGCCAAAGATTAGCCCCGCAAAACAGGGCACCTGTTAAACTCTTATACAGTGCTTTTAGCGCCTAAACTAATGTGTCAAAACTCATTCTGGAACACGGATAGCAGCTTGATATTCTTATGAAAAAGAATAAACCACTCTCTGTTGTCTTAGCCAGTGTCCTTACTGTTTCGATTTTAGCTCCTCATAAGGGCTTTTCAGCAGAAGAAGCACCACCAACTCCATTTTTCGGTGTGGGTTATGTAGGGCAAATGTTTGAAGATATCGCCCATGAATTAAAGCTTAAATTTCAAGAGCTTGTGGCTAAGGTGAGCGGTTCGCACGAAGTGTTAGATATTCAGTTACTTCACCCATCAGTGGTTAAACTTTTTGATCTGGATTTAGTTGAAGATGTTTTTTCAGATGTGGGTACTGATGTTGAATTTAGAATTAAAGAACTTGTGGCGATCTGGGCTTCAAAAGGTCATTTAATCAATCCTAGTGCGCAGTTAGGTATTATTAAAGATGCCGCAGGAAAAAGTGTTATTGTTGATTTAGCCGAGGCTGATTTAACATTCGTAGAAAATGAAATTTTAGATGTATTAATCACTCTTCACGGTGAAGGTAAATTGGTTCCGTTTATTTCAACGTTGGTAGAAACTCTTAAAAAAGACGCTAACTTCGGTTCTTTAGTTAAGGCGATTACGCCTGATGAAAAATTAATGTTGTTATCAACAATTGATGCGACAATCACTTCGGCGCGTTCATTAAGAAAGTTCTCTAAAGAGTCGTGGACAGGTCTTTCAAAAAAATTAGAATTAAAACTAAATAGCTTTGAACAAAACCCTCAAAAACAAACACGTTTATCTGATAGTAATTATTTTGCTGAGTTATCAGATGCGGCGAATGCTCAATTTTACCCGGCACAAAATTCAAGATTGTTAGTTAATGGCCCGGCTTCATTTGCTCTACGTGATTCAGCTATGGCTAACGCCAAAGAGTCGATCAACATGCTTACTTGGGCTGTATTAGATGATAAAACCGGAAAAGAACTGGCAGACCTATTAATTGATAAAGCCAAAGAAGGTGTAAAGGTGCGTTTGATCGTCGATGGTCAAGTAAGTCACCGTATCGGTTACAAAGAGAACGTTCAACGTATGGAAGATAATGGTGTCGCTGTCGTTCGTTGGTATAACCCAACAGCTACGTTCATGGGGCAGCACCGTAAGATTTTAATTGTCGATGAATCATTAACAATTATGGGTGGAATGAATCCAGGGGATACTTACAGTCATAAAGCCGGTGAAGTTAAAAACTTGTGGCGTGATACAGACGTAGCTTTTGAAGGTGAAACAGCCGAGCAAACGCAAAGATTATTTACGACGTTGTGGAACAAACAAATCGACGATCAGAAGTTGGAATTAAAGAAAATCGTTAAAGTTCAAAAGCAAGTTTCAAGTAAGGTTGATGGCCGCGCGATGATTATTGAACATCAGCCAAGTAATGTAGACGACCAGCATGAAATTTTATTAGCTACGATGAAAGCTATTCGTGGTGCGGAAAAAACTGTGGATATTGAAAACGCCTACGTTATCGTATTTCCGGCGTTATTAAACGAAATCAAAGCTGCTGTTGATCGTGGTGTTCGCGTGCGCGTTTTAACAAATTCGATGGATAGCGTGGATGAGCCTGTGGTGGCCTTACCGATCACACGTTCAGCAAAAAAATTAGCTGATATCGGAGCTGAGGTTTATTTACGTAAAGGCAGCACGCTTCATTCAAAATTTATGATCGTTGACCAGCGTTTATTTTTAATCGGAAGTTATAATTATCATCCTCGTTCAGAAAGAATGGAAGGGGAATCAATTGCCTTATTTGATCACGTTCGTTTAGCTAAACAAGCTACACAAGCTTTTGAAAAAGATATTTCACCGGAAAGTGCAACACGTTTAGATAAATCAATCGAATTGAATCTGCCAATCAACAGCTCTACTTTATTACCATTGAGAATGTTCTATGATCAGCTCTAATGACTTGTTGGTTTTTTTAGCCATCTTAGCTTTTGGAACTATTAAGTATAGCACGATCATGGGATCGGCGTACTACGTTTTTTGGATGCTTAAACCTTCTTGGCTAAGTATGTTCAAAAAAATCCAGGTGCAAGAACGTGCTAAACCACAAGTTAAATTAGAGATGAAGTATTCGGCCTATACGTTAGTGATTCAGGCGGCGTGTTTTTTCTTAATTTATAAATTAAACCAGCAAGGTCTTGTGCATATCGTCTCTGAACAGCCGCTATGGAAAGATCTGGTGGCGCTGTTAATTTATGTACTTATCTATGATCCATTCTTTTATTTTCTGCATAAGATTATGCACCAGAATCGCTGGTTATATCGTAACGTGCATGTTGTTCATCACAGATCTTTAAATCCGACACCGTGGGCGACTTATTCGTTTCATCCGGTTGAAGCCTTTGCGAATATGCTTTATTTTTTTCCGTTTTTCTTTTTAACGAGTGTGAGTGTTCCGATGTTGGTCGTCATTTTGGTTTTAACTGATATGGCCAATCTCGCGGGGCATTTAGGTTACGAAGTGTTTTCTGAAAAGGTGCAAAATAGCTGGTGGGGGCGCTGGATAACAACACCTACGCACCATAATATTCATCATCAAGTTTCAAGTTCTAATTTCGGCCTGTATTTTAATGGCTGGGACCTGTGGTTTAAAACCTTAAACGCTAAAGATAAACGCAAGAAATAAAAAAGCGCTCTTAAATTTAAGAGCGCTTAAGAAAAGCCAATTATATAAGTGCTTTAGCACTAGTTCATATATGTGATTAACGACTGAAAGCCGATTGTGGCTTTGGCCATAATAGCGCTTTGCTCTGCAGCAAGCTGCTTACCTAAGTAGATTACGGTAAATAGGCCAACATAAAATAAAAACAGTCTTTTTCTAAATTCAATCATGGGTCAGAAGATACTCTATTTAGGTCTGTTTGGGTGAAAAAACACAAGCTGGATGAAAACAATAAATGGTTGTCAAAGGTATAGACAGAGCAGACAATACCTCTATGTCATCAGTCGTAGAAATCAGAAATATATCAAAGAGTTATAAGCTGGGTGAAACCCACGTCGATGCGATTAAAAATCTTTCTTTGGTTGTGACCAAAGGTGAATTTACCGCACTTATCGGAGCTTCGGGTTCAGGTAAAACAACTTTACTGAATCTTATTGGCTGCTTAGATGGTGTTGATCGTGGCGATATCTTTATTGATGGCATGAACGTCAAAGACTTAAATGAAAATCAGAAAAGTACTCTGCGTAACGAAAAAATTGGTTTTATCTTTCAATCATTCAATTTAATTCCGGTGTTAAACGTTTATGAAAACGTTGAGCTTCCGTTAACTGTAAGAAAAGATATTAAAGCCGAAGATAGAAAAGCTAAAGTTGAAGCGGCCTTAAAAGATGTGGGCTTAGCTGAATTTATGCAGCATAGACCCGATCAGTTATCGGGTGGTCAACGCCAGCGTGTAGCGATTGCGCGTGCGCTTGTAACATCGCCCGCTTTAATTTTAGCGGATGAACCTACGGCGAACTTAGATTCAAAGACCGCGAATTTAATTATTGATTTAATGTTAGAATTAAATCGCACAAGACATGTGACATTCTTTTTCTGCACGCATGATGAAAAATTAATGAGCCGTGTGCAAAAAATTGTAAAAATCAAAGATGGTCAGATCGAACAATGATTTGGAAATTTGCCTACAGAAATTTATTACGCAATAAACGCCGTTCACTTTCAACAGGTGTAGCGATTACTGTGGGCTTTGTGGGGCTTAATCTTTTAGGGGCCTACATTTACCGTTCTAAAATGGCTTTAGATACCACTTCGGTTTATTCAGCTCAAAAAGGTCATGTCAGCATCTACAAAAAAGATGCGATCGAACAGTATCAGATTAAACCTAAGAAATATGTGTTCAGTGTTGAAGAGCAAGAACAAGTTAAAAAAGCCATGGCTGATCTTGAATCGCAAATTGAATACACAGGTCAGCAAATTTCTGTGCCGGGCCTTTTTTCAAATGGTACAAAATCTCATCCTGTTGTGATTTATGGATTTGATCCAGTAGCCTATCAAAAATCTTTAACGCAGCCGATGTTGCTAGAGTGGGCCAAAGATTGGGTTTTACCATCGCAGCGTGAAAATGCGGATTTATTTGTTCGCAATCCAGAAACGGTTTCAATCACGCCAAAGATTGCCGAAATTCTTTCATTTAAATACCCACTCAAAGATAACGACACGATTCAGATTGCGGCTCGTTCGTTAGATGGCGATCTGAATGCGATCAATGCTGAACTTGGCGCTGAACACACGACAGGTATGCAGTTTCTAGAAGATACTGTGGTGTTGATCCCGATTAAAAAAGTTCAAGAGCTATTGGCGACCGATGCGGTAGAATCTATTTCAATTTATTTAAAGCCCGGTGTTTCGATTAATAAATTTATCACACAGCTTAAAGAAAAACTTTCAACTTTAGGTTACCCAGTAGATATCTATCGTTTTGATGCGCCAGAGATCAATGCACTTCATCAGGGCACGATGGGTTTTTTATACGTGATGGGTGGATTCTTTTTATTCTTAATTTGTACGGCAGTGAGCTTAACAATTATTAATTCATTAACGATGGGTATTATTGAACGCACGCGTGAAATTGGAACTCTGCGTGCTGTCGGCTTTAAAAGTTTAGATGTGGTTAAGCTTTTTGTGCGCGAAAGTGTTTTATTATCAGTTATTAGCATGGGTATCGGCGTTGTCATTTCGTTCTTAGTTTCAAGTGCTGTGAATGCGGCAAATATCCGGTTCTTTCCACCTGGAGCCAGTGCCAAGATTCAATTTGTTTTAAAATGGAATCTATATATCGCAAGTTTTGTGTTTATTCTTTTATTTACGATTTCAGTTTTATCGTCGTTTTTTGTGATCAAAAATAAATTACGTACAAAATTAATTGCTTTACTTAATGACAGTTCAACTTTCGGTGACGAGGCCGAAGATGGAGATGATGCGTGAAATTCTTAATTCTTTTATTAGCGATTCCTTTTTATGCTAAGGCTGACTTAGCGGCAGACTTATTAAAAGCTTCGGACCGCGCCCGTGGAAGCGTTAAAGACGGTGTACAATGGAATGCGGTGATTGAGACCGAAGAAAACGGCGAAAGCAGCACGAGAGAATTTAATATTAAAGCTAAAGGTGATGATGCTTTTGTTGAAGCGACAAAGCCCGCAAAAAATAAAGGTGAAGTTTATATCTTTAATGACCGTAACATGTGGTTTTTTAAACCGTCGCTAAAAAAGCCTGTTTCAATTTCAGCTCGCCAAAAATTAACAGGCCAAGCGGCAAATGGTGATATTGCATCAACGCACTACGCGCGTGATTATTCAGCGGTGATTGAAAAGACAGAAAACTTAAATGGCGAAAAAATGCACGTTTTAATGTTAACGGCTAAATCAAAAAATTTAACTTACGATAAAATTCGTTATTGGATCAGCGATAAAACCAAACTAGCTATGAAAGCTGAGTTTTTAACGTTGCAAGGTAAACCCTTTAAAGTGGGGCTATTAAAATACGGCAATACGTTAACTGCGGGTGGAGAGACTTTTCCGTTTATCAGCGAATTAGCCATTGCTGATGCTAAATTTCAGAATAATAAAAGCACGATCACTTACAAGGCTCCTAAAGTAACTCAGGTTTCGAATTCTATTTTTAATGTGAATAACTTAACGAGATAGTAAAAATGTTAATTAAGATCGCTTTTCGTAACACTTTAAAGAACTGGCGCCATTCGATTTCGGCGCTATTAAGCTTATCTGCTTCGTTTGTTTCTTTGGTGTTGTTTGATGGTTACATTGACGATGTGAAAGCGATGTATATCGATAATTTTCAGCACCGTCAGATGTTAGGCGATATTATTATTGAACATAAAGACCAGTATTCCAAAGAGGGCGTAACAAATCCGTGGGATTTCTGGATCACTAAAGAAGATCAGGATTATATTTTACAAAAAGTAAAAGCTGATCCAGTAAAAGCACCGCATGTGATTCGAAACTTAAACTTTCAGGGTATGATCACTAATGGTGTGCAGTCGCAAATTTTATTAGGCCGCGGTTATGATTTAGCTGAAGGCGAAAAACTGCGTGGAAAAAACTGGTCATGGAATGTGACTTACGGAACTCCGTTAGACCGTCAGGAAACACCGTTTGTGGGCGCTTTAGGGCAAGGTCTTGCGCGAAAGCTTGCCTGTACGTGGGTGAAAGACCCTAACACCTTAACTTTTTATGGTGGTTATGCAGAAGTTGATAAGCCGTTTGATTGTTTAACGAAAGACTTACAGATCTCAACGACTACTGTCGATGGACAACTCAATGCTGTAGATCTTTCTGCCGTAGCGTTGATGGATGCCGGTTATAAAGATGTTGACGATAGATATATTCAAACTTCGCTTGAGGCCGCACAAACATTGATGAACACGGATAAAGTAAGTTTTATCACTTTAGAAGTTCCGGGCAGATCAGTTAATTCGATAGTAGATTACATCAATAACACCATCTTAAAAGATAAAAGTTATTTAAAAGCCCAGCGCTGGCAAGATCACCGCTTAGGTGAGATGTATACAAAAACCATGGATTTTCTTTCGATCTTTAGAAATTTTGTGGTGATTGTGATCGTGATTGTTTCGACACTGTCTGTTTTAAATACCATGGTTAAACTTGTTAAAGAAAGAACACGCGAAATAGGAACTATGCGTAGTATCGGCTTTCTGCCTCAGCAAGTTGTTAAAATGTTTTTCTTAGAAAGTTTATTTTTATCAGTTATGGGAACCGGTGTGGGCGCAGTCATGGCGGTTATTTTAACAGTGGGTTTTAACTCAGTTAAGATTTTATACAAAGGTGGAATTTTATCTGAGCCTGTGGCTTTTAGAATCGCCTTTTATTCTGAAGCCTATATTGCCGCTTTTCTTTTATTGCTTTCGGTCGGAACAATTGCGACATACTTTGCCACACGACAAATTATTCGCAGCAAAATTATTGATAACTTAACTTATGTATAAATGGCTTTCGGTCTTAGCAGTTTTACTTCCGTTATCAGCGTTTGCGCAAAACGTGGAGTTTGGGTTTAGTTATGAGGCGTATTTATTCGGTGAACAGCGTGACTACGCTGATTCTATTATTAATCTAGGCAATGAAGTTTTAAATATTCCTGAAACAAGTGTGTTTTTAGATCAGCGGGCTGAATTTAAATGGTTGATTAACGATGCAAAAATTATTTTTCGTCCGCGGTTAGTGTCATACCAGCAAAATTACAAAACTGAAACAACCCTAAAAAATGAATCTAAAAACGACACTGATTTAAATCTTACCGACGCTTTTTACGAACAATATATCACTGACCGCATTTTTACGACCGTAGGACTTCAAGTTTATCAATGGGGCCCAGCTGAAATCTTAAACCCATCTAATCCGTTCTTTCATTTTAATACGGATCAAAGAAGTTTAGTGTACAAAGAAAAAGGTAAGGCCTTACTTCGCCTAAACTGGAATGCTAAATCAGATTACAATTTTGTTTTTATGGCCGAGCCTGTTTCAAATAATGAAGCTCACTGGATTGCTGAAGAAAAATTCAAGCCTCAATTCGCCGGAAAATTTGAAACAGCGTGGACGGGGACTAGAAATTTTTTAGGTATAGCGTTTGGTATTCCGGATAATGCTGATTTTTTTATTGGCGAATATTTTCAATACGAGTTCACTGAAGGTGTAAGTATCTATGCCGATGCTAAGCATAGCGCTAATACTTTATTCTATGAGCCGCAGGCCGAAGGCATTTTTCAGCGCATGTTACCGAGTGATCAAGAGGGCGCGATGTCGACCTTAGCGGTGGCTGGCTTTCGCTATGAAGATAATTTTGATGCAAGACTTGAGTATATTTACAATTCAGCAGGTTATGATCAGAAGAAGTTTGATCAAGCGCTATTAGCTTCATCGCAGCTTTCGCCGTACTTAGTTGATAATATCAAACGTTTTCAAAAATCAGGTTTAGAATTGTTATCGCAAAATTATGTGTATTTTTCTTTACGTAAAACTGATCCTTTTGAAATCAAAGATTTAAGTTTATTTTTCAGATCTTTGACATCGCTGATGGATAATTCGGGTGTTGAACAATTTGAGTTTGATAAATCGGTGCTGGATTGGATGAATGTGTTTGGCCAGTACTCAGCGTTTCGCGGAGAACAAGACAGCGAATTTAAACTTCTTGATGACTGGAAAGCTTCAGTCGGTCTTAAAGCTATTTATTAGCAATAATTTTTTCAACGATCTCACAAAAACCACGGCCAGATTCAGAAGGCGCGATATAGGCTGGCAAATGTTTCATTTGCGAAGTGAAATCACGAACGTTGGCTACACCAAAAGTGTGTCTGAAATTTTCAAATAACGGTTCATCATTTGGCGAATCACCGACGTACGCGCACTGTTCAAGAACTTGTGCTTCGTTTAATCCAAACTCTTTTTGTAATAAAAGTTTAGCCGTTGTGACTTTGTTAAAGGCACCGAACCAGCCATTGACATGAATTGAACTGACCTTAGCCGTTGCGCCATGCGCTTTAAAAATCGCCACAATCGCACGAATTTCATCATCTGAAAGTCTTGGGATGTCTTCACAAAAATCGACGGCTAAATCGTAAATGCGGCAGAATTGGTCTGCTGAAATTGCAGCGTTAGGAACTTTCTGTTTAATTTCTGCAGCGATCACTTGCAGTTTTTTTTGATTTTCTGCGAGAGTTTTTTCATCAGCAAAATTCCAGCGTAACATTTTTCTTTCGTGATATCGGTAATATAGGCCGCCGTTTTCGCCGATCACAGCATCTACAGGCCAGAAGCGAGCGATCATGTCGCACCAGCCGGCAGGGCGGCCAGTGACAGGAATAACTTTGATACCGTGCTGCTTCAATTTTGCTAAAGCCGCATAAGATTCCGCTGTGAGCTGGCCATTTGTCGTGATCGTGTCGTCGATATCGGTTAACAGAAACTGGATCTTTGTCGTGAATTCTGAAATGGGTTTCATGTTCTGCCTTTAGCTCGTTCGGAAAAAGAGGTTGTTTTTTCTACGCGGTCACTACATATAATATAGACACTCTATCATAAAGGATACAACACACAATGGCTAAAAAAGCTGCAGCATCGGCTGGTGATTCATTAGGTTCCGGAACAAAGTTAGTGATTGTCGAGTCGCCAACCAAAGCCAAAACAATTCGTAAATTCTTAGGCAAAGATTTTATCGTTGAATCTTGCATGGGCCACGTTCGTGATTTGCCGCAATCTTCAAAAGATATTCCTGAAAAAGTTAAAAAAGAAAAATGGGCTCAACTGGGTGTGAACGTTGATAAAAATTTCGAGCCTTTGTATTGCATCCCGAAAGATAAAACAAAAGTTATCAAAAATTTAAAAGACAAACTTGAAGAAGCTGATGTGCTGTATCTCGCAACCGATGAAGACCGCGAGGGAGAATCAATCAGCTGGCACTTACAAGAAGTTTTAAAACCGCGTGTTCCAACTAAACGCATGGTGTTTCACGAGATCACAAAAGAAGCGATTCAAAAATCATTAAAAGAAACTCGTGAGATTGATTACAACTTAGTTCGTGCGCAAGAAGCGCGTCGTATTTTAGATCGTTTAGTGGGTTATACTATTTCTCCGTTACTTTGGAAAAAAGTAGCTTACGGTTTATCAGCAGGCCGCGTGCAATCAGTAGCGGTTCGTTTAATTGTAGAGCGCGAAAAAGAGCGCATCCGTTTTAAAAAATCGAACTACTACGGTTTAACAGCGTACCTTGATAAAGGTGGCGACACATTCGAAGCGAAGCTTTTAACGGTTGATCAAAAACGTGTAGCAACAGGTAAAGACTTCGACGGTTTAACGGGTCAGTTAAATGCCGGAAAAGATTTATTAGTTTTAGATTCTAAAACAGCGCAAGCCTTAGCGGCAAAAGTTCAAGCGGCAGCTTGGAAAGTGACAGAGGTTGAAGAAAAGCCTGTTCACAGAAAACCCTACGCTCCGTTTATCACTTCGACTTTACAACAAGAAGCCAATCGTAAATTAGGTATGAGCTCTAGAGAAACAATGCAAGTGGCGCAAAAACTTTACGAACAAGGTTTTATCACTTACATGCGTACTGACTCGACATCTCTTTCTCAAGAAGCGATTCAAGCCGCGCGCACAGCGATTAGCGAAAAGTACGGTAAAGATTATTTACCGGCACAACCTAGAACATATGAAGGTAAAAAAGTAAAAGGCGCGCAAGAGGCCCATGAGTGTATCCGTCCAGCGGGAACACACTTTCAAGATCCGGATGATACAGGTTTATCTGGCCCGCAATTAAAACTTTATGAATTAATCTGGAAGCGCACGATGGCTTCGCAAATGACGGATTCTCGTCAAAAGCAAGTGTCAGCAAAATTATCTGCAGACAATACGATCTTCAATGCCACAGGCACAACGATTGAATTTCCGGGATTCTTACGTGCTTACGTTGAGGGTTCTGATGATCCAGAAGCAGATTTAGAATCACGCGAAGTGCGCTTACCACAATTAAAACAAAATGATTCTGTGAAACCACAGAAGATGGAACCAACAGCGCACGAAACAAAACCACCGGCGAGATTCACCGAGGCCTCTTTAGTTCAAACAATGGAAAAAGAAGGTATCGGCCGCCCGTCAACGTACGCCTCTGTTATCGGAACTATTATTGACCGTGGCTACGTTAAAAAAATGGGGAACGCTTTAGTTCCGACATTTACAGCGATGGTTGTTTCAAAACTTTTAGCTAATCACTTAACTCAGTACGTGGATTTAGGTTTTACATCTGAGATGGAAAATTCGTTAGATAATATCGCTGATGGCGAATTAGACTGGGAAAGTTATTTAGCGAGCGTTTATCACGGTAAAAAAGGTTTACGTAACCTGGTCGCTGAAGAAGAAGGAAACATTAATCCTGAAGAAGCACGTACAATCAAACTTGATGGTTTAGATAAATACGAATTTCATGTTGGTAAATACGGGGCCTATGTAAAAACTCAAAAAGACGGTGAGTCTTTATCAGCTTCAATTCCAGATGCTGAAGCTCCGGCTGATGTAACCTCAGATACGATTGAAAAATTAATCGAGCAAAAATTAAAAGGTGCTGATTCATTAGGTACTGATCCTAAAACAGGTAAGAAAATTTATGTTCTTAATGGCCGTTACGGTGCCTACGTTCAGTTAGGCGAAAACGATGATGAAGAGATTAAACGTTCGACTCTTCCTCCGGGCATGGATCCAGCCGCTGTAACTTATGAGATGGCTTTAGAAATTTTAGCGCTTCCAAAATCGTTAGGTATTAATCCTGGTAACGGTAAAGATATTAAAGCCGGTGTTGGCCGTTTTGGTCCTTATGTTGTTTGCGATGGTGATTACCGTTCGATTCCAAAAACAGAATCAGTTTTCACAATGAATTTAGAAAAAGCTTTGGCTTTATTTGCGATTCCTAAAAAGGGTCGTGGAAAAGCAGCGGCGTTAAAAGAGTTCGGTAAACATCCGCAGTTTGATATTGAAGTGAGTTTATTTAATGGCCCTTATGGTCCATACCTTAAAGCCGGTAAAACAAATGTTGGCTTACCAGAGGGTGTAACAGCTGATAATATCACTAAAGAGAAAGCCTTTGAGCTGATGAATGAAAAATTAGCCGAAGCTGGAACCAAGGGGAAAAAAGGCGCGAAAAAAGCGACAAAGACCCTAAAAAAAGCTGCTAAACCAGCCGAAAAAGCTGAAGCCCTAGGTGTTAAGAAAGTAATAACTAAGAAGAAAAAGTAGTTAGGTATGTCGGAAGAAAGCAAAAAAGGCCAGCTTGAGCTGGGACAAACTAGATCGAAAGAGCCGGATAGAAATTTCCATCGCGGCGGTCGTAGTTTTTACTTTTTTGACTTTGACGACAACATCGCTTTTTTAACAACACCGTTAATTCTATTTCATAAAAAAACGCGCGAAGAATTACATTTATCTTCAGCTGAATGGGCTTTGCACCATTCAAGCATTGGTAAATCGGGCCCTTACGAGCACTATGAAATCGAGTGGGATGATGCTACGGGAACTTTCAGATGTTTTCGTGATGTTCATCTTGAAGAGATGGAAAAACTGCAAGGTAAAAAACAAACGTTCGTACAAGATGTGATGTTAGCGTTAGGTCATCCGGACGGGCAGTGGAAAGGTCCGTCATGGGATTGTTTCTATCACGCTGTTTTTAATCAACGCCCAATCTCTGTGATCACAGCGCGTGGCCATTCTCCGGAAACTTTACGCGCCGGAATTTACGAGTTTGTAAAAAACGGACATCTTCCGTTAGAGCCAAATTATTTAAGTTTATTTGCCTGCAGTAATAAAATCGTTCGCCAAAATTTTGGTGATCACGAATTTAAAATGTCGACAGCCGAATTAAAACAAAAAGCTATTCGTGCTTCTGTAGAACGTGCCATTGAAGTTTATGGTTATAGTCCGCACCACCGTTTTGGAATGAGTGACGATGATCCAAAGAATATTCAGTTGATTGTTGAAGAGATGACTCGACTAAAGTCGCAGTACCCGGAGATGTCATTTTTTATGATCGAAACCCATGGCGGTGATTTCGTAAAGCACGAGATTTCGCAGCATGGCTTAACGACGCCACTTGTAAATGACGGTCTTGAGCAATTAGATCTATTTGATCAGTTAGCTAAACGAAAATAGTTGAAGTACAAAAAGGCCATTACGGCCTTTTTGCGCGTAGCCCGCAGGGTAACAAACAGGATGTTTGTTACAAACAAACCGAATCACATTAAGACAGAATCAAAAACAACTTAACATAATACTTGTTTGGTCATTCAGACAAAGGGCATAACTGCTAATATTGTCTGCATCTTTATCAAGAGTAGGTCTATAATAACCGTTAGTATATTGTACTAAACAGTTAAGGAAGCACTTACCTATGAAATCACACAAGTTTATATTAGCGGCCGCAGCGGTTCTGGCATTTTCGTTTTCACAACCAGAAGCCAAAGCGCAAATCTTTGATTTTAACAAATCTCTGGATTGTAACTGGGTAGATCCGATTCAATCAGCGTATTTAGCAAATCACTTAACGTATAAAAGCGAAGATGCTGAATTACAAAAACGCGTGATCGAACAATACATCAAACGCCAAGATCCAGCAAAAATTTATTTACTGCAAGCTGATGTTGATTCAATCAAATCATCGATGAAAAATCTTTTTGAAAATTTAAAAAAGAAAGATTGTAAATTCATCGGCACAATCCAGGACACTGTTGTTAAACGTGCCGCTGAGCGTGTTGAGTTT
This sequence comes from uncultured Pseudobdellovibrio sp., assembly GCA_966250225.1. Taxonomy (GTDB): domain Bacteria; phylum Bdellovibrionota; class Bdellovibrionia; order Bdellovibrionales; family Bdellovibrionaceae; genus Pseudobdellovibrio. Next base: position 18,723 of record CBINGM010000022.1, on the reverse strand, counting down.
GTTAAATCTTATTTAGGAAAAGATTTTAAATTTAATAAAGACACTGAGTTTGTTTACGATCCAGACAAAAAAGATTTTCCAAAAACACAAAAAGATGCTGAAGAGTTTTTATCAAAATACATTCAGTTTCAAATCGCGAACTACTTAGCTACTGACATTAAAATTGATGAAGCGAAAACACGCGTAATCAAAAACTATGAGCGTAACTTAAAACGCTTAAAAGAAATTAAATATGATGACTTAGTAGCTAATTATTTAAACTCTTTCGCGTTAGCGTTAGATCCGCACTCATCTTTCTTTAGCAAAGACTACTATGAAGATTTTAACATCGATATGAAGTTAAAACTTGAAGGTATCGGTGCTACTCTTTCGCAAGAAGACGGTTTTACAACAATCGAAGCTTTAGTAACAGGTGGCGCAGCAGCAAAATCTGGTCAGTTAGAGCCAAAAGACAAAATCGTTGCCGTTAGCAAAGGTGCTAAAATGGAAAACGTTGTCGACATGGAATTAAAAGATGTCGTTAAACTTATCCGTGGCCCTAAGGGTACAAAAGTAAAATTAACTATTTTACGTAAAGAAGGTTCTGGTAATAAAAAATTCGACGTAGAATTAACTCGTGAAGTTATTGCATTAGAAGATAACGCGATCACTATTTACTACCAAGATAAAGTAATCAACGGCGAAACGAAAAAAATCGGTATCATTAACTTTCCATCGTTCTACGCTGATAGCGGTAAAGGTGGTAAAACATCTTCTGCTGATATGAGAAAAGTATTAGCTGATGCCAGAGCTAAAAAAGCTGACGGTATCGTGATCGATTTATCGAACAACGGTGGTGGTTCGCTTGATGACGCTGTCAAAATCGGTGGTATGTTCATTAAAACGGGTAATATCGTAAAACAATCTTCACGTCGTGGCGCTGAAACTCCATTAGCTGACGTTGATGATAAAGTTGACTGGGATGGTCCGGTGGTTGTGTTAACATCGCGTGTATCAGCTTCAGCTTCTGAGATTTTATCTGGTGCTTTAAAAGATTATAACCGTGCTGTTATCGTTGGTGGTGACCATACTTACGGTAAAGGTTCAATCCAAACAGTTCTTCCGATTCCGGGTGAATTAGGCGCTTTAAAAGTAACTATCGGTATGTTCTTCATTCCTGGTGGTTATTCAACACAACATAAAGGTGTTGATGGCGATATCGTGTTCCCGTCTCCGTTTCATGTAGACGACATTGGTGAAAAATCAATGGATTACTCTTTACCTCCGAAAAAAATCGACTCTTTCGTATCTAAAGATGCGGTGGTTGAAAAAGGTGAAGGCCACTGGGATTTCATTAAGCCAGATTGGATTAAAACTTTAAAAGTACGTTCAGAAGAGCGTATTGCTAAAAATGAAGAATTCAAAAAAATTACTGAGGAATTAGAAAAAACTAAAAAACTTGGTAAAACAATTAAAGTGTCTGAGATCGTAAAAGAGAAAGACAAAAACGAAAAAGAAAAAGCCAAAGCTAAGAAAGCGAATAAATACGCTAACAAAGCTGAAAAAGAAAAAGAATACTTAAAACGCCCAGAAATCCAAGAAGCGGCGAACGTGTTAGGTGACTTAATCATCCTTGAAGAAGGAAAAGTAAAAGACCTAACTAAGTTAGAAAATAAATAATAAGTCTTTAAATATTAAGATTTAAAAAGGAGAGTGAAAACTCTCCTTTTTTTATTTGTGTTGTGTAATACTTTTTTCGTTATGAAAAAAAAGATTCTTATTCTGCAAGGCCATCCTGATAAACAAAGCTTTAACCATGCACTGCATGCCGCTTATAAAAAAGGGGCCCTACAGGCAGGAGCGCAAGTCGAAGAAATTTTTGTCGGTGATTTAGATTTCAAATTAAACCTTCAGCATGGCTACCGTCAGCGAACAGATTTAGAGCCGTGTCTTTTAGAGGCGCAAAAGAAAATCACCTGGGCTGATCATATCGTGGTGATTTATCCGGTGTGGTGGGGGGCAGTTCCTGCGGTGCTTAAAGGTTTTTTTGACCGTGTGCTGCTGCCAGGATTTGCTTTTAAAAAACGCGAAAATTCAGTGTGGTGGGATAAACTCTTAACCGGAAAAACAGCGCGAATTATTTCAACGATGGATCAACCACCGTGGTATTACTATTTAATTTATAGTTCACCTTCGGATCGTGCGGTTAAAAAATTAACCTTAGAATTCTGCGGTATTAAACCTGTGAAAATGACTTCGATTGGACCCATCAGGTTATCTAAAGAAACCTTTCGTAAAAAGTGGTTAGATAAAGTTGAAGCTTTAGGTTTAAGTCAGTTTTAATTTTTTATAAATATCGTTATCTTTGATTTCCATCCAGTTTTCTGGATTTTTTGTGACTTCAAAACCAAACTGTTTATAAAGCTCATGCGCATCTTTTGTCGCTAAGCAAAAGCGGCGCAAATTCTGTAAATTAGGATGAGTTTTCACACAGCTCACTAACCATTTTGAAAGACCGTGACCTCGCTCTTGGGCCTCGATGTAAACATCACATAACCAAGCAAAACCGGTGTAATCAGTCACAACACGGGCAAAGCCAATTTGTTCTTTGTTTGCGTTGTAAACGCCAAAGCATAACGAATTTTCAATCGCCCGCGCCACAAAGCTTTCAGGGATACCCTGGCACCAGTAAGAATCTTGAGAAAGAAATTTATGAATTCGCGCAATCTGCAAAAGAGACTTGTCGGTGCTGATCAGAAAATTATCTTTATTCCAGTTTTGAATTTCAGTTGTCATAAGACAATTAGAATAAAAAAAGGGAGAGTGTTCAACTCTCCCTTTGCTTGATTTGTTGTATCAAATTTGTGAATCGCTTAGCTAGCTTGTAGTTTGGCGATACGGTCTTCTAAGCGTGGGTGTGTGCTTAGTAACGATAACAATTTTGATCTACGATCAGAAATTTGAAACGTTGCTAAAGGCTGCTCTGCAGGAACCGGCGCTGTTTCGTGCTGTAAACGTTGTAACGCACGGATCATTTTATCTTTACCACCTAAAGCAGCTCCGCCAGCATCAGCGCGGTATTCACGGTAACGTGAGAACGCAGCTACAACGAACATACCTAAGATGTTAAATAAAATATCTAAAATGATTGTTGAAATCATTCTTACAACGTGGGCGCTTTCTTCTTTAACTTGTGTAGAAAGAATATGGCCGATCACACGGGCTAAGAACATACCAAACGCATTCACAACGCCTTGAACAAGTGTCATTGTCACCATGTCACCGTTGGCAACGTGGGCGATTTCATGCGCTAATACGCCTTCGACTTCGTCTTTGTTCATTTTGCGCATTAAACCTGTAGAAACCGCAACCAGTGAACTAGAGCGGCTCGGGCCAGTGGCAAAAGCATTCATTTCTTCACTTTGGAAAAAACCAACTTCAGGCATTTTTGATAAATTTGCATTACGAGCCAAACGGTAAACCGTTTGAACTAACCATTGCGCTTCAGGCTCACGCGAATCTGGCTCGATGATTTCTACACCCATCATCATTTTTGCCATGAATTTCGACATCAATAATGAGATGAAAGCACCACCAAAACCCCAAACCAAACAGAAAGCCATTAAAGAGCCGTAGTTAATTCCGTAAGATTGTAAGTAAGGCTGAACACCTAGAACATTAAGAATAATGTTAATAGTGATCATGATTAGGGCGTTAACTAAAATTAGCATCCCAAAACGCTTTAAAAAGTTCATTTTTCTGTCTCCTGCGCGTATTAAAATCGACCGCGACTTTTAAAAATGGCCCGCCTTCGGCAGGACATACCACCATAAAGGTGAGTTCTTATAGTTTAGAGTCAAGTCGAGGCCTACGCAAATGCAAACGGACTGAGCAAGCAGACGCATTACAAGCACTTCATTTTGGCATGGTTCCAAATTGGTGCCGGACCGCTTTAAGACGCTTTTAAATGTGGTATAAAGTAAGCCTTTTTGTTATATTTTTTTCGCATGAAAAAAACGTCAGTTTCTTCTTCAAAAAAGTCTGCTTCAGCAAACAAAGCTTTGCTGATCAAAAAAACTAAAACCACAGAAAAAGCAAAAGCTCCCGCGAAAATTAATTTTGGCGGATTAAGCAAAGAACTTTTATTAACGATGCATTCACACATGGTGAAATCGCGAGTTCTTGAAGAGCGCTTAATCAAAATTTACCGTGCCGGAGAATCTTTCTTCTGGATCGGTGGACCTGGTGAAGAAGCTTGGGGAGTTCCATTAGGAATGTTGGCTAAAAAAGGCCAAGGCCCTGAATATGATTATTTACATTTACACTACCGTTGTTCGCCAACGTTAATCGCGATGGGTTTAGACATGACGGATTCGATCCGTTTAATGATGAATCGTGCGACTGACCCAAATACAGGTGGCAGAAACTTCTCAAATCACTTCGTTATTCCTAAATGGAATATCGCACCTGTAACTTCTCCGTTAGAAGTGCAGTACCCAATCGCTTGCGGAACTGCTCACGTGCAAAAACGTACAGGCAAAAAAGCAATCACAATCGTAACAGGTGGTGATGCGGGAACGGCAGAAGGTGATTTTGCATCGTCTTTAATTTTAGCTTCGCGCAAAGGCCAAGAGCTTCCGATGTTAATCACAGTTCAAAATAATAAATGGGGTATTTCAACTTCTTACGAAGGCCAACATGGTGAAACATTTATCGCCGATCGCGCGCGTGCATTTAATATTAAATCACAAGTGATCAACGGTAATGACCCAGTTGAAGTTTACTTAACACTAAAAGAAGACATGGAATATATCCGCAAAACAGGAAAACCGGCTTTCGTTGAAGCGATGGTTTCACGTTTATACGGTCACTCGTCGGCATCGGGTGCAAATCCAATTCAAAATGAAGTTGATCCAGTAAAAGAATTTGAACTTAAGCTTTTAAAAGCTGGATTATTAAAAGAATCTGAAGCCAAAGAAATTTGGGCAACTTTTGAAGCTGAAGGCGTGCGTGCAACTGAAACGGCACGTGCTGAAGGCGTACCAACACCAGAAAGCATCTGGGATCACACTTACGTTGGTAGCGAAAACGCAGATTGGAGAAAATTCTAATGGCAAATATGGCTCAAGCCATTCGTATGGCTCTACATTACGCTGAAACAAACTACGATCTTAAAGATGTTTTCGGACAAGACGTGGGCGCACCACTTGGTGGCGTATTCACAGCAACTCAAGGTATTAAATGCGCGTGGAATTCTCCGTTAGATGAACGTGGTATTATCGGTATGGCGATGGGTATTGCAATGACCGGTGATAAATGTGTCGCTGAAATTCAGTTCGCCGATTATATTTTTAATACGATCGATTTATTAAAAATCGCGGGTAACACTTTATGGTGTACAAACGGTCAGTACAACTTACCAATGACTGTGATGACTCCGGTAGGTGCTGGTATCCGCGGTTCAGTTTATCACTCGCATTCATTCGATGCTTGGGCCTCTCGCTTAGCCGGATGGAAAGTGGTTATGCCATCTAATCCGTTAGATGCTTACGGTTTATTATTGTCTTGTATCTTAGATCCAAACCCAACGATGTTCTTAAAGCCAAAAGCTTTAATGCGCGTTCGTGGTGAAGAATTAATTCCTGGTGAACCATCAGACGAAAAAGAATTAAAAAACATGATCGATGCACCGATTGGTGATCGTTCTAACTGGAAAGCGAACTGGCCAAAAATTCAAGAATACTTAGTGCCGTTCGGAAAAGGTAAGATCACACGTGAAGGTCATCAAATCACGGTTGTGTCTTACGGACGTCATTTATTACTTTGTAACGAAGTGGCTGATCAATTGGCTGCTGAAGGGTACTCAGTAGAAGTGATCGACTTACGTTCGATTTACCCATACGACTGGCAAATGATTAAATCTTCAGTTCAAAAAACAGGAAGATTCTTATGCGTGAACGAAGACACAGAAGTGACTAACTTCGGTGAACATCTTTCTTACCGTGTAACTCAAGAATTATTTTATGAATTGCAAGCTCGTCCGCGCGTCATTGCCGGTAAACATGTTCCTGGTATCGGCTTACATCCGAACTTAGAAGATGCAAGCGTTCCACAGAAACATGAAATCGCAGAAGCGATTAAAGAAATTTGCGGAGAAATTCCGTAGGAAGATTTATGGCAAGGAAGAAAGCATCATCTCAGACTAAACAACGCGTACGTAAACTTCCCTTTGATAAATATGACCTATACTTAAATGCTGTACAGTCTCCTGAAGGGGACGTGCAGTTCTACCGCGAGCGCTACAAAGAATTTTTTGGCGCTCCTAAAAAGGGCCTTACTTTACGTGAAGATTTCTGCGCTGGTGGCGCTATCAGCTGTGAATGGGTTAAACTTCATAAAGATAATACGTCTTGTGGTTTAGATCTTGATGACGAGCCAATGAGCTACGGCCGTGCGAATTACATCGCCAAACTTAAACCTGATCAGCAAAAACGCGTGGCTTTGATTAAAAAGAATGTGCTTGAAAAGGGTTTACCTAAAGCGCACATTGCCGCGGCTACAAATTTTTCTTATTACATTTTTAGAGACCGTAAAACGTTAACGACATATTTTAAAAACGTTTATTCATCTGTACATAGTAAAGGTTTATTTATCGTTGATATGTTCGGCGGAACAGCGTGTACAGATGCTTCACAGGATCGTATTCCTATTAGAAGTGGATTTACTTACTACTGGGAACAAAAAGATTTTGATCCCGCAACAAACTACGCCAATTTTGGAATTCACTTCCGTTATAAAGGTAAGCTTTATAAGAACGTATTCACTTACGAGTGGCGTATGTGGTCGATTCCTGAAATCAAAGAAATCATGCTTGAGGCAGGTTTTGATGACGTGGCCATTTACTGGGAAGGTTCTAAACGCGATGGTTCTGGTAACGGTAAATTTGACCGTGTTACTGAAGGCGAAGCTTGCTTAAGCTGGATCGCTTACGTGATTGGAATTAAGAAGTAATTTATTTGCGGAGCGAAACGTGAAACAAAGTTTAAAAATTAATTCTTACGAAGTTTGGATGAGCTTGGGTGTAACTAAAGAAGAACAAGCGCAGCTTCAACCCGTACACTTTGATATTACTTTGCATTTTGAAAAACCGGTTAAAGGATCTGCAACAGATCACTTAGACGACGCGATTAATTACGCAGCTCTTGTCAGTCACATTAAACAAGTGGCGACAGCCCGTTCGTTTAACCTGATTGAGAATCTTTGTTTTATTACTCACCAGCATTTAACTGACTGGGTAAGAAAACACGGCTTTACCGGTGAACTTGTCACAGAGGCTACAAAAATGCGTCCTCCGGTGCCATCACTGCAAGGTGGAGTCAAATTCACATGTCAAAGTGTAGTGTAGTTCTAGGTCTTGGATCAAACATTGAGCCTGTTAAACATCTTCGTTTAGCTTTAAGTGAAATTAAAAAAATCTCGCAGGTCACTGTTATTAACGTGGCCAGCATCTATGAATCAGATGCTTTATTACCTGAAAATGCACCTTCTACCTGGAATAAAAAATACTTAAATTCAGCGGTTGAATTAGAAGTTTCAAATTTTGAACCTTTTAAGTTGTTACAAGATATTAAAGCGATCGAACATAAACTCGGTAGAGCGGGCAGTGATCGTTGGGCACCAAGAAAAATTGATATCGATATTTTATGGGTGCAGGATTTTACTTTTCAAAGTGAATCGTTAAATATTCCGCACGCCCAGATTTTAAACCGTCCGTTTGCTTTATTGCCTTTACTTGAACTGCGCCCGGATTTTCCGTTTAATGTGCCACAGTGGATGCATAGAAAACCACATCCATTTCATACTGAAATTTCTAAAACTTATGTGTGGCCTAAGATGGCGGGGATTTTAAATATCACCGAAGATTCTTTTTCCGGTGATGGGGTGTTGTTATCGCCTTTAAAACAGCTTGGTCAGCTCTTAGATGATGGGGCTGATATCATTGATATCGGTGCAGAATCAACGCGCCCCGGAGCTTTGATCGTTGACCCAGAAATTGAATATCAGCGTTTAGCTTCAACGTTAGAAGCAGTTAATAAGTATAAAAAAGACTATGCCCGGGATTTTGAAATCTCGATTGATTCACGCAAACCTGAAGTGATGGCGCGTGTTTTAAATAATTACCGCGTAGATTATTTAAATGATGTTGAAGGCTTTCGTCAGCCTAAGATGCGTGAGCTTTTAAAGCTCACCGACGCTAAAGCGATTTGCATGCATTCATTTTCTGTACCTCCGGTAAAAACAGAAACGATTCCCGAAGGTGAAGATCTGTGGAGTTACTTAACGAACTGGTGGGAAAAACAAAAAGAAATTTTTGCGCAAGAGAATATCTCATCTGATCGAATGATCTTTGATCCAGGTATTGGCTTTGGCAAAACGCCCCAGCAAAGCGTAGATCTATTAAATTACTTAGAAGGCTTTTGCAGCATTCGCGAAGAAATTTATTTAGGTTATTCACGTAAATCGTTTTTAAGTCTATTAACCGATAAACCAGCCGCAGAACGTGATCCAGAAACAGCCTTAGTGACCGAAGCCATCAATCAAGCCTATGCGCAGTATTTACGTGTGCACAACGTGGCACAGAATAAGCAGGCTTTAACAGAGCGGACTTTAATATGAGTGAATTAACTTATCAAAACGTCGTTTCAGCTTTAGAGGCATTAAACATTATGCCAAAGACTATGCCCGGTTTGGAAAAACTAAAGCAGGCTTTGCAACATAAGGCTTGGTTTTTAAATTTATCTCCTGAAAAAATTATTACGGTAGCGGGAACAAACGGTAAGGGTACAACGTGTGCCGCTTTGCAGACGTTGTTGTTATCAGCGGGAAAAAAAGTAGGGCTTTACACATCTCCGCATTTGATCACAACGACAGAGCGTATTCGCGTAAACGGCGAGCCGATTTCTGAAAAAGATTTTATCCAGCTTTATTTAGATAACCGTAATGTGATTGAGCAATACGAGCTAACGCATTTTGAAAGCTTAACGTTAATGGCCGCTGAATATTTTTTTGCAAAGAACGATTTAGACCATGTGATTTTTGAAGTGGGTTTAGGTGGAACGTACGATGCCACTAACGTTTTTCCGAACCGTTATTCGATTATTACAGCCCTTGCGATGGATCATCAAAATATTCTAGGTAACACTGTTTTAGAAATCGCTAAAAACAAATTTGGTATTATTAAACACGGCTCCAAAGTAGTACATCATCCATTACCTCCGGAAGTGTTTGCTTTATTTTCTGAAGTGTTAAGTGCTACAAACTCGCAAGCGATTGCGGCCGTGCCCGGAACAATTCACGCTGAAAAAGATTTTGAACCACATTGGTTTTTACAAACACCGTGGGGAAAAACCATGGTGAATATTCCGGGGCAGAGAGCTTGCGAAAATATCATGACAGCATTAACTATGTTTGAAGAACTAGGTTATGAACCGCAAGATCATCTACATAGTTTAGAAAAAATCCCGTGGGCTGGGCGCATGCAAAAGATCAAATGGCCGCATATGGAAGCTCCGGTTTATTTATCGGGCGATCATAATATTCAGGGCGTGCAAAGTTTGGTTCAGTTGCTGCAATCTTACGATTGGAATGAGTTGCATTTAATTGTGGGTATTGGCCAGGATAAAGCGGCTGATGAAATGCTTCGTATGTTGTTTGCACTTCCGCGAGCTAAAGTCTATTTAACGATGACGCCGTTTAAAGGCCGCGGGCTTATGGATTATCCAGACGAATACCGCACAAAGGCTAAAAGTGAAAATGATAACGTCATTGAGTTATTAAATTCAATCACGGTAAAGAAAAACGATATGGTTCTTGTTACCGGTTCACTTTATCTTGTGGGCCAGATTTTGTCCGAGCTTAACGCTAGATAAATCCCGAATTCGCTACAGCAATCAGCGAACTGATCGGGGTTAAATCACGGTCAGCAAAGCGGTTTTTTTCTCGTTGGGAGAGGCGAGCAAATTCATTTACCAGTTCATTTAAACGGTCATAGAACTGATTCTTTGATTTTTCACTTAAGCGTAAATACGACAGACGGTGAAGCGTGTCGTCACTGTTTTTTTGGTTTAAGACTTTCTTTAAAGTATTTTCTGACCATTCATGATTTAGCTTTTTAACCAATGGCCCATCGCTGGCCCAGCGAAATAAACCTTTGTGAACAGATACGATTCTTTGGTTTTTTCCGATTTTAATCAGATCTAAATTTTCTAACTTTAAAAGATTTTTTTGCAATTGATCAGTCGAAATCTTTTCTGATTTTTTAATAGCGTCTAATGGCTTTTCTTCAACCGCTAAGAACCAGTAAATACGAAAGAGCAGGTTGTTTTCAAAAAGCGCGTTTTCTTGCTTCGGGCTTAGACGCACATTTTTAACTTCAGCTTCGTCAGCCAGTTGAAACAAATCAGCCAGGGAGAGGCCTAATAATCTTGCGATTTGTTCCACGCGGGTTAACGAAATATCTTTACCGGTTAAAAGTTTTTTGACTCCGGATTCACTCATAGCGAGCTCGTCCGCAAGTGTTTTGTAGGTGATTTTTTTCACCTTTAAAACCTTCTTTAATGTTGCAACCACATTGTTATTCGTCATTCGTTGTTTCCTGTTTTGTCGCCTTTTTCAGGCTAAAAGTACCGTAATTAGGTACCTTTTATTCAAATATATAGAAAAAAGTTCAGTCTTGTTAAGATAAAAGTATAGGTCGGAGGAAAAAATGCGGCAAAAGTCTAGTTTGATCAAAAATAAAGAAGCGGTAAAAGCGATGCGCACAGCGTGCGGCATCTCATCACAGCTTCACACGTTATCCATGACTGGAGCGGTTGTGGGGCTGACAGAAAAAGAACTCGCGCAAAAAATTTCACGCGTGTATGAAACAACTGAAGCGGGAAGTTGGGCGTATCCGATGTTAGTTGGCGCTGGTTCTCGCACCACAATTATTCATGCGGCTCCGACGCAGAAAAAAATTAAAGACGGTGAATTAGTACTTATAGATATGGGCGTAAAATACAAAGGCTTTGCTTCGGATATCACCCGCACTTGGCCAGCAGGGCAAAGATTTACCAAAGAGCAAAAAACAATTTACGACATTGTTTTAAAAGCGCAGAAAGAAGTGATTAAAGCCACAAAACCAGGTGAAACACTCACAGGGCTGCACGCACTATCAAAAGAAATTCTATTAGAAGGATTACTTCGTCATAAAGTGATCGCAAAAGATCAGTTAAATGAAGTGTTTCCGCATAAGACATCGCACTGGATTGGGCGTTTAGTGCATGATGCTTGCCCGTACTTTAATGAAGATGAAACAGCCGTAAAGCTAGAAGCGGGAATGTTATTTACAGTAGAGCCTGGGCTCTATTTAAAAAATCGTAAAGATAAATATAACAATATTGGAATCAGAATCGAAGATGTGGTGCTAGTCACTGAAGATGGTTGTGAAGTCATCTCCAGTGTAGCAAAAGAAGTCGGCGAGATCGAAGAGCTTAGAGCTTACTAAACTCTTCGAGTTTACCGGCCACAGTGTCGAGGGCTTTAATCCAGAATTTTTTATCAGTGATATCTTCACCTAAATGTTTCTGGATTAAGTCTTCGGCAGTCATTAAGCCTGTATCACGTAAGATCGCTGTGTACTTTGCACTAAAATCCTTGCCCCATTCATCTTTGCGAGCATAAAGGCTTAATGAGAATAAATAACCAAACGTGTACGGAAAGTTATAAAAACTCATATTCGCAATCGAGAAATGTAATTTCGATGCCCAGAACATCGGATCTGGTTGTGAAAGACTATCGCCGTACCAGTTTTTGTAAGCATCTGACATTAACTGAGTTAATTCATCTGGTGTTACAAAACCGTTTTTACGTTTGTCGTAAAAATTCTTTTCGAACTCAAAACGTGTCGGAATATTTAATAATAAACTGACAGCACCTTCAGCAATTGACCAATAAACATCTAATAGATCGTCTTTAGTTTTTGCTGTAGAGATTTGGTAATCAAATAAAGTCTGTTCAGCAAAAATACTTGCTGTTTCGGCCAACGACATTGTGTACATCGTTGCAATCTTTGGCATATCACGCATAACCCAGTTGTGATAGGCGTGGCCAAGTTCATGCGCAAGTGTAGATGTATTTTGTGAAGAACCAGCAAATGTTAAAAACACACGCGGAGAACGGCTTTTTGTAAAACCGCCGCAATACGCGCCATTGCGTTTGTTCGGGCGCACACTCGCATCGATCCAGTTTTTATCTAACATCGTTTGCGCAAATTCACCCATGACTGGGTCCATATGTGTAAACGCCTCTTTAACTTGGCGAAACGATTCTTTAAAAGTTAAGCCAGTTTCTGATTTAATTGGTGCTGGAGCCACTAAATCCCACGGGTCTAATTGCTTTTTACCGTAGTGTTTAGCCATCGACTTTGCTGTCTTTTGCACGATCGGGCGGTAATCAGCAACGGCATCAATCATCGCTTGTAAAGTTTCAGCTTTGATACGGTTAGCGTGAAGAGGTTCATCTAGGTAATCTAGTTTTTTCTTATCGTTTGAACGAAGTTTGTTAACGTCGTGTCTCCAGCCGGCTAGCGCATTTAAGATGGCTGCCGCTGATTGTTGGTGTTCGCGCCAAGTGTTTTGAATACCTTCCCAGCTGGCTTTACGAAGTGGTTCGTCGCTGCCTTGTGTGTTGCCGAAGGCTACCGCAATACTTGTGGGCTCTGGTGTTGACGGGTGGTTGATTTTAACTCGGGCAGAGCTTGAAATCGAAGAATAAAGATTACCCCATGATGTGTGGCCATCTTTATTTAGCGTCGACATAATGGCTTCTTCTTTTTCTGTTAAGAGATTGTCTTTTTTAAGACGTAATCTAGAAAAATGAAAAGCATAGTCTTTGATTTTTTCAGCTTTAAAAAAGTTTTTAAAATTTTCTTCAGAAGTTTTTGATAAAAATAAATTCAGCGGCGTAATCGCAATTTCAAACTGTGAAAACAAATCTTTATAAAGATAAGAATACATTTTCTCAGCTTCGACGTTTTTAGAATCTAAAGAAAATTCAAACGACGCGTATGATGATAAGTTGTACATTAAAATTTGTGCTTCAGAGTAAGTAAAAAGAGTTTCTTGCAAACCCTCTAAAGTCGCTGGATTTAATGTTTCTTCGGGCTTTGCTAAAGCTGAAGAAAAACTTTTTAAGTTCGTTTCAATTTTTGCGATATAAGCTTTTAACTGCGTAAGATCCGCAGTCCATTCTTTTGAAGTGAAAGACGGGTACTCAGTTGTATTATCCCATCTTGGTAAAATTTCATTCATAAAGGCCTACCTTTTTTATTTCGGAAAATCTGTTCTTACGAACAAGCTTTTTACTTGAAGATCAATCGCATTTAATTTTGCTACAGCCTCATCACCACCGCGGTTGATCACGCATAATACAGTGTTGATGTTGGCTTTTACCGAGCGAAGATCTGCGGTGCTTAAAATAACCTGGCCACCTGAAGTGATCACATCTTCGATGATGCAAACTTTTTTATTTTCAATCGCAGCACCTTCAGCAAATAAACATGTTCCGTAGTCTTTTGCTTTTTTTCTAACGAACGTTACTGGAATTCCAGTTTCAAGTGAAATTGCCGTGGCTACGGGGATTCCGCCCATTTCAAGTCCAGCTAAAACTTCTGTGTCTTTTGGAACGAGCTGTGCCATTTGACGAGCGATTTCGCGCAATAATTCAGGGCGAGATTCGAAACGATACTTATCAAAGTATTCATTCGAGATTTGTCCTGAACGTAATTTGAATTCTCCAGTTAAATGAGCGACGTCGAAGATTTTTTTAGCGAGTTCTGAATGAGTCATGCAGTTTCCTTTAGACACTAAATTGTTCGAAAAAGTTTGGCTTAGATTATGCTTTAATTAATGAAGTTGGAAGTCATGGTGCTAAAATGAAAAAGCAATTAAGCTTATGGTTTGAACAATTGAAAGAGCAGTTGATCAGTCGGGGTAAGGCCTCAGACTTTCAAACCTTACGTCTTTTCGCTATCTTAGCGGGCCTGACTTTAATCTTTGTCGTCATGCTCACCGTAGTGCAGTTCTCGCCAGTAGCGCCTAACCATACGGAATTAAAGAGCAATCAAGACCTAAGTACTGAAGCCAAACTGTCACCTTAAAATCGACCAGCCCCGCGTTGCTGCGTTCTCGACGTGCATAAAGCACGCCTTCGAGCCTTGCGCCTTGGTCTGATCGATTTTAATGCGACAGACCTTATTAAGCTTTATTTAAACTGAAAAATGATTACTTGCGGTGTTGTTTTTTGCGTTGTTGCCATTGTTCCATGGCGTATTTGCGCATGTCTTCGATGTTGTCGAACTCGTCCATGATTTCAACGCCCAATAGGGTTTCTACGGCATCTTCAAGAGTTACAAGGCCGGTTGTTACACCGTACTCGTCGTTCACAATAGCTAAGTGGGATTTTTCTTTAATAAAGAAATCTAAAACTTGCGATACGGTCATACGCTCGGCCACATTTGAAATCGGCATTAACAATTCGCTGATTTTTTTATGATGTTGGTCAGCTGATAAAGCTTCTAAAATTTTATAACGGTGAGTAACGCCGATAATATGATCTAAAGAATCCTGGTAAACCGGAATGCGGGAAAAACGAATTGGTTTAAATTTTTTCGAAACTTCATGAACCGTCATGTCGCCTTCAAGGGCCATAAATACTGATCTTGGCGTCATGATATCAGAGACAAAAACGTTATCTAACTTCATTAAGTTTTTAATGATCGTTGATTCTTTCGCTTTTAAAGTTCCTTCTTCAACACCGATTTCAGCATGTTTGATCATCTCGTCACGAGTCACATCTGGTTCTTCGGTGCTCGAAGCTAAGATACGAGAAATCATGTCTGACATTTTAACGAAAGGGTAAACCGCAATCGTCATCATCTGTACGCAGTAAGCACAAAAGAATGATAACGATTTTGGATTATTTTTTCCGATCGTTTTGGGAACGATTTCAGAAAAAACCAAGATCATAAAAGTTAAGAACACAGAAAATAAAGTCACGTAAGTGTCGCCGAAAGTGTTATGCACTTCGTACGCAATCCACGCTGAACCTAAAGTGTGTGAAATCGTATTTAAAGTAAGAATCGCAGAAATCGAGCGGTCCATGTTGTCGATGACATGTTTTAAAACTCTGGCTGATTTAGGACGTTGCTCAACAGCGACTTCAACGAAGGCCGGAGATAACGAAAGCAAAACAGCTTCGCATAATGAACAAATAAACGAAATAGACAAGATCAGCACGAAGGCGATCAGAATTAAAACCATGTAGTTAACACCATAGAAGACGTTATCTTAGCATCTTTTTAAGGGTAAAAGCTAAGAGCTTCTAGACTATTGACGGGGAATTGATATTTCGATGCTTAAACAGTATGCAAAATGATTAAAACAAATGCATTAGCGTAAGGCTTGGATAGGTTTCTTGAATTCGAGCCGTGTCATAGTTCATCGATCTGTAAGAAACTTGAAGGCCAATATGAAAATGACCACCAAGATGTTCAAGGTAGCCAAAATCAATCTGTGGTCCGTGCCCATCGGTTAAAGATCCAAGCTCGGCAAAAAAATCGTAATGACCTAAAACAAACCAACCAGAGTTCCAATAATAGCCAAGAGATAACCCGTAAGATTTTCCGGTTTGAAATTCAACATCGTCACGTGATTCTACTAAATAATGAAAACCTAAAGTAGGGCCGCCGCTTCCGATGCGCCCGAAATACATTAAATTAAAATCGCCCTTGCTTGAGTAAATCGAATTTTTAGAAGGATCACTGGTCAGGCGAGCTGTTCCAGCTCCTTGAAGAATCACTGAGTACATGCGCGGTGATAATGCCGCAAAGCAATTCATTGAAAGAAAAAAAATAAACAGAGCAACAAAGCCACGCATCATTTTTTAATTTTAGGACAACATTAAACAGCTTGTATATCAATTTTCACAAAGCTTAGGGCTTTTTGGGATGTCTTTAATTTGCGAAATCCATTCACGGGCCATTTCAACTTGGTCTGACAATTGAAATGTCGAAAGGTTCTAAATTTTTAAAAGAGGTGAAAAAATGTTAAAATTATTTTCAGCGCCGTTATGCGCACTTATTTTAGTTTTCGGACTTTCAAGTTGTAGTGATTCTGATGACGATACTGCGTTAGCGGGTTCATCTTCAGATTTAATGATTCAGCAAATCGGTGAATCAATGGTTTCAGTCGATGAGTCGAGCGGAAATAATAACGGCACGTTTACGCGTTCTAGTTTTTTAGAAGCGGCTTGCAGTGGCGTAAGTTTCGGTGCGTGCGGGGCAACAGCTTCAGCAACTGCAGTTAAAGATTTTAACGGGTGTACACTTGCAAGTGGACTTGTCAGTGTTTCTGGTACAATCACGCTCACTTACGCAGGCACAGGATCTGGCACTTGTACGATTCCTGCCGTCGGCGACAGTGTAACTCAGGTTCCGGCATTTACGGCAACTTTAGTTGGTAATAACGGTTCATTTGCAGCTTCAGCTTTATCAACAGGACAAACATTAACCCGTGCAAGTTCTGGTACATTTACTTTTGCTAACACAGGTATTCGCCGTGTGTACTCGTCGGGATCAGGTAATGCTATTGCTGATATTACAACAGCAACGACATCTGATATTACGATTTCAGGAACAACAAGAACAAACCGTGTTATCAATGGAGGCTCTCTGCAGGTTACAAACAATTTAACAAATGAAGTTTGTAACGTTTCACCAAATAACGTGACGTGGACTTCGGGGGCATGTTCTTGTCCTACATCAGGAACTTGGACGGGCACATGTTCAACAGGACAACCTGTTTCAGTAGCCTTTACTTCGACGTGCGGTAGTGTCGAGACTATGTACGGTACGGCTTCGAAAACACTTACAATCGAACGTTGTAATTAATAAAAGTCAGTCATCAACAGTGGGTCACTCTAAGGCCCACTGTCAATTTTCTAAACGCTCAATGGGTTCAAAACCTTCTATATCGTCTTCAATTAAGGATTGGGAATTGCTGGTTAGGTCTTCGGACTTAAACCCAAACCCACGTTTTTTTGGAGGAATAATGAAGTTATCTAAACTAGTTCTAACGGCTATTTTGATGTCTGGTTCAATGGCCTTCGCCCAACAAGAAGAGGTACTTTCTGACGCTCAAATTCAGGAAACCTACGCCGTTCAATGCGGTACTTTAGAAGAAGTAGGCAAAGCTGTAGGCCAAGATATGTCGACAATCACAGCTGAAGAGAAAAAAGAATTACAAGAGATGCGCAAAACAACTTACGACGTTTTAGTTGGTGGCGAAAAAGCGATTCAAGCTCTTTTAGATGAAGGTAATAAAAACGACACTGGCGGCTTCGGTGTTATTTTAGCCTGTGGTCTTATCGATCAAATCGGTTCAAAAATTTCTGAAAAAGGTTGTTTAAATATCGAGACTGGCGAAACAACTAAAGGTGAAGCCGGTATCAAAGCTTGTAAGTCTGTCATGGATGCTATTAAAGCTAAGCAAAAATAGTTTCATTTCACGCAGTACGTTTTTTCCAAAAAAAAGCCCCGGTGTTTTGCACCAGGGCTTTTTCATTTTTAATTACTTAAAAATTATTTTTGTTCAGCAGCACGTTTTGCAGCGTACTTTTTGATTAACTCATCTTGAACGTTACGAGGCGCTGGAGAGTATTTAGCGAATTCCATAGTGAACTCACCTTTACCTTTAGTCGCTGAACGTAAGTCAGTTGAGTAACCGAACATTTCTGTTAATGGTACTTCTGCTTCGATCGTTACGTTACCTTCGATAGTTGTCGTACCAGCAACAACACCACGGCGTTGGCTGATTTGACCAGTTGCTGGACCTTGATATTCTTCAGGTACAGTTGTCTCAAGTTTCATGATCGGCTCAAGAACTGTCGGTTTAGCTTTTTGGTAAACTTCACGCATTGCTGCCATAGCTGCAATTTTGAAGGCCATGTAAGATGAATCGACATCATGGAACGCACCGTCTACTAAGTCTACGTCAACATCCACGATAGGGAAGCCGATCATAGGACCTTTAGCGCATTGTTCACGGAAACCCTCTTCAACAGCTGGGATGAATTCTTTAGGAATACGACCACCCACAACTTTATTGTTGAAACGGAATACTGAACCATCTTCTTGTTTTTCAAGAGGGCGGATAGCACCAGAGATTTTCGCGAATTGACCAGAACCACCTGTTTGTTTTTTATGAGTGTATTCGTAAGCAGCTTCAGCACCGATAGTTTCACGGTAAGCAACTTGCGGCTGACCCACAGTAACTTCACAGTTGAATTCACGTTTCATACGCTCGATGTAGATTTCTAAGTGAAGCTCACCCATTCCTGAGATGATAGTTTCATTAGATTCTTCGTCACGGTGAACGCGGAAAGTAGGATCTTCTTTACGGAATTTTTGTAACGCCTTAGAGAAGTTGTTCGTACCTTCTTTAGATTTCGGAGCGATCGCTAAAGAGATAACTGAATCTGGAACGTGCATTGATTGCATAGACGCTTGGATGTTTTCGTCACAGAAAGTATCACCTGAAGCACAGTCGATACCGAACATAGCAACGATGTCACCAGCGTATGCCACTTCAACGTCTTCCATTTTATCAGCATGCATACGTACAACGCGCGGAACTTTAACTGATTTCT
>CBINGM010000021.1:0-33436 GCA_966250225.1 uncultured Pseudobdellovibrio sp. | reverse complement strand
AAAGCCAGGTTCATCACCTGGCTTTTTAGTTTTTAATTTCAATTTTTTAATTAGAACAAGAAACCCATTTGTTTAGGCTGGCGTTCAATCTGAGGAAATTTAAATTCGGTTTTACCTGTTAATTGAACTAAGTTTTCAATCTGTGGTGCACGGCCACCTACAGATAAACGTTTTACCATTTCCCAAAAAACCATTCCGCAGTAAGTAGCATCTTCTTCCGCTCTGTGGAAATCAGATGAAGGGATTTTAAAATGTTGTACTAAAGTTCCTAATTTATAATTAGCTAAACCAGGGATAAGTTTACGAGACATCGGTAGAGTATCGACTACAACACCTTTAGGAGCTTCAGATTCAAATTTTTTGATATCAGATACTAAAAATTGGCAGTCAAACGGGGCATTATGAGCCACCATGACATCGTTACCGCAAAATTCTGCGAAAGAATTTAATACGTCTTCGATTAAAGGTTTACCGGCAACCATTTCATTTGTGATTTTATTCACGGCCGTTGCACCTGGTGGAATTGGAATTTGCGGATTAATTAAAGTAGAAAAAACAGCATCAACTACGCCGTTATCGATACGTACGGCACCGATTTCTACGATACGGTCAACGCCAGGTACTGTTCCAGTAGTTTCTAAGTCAAAAGCAATAAATCTCATAATTAAATGTACACCTTCGGTATAACTATTTGTTACATATAAGTGGTGGGTCTTTCAACAAAAACACTGACAGTTTTAAAATATAACGATGCGAAAATAGAGTTCGTTTCTGAAATTAAATTTAAACAAACGCAGAATTTGTTAGATTTATTAAACGCTCATAAAATTGGCATTAGTCAATCCTGTGGAGGCTTTGCAAGCTGCACAACTTGCCGAATTTTTGTGACAAAAGGCTTACAATATATCAAGCCACGTGAAGAGCAAGAAGCCGAACGTGCGAAAGAACGAAATTTCACAGAACAAGAACGCTTAGCCTGCCAAATTGAACTTCCTGTTGAAGCTGAAACTGATTTCGAAATTATTATCGCTAATCCTACCGAGGATTAACGTAGAAATTATTCGTGTAAACCCAAGTAATCCACTTTGTAGCATCAGGTAACGGAAACGTAGGGCTCAGTCGAACCTGTAAGCGGTAAACACCCGGTGAATCAATCGGAAATAAACCTTCAAAAGTATTTAAGTGATCAATACGCTGTCCGTTTTTATAAAGAACAACTTCATAAAAAGGAATCGGTTCAGCGGGAAGTTTGTAATACAAGCGCAAATTTTTTGTAAACGCGACATCTTCTCCGGTAAAAATCTTTTTACGGTTTTCGGTGATGTAACTTTCAAATCCTGTGGCGTCTCCTAAGGCATCGAAAGCTACGTAAGAATGCCCGCGTTTAAGCGCTGTTAGCACTTTTTGGCTGTCACTTGTGATATCACCCGTTAGTTCTGAAGTCAGAAATACGTGTTGGCTAGCGATATTAAAGCTCATTTCATAACTTGGAAATTTAATTAACCAATCGGCAAAAGGAATCGCCCGGGCCGTGGCTTCAGCTCCGACAAAGAAGCTTACTTTTTTTAACTGCGAAAGCTGGTCAAAAATAGCAATTTCTGCTGAAGGTTCTTTGTATAAACGAGTTAACGCTAAACGGGGATTAAACGGGTAATAAAGAATACTCCAGATCGTCGATAGGCGTGATTCTTTCCAGGATTTTTGCGCAATACTTTTAAAATTTAAAACTTCAAGGCCATCAAAATTTAATTCTGTTAAACGAGATAACTCGTAAGGCTGATTAATTTGGTGTGATTCAACAATTAAGGCATTTGAATCTTGCGCATAGTCTTTAGCTGTTTTTTTAAAGAAGTTTTTATTTGTTGGTGAATAATAGATAAATTGGCGGGCGCCATCATACACTTTAGCCCCTGAAAGCATACCGACATCAGATAAATACTTATCTGTGTCTAAATCGTAATAGCTATTGGTATCTGAAATTAAAACAAAATTAAGACGCGCTTTTTTAGCTTCTTCGGCAATAGATAAAACATTGCCTGAACCTGACGAAAGATGTGAATACACATCAAAGGCAATTTTATAATCATATAAAAAAACAGACTGATCTTCGACTTTAGCCGTTGGTGGAATAACTCTGATTTCAAACTGTGAAATGTAAAACCCATACACAGCAAACGAGATCATTACGAATGTCAGAGCAAAAAATATTCTATTCATGACTGAATTCAAAAACCTCTAAATCATATTTAGGAAATTCGGCCACTTTAATTTTAGAATATTCATGATAAGTAATGGGCCATTCAGTTGTTTTATATTTAAGAACGTAAAATTTCTTTTCTTCAGGTCTTGATTGCGGAAGCGTATCAAAGAAATCATAGCGAGATAAACCGTATAGTTTATAAACCGGCGTATCTGTTAACATCGAAAACAAAGCTGAAAGCTGATAAGTTGGGCCGTATAAGGGCTTATAAGCTTGTAACTGCGGGGCAATTTCGTAAACCGTTAAGCTTGTAGGTAATTGCTGCATTTTGTTTTTGCCAAAATCAGTAAAAAAGAAAACCGGAACTGCCATCCAGATAACAAAGTAATAGATTAAAGAAAACCGAATGATTTTTTTCTTATTCGTATCTAAATCAACCAAAGCCGCTGCGTGAGAAGTCATGGGCCAATTGGCTTCAACCTTAGCTTTAAACGAACTATAAAGAAAAAATAACCACTGGCCTAAAGCGCTGATTTTAAAAAGCGATTTTTTAAAATTAAACAACAAAGAAAACATTAAAACCGGGTTGAAAATCAGAATTTGTCCAGCCAGGTAAGAGGTAGTCCACCAAAGCTGATAAGGTTTTGGTGTTTCAAACCCATGGCTTAACTGAAATTTAAATGACGCAAAATCATTCTGATAATTCCAGATTAACACCGGAGAACAGAATAAAAGCCCAAAGATAACCGTTAGAAAAACTTTTTTACTGAAAAATACTTTTAAACGTTTTTCAAAAGCTAATGCAATTAAGGTCACTAATGGAAAAAGCACAATGTGGTATTTAGAACAAAAGCCTAAACCAAGACTTACACCTAACAAGATATAATCTTTGCTTTTTTGCTCTTCTAAAATTTTTAAAACGTAATAAGACGCTAATCCCCAGAACAGAAGCAAAGGAGCATCTGGCGTAATTAAAATACTTCCTAATCCCAAAAATGGATTTAGCATTAAAAACGCCGTGAAAAGATTAAGTTCCTGATTGATATTCGTTGAATCAAGCTGTGATCTGCGGCGAAGAAAAACTTTTAGCCAGATAAAGAATGTAATGGTGCTTAAAACAACGAAGATAATTCGGGTGGCGGCCCATTTAGGAGCGAAGGGTAGATAGTTACTTAAAGCCGATAGCCAAGCCACCATGCCGGGGTGGTCGAAATAACTGAGTTGAAGGTTTTGCCCCCAGAACCAGTAATATGCCTCATCGCCCACAAGCGGAAATGTCAGCGCGACAACCAGCTTGATAAAAAATGTAAGAGCGATGAGGTTAAAAATCTTTTTGTTGAGCACTCGGTTAGAAAGTCATTTCTACAAATTTATTAGCAGGAGCCATAGGGCCTTTGCTTACACCGTTCACCGTGATGCTAACTGCACTGCCATCAGCCGCACGTAAGTGAAGACCCGCTTGTGATTTTAAAATTTGGTAAGTGTTTGCTTTTAACGTTAAACGTTTAAAGTCTGATGTGTTGCCTTTAGCGTAATCGATATAAGAATCTTTTTTCGCTTCGATTAAAACTTCAACCGCTTGGCCTTTTGATTTTTCAGCAGCCATTGTGTTTTCTGGGCCTGTTGAAGCTGGTGCAACAGTCGCTGCGGCAGAGGCTGCAGGTTTTGCAGCTGTTGCTGCTGTAGATGCGATTTCTACACCACCAGCCAATGTGCTCGAAGCACTTAAAGCGTTTACAAGATCGTTTGTTGGAACAGTTTCAGCCGCTACCACTGCCGGAGAAGACGCTACAACAGCTTCTGTATTAACCGGAACACCTTCAGCCGAAGCATCAGTAACTTGTGGAATTTCATTTTGGTAGTGATTGGCTACTTTGTTGATAATTGCAATTACAATTACTAATGAAGTTACAACGGCGAAATAGATAAGGTTTTTACGGCTAAGACCGCCTTCCATTTTACTTCCGTTGATAGATTCAACACTTTGTCTGAAAGCAACTTTAGAGCTTGTTTGAGCAGGTGTTTCAGTCGCTGCCGGCGTAACACCTGGAACCGGAGCAATCGTTTTAGGAACGGGATGAGTTGAACCCATTTCTTCTTGGAATTGTTTTAAAACAGCGTCGCTATCAATTTTTAAATAGTCGGCATAACTTTTTACGAAACCACGAACAAAAGTTTTTGCAGGAAGATCGTCAGTATCACCATTTTCAATCGCAGTGATAATGCGTACACTTAATTTTAAAGCGTAAGCTACATCTTGAATCGATAAATCTTTTTTGATGCGTTCTGATTTCAGCAATTCTCCGGTGATTTTCATAGTGTTCCTTTTTCGATGATGTCGATCATTTTTTTTGATTGTTCTCTATATTTGGCTTGAGGAAATAAATCTAATAATTCTTTAAAACGCACTAACGATTGTTCTTTTTCACCCGTGCGGTACAAAGCAATCGCTGAAAAGTAATGAGCATCGTCGATGCCAATGGCTTTGCAAAATGTCGTTGCTTTTTCTAATTGATCAGCAGCTTGTGTATTTTCTTTAAGTTCTAAAAATGAGCGGCCTAAAAACACTTGGGCAAAACAATCTTCGCGATCTTGTGTTAAAACTTTTCTGAAATGTTTTTTCGCTTCTTTAAAACGACCACGGTTAAATTCTAACAAACCGTAGTTCATGTCGGCTTTGATTTGGTAGGGATAAGTTAAATCAGCTGACACTTCTTCAAGTAAACGTTGCGCGATGGCAAATTGTTTAAGTTCGATGTACACGCGAGCCAAATTGTTTTTAGCATCGGTATATTTGTTATCTAAGTCATAAGCACGTGAAAAATGTTTTGCCGAAAGTTCGAATTTTTCGCGCACGAAATACAACATACCTAAATTATTTTGAATCTGCGGATTTTGCGGATCTAATTCTTCGGCCGCTAAAAGTTCTTTTAAGGCTAGCGGGTAATTACCTTGCTGCATGTATGAAACACCAAGCTGTTGGCGTAAAAGGGCGCGCTCTTCTGAACGATCGCTTTTAAATAACGATGTACATGATGAAACCAAAAAGATGACGACGCACAGACGAAGTAAAAACATACTCCTACAATTAGACTTTTAGAGTCTAATTGAGTCAACCTTTTCGAGCTAAGCTAATTCAAGTAGGCACAGGGTCTCGAAATGGTCGGTTTGCGGGAACATATCAAAGATCTGTAAATGGCGCATTTCAAAGTGAAAACCATTTTGATTTAAAACTTGCAGGTCACGCACTAAAGACACCGGATGGCAGCTGATATAGAGTAAAAACTTTGGTTTTGTCTCGGCGATTTTCACTAAAAGTGATTTTTCACAGCCTTGGCGAGGTGGATCTAACATAATTAGATCGCTCGACATTGTGTTGCGCAGAGGAAATAACTCGGATTTCGTCGTGTAAAAGCGAATTTGTTTATGAAGCTTTTGTGATTTGATGACATCGACAGCTTTTGCCGTCAGGTCGGGGTTTAGCTCGATTGCGTCAATCTGCAGATCCTTAGAAATAGCAGCTAACGGGAAAGTAAAATTGCCGGCTCCAGCATAAAACTCGGTCAATGAGCGTGGGTTTGTGCCTTTGGCCAAATCCACAACAGTATTCACTAAGAGGTCATTCACAAAGCGATTCACTTGCGAGAAAGATAACCCCTCGCTTTGGGCGCCAATTTTATAAAATTCAACTTTACCTTCAGCATTGATTTTTAGTTCATGCTTTAAAAGCTTATCGCTTGGGCGAATTTTAGATTTATTTGTCTTAAGCCAATCACGTAAAGGCTTTTCTGAGATCAGGCAATCTTCGATATCTACTAAATCATGGGATTCTGGCTTGAAATAACCAAGCTTTGTGCCCATTTGTTTAAGCTGAATGCGATTGCGGTATTCAAAATTGTTCGGGCTTACCACTGTAGGTAGTAAGTCGTATTTTTGTTCAGGAAGAAATTTTTTAAAAAGATCTTTTAGAATTAATTCTTTTTGTGCAATTTGATGTTTTTCATCAATGTGCTGCCATGAACAGCCACCGCAGTCTTTGAAATACGGGCACGGGGCTTCATGTCGAAACGGGCTCGGTTTTAAAATCGAAACGATTTCTCCGTTTAAAAAGTTTTTTTCAACATGGGTAATACGAACGCGCAAAAGGTCGTCAGGAGCGGATTTGGGAACAAAGACCACTAATTTTTTATCTTGGTAATCAATACGCCCAATACCAGAGCCGCCGACCGCCAATTTTTCAATGGTGATGTCGTGCTCAGAATGCAAAAGGGACTCTAGTTGAGAGTCCCTTTTTTTAGAAATAGGATTTTTATTTTCCTGACGTTTCACGTGCGAAACAGATTACATGTTTACTAATTCGTGTTTATCAAAGAAGATCGCTAATTCGCGTTCAGCAGAAGCTACTGAATCAGAACCGTGAACAGCGTTTTCACCAACTGAATCACCGTGTTTAGCGCGGATTGTGCCAGCGTCAGCTTTTTTAGGATCAGTTGCGCCCATGATTTCGCGGTTTTTTAAAACTGCGTTTTCACCAACTAAGCACATCATTACAACTGGGCCAGAAGTCATGAAAGAAACTAATTCACCGAAAAATGGACGCTCTTTGTGTTCAGCGTAGAATAATTCGCATTTTTCACGAGATAACATTCCTAATTTAGCGCCGCCGATGCGTAAGCCTTTAGATTCGAAAGTAGCGATGATGTCACCGATTACGTTCTTTTTAACTGCGTTTGGTTTAATGATTGAAAATGTTCTTTCCATTGCCATGTTGGGCTCCTTGTTTTTAAGGTTTTTATGTTACCGGATTAGGTCTATCTGTAGAGGAGAAAATGGTCAAACAATAAAGCTAAATTTAGCCCTACAGACTGATCAAAAACAGGCACGAATTCATTAAGGGTCTTTAAAATGAAAAAGGGCTTTGTTTTCACAAAGCCCTTTCCACAAGATTATTAAAATTGAGTAATTATTTTAACATCGATTTAAGCGTAGTTCCCATGTCCGCTGGCGAACGAGAGATTTTGCAACCTGCAGCCTCTAAAGCTGCGAATTTAGCTTCTGCTGTGCCTTTACCGCCGCTGATGATAGCACCGGCATGGCCCATACGTTTTCCCGGAGGCGCTGAAGCACCTGCGATGAATACCGCTACTGGTTTTTTGAATTCTTTTTTGATGTATTCAGCTGCTTCTTCTTCAGCTGTTCCACCGATTTCACCGATCATGATAACTGCATCAGTATCTGGATCTGCGTTGAATAATTTTAACATGTCGATGAAGTTAGTTCCGTTAACTGGGTCACCGCCGATACCAACACAAGTTGATTGGCCTAAACCTAAAGCTGATAATTGACCAACAGCTTCGTAAGTTAATGTACCAGAACGCGATAAAACGCCGATACGACCAGCTTTGTGAATATGGCCAGGCATGATACCGATTTTGCATTGATCTGGAGTGATAACGCCAGGGCAGTTCGGACCGATTAAACGAGTGCGTTTACCTTGCATGTATTTCTTAACTTTAACCATGTCTAATACTGGAATACCTTCAGTGATACAGATCACTAAATCTAAATCAGCATCAACCGCTTCCATAATAGAATCAGCAGCAAACGGAGGTGGAACGAAGATCATTGATACAGTCGCGCCAGTTTTTTCTTTTGCTTCTTTAACAGTGTTAAATACCGGAATACCTTCGTGAACTGTTCCACCTTTACCTGGTGTAACACCTGCAACCATTTTTGTTCCGTATTGTTTACATTGTAATGAGTGGAATGAACCTTGAGATCCTGTAAGACCTTGGCACATTACTTTTGTATCTTTATTAATTAAAATAGCCATTTAAAACCTACTTAATTGCTGCAGTAATTTTTTTAGCAGCATCTGTTAAATCGTTTGCTGGAATGATGTTTAAACCAGATTCAGCTAAGATTTTTTTACCAAGTTCTACGTTAGTACCTTCTAAACGAACAACTAATGGAACCTTTAAGCCCACTTCTTTAGAAGCAGCGATAACACCTTCAGCGATCACGTCACATTTCATGATACCACCGAAAATATTTACTAAAATTCCTTTTACGTTTTTGTCTTTTAGAATGATTTTAAAAGCGTTAGTTACTTTTTCTTTATTTGCTCCGCCGCCAACATCTAAGAAGTTCGCAGGGGTCGCACCGTGAAGTTTAATGATGTCTAATGTCGCCATCGCAAGACCAGCACCGTTAACTAAACAACCAATATTACCATCAAGTTTGATGAACGCTAAATCGTACTTAGAAGCTTCGATTTCAGTCGGCTCTTCTTCGTTTAAGTCGCGCATTTCAACGATAGATGGTTGGCGGTATAATGAGTTTGAATCGAAATTCATTTTTGCATCTAAGCAAATAACATCATTTTCTTTAGTTACAACTAGGGGATTGATCTCGGCGATAGAGCAGTCACATTTAACAAACGCTTCGTATAAACCCATCATGAATTTAACAGCTTTGTTAACCACTTCTGGAGACATACCGATAGAGAACGCTAATTCGCGAGCTTGCCAAGCCCCAAGGCCTGTTACTGGATCGATATCAACTTTTTTGATCGCGTTTGGATTGTGTTCTGCAACTTCTTCGATGTCCATTCCACCTTCAGAAGAAGCCATCATAGCTACGCGACCAGTTTCGCGGTCGATTAAGCAAGCTACGTAGTATTCTTTAGCGATGTTACAACCTTGTTCGATAAAAACTTTTTGAACTTTTTTACCTTCAGGGCCTGTTTGGTGAGTTACTAAAGTCATACCGATCATTTTTTGCGTGTACTCACGTACTTCATCTAATGATTTGGCAACTTTAACACCGCCACCTTTACCGCGGCCACCGGCGTGGATTTGGGCTTTAACAACCCAAACTGATCCACCGATTTCTTTAGCTGCAGCAACTGCTTCATCAGGAGTAAGAGCTAATTTACCTTTTAGGGTAGCTACTCCAAATTTTCTTAAAACTTCTTTGGCTTGAAACTCATGAATATTCATTTATTCGTATTCCTTATTGAACCGATTTAAGGCCTTCGCATAATGTGCGAACAGCAGTTACTGATTTTTCAAATTCAGCTTTTTCGTCAGCGTTTAATTTGTAATCAACGATTTTTTCTAAACCTTTACCGCCGATAACACACATAACACCAACCATCATGCCGTCATTAACGCCGAATTCACCTTTTAACTCAACAGCTACAGGTAATACGCGTTTTTGATCTTTAAGAATGGCTTCAGCCATTTCAACTGCACCGCGAGAAGGAGCGTAGTAAGCTGAACCTGTTTTTAAGTGGCCACCGATTTCTGCACCGGCAGATTTAGTACGTTGAACGATAGCTGCGATTTTATCAGCTGGTAACATATCGATTAATGGAACTGAACCCACAGAAGCTGTGCGAACTAAAGGAACCATGGCATCACCGTGGTTACCGATAACAACACCAGTTACATCTTTGTAAGATACGCCACACTCTTCAGCGATGAATGTACGGAAACGAGCTGAATCTAAACAACCGCCCATACCTAATACGCGCTCACGAGGGAATCCTAATTGTTGTTTAGCGTATAACGCCATAACATCCATAGGGTTACAAACTACGATAACGATTGAATCCGGAGCGTGTTGTTTGATACCAGCACAAACATCTTTAACGATTTTCGCATTGATTCCGATTAATTCATCACGGCTCATGCCTGGTTTACGTGGCATACCAGCAGTTACGATAACAACATCAGAACCCGCGATATCAGCGTAGTTCGAAGTTCCTTTAATTTTTGTATCGAACATTTCCATAGTAGCTGCTTGAGCTAAGTCTAAAGTTTTTCCGATGGCTGCGCCTTCGTTAATATCTAAAAGAACTACATCACCTAATTCTTTTTGTGCTGCCCAGTGAGCAGTTGTTGAACCTACGAAACCTGCGCCAATTACGGCGATTTTTTTTCTTGTGTGTGCTGTGAATGCCATTGAAAAATTCCTCCGGAAACATTTTAGAAACTTTGGCTTTGCCAAAAGTTTGTTTTTTTGATTTTGTAATTAAAAATTAAATACTTAACAGGTTTAATACTTATCGTCTGAAAGCTCAAGCTAAAGACTAATTTTTGGCCTATTGCAGGAGTTGAAATCATGAGCGCAAATCAAAGTCTAGATATCGTAAAAAATTACTTCAAAGCCTTTAATGAAGGCAGAACTAAAGACATGCTCGCATTACTTCACCCTGAGATCGAACACGACATTAATCAGGGCAAAAAAGAAGTGGGCCTAGAGGCTTTTGTTAAATTTATGGCTCATATGGACAATTGCTACAAAGAAGAGCTTAAAAATCTGACTTATTTTGTGAATGAAAACACGAATCGCATTGCTGCTGAGTTTGATGTGCACGGAACGTATTTAAAAACCGATGGTTCATTACCTGCAGCGAGGGGCCAAAAATATGTGGTTCCGGCAGGGTCATTTTTAGAAATTAAAGATGGCAAAATCAAACGTGTTACGACCTACTACAATTTGCCTCAGTGGATTGAAATGGTGAAATAGTGAGCATAAAAGTTCAGCCCGTTTCTAAAGAATTCGCGCGCGAACATCTTTTAGAAATTGCAGCTCTTCGGATTAAGGTTTTCAAAGACTTTCCATATATTTACGATGGATCGATTGAATATGAAGTTAAATATTTAGACCGGTATTTTAGGGCTAAAAACGGCACTTTTATTTTGGCTATTGATGAAAACAAAGGCAATAAAATCGTGGGTGTTGCCACCGCTCTTCCGCTCATCGAAGAAGATGATTTTGTGAAAAAATCGTTCATCGAAAACGGCAAAAAAATCGACGAATTTTTCTACTTCGGTGAAAGCGTGTTATTACCTGAATATCGTGGCCGGGGAATCGGTCATGCTTTTTTTGATGAACGTGAAAAAGTCGCTTTAAGTTTTCCGCAGATAAAAACAACAACTTTTTGTGCTGTGCAAAGACCTGTGGATCACCCGCTGAAACCTGCGGATTACCAGCCTTTGGACGAGTTCTGGCACAAGCGCGGTTATCAAAAAGATTCTCAGTTAACTTCAAAGTTTGCATGGCTTGATACCGGTGAAAGCCAAGAAACAGAAAAAAATATGGTGTATTGGATAAAATCATGGAATCGCTAAATGTAACAATCGCTTCGGCGCAGTATCCGTTAGATTTTTTTACGAGCATTAATCAGTGGAAAGAAAAAACCCACAACTGGGTGGAAAAAGCTGTGGAAACTAAAGCACAGATCTTACTTTTTCCTGAATACGGAGCGATGGAAATCACTTCGTTGTTTTCAGAAACTGAACGTGCCGATTTAAAATCGCAAGCGAAGAAATTTCTACTATATATAGATGAATTTAAAAAAACTTTTTCTGATCTTGCAAAGAAACACAGTGTTCATATCATCGCGCCAAGTCTTCCATTTTATCAAAATGAAATATTAACCACAAATCGTGTGTTTGTATTTGCACCGAACGGCGCTATTGAATTTCAAGATAAGTTTTTTATGACTCGTTTTGAAGATGAAGAGTGGAATGTGAAGGCGGGTGAACCTGTGATTAAAATTTTTGACGCGGGTTTTGTTAGGTTTGCGATTTCAACGTGCTTTGATGTGGAATTTTCTTTTCCGGCGTTAGCTGCATCACATGCCGGTGCTCAAATTATTTTTGCACCAAGTTGCACTGAAACGGTAAAAGGGGCTCACCGTGTGCATTTGGGAGCACGTGCCCGCGCTTTAGAAAATCAAAATTATTTAGTCGTTTCACAAACTATCGGCG
Organism: uncultured Pseudobdellovibrio sp.; assembly: GCA_966250225.1. Classification (GTDB taxonomy): domain Bacteria; phylum Bdellovibrionota; class Bdellovibrionia; order Bdellovibrionales; family Bdellovibrionaceae; genus Pseudobdellovibrio. Next base: position 21,454 of record CBINGM010000021.1, on the reverse strand, counting down.
AAGCAAAATGGTCACCAGCTGTTGATATCAATTATGGTTATGCGGGATTTTACGCAACTCCTGATGTGGGATTTCCGGATGATGGCATTTTGCAAGTTGGTGAAGCGAATAGTCCTGGGTGGATCACGCAGTCACTGCGCCTTTCACACATCGAACGTGTTCGCAGCTCTGGAGCAGTTTTTAATTTTAAAAAGCATCAAGATTTGCAGAAATCGTTTCCTATTCAGACAAAAATGATTAAACTAACCTAAAAAAAGAGAGGCCCCAGCATGAAATCACTTATTATTGCATTAGCTTTTTTAACGACAGCAGTATCTTTCGCTCAATCTGAAACAGAAAACGCAAACCAATCTGTTTTTTCAAGAAGCCAAAAGTTCGATAACGAAGGTGTTGAGCTTTATGATTCAAATTATGAACTTAAAAATTACAAAAAACTTGGTTTAGGCGTGTCTACGGGCGGTTTAACGGGTGGTTTTGGCTTTAATTTAGAAGTTAATCTTAAACCGGCAGACGCTTTAGGCTTCGGAATCGGTATGGGTAAGGCTTACAATACGTTTCATATCGCATGGAAACATAATTATGAATCTAACTACTTATCTCCATATACTAAGGTCGGATATGCGAATTGGTTCAATGCCAACTCTCCAGATGGTGATGCTTCAAGTTCTGATATCTTAAAAAGAGTTCTTTCTGAAAAACAAATTCATGAAAATAAGTTCTCAGCCAACTTCATCGCAGGCGGCATGGGTTTAGAATACAACCAACTTGAGGGTGAATTATCAGGTGTTAACTTTTACGGTGAATTAATGGTGCTTGGAGAGCTTAACAGCTCGGTTTATCTTCCAACGGCAGGTGTTGGTTTAACTTATTTCTACTAATACATACGCTCGAATAATTTAGAAAATTCAGTGTTAAACGCAAAATAGGCCTATTACGGGCCTATTTTTTTATTCGACGAACCATTTCGGGCAAAAAAAAAGGACCAACTTACGTTAGCCCTTCCAAAGCTTCTGCTTTACAGAAGAATCTACTTTTTTTTCTTTTTTGTAGATTTTTTTGTAGTTTTTTTAGCAGCTTTTTTAGTAGCTTTTTTTGCTTTTTTCTTAGCCATGGTTGCTCCTTCCGGAGTGAACGTATTTCTACATCCACGTTGTTGTTGTTGTGACTTTTCAGTCTCCCTTAATAAAATTGTCGACAAATTGATTTAATCCGTCAACAAAAAAAATTGTTGCATTTATCTTGCAATCAAACTTTTGCGCGAAAGCGAGGTTTGAATGCTTTTTTTACTGATTTCGATATTCGGATTATTCATTTCGGATCGATTTGTGTATCGGCTTGAGATCTTTCACATCATTTTTCCGAAAATTCGGAAAGTGTTGTTCATCGTTTTGAATATTCCGAGCCTCTATTTTCTGTTTTTCAAAGAACATTTGATCTTAATCATCAGTTATATCGGCGTAATTTTGTTGAGCTTGATATTTTTGAACATATATTTTGAATTTTTTTTGAAAAAAGCATTTTTCAGAGGGCAAATTAAGGTTCTTGAAGCAATAAATTTGCATATTAAAGGTGGTCAATCACCGTTGAAATCAACAAAACTTGTGTTTCAAACACTCACTCACGTTGAAAAAATTGTTTTTGAACCGTTGATGTATGTCGAAGTTGAGGTTGACCACGCAAGTGCGGTGCCAATTTACGCGCGAAAGAAGTTTTCAGCACAATATTTCGAAGAAATTTATTTTATTTTACGTTCTTCAACGCGAGTTTCTGATCAAATTGACCAATTTAAGCGGGGATTACGCATTCAAAATAGTTTGCGACATAGGTCGAGACTTTCAGCACTTCAAGTGCGCGCACAAGCTGTTGTAGCAGCACTTATTTATGTGTTTTTGCTTTTCTTTGCCATCGCAGAACTGCAATTAACAAAGTATCCATCTGTTATCATCGTCTCGCTTTTGCTGATGGCAGCGGGTCTTACGATCATTTTAAAAAAAGGAAGTCAGATCAAATGGACGATTTAAATTTACCGAATAGTTTAATTTTAGTGTGGGATATTAAACGCGCGATCGAAAAAAATCTGTCTTTGCAGCAGGGTTTGCAGAAATTTGTTCAGCGCACGGCGAATATACGCGGGTTTCAGGACGATTTTTCAAAAAACTTTATAAAGTGGTGGCAAATCCGGCAAAAAACACAGGTTAGTGACCTAAACAATTTTAACGCACAACATAGAGCGCTTATCACATTGATTGAATCAGGTCTTCGCGGCCAATCAATTTATGAACCAATTAAATCTATTGAAGCGGATTTAATCGAAATGTGTGAGGCGGATATTCAAGAACATGCGGCGAAACTTCCGCTACTTTTGCAAATTCCACTGGTTTTTCTAGTGTTTCCGGCTATTTGTATTTTATTGCTGGTGCCGACACTGTGCCAGCTTGCTTTTTAATAGGTTTTTCACCTTGTTTTGCCTGCGCGAAAACGATAATTTCTTCTTCAGTATGACAAACAATGAATTATGCCTCGAACTAGTCTCTGAATTGACGAAAAAAAATGTTCAATCCAAAAAAGTGCAACAGTTATGTCAGCGCCTGAAAATTCCATTTAACGGCGATGTGGTAGAACTTATGACTTACATGCTGGGCTCAGGAATGATCCAAAAGAACACAAAAACACCAAGCAAAACAAAGAAGACAAATCATGATTTCAATATCTAATAATATCTTAGACACTATCGGAAACACGCCTCTAGTGCGTTTAAACAAAGTTACAGCGGGTTCAAAACACGAATTCTTCGGTAAAGTTGAATATTTTAATCCGGGTGGATCAATTAAAGATCGTATCGCTAAATATATGGTTGAAGCGGCCGAAAAACGCGGCGAACTTAAACCGGGCGGAACAATCGTAGAAGCTACAGCCGGCAATACAGGCATGGGATTAGCTTTAGCTGCGGCAGTTAAAGGTTATAAATGTATTTTCGTTCTTCCAGAAAAAATGAGTGAAGAAAAACGTGCGATGTTACGTGCTTATGGAGCAAAAGTTGTTGTGACTCCAATGGGTTTAGAACCAGAACATCCGTTAAGCCACTATTCAGTTGCTAAAAAAATCGCTGAAAATACACCTAATTGTTTCTACGCGAACCAATATCACAACATGGATAACATGGATTATCATTATAATGTAACGGGCCCTGAATTATGGGAGCAAACAAAAGGTCAAATCGACGTATTTGTTGGCGGTGTAGGTACTGGCGGAACTATTTCAGGCGTTGGTAAATACTTAAAAGAGAAAAATCCAAATACAAAAGTTTTAGTTACGGATCCAGTGGGCTCGATCATCTACGATTTATACTATCACGGTAAAATCGTTGATCCTCCAGGTGCTTGGAAAGTCGAAGGCGTTGGCGAAGATATGCTTCCGAACAACTGCCAATTAAAAGTTTACGATGATGTTGTTAAAGTCACTGATAAAGAGGCGTTCCAGTTAACTCGCCGTCTAGTGATTGAAGAAGGTTTATGCGTAGGTCCTTCAAGCGGTTTAATTTTAGCGGGTGCGATTGAGTATTCGAAAAAATTAGAAAAACCATCAAAAATCGTTGTTGTTATGCCAGATTCTGGAAAAGCGTACTTAAGCAAAGTATTTAACGATAAATGGATGGTCGATAATGGCTTAATGGATGCAGGCGCCATGAAATCAGCTTTCAACGTTGAAGTAAAAGCTGAAGAACACATGAAACAATACACTTAATAGATATAAACAGAGAGATTTATGAAAACAGATAGCTCAAAAATGAAATTTAATACGCGCGCGATTCACGCGGGCCAATCTCCAGATCCTACAACTGGCGCGATTATGACGCCGGTGTACTTAACTTCAACTTATGTGCAAGAATCTCCGGGTGTTCATAAAGGTTGGGAGTATTCTCGTACCCACAATCCAACTCGTAGAGCTTACGAAGATTGCATCGCTTCTTTAGAATCAGGCAAATACGGTTTTGCTTTTGCCAGCGGTTGTGCAGCAACGACTACAGTTATGCATTTATTAACAGCCGGTGATCATGTGATCGCTATGGATGATATGTACGGCGGAACTTTCCGTTTATTTGATAAAGTATTACGTCATCACGGTTTAGAATTTTCTTACACAGATTTAACTGACGTGGCTAACGTAGAAAAAGCCATTAAACCAAATACAAAAATGATTTGGGTTGAAACACCGACAAATCCAACATTGAAATTAGCTGATATTAAGAAAATTTCGGCAATTGCCGCGGCTAAAAATATCTTAGTTGTGGTTGATAACACGTTTATGTCTCCTTACTTCCAACGTCCGTTAGAATTAGGTGCAAATATCGTTGTTCACTCAGCAACAAAATACATCGGCGGTCACTCTGACGTCGTTGGTGGTGTAGCAGTTACTTCTGATAAAGCGATTGCTGAAAAAATTCAGTTCTTAAGTAATTCAATGGGTGGTGTTCAAGGGGCGTTTGATGCGTTCTTAGCATTACGTTCATTAAAAACTTTACCACTTCGTATGAAAGCTCATGCTGAAAACGGTATGAAAGTGGCGCAATTTTTAGAAAAGCATCCACAAGTAGAACGTATTATCTACCCAGGTTTAGCTTCACATCCACAACACGAATTAGCGAAACAACAAATGAGTGGCTTTGGTGGAATGATCACATTCTTCATCAAGGGTGGAATGAATTCAGCTCGTAAATTTTTAGAATCAGTTCAAGTGTTTGCGCTAGCAGAATCACTTGGCGGTGTTGAATCGTTAATTGAACATCCGGCAATTATGACTCACGCGTCTGTTCCGCCTGAACAACGTAAAGCACTAGGTATCGATGATTCGTTAATCCGCTTATCAGTGGGTGTTGAAGATATCGATGATCTAATCGCTGACTTAGACCAGGCTTTCAAAGCCGCTGCTGGAAAATAGATCGCTAATTTCCAGGTTTGAAGCCTCAATATGACCATTCTTTAATCAGAATGGACTCTTGGGGCGAAATGCGAGCATAGATTTATGCTTGAAAAGGGCTAAATAGTTGACTTGATTAGCCCAAATAGATAGTTTGCAGGTTCACTTTCAAGTGGCGAAACGAAGTTTCGTCAATACCAGAATGGTCAAGTAGCTCAGTCGGTAGAGCAGATGACTGAAAATCATCGTGTCGGCGGTTCAATTCCGTCCTTGACCACCATTTACAATCCCCACATTTAAACGACAGTACCAAATAAATGACCAATACCAGAAGTAATGGCCATTGCAATTGCGCCCCATAATCCCACACGAAGTGCTGCTTTAGCTAAGTTGGCTCCGCCCGCGATGGCCGAAAGAATTCCCAATAAAACTAAAAAAAATAGCGACGCTGACGACACGGTTAAAGTTACTTTAGATAAAGGTGAAATAACAACGACAAGCAAAGGCAGTGCGGCTCCCACGGCGAATGTGATAGCCGATGTCAGGGCCGCTTGAATCGGACGGGCTTTATGAATTTCAGTGATGCCCAGCTCATCCCGCGCGTGGCTACCCAAAGCATCGTGTTTTGTTAATTGTATAGCGACTTGTTTTGCCAGATCAGGTGAAAGTCCGCGTCCGATATAAATTTGTTGCAGTTCTTGAAGTTCAAATTCAGGGTCAGTGTCTAGTTCTAACTTTTCTCGAGCTAAATCAGATTCTTCAGTATCGGCTTGTGAACTGACAGAAACATACTCGCCGGCAGCCATAGATAACGCTCCAGCAGTCAATCCCGCAATGCCACTGACTAAAATACTTTGATAAGAGACATTTGCTGAGGCCACACCGACGATTAAGCTGGCTGTAGAAACAATACCATCATTTGCACCGAGCACGGCTGCCCGTAACCATCCGATGTTTAGCGCTTTATGTTTTTCTGGTTGTGAGTGCAGACTCATGTCTATTACCATAGCGCGAGAGCTTATGAGACACTAGTTTTTCTTTCCGTTAATCATGTTTAGCCATGTACGGCGTTTAAATTGATAAGAATCGTGCGCAATCCCCGCAAAATGAATAAGAATGAGAGCTTGCAAAAAGCCGGCAAAAAACTCGTGTGTTTCTTCTATACTTTCTTCGCCCCAAAATTTTTCTGTTCCCATAAGAAATCCTGTAAGAGCTAAAGCAATCAAGCTTCCCCACATGGCAAAATAAACCGTTACAGCTATTTTATTAGGAAACTGTCTGTGATTTTTCGTGAATAATCCATATACCAGTCTTAAGACCACCAGTAAAACTGCTGCATACCCCAAGAGACGGTGAAAAAATTCTCCATCTTTAATGATAAACAGATTGATGAAGATAGCCAAAACTATTCCCCAATGTATAAAGCGAATTACAAGACTTAAAATCACAGACAGCTCGATTCTTTATTTTTGTTTTACGATTTCACCGGAAACAGGGTTGAAGTAAATTTCAACTTTCTTGCCATTTTTGTCCCAGCCGTAAATTTCGTAGCACTGACCATCGGTGACTTTAAAATTTTTAATTTTGTAACCGTCGGCAACTAATTTTTTTTGAAAGGCTTCTTCGTTTTGCCAAGTTTCTTTTTTTTGATCTGTACATTTTGGACCAGCAAAAGCGACCTGAGTTAAAAGTATAAAACTGATTAAAGAAATAGTTTTCATGTGTTCTCCTGTTATTAGTTTTCCCATTGAGTTTTTACGTTGATTACAACTTTATCGTCGATAGCTACTCCAAGCAGTGCAGGGCGTTCGATCTTAAAGTCTGACAGTAGAATTGAAAAATTTGTCTCGATATCTACTGTTTTACCATGGATACCTTTATTAAGGTGAAGTCCGTTGATAACTTTTTTCACTCCGGCAAAATCGATTTCTAAACTTACATTGTCGAGCTTTTCAGGGTCTAGATTAGTTGTGCTTACTGTAACTAAAGGACGTTGCGCTGCTTTTGTAACTTCTTGCATATGTACGTCGCGATTAGTGTCTCCAGATTTAAAACTTTTAACTGGAGCTGCAATTAAAAATTCACAATTTTTTTTATCACAGATACCTTTACCTTTAGCTTCTGAAGTTTTTCCAACCACAGTTTTAAGGGGGAATGTCACCGTATAACTGATATCAGATGATTTTAAAATGTAAGTTGTGTCGGCGGCATAAGCAGACAAGCTTATCATGAACGTTAAAAATAAAATTTTCATAAATCCTCCTGGTTAAAATTCAAAGCTCACAGCTATGACCGAAATGGCTAGTGTCGCTGCTGTTAGCCCTGCGACGTCCTTGTGATATTTCTCAGGGCTGTTTAGGTCTTCATTTTTGTCGCGTTTTTTCTTGGCCATATATCCGAGAATAGGAGTTAGGATCATTCCGGGTAGATGAACCCAAGCTAAATTACGATGTAGGGCGCTTCCTCCTGTAGGAGGATTTGTTTTAATGTCAGACCAGTTAGGAGCACTGATCGCATAGTAAGCCGATACACCATAAGTCACTGCCGTCGCTGTACCTAACATCACATGTTCAATAGGGGGATTACCGTCGCCAGCACTAGTCAAGGCTAACGCCATGAGACCTAGTGTCACTAAGCCCCATTTTTGATGCTGATTTAAATAAAATCGCCTTTTTTCAAGATTTAGCTGGGCGTCAAAATCCAGCTGAGGATTTTGAGTTGTGTTATAGCCCAGATCGAAAAGATCAATTTTCTTTTTTTGCGGGGGATCTTGGGCATAAACAGATAGGCTTAAAACTAAACTCAGAGCGATAAACATTATTTTTTTCACGAGAATCCTTTCGCGATATTTTTAATCTACGGCTTAAAATGCAAAAATTAAATCGGCTGAAAGACCCATAAATAAACTTTTAACTCAAATAAAAGCGTATAGGTTATTTTTCCGTGGAGTTTTGACCGGATTCTGTTTTTGTGTGTTAATACAGACCATGGCCAGAAGAGATCAATTTATATTAGTTACGGTTTTATTAGGTATTATCTTTTTTGTTTCGTACGACGTTTGGTCAGATTACAAATCTGGAAGTCCGCTATCGCATATGGCTGTCGAAACTGTTATTGTGATTCTGGCCTCAATCGGTACTATTTTTGTTCTATCGCAGAATAGCGCTTTGCGAAAAGAAGTCCAGACAACTCAGTACGAGTTAGAAGAACTTAAAGAGCAATCCATTCAATGGAAAACAGAGAATCAAAATTTAATTCAAGGCTTAAGCTTGGCCATTGATCGGCAGATGCAAGATTGGGGATTTACACCCTCTGAAAAAGAAGTGGCTCTGCTTCTTCTTAAGGGTCTTAGCTTTAAAGAAATAGGCACAATCCGCGATTCTACGGAAAAAACTGTCAGACACCATGCCCAAAAAATTTATGAAAAGTCAAAGTTAGCGGGGCGTGCAGAGCTTTCTGCTTTTTTCTTAGAAGATATTTTACAACTATGAAAAAAGAGTAATCTTACTTTAGAGAAAAAATTGATCTACGAGTAAAACCAAAGCGATAGCCAAAATAAAATAGCCAAATATTTTTTTTAAAGTCTGTTCGGGCATTTGTACAGATAGGCGTTGGCCGAGTAGCAGACCTGCTATACCTAATAAGCTGATAGTGATTATTGAAGGCCAAGCCGTAGTTGAATTATCGCTCATAGCAAAACCAAATAATGAGTTAGCACTAATAATAACTAAAGAAGTTCCGATCGCTCTTTGCATTGTTAACTTAAAAAATAAAGTTAAAGCTGGAACAATTAAAAAACCACCGCCAGCTCCTACAAAGCCGGTTACACATCCGACAAAAAGACCTTTGGTAAAAATATTTTTGAATGAAGTTGCAGATTCCGGATTAGGTAAGGATGCAGTTAATGCCGATTCTTTTTTAACCATGGTTTTCGCAGAGAAAATCATAAGAACCGCGAAAATGATTAAGGTTAAATCTGACTTTGTAAGAGTGATGAATGGCGAAGAGATAGCTACATCAGGAATGCTCGGCAGAATAAAACGGCGTACTAAAAAAACGCCTATGAAACTAGGTATGGCAAAAATAATTCCCGTTTTAAAATCGACATTTTTTTTATAAATATTAATGAGCCCACCTACTAAAGCTGTGGAGCCCACTACAAAAAGAGAAGCCGTGGCCGCCGCTGTGCCTGCAAATTTAAAAAAATAAATAAGAATAGGCACAGTAAGTATGGAGCCTCCGCCACCGATGATTCCCAGTGCGAGACCCATAAATATGGCAGCAATGTATCCAATGATTTCCATAAGATTACCGATTTAATTTATATTTTTTATCGAACATTTTAAAAAGCAACATACCCAAGAGCATGAAGAAAACAAACACCCACACCGTAGTACTTAGTGTAGTAAGTGATGTTATCGCCGGACCTGGACAAAAACCTGCAAGGCCCCATCCGATTCCGAACATACCGCTTCCCACCACTAAACTTTTAGTAATTTCAGTTTTTTGCGGCACATGCCAGTGAGTCGAAAATAGCGGACTTTTTCTTTTACGAATCATTTTGTAAGTCAAAAAATGAACGCTAATGGCGCCAACCATAACAAAAATTAAAGAAGGGTCCCATGAGCCAAAAATATTTAAAAATCCTTTTACCTTGTCAGGATTCGTCATTCCTGACAAAGCTAGGCCCAATGAAAAAATAAATCCGACTAACAATGCGCTTAAATTATTTTTCATAAAATTTCTCCGAATTAGCGAAAAATCCAAACTGTGATGATGCCAGCTAACATAAATGTAAAGGTAGCGATTAAAGATCTGAGCGATAAACGACTAATGCCGCACACACCATGTCCGCTCGTACAGCCGCTGCCAAGGACGGTACCAAAACCCACAAGTAAACCTGCGATAGGTATAGACCAATTAAGCTCTGTGACAGGCGCCATTGAAGTGATGCTATTATTTGTAAATTGATAAGCTATTCCACCTGCAAGTAAACCTAAAATAAAATAGATTCTCCAAGCTAACTCACCTTTAACAGGGTTTAATAAACCGTAAATAATACCACTGATGCCAGTGACACGGCCGTTTAAGACAAGCATTAAAGATACAGCTAAACCAATAAGTACGCCGCCAATTAAAGCGAAAATCCATTCTGTATTCATAATTTTTCCTCGTTACGTTGTATTGGAAATTTTAATTCGTTCCAGCGAGTCATACCGCCTACCATATTTAGTGTGCTGTTGTAACCGAGTTTGACGCTTTCATTGAGCGCTTGTCCTGAGCGGGCACCACTACGGCAGACAAAAATAATTTCTTGCGAGCGATCGCCTTGCTCTAAGAACTGTGTTAGCTCTGGACCTAAAGTCACAAGATGCGCGCCGTTGATATGGCCAAGCTCATTGTTAAATTCATCGGGTCTGCGCACATCTATAATAGCTGCATTTTCTAAGCGTAAACGCGTTTGTTCAGTAGTGATTTCGCGTTGTGGTCTTTGAAGATTTTGGCCACAGGCTAAGTTGGCCGGAACAGCTTCGTGAATTTTCTTAGGATCAGCTAATTTTAAATTCGACATGGTATGAACGAAATCACTTTTACTTTTATTTAAGCCCAAACGGGGATTGAATTTTTTTTCTAATTCAATTGTTGATGCCGTTTGCCCTTTGTAATCATGTGCTGGATAGACTTGAATATCATCTGGAAGAGTAAAAAGCTTACTGTGCACGCTATCATACAATTTTTCTGCAGAGCCTTGTTGAAAGTCAGTGCGTCCACAGCCTCTAATTAATAGAGCATCGCCAGTAAAAACTTTATTATCAAAAACGAAACTCATGCAAGAATCGGTGTGGCCCGGTGTTTCAAGAGCTTGAATTAACTTATCACCTAAAAAAAGCTGATCACCATGATGTAAAGCTTTGTCGACGCAGTTTACATGCGCATGAACGCTCACAGCGGATAAAGCTCCCGTTCTTTGGCGGATTTCACCTGCGCCGGTGATGTGGTCGGCATGAATGTGTGTGTCTAGCACATACTTTAATTTTAGACCTAACTCTTCAATTAAGTTTAAGTCTCGGTCTACGGTTGAAATCACGGGATCGATAATAGCGGCCTCTTTGCTGGCAGCATCAGCGATAATATATGTATAAGTAGAGGATTCGTGTTCGAAGAGCTGATAAAATAGAGTTGATGGTTTCATATAAATTTCTTTCCTAAGGTATTTACATATTATTATATTATGATATACTAATATATATGAAAATGACAAGTGCAGAAAAATTAGCCTCTCAGTGTGAAACAGTTGCAGGTCTTTTAAAGGCTATAGCCCACCCGCAGCGTTTAAAAATTTTATGCTGTTTAGTTGAAGATGAAGCAACGGTGTCGCAATTAGAAGCTTATTGTGGCGCCTCACAATCATCGGTTTCACAATATTTAGCTAAAATGAAAAGCGAAGGATTACTTTCAGCCCGTCGTGAGGGACAAAGTATATATTATAAAATTGATAATTCTGAATTGCTTAAATTAATGAAGTCGATGCAGAAGATTTTTTGCGAAGATTAGCCTGAAAACGAAGACCAAAGTCTGGTTAATTTTTTCTCGAAATGAGCCGATAGTGATTTGATTGTTCAACAAGGGAGTCACCATGGCCAAACAACCGTCATCACTATCTGAAGCGATTGAGAAGCTTGAAACCGCAAGTCATGGCAAAGTTCAGGATTTTAAACAAATCTTAGAAAAAGATTATAACGAGTTACGTAAAACATTAGATGACCTGAAACCTTATCTAGATGATCTTAAAACCAACGTAGAGTCAGAAGTTAAAAAAACTAAAAATCAAGTTGAAGGCAAAGTGAAAGAAAATCCATGGGTTGTACTAGGTATAGTGGGTATTCTGGCTTTTGTTATTGGTTGGATTTTTGGCCAACGCAAACAAGATTAGTTGAAAAAACGATGAGCTGGGTAAAGAAAATTCTTTCATATCTTTTAGGGCAATTGGCATATCAATATGCTTTTGGCCAAGTTAAAAAGAAGGCGTTGTTAATCTATTTAAAAACGCTGCAAGCCACTCGTCGAAGCATCATTGTCGCTTTATCTGTATTTTTTATTCTGCAATTAATGATCTTTGGTTTTTTAGGAGCCGTGATTACAGCTGTGTGGTTATTGCCAGAAGATGTAAATACTAAGCTTTACATCTTGTTGGGATTTTTCGGATTTCTATTCTTAGTGCCACTGGTTGGCCTGTGTATTTTTCTTTCAGAACGTGTTTGGTTTCGCGCTTCAGGCGCTGAACAACTGCTGAAAGAATCTTAAAGATTATCTATTCAATATAGTCAGCGGCGTAGACAACTGATTTAAAAATATCTTCTGGAACAAAAACGTATCCACCTTCGCAACGCACTTTATAGTGGCGATCGCATTCAGGACCCCAGGAATTTTTTAAAATGTATTCACATTTTCCAGTAGCAGGATTCATTTTTCTTCCGGCTAAAGTGATCGCGTGGCGTGGTTGGCTTGATACACTTGAACGGCCGAAGTTATAAAGCTTATCCATTTTTACAGAAAGTGAAATAGGCTGCTTCTTTGAAAGTACGCTATCAATTTCATTGTACTGCGAACCTGTTAAGTTTTCGTTATATGCACCGGGATTACTTAAACTTCTAAAACGTAACGGTGTTGTCGCTTTGAAACGCGGCTCACAGGCTTCGTTAGCAAGCTTAGCGCCCACATTCATTAAATTACTTTGGTTAGCGGTGTTTTGAATGTCTGCAATCGTTACACCTGGAAATATTTTTTGAATTTGAGAAAATTTAGAACAACTCGCTGATCCTGCATCACTTAAACTGTATTCTTGAAGACTTAGCTGATTCAAATTTACTAAACCGCGAAATAAATCGCGGTCGGTGCGAAAGTCATTCGAGTTAATTTTGCTATCTTCGCAAAAGCCAGCGTCTTGCGAATAGCTTAAGGCATAACGAACAAAGCCACCGCTAGAAATATCATTTTTTCTATCGCTGTTAATTTCATTTAAGTATTTAGCGTTTAAGCCTTTACGGTACATTAATTCATCGCGACGCTTTACGTATTGCATAGCAATGTCTACCGGAGAAACACGCTTACCTAGTTTAAATGAAAGAATATCGGCTGCCGTGTAAGCATAGCAAAAGCCAGCACCATCTTGATTTAGAATCGGGCCTAATTGATCGCGTAAATCGACCGTTTCGCATGAGCCCGCTTGCGCAAAATTAAATGAAAGAATTAAAGAAAGAAAGGTTATTAAAGATCTCATTTTTCAAGATCTCCCTCTAGATCACGTAAAAAGCCTGTTGAAACATATGAAGATCTGTTTTTAGTAAAACATAAATCAACGTTTAGCGTTTTTTTTCCTTTGAATTCGATATCAGCAATCTCTGCATCAAATCCTAACTCGGAACAGATCTGCCCGCCGGGGCTTCCGACCACAGCGTCCTGAACATCAACTTGCCCTTGGCTCTTTAAAGCTTTTGAAAATTCGCAACCATCAGCGCACTGTTTTGCAAAAAATTGACCGTATTCGTTTTGGCAAAGATTAGCTACCACCGTAACTGTATTTGTTCTGGTTTTCGTGGTGATTTTTCCTTCGGCGCAGTTTAAAGAATCCGCCGCAATTGCTGTAAATGCCGTAAATAAAATAAATAAAAATCCAGTCATTGTTTTCATATATTTAATGGTACGGGCAAACACCATAAAAGAGAACCCCACCAAGGCTCGACATCAGGCCAGAAATCTAAAAATTGTTTCACTGGTCTATCTATATTCTAGAAGAGGAATAAAATAGAGAGTGTGAAAAACAAAATATTTTTTATTACGTTATTCGTGGGCTTATCTGTATTTGCCGAAGTAAATCCAATCAGCGGTGAACTTTCGTTTAATACAACTGACTTAATTACCAAAGAAGCGTTAACGCCGTTTAGAATTCAGCGTGAGTATAATCACAAAAGAAAAAGTTTCGGTATATTCGGAAATAACTGGTGTTCACAGCTTGAAGAAACTGTTGTCAGAGCCAATGCCGGCTTAGAAATTCGTAAATGCGGACAAGTTACATCGAGCGTCTTCGCTAAAGTTGAAGATGGTTATGCCAATAGCACCGGAACTGAAGTGATGAAAGAACTTCCGAATAATGCAGGTTATATGCGTATTTCGGATAAGTATATTTTCGGTTATAACGATCAAGGGCACTTAAGTTTAATTGCTCTAAAAAGCCAATACGAAAAGCCATTTGTACGCATTTATTATAACAAATACGGCATGATTGACCGGGTTGTTCATAACGGCAAACAGCACTACTTTTTTACCTATGCTAAAACTGAAAAAGTCGTAGAAAAAATCGAAGGTCCTAAAAAAATTAAAGTACTTTACAGCTACGATAAAAATAACAATTTAACTTCAGTTGAAAATGCCTGGGGTAAAAAATTAACTTATTCTCATGATAACCAATGGCGTATCACTGGTTTTACTTTACCTGACGGCAGTCAGCACACGGTGACTTACGATGCAAAGTTAGATGCTGTAAGCAAATTAACTGATAATAATAACTGTGGCCGTGAATTTACATACAAAATGAATATGAACAGCGCTTTATTGAATTCCACTGTGAAAGATATTTGTGGCCAATCAACAAGTGAATTCAGTTCGGCAAGTTCGCCATTATTTTCAAAACATCGCGTAGAAAAAGACTCATTATTTCGTGCACCAACAGCTATTAATGAAAATCTTTTAGATGCCACAACCGGCTGGAAGACAATTAATACCAAAGAAGCCCGCTGGGAGTACCAAGAAAATAGCTTAGGTTACGTAAGCGAAATTAAAAAAACTAATTTAGCTACCAAGACGAAAAAAACTTTAACAACCAAATACATCAATGAACGCTTGGTTGAATTAGAGCTAAAAGGTGAAAGTAAAGTAAACTTTAAATACAGTGCCGGAAAGCTTAAATCAATGGATGCTAAGAACTATGCCGCTTTCGAACTATTTACAGAATTTCTTTTAGTAAAAAATGGAGCTAACAATGAATAAAAAAATCTTAGTCGCCATTTTAGCATTATTTTTGTTACAAGCGCCCCAGGCTGAAGCCGGTTTTTTTGATTTTTTTAAAACAAAAATTGCAGCTATCGGGTTAGCTTTAGCTAACATTTTTCGTTCAAATACTCCGCCACGTGTGGTTAGTGATGACACAACAGGAAACACAACAACGGGAGGAGAAATCTCTCAAAGTGGCAGTGTTTTAGGTGAAGATCCGAACAATTATAAAGTAAGCACGGAAATAGTTGACCAACCTTCAACAACAGATTGTACGCCTGTCAACTTAGGGCACCGCTGCTCTTATGCCGAGAATGATCAAGCTGTTTCGAGCAGTTGTTTAAATCCGGTGGCTGTCAAAACCGGCTCCAAATCAAATGGTACCGGCAGAACTGGAAATTAATTTAAAGTGACACGGTATGTGCCATTCGCGCGCATACCTTGATCGACAACTTTGCCGTCGATTCTGATAACTTCTAACATTTGAAGACTTACATCAAAAACACGAGTACGTAGTGCTTGTAGATCTAAAGTCACCTCTTGAGAAAACTTAGTTGTATCTAAAGTTACACGGGCTAATAAAGCTGTGGCTTCGGTGTTTGTGATCGCAAGGCTTGCTTCAATATTTTCGTAACTGATGACATGACCATTATTTTTATAAACTTGTTTTTCGGCTAAAGCATAAGGAATCAAAGTCATTTGTCCTTCAAGACGAAGGCAAACCAAAGTGTCGACTTGTAAAGTTAAGGCTGTGGCAGAAATTTCTTTAACAGCTAAACGATAAGCGCGAAGACCAGCATCGCCAGATTCATGACAACGGGCCACCGAACCATTGGGTAAAACATCAGAAATAGGAGATTGAAAAGCTTGTGCCGAAATGGCTGAAAGAACTAATGCCGTAGCGATAGCGAAATTTTTTAACATTTTACACCCCATAAACTTTAAAAAACTCTATAAGGTAAAAATAGCTGATTTCTTGATGAAAGAACAATGCGAAATTGTGTTTTGCAAATGGGAGAGGGCGTTAAAGCCCTCTTGCTCTTAAGGGCTTACTTCGCCTTCATCGCTTTATCGATGTCGAACATATACATATTTGGATCAGTATAGTTTTTATAATCACCTTCACGGTCAGTGAACGGCGGGAAAGCCGCATTGGTTGGCCCTAGTACATCAACTACAGCTCCTGAGTAAGCTAAAACACTGTAACCTTCATTGCAGTTTGAAGTTACATTTTCTAATCCTAAAGGAAGTAGTTTGTATTTTGGATTTTGTCCTGCATTAGCATCAAAAGCCGGATATAGCTTTTCACCACCGCCCGCTGGTTCTTTTAATAAACTGATATTTTCACCTAAGGCTACGGCGTACATACCTTTCACCGGATAAATACCATGTGAACCTTTTGCAGCTACAGCTAAGATACGTCCGTTTTCAGTTGGTACCTTCGGCATATTTAAGTACGCACGGCCGCCTTTCCATTCTTGAATGCGGTTACCGGCAGAATCAAGTTGGGCCATAAGTTGATTAGCTAAATGGGCCCCGTAAATTACAAAAACCGGTTGGCGTGATTTATTTAAAACTACTGTTAAGCTTTCGCGGTCAAGAATATGTGAAGCTGCCACGGGTTTATTAATGCTTCCGTTCTTTGTGTCGTAAGCATAAAAGAAGTGATAGTTAATGTAGATGTAAGGGGAAGGCATCGGAACAACTTTTACAGTTTTATCACGAGTTACAAACGTTGTTTTTTTATGTTCAAAGACAGAATAATAAACCGCTAAATTATTTTTGCCTGAGCGGAATCTTAAACGCGTTTCTTTGTCATTTGATAAACCTGACTTAATCACCGAGTCGGCGTTTCCGTAGTACGGAAGAACTTTGTCAAATTCACCGTAATTAAAATTAACAGTGAATTTATAACCACGGCTAAACATATTTAAAAAACCAGATTGTGTATTTTTATTTGTGATTAAAAATGGTTCCGCATTTAATTGCTGATCTACATCTACTTTATTGAAGATATATTCTAACGTTGCAGGATATGTTTCTTCGCCGGCACTCATCTCCATAACGGGAGCATATTTTTGCGCTAACATTTCGCGCTCTTCTTTAGAAATTGTATTTTCTTCTGGATCAATCGCGAAAACTTTTTGTTTCCAGAAAACTTTGTCGCTGTCATCAGATAAAGCAAAGTTGTAAATTCCACTGCGAGCGACAGGAACTTCGACAATAAAAGGTTCTTTGTTAACAGTAACAGCAGCTACATCAGTTACGTTTGTAAAAGCATTTGAACCATCAGCGTCTTGAATAATTAAATCTTCGAAAGTGACTTTAACGTTATAGGCATCAGATAGATCGAATAATTTTGTAAAATTATTTAATTGAACTTTAATTTTGCCGTTCTTGTTTTCAAGCACAGTAAAAGCGGGAGGATTTTTTTCTGAAATCGGACATTGGGCAATATTAGAAGGGTAACGGTTTTGATTATCAAAAGACGTACAAGCCGATAGCAAAACAGTAGCTAAAAGTATAAGTTTTTTCATACTTTTAGTATCTCAAACGAGAGGTAAATTAAAAGACTAGGTTTAAAAGAGTCTTATGACTTAAGTCTGGCAATAAAACTTAAATTGCGACCGCTGGTTTGTTTGTCGCGGCGATAAGAATGAAGACGCGTGTCTGACACGGTATCAATTGTTAATTCGTGTAAATGAAATGGAATAGCCACTGACTGAAGTTGATTTTTTACGATCGTTTTTAGATCGATATAAAATTTATTATCGCGTGAAATAAAAACCTGCGCATCTGCTTTTTGTGTATGAAGTAAATACACTTTTTCAAGCTGTTCTTTAACATCAAGATCAACTTCAAAACTTTTTTGTAAAATGTGCGGGCCTACAAAAATTTCTGCTTCCTGCATTTTAGCTAAAACAAAAGATTTTGGCGTGATTTGGTTTTCAACTCCACGCCAGCCGGCATGAATAGCTAAAATCAAATTTTGCTTTTTGCTGTAAGCCAGTAACGGAATACAATCAGCTGTTTTTACAACTAAAGCCACACGTGTTTCTTCAGTAAAATGCGCATCAGCAATGGTTTCGCTGCTATCTGGTGACGAGGGAACACAGACATCAGTGTGCTTTTGATGAACTGTGCGAAAAGAAAGTTCGGGATAAGCCTGCTTGATTTGATCCAGCGTCGCTGAATTTTTGCCGAAAAAAATTAGGTAACCATCTTTTTCTTGGATAAACCCTAAATCTGTTTCGGTAAAACTCATAAAATAAATCCCCAAGATTTAATTTTTTCAAAATCAGCTCTGGGCCAATCAATCATAAATTTCATCGGCTCTTTGGTTTTTGGATGTGTAAAACCAAGTTCGGCCGCGTGCAGATAAAATCTATTTACGCCGTGTTCTTTAGCTTTTTTGGCTGAATAACCATAAGTTATATCACCTACAAGCGGGTGACCTAATTCAGACATATGCACACGAATCTGGTGTGTGCGGCCTGTTTCAAGTTGCACACGAACTAAAGATTTAGACTGAGAACTTTGTAAAGTTTGATAGTGCGTAACCGCCCATTTGCCTTTTTCAAAAGTTTCATCAAACTCAGTCACGATGCGATTATTTAATCTAACAGAAGCAAATTTTTTGCGATCATTCGGATGACGGGCTAAGTAACTTTGAATTGTGCCTTTACCAACTCGCGGGCGACCATCGACAACAGCGTAATAAATACGGTGCGTGGTTTTATTTTTAAATTGAATTGATAAGTTGTCGTGAGCTTGATCGTTTTTAGCAACAACAAGTAAACCACTGGTTTCTTTATCTATACGGTGAACAATGCCCGGACGTTCTTCGTTTTTCATCGAAAGATCTTTGGTATGAAAAAGAAGAGCGTTCACTAAAGTGTTTTGTTCGTGCCCGGCCGACGGATGAACCACTAGGCCAGCAGGCTTATTGATCACGATCACATCGTTATCTTCAAAGAGAATATCTAATTTAAAATCGTAAGGAACTAGTTCAGTCGGCTTTACTTCAGGAATAATAATATCGATCACATCAGATGCTTTTAGCGCATGAGACGCTTTGGTGCGTTCGTCATTAATTGTAATGTAACCCTTTTCAATCATGTTTTGCGCATAACTGCGCGTAGAAATAACGTCTTTGAAAAAGGGTTCATCCACCAACACTTTATCTAGGCGTAAACCTACATGGTCGGCGGTAACTGAGAATGTGATTTTATTTTGTTTTTGTTTGCTCAAGTTTTGACTTGTAAAGCTTCATGTAAGATTCAGCAACTTGTTTCTCGTTAAGGCCTAACGTTTTTGCAAATTGTGTTACGTAACCACGAACAAATACCGGAGCCGGTAAGTTTTCTGGTTCCATCTTTTCAAGAGCGGCTAAATACCAAGGATTAACTTTTGTTTTTTCATGAAGAAGTTCTAAAGAATACTGTTTGTATTCACGAACTTTTTTAAGAAAATCGCCATTCCAGTCAGCACAAGATTCGATTTCAGTTTCTAAAGCCTGATTTTTTTCGTAAGCAGGTTTTTCAGATTCTAAAGAATCAATTGGAGCTGTTTGCAGCAAACTGTTTTCGTTGAAAAGTTCGTTGCTGGCTTTTTTCACAGCATCTAATGAAAGATCAGAGGCTGAATAAGATTTAGATAATAAACGTTTTTCGTAAATATTGCGGTAGTTCTGATTGCTAAGAACAGAATAAGCTTCTTCAATCAAATCGCGTAGGGCAGAGGCTTCTGCTTCAGTGAAGACACTGTACAAAGCCGCGTTTTGAGCAGAGTAAGTTCTTTTTGCTTTTTCATAGGCCACAGTAATCTCATGTTGAGTTGCTGTGTTTGGGACTTCCAAAATTTCGTAATAATTGTTCTTAGAATCTGTGCTCATCTTAAATTATGATACGGCCCGTAGTTCACTTGGATCAATCAATTGTTTACAGATTTTGTAAAAATCATGACAGACCTCGGAATACGGCATCAATGCAAAAACATTTTGCAGATTTGATGTGTTCATAAATGTAGATTGCCACACGGCATTATCAAAAGAAATAGCTCCAGAAAAGCGCACTTGGATGTCGTGCTTTTTAAATAAAGCTGATTCTAAAGACTTTGCTAAGCCTCTATGTTGTGAAGAACGGCAGAAATTAGCCAAAAGATGTAAATTTTTCTTGTTACCATCGTGCGCTACGTACTGTTCGATGAACGAATATGTTTTTTCGACTGATGTTGGTTCGCAGTTGCTGACGATAAAATTACGTTTTGCGTAAGCCATTAAACTAAAATTAGCTTTTTGTGCGCCAGGGCCCAAGTCGAAAATAATTACATCATAATCCAATTTTTTAAGCTGTTCTAATAAAGCATCTACTTTGAAAGTGCATAATTCTTGGCCCAATTGCGGAACAATAAAGCCGGGAATAAAATCTAAGTTCGGAAAAGTTGAACGCATGATCATGTCACGGCAGCCTTCAGCTGACGAGTTTAAACCATCAAGAATCGATTTTTTAAATTCTTTTAAGCCAAGAACTGTGTGTAAGTTCGCACCTGAAATATCAAAATCAACTAACAAAACTTTTTTTCTTAATTTTGCTAAACTGATTCCAAAGCCTGAAGCGACGAATGTTTTTCCAACGCCACCTTTGCCACTTGCGACACACCAAATTTCTGCCATGTTGAACTCCCGAAGATACTACAGAGGTTGATACTTGATTCCGTTCAAGTTCTCTTCGGCTTCGGACGCTCTTAAGTAAAGAGGTAAAAGTTTCGACCAGTGAAAAAATTTATTTTCTAGACCTGCTAAGTGACCGACTGCAACCGCTGTCGGATAGTCGTGAGCTTGTTCGTTGCGGATTAATTTATCCGGACAATTTTTGATTAAGTAATTTTCGTAGGCTGAAAACGCATCACCGACAAATAAAATAGGTTTCACGATGAATGAATTTAATTCTTGAACGCGTACAACCTGCGGGGGTCTTGTTTCAACCAGAGAATTATTTTCGATTTTATAGGTGGCGATATACACCATATTTTTAAAAGCATTGAGTGCGCACGCAATTTCATTCTGCTGAAGTGACAGAGCTAGATCTTTGTTCAGGTAAGCTAGACTTTTTAAGCTATCGATGCCAGCCATGTCTTTATTAAAAATTTCAGAAAAAGTTTTGACCGTGTTAAAACTGATGCGAATGCCGGTGAAACTTCCGGGCCCAAGTCCAGTTACGAAGTGATCGACATCTTTTAGCGAAATTTTTGCTTCAGCAAGGCAATCTTGAATTAAGACATTTAAAGCTTCAGCGTGCGAACCCTGGCGGAACAGCGACTTTTGTGAAAGCAGTTGGCCATCTTTATGAATGGCCACACTCCCAAGTAAAGTGCTGGTCTCGCAGGATAATAAAATCATAATAATTAAGTTTTACAGCTAAGTTTTAAAAATAAACTTCGTGAAATCGTTAAATAACGCTAACACCATTAAACCCATTAACAGAGC
>CBINGM010000020.1:0-35672 GCA_966250225.1 uncultured Pseudobdellovibrio sp. | reverse complement strand
TTCCGCGAAGATTTATTCTATCGTTTAAATGTTGTACCTATTATTTTACCGCAACTTTGTGATCGTAAAGATGACTTAGAAGTTTTAATTAATATCTTCATTAAAAAATTCAACAATGCTCACGGCAAAAAAATTAATGGCGTAACAAAAGATGCACTCGATGCAATGAAACGTTACAACTGGCCAGGAAATATCCGTGAATTAGAAAACGTGATTGAACATTCATTCGTGCTTGAATCAGGAAATCAAATTACTTTAGGAAGCTTACCTGAAGCGGTTTTGATGGCTGCTGGAATCAGTTTAATCGACGCTATGGATAAGATTCAGAGTCAATCAGAAACTCTTCAACAAATGTCAGGCGCAACTGCAGTAAAAATGGGCATGACAGATTCTGACGACGACGATGATTTATCGGTTGACTCAGATTCTGAAATTGACGGCGATGATGATTTAGATGGCGACTTAATGAACATCAGTGTTTCATCAAACGGCATGCTTGATTTCAATGCTCAAAAAGAAGAGTTCGAAAAACAGTTTATTATCAAGGCCTTAAAAACTTTTAAGGGAAAAATCAATCAAACTGCTCTTCACGCAAACATTCCGAAGAAGACTTTACTACGCAAAATAGAAAAGTATGGAATCGTGGCGAAAGAATACGCAAAAGTTGATCAAGACTAGTGTTGATTAGAAAATAAACTGCAGAATCTTACAAAAAAATTTTGCAGCGTTATCAGTGTATTACAATTGACTCGAATATAGGGAAACCTTACCGTTTACACCCTATGGCAGTTAATCCGTTGCCTCCTCAGGCATACACTAAAGACACTTTACAGAAAGCTTACGCTTGGTTGTTATCACAATCATCGTCTGTAAAAGAAATGGCGCAAGATCAAAACATCTTGGTCGGTCTTTATTTAAAAGCGCAACGCAATGGTGATGCGGCTTTAGAAACGCCTAGCATTCAGAATTTCAAACAAGAATTAAAATCGTTAGCTTCAATGATGGGAGACTTTCAGTCACCGCAACAAATCGCTACAGCGGCTTCTGTTCACATGCCACCGGCACAACAACATCATGTTCAGGCTTCGCAAATGAACGCCACAGCCACAGCAGCTGCGGTTTCTACGTCACATGTGACAACGACGACTGTTAGCCAATCGCGCGTATCGACTGATTTAAATTCTGTAGGTTTTGATCAAAAAACTTTAGAAGCGATTGCGCAAGTGCGCGAAACTTTCAATTTAAGTTCTGACACTGAAGCTGTTCGCGCTCTTGTGGCTTTAGGAATCAAACAATTCCGTAAATCTGGTTTATAATTTTTAATCTTCTGTTTTATTCAAACAGACAAGAGTAATAAGTTTCAGGCTGAGGACTGCCTTTTCTTTTCCAATTGTGAATGCACTTAATATCTGGCGCGAAAGTCGAACAGCGACCATCTAAACCGCAGGTTGTGCCTTTATAAATTGAAACTAACTCATATAATTTTTTAGCAGCGGCTCCTGATCTCGTTACATTCACATTACGAAACTGATCGTGCACCAAACACAGATAATGAACGCCGTCTTCAACTTCTTTTAAACATTTAACAGGCTTTGCCCACTCGTCAGTTCTTAGCAGAGTTGGTTCATCCCAACGTAAGCCAAAGGCCGCCAGCGCATTGTAAACTTTTTTTGAAGCCACCTGGTCTAATGAAAAAGCCGCATAACTTGTTTGGGTAAAGGTAAAAAGTAACAGAGTTACTAATAAAGATTTCATTTTAATTCTCCTAAAAAAAAGAGCGTGAATTTGTGAGCACGCTCTTTTTATTTATTTTAATTTTCATTCATACCGGCAGAAATTTTATCAATCTGACAGAAGTAATGTCTTGGTGGTGGATTATCTTTATTCGGCCAGTAGTGTGTGCACTGAATTTCTTTTGTCGTCGTTAAACATCTGTTACCTTCACAATTGGCTCCGTTTACGCCTTTAATAAAATCGTATAATTTTTTAGCCAGCGTTCCGGTTCTTTGCACATTCACATTATGAAAATTATCGTGAACCTGACATGTGTAATGAACGCCGCCGTTAACTTCTCTTAAACAGACTGCGGGTTTAGCCCATTCTAAAGTTTCCATCTGTGCCGGGCGCGGATCTCTTAGGCCATAGCCGGCTAAAATAGTGTAGATTTTTTTCGACTGTCCTTCATTTAAAGGTACAAGGGCTGCGTGCGCTCCTTGCGCGAAAGCAAATAACAGTAAGCTCACTAATAGTGATTTCATTTTGAATCTCCTTTTTTCTTTTGGGGTTGTGGTACTAGAACTTCCATAGTGCAAAAATATTTATTCGCTGAAAGCGTGCAGGCCATTTTTTCTGCGCTTAACATGCAGGTTTCGCTGTCGTCTTCACATTCCATGGGAATGTGTTTGACCAACACTTTAAATAGCGGGTCTGCGTTTTTATTATATTTCGTCACATCATGTGAACGTAAATCATCGTAGACTGTGCAGCCCAACTGACGCCCGTCTTCCATGTTTTCAACACACACGACTTCTGAAGTCTGAATCTTTTTTTCTTGAGTTTGACGGTCGGTAACCACAAGGTTCCACTTACTTAAAACATCAAAAAGTTCTTTTGAATCAGTTTCGTTCAGTTCAAATTTCGTCAGCTCAGATGGAAGATCTGGCTCCTCTTGGGCCTGAACCAAGATAAAATGTAATGTAGTGATTAAAAAAGCCAGAAGGTTAAGGCGAACAAATTGGCGAAAAAATTTTGTCATTGGTAAATCCTAATGTTGTTTACAAAAATGGTGAAAAAAGAGGTTCAAATTCTCATAAAAAGTGAACCTCTTAAGTTATGTCGACTTTAATTGGCGTCTGGAGCACGAATCGGCTCAAGCCAACAGATGTAACGTCTGCCGATTGGTACAAGAACTGGTGGATTTTTTGGATCCCATGGGTGCCAGCAACGGATAAGGCGCGCAGCTGTCATACAGTTGCCGTTTTCATCCATACCTGTTTCGCAAGTTGTTCCCACATGGCGAACCAGTAGTTTTCCTAACCACTTAGCTGCGCTATCTGAGCGAGTAAGCTCTTTATCGTGAAGCACATCAACTAATGTACAAGTATCAGGCTTTTGATCGTGTTTTACCCAAATACAGCGTGGGTTAATAACTTCGATACGGATTAAGCCCTGCTCTCTATCGATCATTCGCGTTCCCCACTTAGAGAGGGCATGATACATATCTTTCGAGTCAGCTTCGTTAAGCTGAGGTATAACGATAGCGGAAAAGGCAGATGACGAGATCATCAGCACCAGTGCAACTAACAGTTTTTTCATAAAAGCTCCTTTTTTATGGTCTTTTCTTTGTGGTTAAGTTCCAGAGATGAGTTAATTCTAGAAAATCTGTGTTTATTGTGAATTTATTTATTTTTTGGACACCTAAAATAAAAACTACCGTGAGGTAGCTTGGAATTTCCGGGTCAGAATGAACGGGGCCAGTGCGGCGCAAAAAACAGCTGAAAGGCCCAGCTAGCCCTACTATCACCGGGGCAATTGTGATAGTCTTAAAAAAATAACAAGAACCAATCAAAAAATTCTAGCATTGTGTCGTGAACAGATACGGAGTCCGACGATGAGACAAAAATTAATTTACTTAATGTCGATTTCAAGTTTAGTCATTGCTGTAGACCAGCTGACAAAACTTTTTGTTCATACAAAATTTCAGCTGCATGAAAGCCGCGTGGTGATTGAAAATTATTTCAATATCACTTACGTAAGAAACTTTGGCGCAGCGTTTGGAATTTTAGCGCAAACACCGGCAGTGTTTCGCGAAATCTTTTTCTTAGCAATGCCGCCTTTAGCTTGTTCTTTAATTTTGTACATTCTTTGGGGCCTTAAAGAAAAACAAACCTCTCAAATGATCGCGTTATCTTTTATCTTCGGTGGCGCTATTGGAAATTACATTGATCGCGTACAATACAGATATGTGGTTGATTTTATTGATTTTCATTTTCACAACCGTCAGACATGGCCAGCGTTTAACATTGCCGATATGGCGATTGTTTGTGGCGTTGCCGCTTTAGTTTACTTAATCATGACTGAAAAAGAAAAAAAGAAGACTGAGCTTACGTGAAACCTGTCTTAGATTTTGGTTTTATTCATATTCCGACATTCTATCTTGTGATTTCTATGTCAGTAACTTTTATTCTGTTACTGGTAAATGCAGAGTTAAATGCCCAGCTAAACCAAAATCCAAAACTAGATCGCAAAATGACTTTTGATCTAGCGCTGATCATGATGATCACAGGCTTTATCGGCGGAAGATTAACTCATGTGATCTATGAAGAACCCAGCTTCTATGCGGAATTTCCGTTAGAGATTTTTAAATTCTGGAAGGGCGGCTTTGTTTTTTACGGCGGCTTTATCTTAGCTTTAATCGCTGTGACCGCTTACTTAAAATCAAAAAAACAAAGTTTCTATCTGTGGGCTGATTTTTTCACGCCTTACATTGGCTTAAGCTACGCGCTTGGCCGCATGGGGTGTTTCTTTGAAGGCTGTTGTTTCGGAAGCCACTGCGAACTTCCGTGGGCTATTGATGGGCGCCATCCGACGCAGCTTTATATGGCGCTGGCTGAAGTTTTACTTCTGGCATCGCTGATGTACTGGCGTAAGAAAAAAAACCAACTGCTGCTGCCTGGAGTACTTTTTCTAACGTGGTTATGCGGCCACGCCATTAATCGTTTTATTATCGAATATTTCCGCGAAGACGATCGCGGAGCACTGATCGCAAACCTTAGCATTTCACAATGGCTAAGCGTTGTTCTTTTTATCGGGGCAATGTCTTTACTTGTGCGCTTATTTAATATCGCCAGAAACTGACGAGAATACCGTATAACCTGACGGCGTGTTCGTTGCATCTTGTGCACGGAACGTCGGTTGTTGGTAAGCATCACCCACAGAGTGAGTTACGCTGTACGGCTGTTGACCTGCAGGACCATTCGCAGGATCAGGAGTCGTTAAAGTTGAAGAAGCACTCGAGATAACGCTCGTGCTGGTTTTACCGGGAATAAAAACCCCGATCTCTTTTGAAATATCTTGGATTAAAGATTGATTACCAAACGGCGAACAGGCTGAAACTGTTAATGCCGCTAAAACCATAAGTCCGATACGTACAAAGTTATGCTTTTTCATACTCTGTTTGTATCGGAAGAATTATGGTTTTAATTAAGGCTTTGTCTCAAGATGAAACAACTAATTTAAACGGCAGCTTATTTTATCTGCCAGCTTAACCACAGTGTGGCTACAGTCAGGGCCGATTTCAACTTTAACCGGAACTGCAATACATTTTGTTTGCTTTTGAACTTCGTAAACATAATTACGTTCGCCATCATAAATCGCACGAAGTGAAGAATCCGGCGCTTCATTAGCCAAAGCAAAATCTGTAATAGCTTTCATCGCACGAGAAGTGGCTCCCATCGGAGTCATTTTACAGGCGAAAGCTTGTGCGCTTGAAAGCGCGATTAAAAGAACAAGAACTGATTTCATAACTACACCCCTATTCTAGAGTGTAGTTTAACCCAGCACGAACCACAGGTCCATCAACATAATAGCCGTAAGACGGTTGATACTCCTGGCTAAAGATATTTTCGGCACGTGCAAATAAGTTTAAATTATCGCTGGCTTTGTAATTACCAACGATATGCACCAGCGTGTAACTTGGTAATGTTGTTGTCGCCGTAGCAAACGTAAATGGCGGAGTAAATGTGAAATACTGGTCACGACGGCTTCCGGTATGAACCACTTCAGTACCTAATGACGCTTTATCATTAAGATCGTGATTTACTTTTAATGAAGCTGTTCTTAAAGCACGGCGCACTAACCAATCGTGTGTCGAATGATCTTTTGGCTCTTGATAACCCAAAGAAAGCTGCACACGCGTTGCGGCTTCTTGATTATCGTAATTAAAGTACGCTTCAGCACCCGTTGTTTCGGTTTTTGAAACGTTTTGGTATTTGCTTGGAGTACCTTGCGTGATGATTAAGTTATCGTACTCAGAAGTAAATACCGTAAACGAACCACGCACTTTTTCAGTTAACTGATCTTCAACCGTTGCAGCAGTCGTTGTGACTTTTTCTGGTTTTAAATCAGGATTACCGCGTGTTGAAAATTGTTGGTATAACGATGGCGATTTAAAACCTGTTGAGTGTTCGATCTTAACAAAATCAGCATACGATAAACCCACTTGGTAAGTATCAGCCACTGATTTCATTTTGCTTAACTCTTTACGAACGCCGGCTTCGGTAACAACTTTTTCAGTTGGTTTAAAAGCGGCTTTAACAAAAACACCTTCATACTCCTGAAACTGATCAGCACGAACAACACCTGAAGCTTTATAGTATAACTCTTCATGATTAAAGCTTGCGCCTGCATCAACCTTAAAAGATTCGCTTTCAAAGGCTTTTACATCTAAACGCACAGCCTGTAATAAACCATCGTAAATTTCTTCAGTCTGCGTGCCTGCACCAGAGATAATATCCTGTTCAAATTTACGTTCAGTGTATTGCTGCGAAAAAGCTAAAGAAAACAAATCTTTCTTACGTAAAACCAAACCGTAGTTAACCGCTTCAGTTTGCACATCGAAATTTTCAGTATCTAAAGAAACACCCGTTCCTGCATCGTAAGTTGAAATCTGGCTTTGATCGTCTGTGTACTGGCCTTTAGCAATCACTTCGTATTGCGGAGAAAATAAATCACGAAGTGTGTATGTTAAATCCACATTCGTTAAACGTTGTGGGTAAGTTTTTGAAGAATCTTTGGCTGGAGAAATATTATGAGCGTCAGTTAACTTGATATTACCTGCAAAACCTTGAGTTTCATTTACTTTGACTTGCTGACCGATGTTAAGTTCGGCAAAACGTTCGCCACCAGTTACCGTAAAATCAGATGATGTTTTAATATCTGTCGGAAAAGTTTCGATTTTGATCACGCCAGCTAAAGCCTGACCGCCGTAAAGAACTGACTGCGAACCCTTGATGATTTCGATTTTTTTAATCGAACGTAAATTTAAAGTTGAAAGATTCACCGTACGTTGAATTGTTGATGGATCATAGTATGGAATACCATCAATTAAGAATAACACGTGGCTTGTATCTCCGCCGCGGATGTAGATTGAGTTCGGTGTAAAGTTAGAACTTGAAATGGCCACATTGGCTTCAGACGATAATAACGTCGAAATATTATTAACCTGTGATTTTTTAATTTCTTTTTCAGAGATCACCACTTTGCTTGACGAGCTAAAGCTTTGATCGGCCACAACCACTTCAATTTCTTGAATGGCAAAAGTTTGAATGCTGACGAATAATAACGATAATAAAGTAACTAGTTTCATAGAGCGTAGTCTAGCCTTACGCTCTATGATGAATCAATCATGAAGAGTAATTGCACAGCACTTGAAAATGCATATTCAAAATGCAGCTTCAAGCGCACCTAAGCTAACTCAGCTTATTCTTAACTAAGTGATCCACAACCGACGGATCTAACAAAGTCGATGTGTCACCTAGGCTATCAATTTGATTTTCCGCAATTTTTCTTAAAATACGGCGCATGATTTTACCCGAACGTGTCTTTGGTAACTGCGGAGCCCATTGTAACTTATCAGGCGTTGCAATTGGTCCGATCAATTTACGTACATGCTGAACCAGCTCTTGTTTAAGCTGATCGTTCTCTTGAACGCCGTTTTTTAAAGTCACATACGCGTAAATACCCTGACCTTTGATTTCATGCGGGTAACCCACAACCGCAGCTTCTGCAACCGATTGATGATCAACTAACGCCGATTCAATTTCAGCTGTTCCGATACGGTGGCCCGACACATTGATCACATCGTCTACGCGTCCTGTGATCCAGTAGTAACCGTCTTCATCACGTTTACAGCCGTCACCGGTAAAATAATATCCCGGGTAAGTGCTAAAATAAGTTTCTTCAAAACGTTTATGATCTTTATAAACCGTGCGCATTTGCCCAGGCCATGAATCAGCCATAACAAGAACACCTTCACAAGCGCCTTCTAAAACTTTTCCTTCAGGAGATAAAATTTTTGCGTCAATTCCAGGAAGCGGAAATGTCGCAGATCCTGGTTTAGTCTTAGTTTCTGCCGCTAACGGAGAAATTAAAATTCCGCCTGTTTCAGTTTGCCACCAAGTATCTACCACCGGACAACGGCCATCACCTACATTGTCAGAATACCACTGCCAAGCTTCGGGATTAATCGGTTCACCCACCGAACCCAGCACACGTAATGATTTGCGCGATGTCTTTTTAACGGGTTCTAATCCTTCACGCATCAACGCACGAATCGCGGTCGGAGCGGTATAGAAAATATTAACCTGATGTTTATCAATCACTTCCCAAAAACGAGACGCTGTCGGGTATGAAGGAATACCTTCAAACATTAGTGTTGTAGCGCCATTTGCTAACGGCCCGTACACGATGTAACTGTGCCCTGTGACCCAACCCACATCGGCCGTACACCAGTAGATATCGTTTGGCTTATAATCAAAAACTTTTTCATGCGTCCAGCTGGCAAAAGCTACATAACCCGCTGATGTATGAAGAACACCCTTTGGTTTTCCGGTAGAACCCGAAGTGTAAAGAATAAATAACGGATCTTCGGCGTTCATTGTTTCAAAAGCACATTCATCAGAAACAGACTTAATTTCTTCTTCGTAAGATAAATCTTTTTCACCTTTTGGAAGGTCAGCGCCAGTGCGTTTTACAACTAAAACTTTTTCAACAGTTGGTGATTTTTTAAGAGCTGCATCAACATTCTTTTTTAACGGAACAGTTTTTCCGCCACGGTAACCTTCATCGGCCGTGATCACGATTTTAGATTCGCAGTCATGAATACGATCAGCTAATGAATCTGGAGAAAATCCCCCGAACACCACTGAATGAACCGCTCCCAGTCGAGCACAAGCTAACATCGCGTAAGCCGCTTCAGGAATCATCGGTAAATAGATGGTTACGAAATCACCTTTTTTAACGCCATGTTTTTTTAAAACATTCGCCATACGATTCACATGAGAGTGCAATTCTTTGTAAGTGATTTTTTTAGCCGGTTCATTAACGTTATCTGGCTCCCAAATGATCGCCACTTTATCGCCATTTTTACTTAAATGGCGGTCGATACAATTCGCAGCCACATTCAGCTGCCCGTCTTCGTACCACTTGATACTTACAGGCTTGTTAAATGAAACTTGTTTAAGCTTTGTGAAAGGTTTAATCCAAGTTAAACGTTCAGCAACTTGTTTCCAGTGATTATCTGTATTCATATCTAAATTCTCCAACCCCAAAATCTTAGCGAAGGCCTAAATCTATGGCCACTTTTTTTCATGACAATGGAGCGCGTCTTTAGAATACTTATTCTTTCACCTATACGGAAGAAGGATAAAAACATGAAAGTTTTAGTAATTGCGTTATTATTTTTAACGTCATTAGCACAGGCCAAAATCGAATCTAACTACACTCTAACTCCCTCTGAAGGACAAAACGAAGTTCTACCGGGAATTAACTTAGCTGTAGCCAACATGGAATTTAAAAACAATGCGGGAGACTTAAAAGGGATCGGCTTAGATTTAAGCGCCAAATATTTTTATGGTCTAACTGAGTTTTTAAGTGTTGGTTTAGAATTGTCACACCAAAATATGCGCACTGAAATTAATGCACCAAATACAAATACTCAAACAACTAAAGGTAAAGGTTTTGCTGATCCTGTTGTGCGCGTAAAAGGTAATTTAGATGTGGCTGATTTAGGTGTTTTTTACTCTGCCGCTTATGGATTTGCTGCGCAAAAAGCTAAACGCAATTTCGATTCTGACGAATACACTATGGCCAGCGGTCAAAATAGCTACCAACTTGAAGCGGGCCTTGCTGTTCCAGTGAGCGAATACCTTATCGGCGGACACATTAATTACACAAAAAATTTAGAGGGTAAAGAAACTCAAACAACAGGCGGCATTGAAACTGAAGTCGATCTTGATGAAACAACTTCTCACGTTCTAAAAATTTATATGGAATTTCAGAAGCAATACCACTTAACAGGGGCCTTTGTTCACCAACGTGAAACTGATCTTTATCAAGGTTTAGAGTTCACTGGACGCTTTGAAACTGCGCCTCAATTTGAGATTATTCCAAAAGTAACTTCACTCGTTGCAAAACACCCTGAAGACTTCAATGCAGATCGCGTTAACATCGTTTATCTAGGCGCAACTTTCCGTTACTTATTCTAATTTTTCTATCTCTATATATGGTGACATTTGTTGCCGTTAAAACAGAGCTGTCGAATCCTTTGACAGCTCAAATCCTATAAAATTGTTAAAACCCGGGTACGCTAATTGTAACTTCTTTGGTTGTCAGAGGAGTTTTTATGAAACACTTACTTTATGTATTTGGTTTATTAGCGGTAGTTGCTGGCTTATCAAGTTGCCAAGGCAATAATAACGACAACCAAGCTAATGCTACATGCCCGGTCGGGACTACATATTATAATGGAGCTTGTTACACAGGTAATGGTGGTTACGTACAACCATCTGGTGGAAATTACCAAAATGGTTTCTACGCTGATACTTATTCTGGAACTTCACAATTACAAATCGTAAACGGCGCTAAAATGCAGGAATTTTTCCAATACGGCATGGGCGTTTGTAACAGAGCCGGTGGCGCATCTGGTGGATACTACGGTTGTGATGCTTACGTTGGTGGTTCTATGGATATGATTATTCAATTTCCTCCAAGCGGTGGTAACTCTTTATTAGCTACTTTCGTAGCTCAACCACGTGTTAACCCGTACTTTAACTACGGCTACCAATTACCATCTGGTTGGGGTGCTTTAGGTATCGCTTTAGGTTATGTAACTGGTGTTTTCTTACCAGATCCTAAGCAATACAACGGTGTTTATCGTAATCCATTACAACTTCAGTTAGCAGTTTCTTTAATCAACAACTCGGTTGGTTTTTCAGCTAACGGTTATGGTGATGCTTGGTCAGGTTTAAACAGAACAAAAATTACGATCGAAGTTCCACAAGGTAAAATGCAAGATAACCAATTACCGTTTATCTTTAAAGTGGGCGACATTCCTGCGGCGCAAGGTACTTTCACTCGTTGCCAACGCATGAACTGCGGTCTTTAATAGAAGAGTGACTGACACTCCAAATTTTTCAAATGCTAGACAAGTCAAATGCCCGCAATGCGGGCGTTTGGCGTTATACTCTCCACAAAATCCGTCTCGCCCCTTTTGCTCAGAACGTTGCAAATTAATTGATCTGGGAGAATGGGCTTCTGAGGGTTATAAAGTCCCAGTTGAGCAGCAAACCTACAACGAAAAAGACCTAGAACAATTATACGAAGCCTTAAACAAAGGCGATTCAGGCGAATAACCCCGCTTAGCAAGTAGTTGCAGGCAGACAACAACAGGAGTAGTCTTTCCTTTATTGCATAATGATGCGTAAGAGGACATTTCATCCATGTTTGCTTCTAAAATTCGAAGAATCCTGATTGGCGACCCGCTACACAACTCTCAACAACAACACGAATTAATTCCGAAATGGAAAGCATTAGCTTTACTTTCTGCCGATGCACTTTCATCAGTGGCGTACGCGACGGAAGAGATTATTATTCCGTTAGCTTTATCAGGTCTTGCGTTTGCGACAACTTGGTCATTACCGATTTCTTTAGCGATTTTAGGTTTGATGTTTATCATCACACTTTCTTACCGCCAGACAATCCAAGCCTATCCAAATGGTGGCGGAGCTTACATCGTTGCTAAAGATAATTTAGGAACCGGTGCGGGTTTAGTTGCCGGTGCCGCATTACTTATTGATTACACCCTAACCGTAGCCGTGTCGGTTTCATCCGGCGTAGAAAACTTAGTCTCGGCTTTTCCAGCCATGGCTTCAGTGCAAGTTTTTACCTGCGTATGGGTTATTTTATTTCTGATGGTTCTTAGCCTTCGTGGTGTTTCTGAATCAGCTACGATTTTTGCTATTCCAACTTATTTATTTATCGCATCGATGTTTATATTAATCATCGTTGGCTTAGTGCGCGGGCCGCAAGATGTCGCGATTCATCCGCACACGGTGTTGATGAATAATCTTCCAGAAATCGGTTGGATTTTAGCGTTAAAAGCTTTTTCATCCGGATGTACGGCCTTAACCGGTATCGAAGCTGTATCAAACGGCATTCCGCTTTTTCGCCACCCTCAATCTAAAAATGCCAACAGAACTCTTTTAATGATGGTTTTCATCTTAGGATCTATGTTTGCCGGAATCACATATTTAGTGAACTCTTATGACATCACAAAAATTGAAGGCGTCACTTTACTAGCGGGATTAACACAAGCGGTGTTTGGTCATGGTATGATGTTCTACTTTGTGCAAATTTCGGTTTTCTTGATTTTATTCATGGCCGCTTCTACGGCTTATGCTGATTTCCCAAGATTATCTTCTTTACTTGCGATTGACCGCTATGCTCCCCGCCAGCTCATCAGCCAGGGCGACCGTTTAGTTTTCTCAAACGGAATCATCGCTCTTTCATTAGGAGCCATTGCTTTAGTGGTTATTTTTCGTGGTCATACGCACTCGCTAATCCCGCTGTATGCTGTAGGTGTATTTTTATCATTCACACTTTCTCAGGCCGGCATGGTTGTTCACCACTGGAAACTGCGTGAAAAAGGCTGGAGAGGTTCGATGGTAATGAATGCTGTCGGAACTTTAGTTACCTTCTGCGTTCTTATTGTGATTGGATCATTCAAATTTACTCATGGTGCGTGGATGGTGATCCTTACTATTCCAGTCATTGTGTACGCGTTTCACCGTATTCACGTGCATTACGTAATGTTTGCGCGCGAACTTTCGCAATCGCACTACGATATGGATCCAACTCATGTAGAAACTGACCACGTGGTTGTGATTCCGATTTCTGGTTTACACTTAGGCGTTATGAACGCGATCCGTTATGGAAAAAGTATCAGCCACGATGTTCGCGTGATTTACGTAAAAACGGATGAAGTTTCAGCGCAACGCATGCACGAAGCCTGGGCTGCGAAGTTCCCGGACATGCAACTGCATGTTTTAGATTCTCCGTACCGTTCGATTTCAACTCCGATTTTAGAATTTATTGATCACGTTCGTAATGAAAATCCGACTGAATTTATCACTGTGATTTTCCCGGAATTTGTGACTTTCAAATGGTATCACCAGTTACTTCACAATCAGACAGCTTGGCTGATCAAGCTTTCACTGATTTACAAAAAGAATGTGATCGTAACGAGCGTAAAATACCACTTATCCACAACATAATTGGCCGATGTTAATCGGCTCTTTAGAAAAAGGTTTGCCGGAGGCAAATCAAAACCAGAGCTCCGGAAATTCTTTTCCGGAGCGGCTGACAAAAACTTGTTAAAAAAATAACTATAAAATTATTTATTGACGGCAACGGCTTTTTGTTTTGTGATGTGGGCATCAAGGACGATTAACAACAACAGGATGTACAACATCGATCTCACAACAACTGAGATAAACAACACAGGAGTTCAACAATGAACAAAGCGCAATTAATCGAAAAAATGGCTACTGAAACTAAAATGTCTAAAGCTCAATGCGAAACAGTAGTAGACTGCTTCATCGGCAACGTAAAAAAAGCTGTTAAAAAAGGTGACGACGTTAAATTAGTAGGTTTCGGTACTTTCACTAAAGCTAAACGTAAAGCTCGCACTGGTCGCAACCCACAAACTGGTAAAGCAATCAAAATCCCAGCTGCATGGGCTCCTAAATTCCGCGCTGGCGCTGAATTCAAAGCTTTAGTTAAGTAATTACTTAGCTAATCTTTCCAATTGATAGAATTAAGGGCTTGGTTGAAAAACCAGGCCCTTTTTATTTGTACCGATCTTATAAAAAAAGCCCGGTTATTTCTAACCAGGCTTTTTAAAATTCAAAATTTAAATATCAAAAAAAATTACTGAGGAACTACGAAAGAAGGAGCTTCAGTTTTTAATTTCGCTGCTGTTTCTAAGATGAAAGTTTCAAACTTAGAAGCGTAAGTGTATTCACCGAAGTGGTGGCAGTCTGGAGCACCATCATGAGGGCCACGAGTGATACCGTAAACGTATAAGATACCATCTTTTTCTAAGTAAGCCGGGCCACCAGAATCGCCGTTACAAGCGCCAGAAGCTTTAGTTTGATCAGTTACTAAGATCGCGTCAGCGTCTAAGATTTTTGCCATTGGCACTGTTACTTTACGTAATGCTTCAGTGTCTGCACCAGTCATATCGTTAGTTACACCGTAACCCGCAAGTAACATCGGCATACCTACAGTTAATTTGTATTTATCGCTGATGATGCCAACTGGTTTGTAAGGAGCCGGAGCTGGTTTAGCTAAAGCGATTAAAGCAACATCGTTAAGTCGGCCAGAGCTTCCGTATTTTGGGTGCGTTACGAAATCAGCTACTTCGTACATTGTTTCTACGTCTAATTGATTTTTCACGTCTAAAGAAAAACCGATGCGTAATGCATTTTTGTTCATACCACGTAAGCAGTGAGAAGCTGTTAATACTAAGTTTGGAGAAATTAATGTTCCAGTACACATTGGGTAAGCGCGGTTACCTTCGATGTATTTTAAAGCTACCGTTGAATTAGCCACGATATCGCTTGGCTGAACAACTTCGCCACCAAGAATTTTTGCTGTATCAGCATTGTTGTTATAAATTGCGTCCGCGTTTTTTTGACATGCTGTGAAATTTAAAGCGGCAACAACTGCGAATAAAGCAGATAGGTTTTTAAACATTGGAATCCCCTCTTGATATTTGAGCCGCAACCTAACAAAATCAGAGAGGATCAGTCAGTAAAAAAGTGGGGTACCTGTGAAAAAAATAGCTGTTTATACAAGCGGAGGCGATGCGCCTGGTATGAATGCGGCCATTCGTGCAGTGGTTAGAACGGCTCATGCCAGAAACGTAGAAATCGTAGGAATATTAAACGGTTACGTGGGTATGATCGAAAACAAAATGGTGACCCTTGCTCCCCGTGATATGGCCAATATCGTTCAGCGCGGAGGCACGATTTTAAAGACCGGCAGATCGGCTGAATTTATGAAGCCCGAATACCGTGCAATAGCCGCTGAAAACTTAAAAAAAGCAGGTATCGAAGGCTTAGTTTGCATCGGAGGCGATGGCTCATTCAGAGGAGCTCAAGCCTTACTTTCTGAACATAAAATTCCAGTGATCGGTATTGCAGGAACAATTGATAACGATGTGTTTGGAACAGACGACACTATCGGTTTTGATACTGCTGTAAACACAGCCCTTGATGCGATCGATAAAATCCGTGACACAGCTGATTCACATGACCGCATTTTCATCGTCGAAGTGATGGGAAGAAATTCGGGCTTTATCGCATCAGCCGTGGGTTTGGCCGGTGGTGCTGAAGAGATTTTAACAGCTGAAAATGTCGTAGCCGTTGATAAAATTGTGGATAAGTTACGCGAATCACGCACAAAAGGAAAATCGAGCAGTATTTTAATTACGGCCGAAGGGCAAAAACCCGGTCGCGCTTACGATTTAGCTGAAGCTATTCGCAAAAAATCAAATCTTGATGCCAAAGTTTGCATTTTAGGTCACCAACAACGCGGCGGAAGCCCAACAGCTCACGACCGCATTCTCGCTTCTAGATTGGGTTCTGAGGCGGTAGCCGCTTTACTAAGCG
The DNA here is from genome assembly GCA_966250225.1 of uncultured Pseudobdellovibrio sp. Taxonomy (GTDB): domain Bacteria; phylum Bdellovibrionota; class Bdellovibrionia; order Bdellovibrionales; family Bdellovibrionaceae; genus Pseudobdellovibrio. Next base: position 19,941 of record CBINGM010000020.1, on the reverse strand, counting down.
GAAAACAGAATCTTATGATCGGCATGCTTGGAAACAAACTTGTCGAAGTACCATTAGAACAAGTTACGCAGAATGAAAAACGTGGTGACACAACTCTAATTCAGCTTGCCAGAATCCTATCCGTATAGCTTAATTAAACCGTTAATTAATTAGAATACAGTTAGTTGCAAAATTAACGAATACACTTTCTAATTTTAAGTGATGATTATTATTTAAATTAAATAACGGTTTAATTTTGTCGCAGACAAATATTTTACATTAAAGGAAGGCAAGTCATGAAAAAAATGTTCTCGTTACTTTCAATTGCAGCAGTCGTTGCATTTGTTGGTTGCACAAAAAAGACAGAAACAAATTCAAACGAAATTTTACTAGGAAGCTACAGCCCTAACACTGGCGCTATCGCAACTTTCGGCGTTTATCAAAAACGTGGTATCGAAATGGCGATCGAAGAGATCAACGCTGCTGGTGGTATCAATGGTAAAATGTTAAAACACGTAAACTACGATAACAAATCTGACGACAACGAAACATTAGCGGTCGTTAACCGTTTAATCTCTCAAGATAAAGTTGTTGCGATCATCGGTGAAGCAACTTCTGGCCGTTCTAAAATCGGTGCGCAAGTTGCTCAGCAAAATAAAATTCCAATGTTAACGCCTTCTGCAACTAACCCAGAAGTAACTAAAGTTGGTAACTACATCTTCCGCGCTTGTTTTATCGATCCATTCCAAGGCCAAGTTATGGCTAAATTCATGGTTGAAAACTTAAAAATGAAAAAAGCAGCTATCTTACGTGACGTGAAAAACGATTACTCTGTAGGTTTATCTGATGTTTTCAAAGAAGAGTTAAAAAAAGCTGGTGGTGAAATCGTTGACGATATCGCTTACCAAGAAGGTGATGTTGATTTCAAGTCTCAATTAACTTCGATCAAAGGTAAAAAACCAGATGCGATCTTCGTTCCAGGTTACTACAATGAAGTTGCACTTATCGCTCGCCAAGCTAAAGAGTTAGGTATGAACCAACCTCTATTAGGCGGTGATGGCTGGTCTTCTCCAGATCTTTTCAAAATTGCAAAAGATGCTATCAACGGTTCTTACTTCTCTAACCACTACACAACAGAATCTACAGATCCTAAAACTGTTGAGTTCGTAAAAAACTTCAAAGCTAAATTCAACGAAGACGCTGACGTTATGGCAGCACTTGGTTACGACGCTGTCTACATGATGGCTGAAGCTATGAAATCGGCTAAAGAAATTACACCAGACAATGTTCGTGCAGGTTTAGCTGGCATTAAGAACTTTCATGGTGTAACTGGAGTTATGACGATGAACGAAAACCGCGATGCAGTTAAGTCTGCGGTTGTAGTACGTGTTCAAGGCCCTGACTACAAATTCGTAACAAGCGTTAGCCCGAACTAATATTTTACTTTTTAAGGAGTAAATGATGCAGGAATTTCTACAACATACGTTAAACGGCCTAAGCTTTGGCAGTGTCTACGCTCTCATCGCCCTAGGTTATACGATGGTGTACGGAATTCTTGCTATGATTAACTTCGCCCATTCAGACATCTACATGATGGGGGCTTTCGGCACTTTCTACGTTATTAACTTTTTAAAATTAGGTGAAAGCCCAAATCCAATTACTTTCGCGATCGGCTTATTAGCCGCGATGTTATTTTCTGGTCTTGTGGGCTTCTTAGTTGAAAAATTCGCGTACAAACCTTTACGTAATTCACCTAAAATGAACGTATTAATCACAGCGATCGGCGTAAGTATTTTATTTGAATTCGGTGGTCAGATCGTTTTCGGTGTAAATCCAAAATCTTTCCCGCAATTAATGTTAGACACTGAAGTTTTTAACTTTATGGATATTTCAGTTCGTCTTTTAGATGTGATCATTTATTTAGTTACCATCGTTTCGTTAGTTTCATTAAGCTTCTTGATTGGAAAAACACAAACAGGCCGCGCGATGCAAGCCGTAAGTTCTCGTCAAGATATGGCCCCTTTAATGGGTATCAACATCAACAAAATCATTTCTTTTACGTTTATCGTAGGCTCAGTCTTAGCCGGTATTGCAGCCTGCCTAGTGGCAATGAAGTATCCAAAGATTGATCCAATGATGGGTGTAAAAATCGGTACAAGCGCTTTCGTTGCGGCCGTGTTTGGTGGTATCGGTTCACTTCCGGGTGCCGTTCTTGGCGGATACATCTTAGGTTTAGGTGAATACTACCTTATCGGTTACGGCGCTTCGACTTACAAAGAAGCCTTATCGTTTTTATTATTAATCTTAATTTTATTAGTTAAACCGACAGGCCTTATGGGCAAAAAAGCTAAAGAGAAAATCTAATTATGAACTTCGTTGCTAAGAACAAACTTTTATTTTTTGCGATTTCTTTTGTTGCTGTTGGGGTCATTTGTAATTTCGTACTTAACTCCTACATTCAAGCCTTAGTGGTTTCATTTATGATCAACGCGATTATGGCGTTATCATTAAACTTTATCACAGGTGTAGCGAATCAGTTCTCGTTAGGCCAAGCCGGTTTTATGGCTATCGGTGCCTACACGTCAGCGATATTAACGAAAGTTTACTTCGCCGATCAATGGTACTTTATTCCGTTAACAGCTTTAGCAGGCGCTTTAGTTTCTACTGTCGCTGGCTACTTAGTGGCATTACCTTCGTTCAAATTACGTGGCGATTACTTAGCGATCGTGACTCTGGGGTTTGCCGAGATCGTGCGTGTGTTATTTTTAAATTGGGATTTCGTCGGTGGCCCGCGTGGTTACAACGGCGTTGTAAAATGGCCTGATTTTTTAGTTTCTTACGGTTTCACTGGCGCGGCCCTATTTTTAACGTTCATCGTTTTATACCACTTAAAAATTTCTTGGTTCGGTCGTAATCTTTGGGCTTTAAACGAAGATGAAATCGCGGCCGAAGTTATGGGTACTCCGATTGCCAAAAACAAACGTTTTGCATTTTTATTTTCTAGTTTCTTTGCTGGCTTAGGCGGAGCTTTATACGGTCACCACTTAGGATATTTCAATCCGGCGACATTTGGTTTTTTAATGTCGGTACAAATTCTTATCTTTGCCGTGCTTGGCGGCTTAGGTTCAATGTCAGGTTCAGTCTTAGCAGCCGGCATTTTAACGGCGCTTCCTGAAGTTTTACGTTCATTACCGACTGGCGGTATTGATATTCGTATGATCGTATTTCCGATTTTATTAATCTTACTTATGATTTTACGCCCGCAAGGTCTATTAGGCAGAAAGGAGTTATTCTAATGAGTAACTCAAGAATGCTATCAGTTGAAAATCTAAACTTAAGCTTCGGTGGTATCAAAGCCGTTGATCAAGTGACTTTTCACATCAATGAACATGAATTATTAGGTTTAATTGGCCCTAACGGTGCCGGTAAAACAACAGTGTTCAATATGATTTCTGGTTTCTATAAAGCTGATTCCGGAACAATTAAACTTCGCGACGAAGTTATTAATGAATTATCGCCAGATGAAGTGAATAAAGCCGGTATTGCCAGAACTTTTCAAAATATTCGTTTATTCGGCCAGTTAACTGTTCTTGAAAACGTATTATTAGCGATGCAACAAACCGAAACTTTAGGCTGGAGAGAAAGTTTATTAAGAACTAAATCTTACCGCGATAAAGAAGCTGTTTTAAAAGAACGTTGTGTAGAATTACTTAAAATTTTTAGCCTTGATCATTTAGCTGAAGAATTTGCGTGTAACTTACCTTATGGTTTACAGCGTAAACTTGAAATCGTTCGTGCCTTAGCGACAAAACCAAAATTATTGATTTTGGATGAACCAGCGGCCGGAATGAATCACCAGGAAACTGAAGATCTAAAAAAATTAATTCATTTCGTAAAACAAAAATTTAACCTAACAGTTTTGTTAATCGAACATGATATGAAACTGATTATGTCGATCTGTGAACGTATTGTGGTGTTAAACCGCGGCGTTAAAATCGCTGACGGAACTCCGGCAGAAGTTAAAGCTAATCAAAACGTGATCGAAGCTTACTTAGGAAAGAGAACTCAACTGCATGGCTAATAAAATTAAAGTCGAACATTTAGCTATTAACTACGGAAACATCAAAGCCGTTAAAGAAGTAAGCTTTGAGTTTAAACGCGGCGAAATCACAACTTTGATCGGTGCTAACGGTGCCGGTAAAACTTCTACTTTAAAATGTATTGCAGGTTTATTACCTGCAAAGTCAGGAAAAGTTATTATCGATAAAGGCAACATGCATGTCGATATTACGAAAATGACTCCGGCAGACCGTTTACGTTCCAAATTAGCGTTATGCCCTGAAGGCCGTGGTGTATTTCCGAATCTTTCGGTGTTTGATAACTTGATGTTAGGTGCTTACTTAAATAAAGATAAAAAGAAGATCGCTGCTTTGGTTGAACAACAGTACGAATTCTTTCCTAAATTATCTGAGCGCCGTAACCAGTTATCAGGAACACTATCTGGCGGCGAACAACAAATGTTAGCTATTGCCAGAGCCTTAATGAGCGAACCTGAGTTTTTAATGTTAGATGAACCTTCTCTAGGTCTTGCGCCGGTTATCGTTGAGCAAATCTTTGATAAATTCGTTTTACTTAAAAAGAACGGTTTAGGTTTATTGGTTGTCGAACAAAATGCAAGCTTAGCTTTAGAAGTTTCTGACTATGCTTATGTTCTTGAAACCGGTGAAATGACTTTAAATGGTACGGGCGAAAGTTTATTAAAAGATTCGCGTGTGCAGGAAGCCTATCTTAGCTAACCAGCTAAGCTTTCTTAGATGGAAAAACGCAAAAAGAAAATACTTTTACTTTCGATCTTCGGCGGCGCTGCTGTTCTGATGTTTGTTGGTTACGTCGTTTTTTTAATCTGGGCTGTCAGTAAAATTTCACCGAGAAGTTTAAAAGAAAATGTATCTAGCCTTGTCGAGCTTTTTAAATGCCAGGGCCCTATGGGTAGCGATAAAAAGTGCATCAAAAACTGGGTTGAATCACAGGTTAAACAAAAAGAAGAAGCCATCGATAAAAAGCGCGAAAGTAATCCGGCTTACAACGCCTGTATGTATGAGCAAGGCGTTTTACTTGAAGCTTTAAACGCGAACAAACAGCAAAGTGAAGAAGTTTTAAACCATCAAATAGCGCATTTTTGCGATTATCAGATGAACCCTGCCGTGGCGATTAAAGACACCGACATTTATTCTGACTACACAGCGCTTAAGTTATTTAAAAATGAACTCGCAAGCCAGGCTGTTTTAAATTATCGCTATAAATCTTTTAAAAAGAAAAATTACCAACTGGAACTTGAAGCTTTAGATGGCTACCGCCGATTAATTAACGCCGCTGGCTGCGATGACCTTGAAAAAGATTTTACGTCTTTAGAAAAACGTGGGTCTATTTTCGTTTTAGGTTCGATCGCTTCCTGCAAACTGCAAGCGTGTATGAAAGCCAAGAAATCAAGCTGCCCCGAAGTCGTCAAGTTAAGCGAACGCATGATTTCATTGGGCGATATTGCTGGTTATTACGTTCTTTCTCACGAAGCAGCCATGAACGAAAAGCAAGGGCTTAAAGCTTTAAATTACGCCCGTCAGGCGCTTTTAAAAGGCTATACTGATCTGGCTTCTAAATACCCTGAACTTGAAGACAATGAGTTTTATAAAATTAAGTTTAATTCTGAAAGCCTGGCCTTCAGTGCGGCCCGTTTAATGAACGCTGAAAAAATCTCTGGTGCGGCGATTAACTGCATCGCCGCTTCGTTAAATAAAGACTGGGAATTTGAAACACTTCTTAAATCTCCGCAAACGTATTCAAAAGACCAATGGAAAGAAAAAATCACTGGCTGGGCAAACGAAAAATCCGATTTATTATTGCGCGTAGCTTGTGAAGTTCTAACTGATACTGAATCTAAAAAAAGATTACATGAATTTTACGTCAATGACGGAAACGAAGATGGATCGGCTTTTGATTTCTGTAAAATGATTCAAGATCCACTTTTTAAAGACGCCTGCAAAGAAAAATAAAGACATTTATACAAATAAGGAAACAACGGAGCGCGACTAACCGCCCGTTGTTTTCCAATGGAGTATGGTTCTATTTGAGAGAGGGTCGTTAGCGGCTAACCACCACAGCAGCCGCTAACGATTATTTAAATTAACGTTTTAATTGGATCACTTCGTTTAATAATTCATCAGACGTCGTGATTGTTTTTGAGTTGGCTTGGAAACCACGTTGTTGTGAAATCATATTCACGAACTCAGAAGCTAAATCCACCGTTGAACGCTCAAGTGATTTTGACATCACTGAACCACGGCCCGCCATACGAGGACCACCGACAGCAGCAGGACCAGAATCACGAGATTCTTTGAACATGTTACCGCCGACTTTGAATAACGACTCAGGGGCTTCGAATTTAGCTAACGCGATTTGCGCTAGATCCATAACTTGGCCGTTTGAGTAAGAAGCTGTTAATACACCTTCATCATTGAAAGATAAACCAGTTACAGTACCAGCCGCGAAACCATCTTGTGACCAAGATACTACGTCTGAATCTTTACCGAACTGTTTAGTTCCGTCGATACCTTTACCGCCTGAAGCGATATCGTCACCGAAGTTGAACTTGATTTGTTGATCTTGCTTAGCGCCACCTTTGAAGTTTAACGCTGAGTTTGTCACTTCTTGAGATTGTAATTTACCTTCTTCAGTGAAAGTTAATTTACCTTCTAGAACTTGTGCTAAATCTTGTCCTTCTGGTGCATCAGAAACTTCTTTACCATCAACTAAACCCTTGTATGTCCACTCGCGGTTTTCGCCTTTGTTAAAGAATAAGTTTAATAAATGTTTGTTACCTTGAGAATCGTAGATCTCAACCGCCGTAGAGTAGTGAGATGTTTTATACGGATCTTTTGGATCGAAAACTTTAGAGTTAGCTTCATTTCTTGAATCTAAGTTAAGATCAAGTTTAACTTCTTTCGTACCAGAAGCGTTAACTAAGGCACGTGGGAATTTAATATCTGAAACTTTATTTTGGATTTTACCTTTTTCATCAGCTTGGAAACCCTGAACTTTTTGACCAGAGTTATTTACTAAAAATCCACCTTTATCGAATTTGAAAGAACCATCACGAGTGTAAGTTGTTCCTTCAGTTCCTTTTAATGTAAAGAATCCGTTACCGTTAACGGCTAAGTCAGTTGTACGATCTGTGTTATCTAAGTTACCTTGAGACATCATTGGTGTAACTGTTTGAATACGAGTACCGCGACCCATTTGGTTACCGCCATCGATTCCTTTTAAAGAACGTGACATAACATCAGCAAATTCTGCTCTTGATGCTTTGAAACCTGTTGTATTGGCATTTGCGATATTGTCAGCTGTGACACCTAATGCTTCGCCTTGAGCTTGAAGACCAGTGATACCAGTCCACATTGACGATAGAACTCCCATGATAACCTCCATGTTTTTACTTCGAACATTCGTGTTCAAAGTGTTTTATTTTTTCAAACCTGCTAGTCGAGCAGATCTGTTTATGAAGGGCCCCCTCTAGGAGGACCAGCCCTTATTAACTAAATCAAAAATTCATTCAGGATATTCGACCCTGTTTGAATGTTAAATAACGATTGTGCTGTCGATGTTGGTAAAAACATTTTCTTTCAAATTGTTTTTATCCATCACTGTCACCACAGTGTTATTCTTCACGCTTACGATCGCTGCTGAGTCGTCCATCAAAACTAAAGTGTCTTTCGATCCTTTAGCTGCGGCTTTCTTCACAGCTTCGTCAAGCTTTGCTAATCTTGATGGATCGTAACTGATCCCTCTTGACTGCATACGCTCGATCGCGTGGTTGGAAAACTTTAGTGTTCCTGCTTCTGCTACCTTTGCAAGGTTTCCAGCTTTCGCTGTTTCTTGCGCCGGAGTGTTAGCAATCAAACTTTCTAACGTCTCCCGAAACGAACCCGATTCTTTCGCGCTGTCTTGAGAACCAGTTGCTTTGTCGCTTCTGATTTCGCTCGGCGCTTTTGGAATCAGATTTTCTATGCGACTCAAATTGTTCGCCAGTTTCATCTTATCCATCGTTATAACTCCTTAGCTGCTTCTTGCGGTGGCGCTGTCGCTGCCACTTTGTCATCCCCGGATTGATGTTGCTTGTAAAGCTCTGGTGATGCCGAAAGGCTTCCCCACATATCATCTGCCGAAGATTCCATCGCCTTTAGTTGCTCTGGAGATTTCGTCTCTTGCTTAATATTAGTTTGCTTCGATGCAGCAGCTTTATTCAAGTCGAGGTTTGTAACATCTGTTGAATTCTGGTCATTGTTCTTAAGACTTGGGTCAGAAAACTGACGAATGTCCTTAAGACGAACATTCTGTTTTCCCACCTGAAGTACAGGTCCTTCCGGAGAAAAACTCATACCCGTAACTAATCCTGTGAAGTCAGTTTTCACAGCTAGCTTCTGTCCCGCAGTGCCTGTAGCAGAAATTTCTACTTTGTAATCACCTGCTTTTGCTTTATTACCTTTTTCATCTTCGCCATTCCAAGAAAATTTATTTTCTCCTGCTTTTAGCTGTGAAAATTTTAACTTGCGAACAACTTCTTTCTTCGCGTTGAAGATAGTAACTTCAGTGTCTTTCGTATCTTGTGGAAGATTGAATTTCACTTCGTGATCTTTATCTAAATCTGAACGCGTGATTTTTGCACTGTCACCAGAAACTTCTTTACCAATCAAGTTCAACGCCTGAAATTGTTCAACAGGTTTATTTGCCTGTTTCATTTCTTGTAACGTTGTATTGATATTTGTCATCTGCTCTAAACCAGAGAATTGCGCAAGCTGTGCAGCCATCTCGTGATTCTTAAGCGGATTCGAAGGATCTTGATGTTTAAGTTGTGCAATCATCAATTTGAAGAAAGCATCTTTATCCATAGCATTGCTACCAACACCACGAACTTTTTTTGAAGGATCAATGTAATTCGGATCAGCGATTTTATTTAACGCCTCACCTAGGTTTTCAGTTCCTAAAGCTTCTTTTTCACCTTGCGTAAGACTACGAGCAGTGCCCTGAGATTTTAAATCAGGTTCTACTCCGGCTTGTGGGTCTCTCCATGTTTTTGTTCCTGCTTTTACATCCATGTGTAAACTCCTTCTTACGCAACCATGTTAATGCTTGAACCTTTGTTAGCCGCTACATAAGCATTTGCTTTTGCAACCGGTTTAACAGTAGGTGCCTGAACTGTTTGATATGAACTTGATCCACGCTCTTGTTGGTATCCACCACGGCCAGAATTTGAATTTGCAAAGTTTTGAAAATTCATTTCTTGCTGCTGTCTGTTTTGAAAACTCGAATTTGACGAGTTTGCATCAGACTGGAACTGAGACTGGTTGTTCGTATCAACCGCAGTTACATTGTTAATCTTAACATGTTCTACGCGCATTTGGTGACTAGCTAGACTAGACTTAAGATCAGAAAGACTGTCTTCGATCAGTTTTTTGACCGACTTGTCCTGCGAGTTCATTTCAATGTTAATTTTACCGTTTTCTAAGGCTACTTTTAACTGAACTTCTCCCATACCCTCAGGCGTCATTCTGACTGTCATTTCACCGCCGCCTTTAGTGACTAAATATTTCGCTTGATTCATGATCTCGCGAATATTTTCGTCTTTCATAGCGTCAGTACCCGCTTCAGGCTTAGCTGTCGCACTCGCTCCCGCTGCCGCGCCCAGGTGTGACTGGAAGCTGCGTTGGCCGGTGTGAAGAGCTTGCACTTGCGCTGCTAAATCGTTTGAAGCATCAAACTTCGGCAAGCTTTGTGATTGCGGTTCACCACCGCCTGAGCTTTGGTGTTTGCTTTCACCCTGCTGACGTTGTTCATTCTCAGCTGAAGATTTTGCTAACACAGCGTTGGTTTGATTTAACGCTTGGGTTTGTTCAGCTTTCGGTGAAACTTCCTGTTGCACCAATTTCTGATCTAATCCCGGTTTAGCATTTTCTTTACTTAGAATATCGAAAACTTTGCTTTCAAGAGCTGTAGCTTGTTTTTCTTCTTTAGCTTGAACTTCCTGTCCAGGCATTTGAGCTGTCGCTTCAGCTGTTGCAGCATTTTGTAATTGTAATTCTGTTGTTGTCTCTGCATTTGCAGGCACTTCGCCATTAGCCAATGCCATTTCTGGATTTGCTAAAGCTTGTTCGCCGTTAATATCTGCTAACAACGCCTGTTCAGTATTAGTCAGGTACTGAAACGACTGTTGTTGCGCAGCCTCACCTTTGCCCGCGATAGGCATTTGCGCTGCTTGCTGTTGTTCAGAAGCTGGCGTAGCTGTGCCTGTCGCTGCTAATTGAGCAGCTAACAATTGTGCTTGCATGTTTTGGATGTTGGCTTGTTCAGGAGCAACTAAGGGCAGATTTTCTTCGGAATCTGCGATTTCAACTTCACCCTCGTCTGAGACCATGACCTTTGAAATCTTTTCTTCAATCGCTTGCGGCTGAACTTTTATTTCTGCCTTCGCATCCTTTTCAGGTTTTTCTGCATCGGAATCATCATCATCCTTTGCTCGAGCCATCTTCTTTTTAATTCCCCCAGATGACTTTTTAGAAACCTGATCTAAATCTCTACTTGGTTTTTCCTTCTCGGCTTTGACATCATTCCGATTTTCTTTCGTGTCGGATTTTTGCCCTTTGTCTTTTGCCATCTTAAGTTCTTTTTCGAAATCCTTGCGGATATCTTTGTCGAACTCTTTCGGAACACCAAGATCAAGATCGTTTATCGAACCCTGTGGGGGGCCGACACGTATCAAGTCTTTGACCACTGTCCTCCTTTGCGCGTTATGGTTTAACCTCTGGTTCTGCAGCGGGCGCTTCTTTTTCTGCTGGTTTAGGAATGCTTGTTGGCACTCGGTATCCAGCGTAGCGTTCTGCAAAAGCCTGAGCTTTTTCTGTTTTAATTAAATTTAAGATCTCAGCTGCACTTTTCTTTTTCATGCGGCTTAAGATATCAATCACTAAGTCTTCATCCATTGTTTCAAAAATCTTAGCAGCTTGGCCCGGTTTCATATTTGTGTAAACCTGAACAAGAGTTTCAACTTTTGAATCATCTGATTTAATACGGTCTTGAAGCATTGTAGAAATTTTTGTGCGGTACTCTTCAAGTTCTACTAATTTTTTCTCGATCACCGCTTTTTGGGCTTCGATTTCTGCCGCTTTTTTATTTAATTCTTCTTCTCTGGCATCTAAAACTTTTTTACGCTCAGATAGTTTGTAAATATAATCAGAATCATCTTCAACTTCAGCACGAACTGTTCCTGAAGCTGTCGTTGAACCAGAAACAGCACCGGCTGCAACCGTAGGAGCTGCTTCACCTGGAGCCACTGTGGCTGAAGCAGGCGTTGTTTCAGCTTGGGCAACACCTAAACCGATTTCAACTTTTTGTAATGTAGATTCAATTTTATCAAAATTTTCGATGGCTAAAAATAAACCTAAACCACAAATCACAAACAACACAAACTGCATCGCTGGAAATTTACGAGACGACTTTTTAGATTTTTTTTGCTGCATGTTTTCGCGAAGCTTAGCTGCTGAAATAGATTTAACAGGCGCAGTAGCCTGAGCGTTTTTCTTAGCTTCTTTAAAAAACTGATCGTAACCGTTTCTCTTCATTCTTTTGTCGTCCTAACAAAACGAGTAGATGCAATTTCATCTAACTCTTTAGCTTCTTTTTCTCTTACTTCTTGTAAGAAATCGGCTTTCTTTTTCTCTTTAAGCCTTTCCATTATCTTAACCTCTGTTAAGGCATCTTTCAAAATTTCGCGTCTGGACTCGACTACTTTTTCGATTTTTAACAGACGTTCGTTCTGCTGGGCTATGCGGAGGTCTTGAAGAGTTAGAAAATGGTTAATCTGATTAACCTGTTCTTGCCATCCCGTTGTCTGGCCCGCCAGGCTTGATCTTTGAGTCAGTGAACGATTTTTTACATCGATCATTTCTTGTAATTTTTTTTGTTCATCAGCCAGGAACGCTTGTGCTTCCAAATACTCTTTGCGCGCCAAATCCATCTTGATCTGACGGTGATCGAGAACTTTTTGCATGGGAAATTTGAACTTTGGCATAACATCCTGTGTTTGTTTTGATCAGCATCCTGCTGACCTTTTTTCTAAAGGGCCAACCTTTGGTTGTCCTTAGTGCTACTAAGTAGCTCGCGGCAATCTAACTACGCGCCTGCGGTGATTTGTTGCATGATTCGTAGACATTGGGTCATGTTCGCAGAATCATCCGTCTTCTGTTTTAGAAATTCATTAATTGGGTCAATTAATTTTACCGCTTTATCAATCTTTGGATTGGCTCCTGATTTGTAAGCACCAATATTAATTAGATCTTCGGCATCCTTATAAGTAGCTAGTAATTCACGAATCTTAATCGCCATACGTGCGTGATCCGGTGTTGTTACCTGCTTCATCACACGGCTTGCACTTTGTAAAATATCAATTGCTGGATAGTGACCTTTTTGTGCCAACTGACGGCTTAATACGATGTGACCATCTACGATAGAACGCACACAGTCTCCGATAGGATCATTCATATCATCACCATCAACTAGTGTTGTATAGAAACCAGTGATCGAGCCTGCACCATCAAAATTTCCAGCACGCTCTAATAATTTTGGTAAGGTTGAAAATACACTTGGCGTGTAACCACGTGTTGTAGGTGGCTCGCCGATAGATAAGCCGATTTCACGCATGGCCATAGCAAAACGAGTTACTGAATCCATGACAAGTAATACGTTTTTATTATTTTTTACAAAGTATTCAGCAATCGCTGTAGCCACATAAGCGCCACGCATACGTAATAGTGGTGATTGATCTGATGTTACACAAACCACTACGGTTTTTTTCATGCCTGATTCACCAAGTTCGTGCTCGATAAATTCACGCACCTCACGGCCCCGCTCACCGATTAAGGCAATCACGTTCACATCGGCTTCTGTGTTTTTAGCCATCATGCCCATAAGCACTGATTTACCCACACCAGAACCGGCCATAATCGCCACACGCTGACCACGGCCTGCAGTCAGTGTCGCATTAATTGCACGTACGCCCACATCTAATGATTCACGAATTGGTTCACGGTGAAGTGGATTTACCACATCAGCGTATAACGGAAATTCTTTAAAATTTTCAATCGAAGATTTTTCATCGATCGGTAAACCCATACCATCAACGACACGGCCTAATAATTCATCGCTTACTCTGACAGTAGCCACTGAACGAGAAAGAGTAATTTTACAACCTAACGAAACGCCGCGCATTTCATTTAAAGCCATCATTAAAACCTGACGGTCTTTAAACCCTACAACTTCAGCTAATAATGGCTTTGTTGAATGAGGTGTTTCAATACTGCAGATACTTCCTACAGAAGCCCCCGGAAGATAACCTTTAATTAAAAGGCCAGTAACTTCTGTCACCTTACCGCTATCTTCGGTTAAGTGACAGTTTTTGATAATTTCTTCGTATTTCTCAAAATTAAGTTTCACGCGGATTATGCCCCGTCATCGTCTGATGATTCTACTGTGTCTTTAACTTTTGGAATGGCTGCTGATAATTCAGTCCATACTTTTTTAAAGCGTTCTTCAATACGGGCATCGATAGCACCGTAATTCGTTTCAACAATACAGCCACCCGGTTGAATTTGGTCAGAGGCTTGAATACGAACATTTTCTAAAAATTCGTATTTTTCATTCTCAGAATTTTTGTAAGCTTCTAAAAATTCAACTTGTTCAGGTGCTACTAACACGGTCACTTCTTCTTCAGCTTGCGCTGTGTGAATGGCACGACGAATCACTTCAATCACCACTTCTGGCTTTTGTTCGATATGATCGTACGCTAATTTTTCAGCGATCTGATAGATCAGGTTCATAATGTGAGCTTCATTATTAGAAATTAATTCAGGTTTTAAATTCTGAATAGACTGTAAAGTCGCATGCAAATCTTCAAGACCGTGATTAATTTCGCTGTTTCTTTTTTCTAAAGCAGCAGCGTAACCTTCGTCTCTGCCTAAGCGGTGACCTTCTTCATAGGCCTGCTTTTGAACAAGGGCAATGCGTTCTAATACTTTTTGCTCGATACGGCTTTCTTCGGATTGTTTTTCGATTTCTTCAACGCCTGTTGTTTGACGAAGAACATCACTTAATACGAAATCCGCACCTTTTTTCTTACGCTCAAGATAATCTAACGCCGCTTCTGGAGTACCCAGAACAAATTCACGCGGTTGATACTCCAGCACCGTTTGGTGTTGTGACTCTGGCTTATCGTCTTTAGATTTGATCAGATTAGACCATCGCATCTTCCGAGCTTCCTCTTGCAATAATTAATTTACCTTCAGCTTCTAATCTGCGGGCCACATTCACGATATCTTGCTGAGCACCCTCTACGTCTGATAGACGCGCAGGTCCCATATTCGCAAGATCTTCGCGTAACATTTCTGCCGCACGAGCTGAAATATTTTTAAATACTTTAGCTTTGATATCTTCATTCGCCGTTTTAAGAGCAAGTAATAGACGATCATTCGGAACTTCTTTAAGAAGCATTTGAATACCACGGTCGTCGATTTTCGCAATATCTTCGAATACGAACATTAACTTACGAATCTCTTCGGCAAGTAATGGATCTTTTTCTTCTAAACGTGACATGATTGTTTGTTCAGAAGATTTATCCATAACGTTAAGCATTTCAGCAACTGGTTGAACACCACCTAAAGATGATTGTTCTACTGTTGATGTTGAAGCTAATTGATTTTTTAATACGCGGTCGATTTCAGAGATTAACTCTGGATCAACGTTATCTAAATGGGCCATACGAAGCACAACTTCAGCTTGCAGACCTTCTGGTAAACGTCTTAACACGTCACCTTTTTTCTCAGGCTCTAAGTGGGCTAAGATAACAGCAACCGTTTGCGGATGTTCATTCACTAAGAATGTTGATAAAGATTTCGCATCAACCATCTCTAATGATTCTAAAGTTCTGGCACTGCCTGAACTGATATTTAAACCACCTAAAATGCCGCGGGCACGTTCTTCACCTAAAGCTTCAACGATTGATTCTTTACTTGAAGTGCGGTCAGAGAAAATGAATTCATCAGATTCACTTAATGTTTCATAGAACTCTTCTAAGACTCGTTTAGTAACGCTTACAGGAACGATTTTAAATTTCGTCATTAAGTGAATTAATCTTCTGATATCAGCGTCATCCATTTTTTTGAATAATACGCGGATAGCATCTTGTCCTAAGTAATTCACTAAAATCGCGGCCTTATCAATACCACGAAGAGAGTCATAATCTAAATTTTCATACTTTGCCACTTTCATAGATTATTCCTTTCTTGCAACCCACATATTAATAGCGCTTGAAGCTTTTTCTTCATCTTTATTCACTAAATTCATAATACGGTCTTTTAATAACTCAGATTCAGCTTTATCCGGATCCATTGAATCCTGAAGCATCGGTAAGACATTTCCTAAGCCAGGTAATGTGTTATCAACCGCTTGTAATTCTTCTAACTCTTCAATCGTACGCGGTAACATATCTTCGACAGAATCTGTGAAAGAATCGGTTACCCATTGCATGAACGGACGTACCACTAAGAAGAAGAAAAGCATTAAGGCAAAACCTAACAAGCCCCATTTAAATAAAGACTGGATAAGTTTTTTCTTTTCTAAGCTTGTCAGTAACATTTCACTTTCAGAGAAATCTTCAACTTTGAACTGGATCGATTCAATTTTAACTGAATCTCCACGTTGAGCCACGAAACCTACAGCTGATTTAACTAAAGCTTCGTATTTTGCCATTTCTTCAGCAGAGCGTGGTTCCCATTTCGTTGTTGTTTTACCATCTGGGCCAGTCACCGTTGAAGTTGTGCCGTCAACTAACACAGCCACGCTGATTTTTTCAACGCCGCCGGCAGCTTCACGCACGTTACGTACTGTTTTTGGCACTTCGTACATAACTGTTTTTAATTCTTTTCTTACATCTTGTTTAAAACCAACTTGGCCATTGTTATCTTCAGCACCCGGCACATTCGCACGAGAACCTGGAACACCTGTTGGATTTGTACGAGCACCATCTAACGATTCTTCGTTCGTCGTCATGCTTTTCGTAGCTGTTTTATCTGGATCAATAATTTCTTCAACTGAAGACACCACTTTGTGGTTAATCGTCGCATCGACTTTTGTTACGATACGGCCGGCACCCACCACTTTAGATAAAATAGAATCAATTCTTTCTTCTAAATCTTTTTCGACTTGTGATTTAAGCTCCATGATTTCATTTGAAGCTCCTAAAGCACCGTCAGTTTTTTTAGATAACATTCTGCCGTGTTCGTCTAAGACTGTTACTTTTTCGGGGTCCATGCCTTCAACAGCATTAGCCACTAAGTATCTGATACCGCGAACCTGGTCAGGAGATAATTGTTTTCCTGAATTTAACGCAACAACCACTGACGCTGATGGAGGAGTTGATTCTTCCATGATCGTTTTCTTTTGTGGTAACGCTAAAATCACTTTTGACTGCTTAACTGCAGTTAAAGTATTAATTGCGCGCATTAATTCACCTTGAAGAGCACGTTGGTAATTAATTTTTTGCGAATATGAATTAACCCCGAAACTTTCTTTTTCAAAAATTTCTAAGCCAATGCTACCCATGTTAGTCGAACCAACTTCAGTAGATAATTGCATTAATGTCGCATGTAAGAATTCTTTAGGTACTGTGATTGTAGAACCATCTTCTAATACACGGTAAGGAACTTGTTTTGCATTTAACTTACCGATAATCACAGGAACCTGGTCAGCCGCTACGTTTCTGAATAAAACTTCATAGTCTTTACCTGAAGCCATAAAGAACACTAAGCCAGTCGCCATCACTACAGCTAACGCCGAAGCAACAAACGCCATACGCTTAGTCGGGCCAAGCGATTTATAGAACTCATTTAATTGTGCAATTAAACCACCAAACAACTTCCCCACATTACACCTGCATTCTCATAATTTCTTGGTAAGCATCAATGATCTTATTTCTGACTTGCACCATTGTACGTAATGCGATGTCAGCTTTTTCTGCTGCTAACATCACGCCAGCGATATCATCTGTTTTTCCAGTCGCAAGTTCTTGCGCTTTCACATCAGATTCTTTTTGCAATTCATTCACTTGGCCGATGGCTTCAGTTAATGTATCTGCAAAAGTTTTTCCGGCTTCATTTGTTTGTGCTGTTTGATTTAAATCGGCTGTTGAACCAACGCGCGTGCCGCCGGCCTCGATAAATCTGTTCGCATTTGAGATGTTTAAACCGTCCATGGTTACTCCCAATTTTAGGATCCCGGGCACTTTTTGCCGGGGTTATATAGTTTATTATCTACCAATTTCCAGTGCACTTAAAGCCATATCTTTAGTTGCCTGTACGGCCTGTACGTTGGCCTCGTAGGACCGTGTAGCTTGTATCATGTTGGTCATTTCTTCCATCAAGTTGATATTTGGATAAGCTACAAAACCCTCTTCGTTGGCATCAGCGTGGCCCGGCTCATATTTCATGATAGGACCGCGTTTATCGTACACTACGTCAGTGACCTGGACCCGGCTAAAATCTTTTGTCGGATCATTAACCCCAACGATATCACCAAACGTCTTACCGTCTGGCATCGCCTCGAAAACCACGTCTTTACGGCGGTACGGGCCACCTTCAGGAGTTTTCGTCGTATTAATATTGGCAATGTTCGAAGAAATCGTATTCATGCGCGTGCGTTGCGCAGCCATACCACTTCCGCTAATTCTAAAGCCCGATAAAAAATCTGACATTAGTTACCTCCGCCAATCGCGTATTTCAGGGCGGCCATTTTTTTATTAATTAATTGCAAAGCCGACTTATACAAAATCGAGTTTTCCGCTAAAGCAGACATCTCTTTTTCCATATCAACCGTATTGCCATCGTTATTCACAGCAGCTTCTGGGTTATCGTAAACTTCAGCGGTCACAGGAAGTGCTCCGCCATCTGTTCCGCCAAGCTCTAGAGATTTTGCTAAAGCTTCTTCAAACTCCACTTTTTGCGCTTTGTAACCAGGTGTTTCGTGATTAGCAATATTACTTGCTGTCACGTTATGTCTGATTTGGCGCATGCGGATCGAAGTTGCAAGAGCATCTGTCGTTGAATCGAACAACTTACTACTCATAGGTAACCCTCCTGGCGATATTGGTTTAATTTATTTCTTAAAGTACGAATAGAAATTCCAAGAATCTCAGCCGCTTTAGTTCTATTTTGCTGAGCAAAAAATAACGTCTGCAAAATGTACTGGCGCTCTACGTTTTCTAATTTTAAACCCACTGAAAACTGCAAATCACGGTTAACTTCTGTTAACGCTAAGTCTTCAGGTTCGATCACGTTTTTCTCGCAAGAATTTACTGCTTGCTCCATCACGCGCTCTAGCTCTGGAAATTCGCCCGGCCAGCCGTAAGCTAAGATTTTTTCTTTGGCTTTTTCAGAGATTAAAATTTTGCCTTTACCATTCATTAAAGCGTGAACCTGAATATGAAATTCAGCTAAAGCGATTAAATCTTCTTTTCTTTCAGATAAAGACGGCATTTGAATCACCAAAATATCTTTGTCAGTTTTTACATCAACCATGTCTTGGCAAATATAAATTTTATGATCTTCAATAATTGATAATTCAGCCGATTCAACGATTTCGTAAGAAGCAAAAGTGCCATACATTTTCTTTAAATGTAACGCTAATGTTTTACGGCCGGAACCCGCAGCACCAGAAATAACTACGGTCTTATATTGACCGATCGCCGGGTTACCAAGTTGTACCATTAAGTTGATCATCGTTTGTGAACTGCAGTTCACTGAATTAAATTCAGCAAAACTCATTTTGCATCCTCCGCGTTTTCAGACTTCGACATTGCTGGAATACGTTTTAAATATTTTTTATTTTCTTCATTCCAACTAGAATCACGCATTTTGTTCTGCGCAAGCTGGCTCCAGAAGTTTGATTCTTTGCCTTTAATATCTTCCCAGATATCTTTGGCTTTTTTCATTTCACCTTGGTTAAAGTACAATTCGCCTAATTTATATCTGTAAGAAGCCAAAGCCTCTTTACTTTCAAATTTTTGCAACAAATCAGAGATTGTTTTAATCGCTAAGTCTGTTTTTTTCTCGTTCATCGCCACATCAGATAACTTTTTATAAGCTTCTAATTTGAATTTATCAGATACCTTACTGTTAATAAGATCTGATAATTGCTCGATCGCTAATTCCGGCTGTTTACGTTTGATTTCTAAATCAGCTAAGTGAATCATGCTTGGCGCTAATAATTCAGCTTTATCTTTCCAAATCTTAGTTAATTCAGATAAATAACGAACCGCTGCGTTTAGTTCGCCTTTTTTCTCGTATAATAAAGCGGCGTAGTGAACGCGGTTAATCTGATCTTGCGCCGATAACGCATCTGGATTTTGAATGCTTTGCATTTTTTCATACGACTCTTGAAAACGGCCATCTTCATACAAACATTGCGCTTGCATTAAGTTGATCACATCTTCAGTCGGCACATCTTGATTAGTGCGAATGGCATTTGAAATGGCATCATCACCTAATAAACTGATTTGTTTACGAACTTTATCGTACTGTTTTAAAGCTGTGTTGTACGAACCTGCTGATTGATAAGCTTTAGCTACGTAAAAATTTGTATCAATGCGTGGTTGTGTTTTTAACCAAGTGTCTGAATATTTTTTGTAAGTTTTAAGAACTTTTTCAAAATCATCTTTTGAAGAGTATTCTTTCATCTGATCATTGATGTTACGTAAAATACGTAATGTCACTTGGTATGAATCTGGTTTATTCGGCTCTTGTTGGTAGAACTGAGTTAAGATATCAATGGCTTTTCCGTACTCTTTACGGCGGGCATAACCATCAGCTA
>CBINGM010000019.1:0-36600 GCA_966250225.1 uncultured Pseudobdellovibrio sp. | reverse complement strand
TGGATGCGCATTAGCAACACCTAATTCATCAACGATTTTTGTACCATCGTTCATAGTGATTTCTACGCGGCCACCGAACATTTTTTTGTTCGGATCCATGTCGTGGTAAGCCGCTGTCCATTTAGGATCTTCAAGAGTTGAAATCTTGTGCCATAAACGAACTGTGTCAGCACGTTGAGCGCGCTCTGGAGTGTATGAATCAACATGGTGCCAAGTGCCATCTTGTAAAGCCACAGCGAAGATGTACATGATCGAGTGATCAAGTGTCTCACGAGAAGCTTTAGGATCCATTTTTTGTGGATCGTTAGCACCAGTACCGATAACGTAGTGAGTGTGGTGTGATGTATGAATCACGATAGATTTAACATCATCAAAGTTTGAAATTTTAGATTTCATACGAGCTGCTAAATCGATTAACGCTTGTGATTGGTATTCAGCAGAGTGCTCTTTAGTGTATGTTTCTAAGATCGCGCGTTTTTCTTCGCCAACTTCTGGAAGTGGAACAACGTATTTGCCGTCTTTACCATCTAACATGTAAGCGATAACTGAATCTTCACCTTCGTAGATCGGAGATGGAGCGCCTTCGCCTCTCATGCAACGGTCAACAGCTTCAATAGCTAATTTACCAGCGTGAGCAGGAGCATAAGCTTTCCAAGAAGAGATTTCGCCTTTACGAGATTGACGAGTGTTGAAAGAAACGTGAACCGCTTGCTGGATAGCTTGGAATACAGTTTCAGTTGGTAAACCTAATAATGTACCGATACCACCGGCAGAAGCAGGGCATAAGTGAGCGATATGATCTTTTTTGTGTTTGTGTAAGCAAATACCTTTTACTAAGTCTACGTGTAATTCGTAACCAGCAACGATCGCTTTTAATAACTCTTTACCGTTTTTACCAGTTTGTTGAGCCACCGCTAAGATTGGTGGAATGTTATCACCTGGGTGAGAGTAATCAGCCGCTAAGAAAGTATCATGGTAATCTAATTCACGAACCGCAGTTCCGTTAGCCCATGCAGCCCATTCACAAGAAAATTTTTGGTCATTCGGCATACCGAATACAGTAGCACCACCAGCGCGAGGGTGAGCTAAAGCCATTGCACGAGCTGAAGCTACCGGGTGACGGTTAGCAGAAGCAATCGCAACAGAGGCATTGTCGATGATACGGTTAATAACCATGTCGATAACGTCTTCTTTGATTGGAGCGTTATCAGTGCAGATTTCAGCCATTTTCCAAGCTAGTTGGTCGCGGCGTTCAAGTTTTTCTTTAGACGGGTAAACACGTACATTGTGTTGACGCATAGGGTGTCTCCTTAGTTTTTCATAGGTTAATCAACCCTGAAAACGTAACTTAGAAGACGCCTACTGACAAATGAAAAGCCCCTTCTGACTCGTAGCTCTTTCTGTCGAGCTTTCGGGCATATTCTAAATTAAGAGGTCCTACCGGAGTATTGTAGCGTAAGCCTACTCCTGCAGCATCGCGGTAGCGGTCATCGAATGAAATATGATCAACAATCACTTCACCGCCGTCGTAAAACACAGCGCCCATTAAGTTTTCAGAGCCAAAAAGTGGAAATCTGAACTCAGATTTGATTAATTGAAAAACTGAATAATTGTCTAATTTATAGCTCGCCGGAAGCTGTTTATTTGTTGTTGGGAAAAACTCGCTCGATTCAAAACCACGAATCGTCGAACGGCCTCCTAAGATAAAACCTTTTTTATCAAACGGAACACCAAATTCGTGGTTGCCTAGAGTTTTAACATACCCTGCGCGGTACGAGTTAACCCACACTAAACCCTGTTCTTCCCAGAGTGGCGTGTATAGCGTAAACTGGCCGGTTGCGCGGTAGAAATCATCGACGTTGTGATTTCCGATCGCATCGGCTGAATATTCTAAAGTCAGACGTGTCCAATGGCCGTCGGTCGGATTTAAAATATTATCGCGGTAATCAAGATCAATCGTTGGACCCGTTGTTGAAATCACTAAGTCTTCTCTAGAATAACCGTTGTCAATTTCGTCTTGGCGGGTGATCCCTTTATCAACGTAATTTGAAACGTTTAGAATTTCGTAAATTCCCGTTAAATGCGATGTGAAATCCTGTTCTAAAGACCATACTGTTTGATTCGTGATCGTTACTTTTCTGATACTTAAATCTGACACATCACGGGCTGTGGTGTAGTTAAGACGAAAACGTAAACGTGTATCAAATAAATAAGGCTCAAGGTATCCGGCAGTCGCTTTATACTCTGCGAATTTAATAACAGACGGGTTGTACTTAACCTCACCACGTAACGAAGCTCCACGGCCCCAGCCACCGATATTACGATAGGCGATACCGGCAAATCCGTGCACAGTGACATTGTTTTCATTGGTAAAACCAATACCTAAAGTGCCCACACCGGGCTTACGCTCATTCAGGCGAACCACAACAGTTCGTTCTTGTACTCCAGTGTTTGCTTCAAGAGTGTAAATTTCAATTGTTGAAAAGTGACCGGTACGTTGTAAGCGGGTTGTCGATTCATCAATCTTAGCCGGAGTTAATAATTCGCCCACTTTAAAATCTAACTCGGTAAGAATTAGTTTTGCATGGGTCATATCATTACCTTCGATCAAGATAGAACCGACACGAATTTGCGGGCCTTCAAAGATATCAAAGCGTAAAGAAGCTTCAGTTAAACTGTCTGAATACTGAATTAAATCTTTATTTTCTGATAAAAGTTTAGATTCAATAAAACCATTATCAGCGTAAAATGTTTTTAAATTATTAATCGCTGTTTCAAGTTCAACAAGACTTAGTCTTTGCCCAGGTTTTAAACCTAAAACTTCATTGATCTTTTCCGTCGAGAAAAAGTGGTTTCCGGTGACTGTGATTTTATCAATCGTGGCCTGCGGGCCTTCTTCGATTTGTAAAACGACTAAAGCTTTATTTGAACGTCTGTTTTCAGTGCCTACTTGAATACGCGAAAGTTTAGCGTTCACGTAACCTTCGTTTTGAAGATAAGTAATTAAATTTTTAGCGGCCTGTTCGATATCGGCCTGAATAAGAACATTTTTTTGGGTTTTAGTTGAAGAAAGATTTTTAAATGTTTCAACGTAAAATTTTTCAGGACGTGAAATATTACCGGTCACTGCGATACGGTCAATTTTAACCAGTGGGCCTTCGTTGATATTCAAAGTTAAAATCGTGACGTCGCCTTCTTTACGGTCGTAATAAGGAACTTCGCAGTGGGCAAAGCCCTCTGATAAATAATACAAACGAATTTTTTCAGCTAAGTCTGAACCAAAATTAGGTTCACTGGCCACATATTCATCCAGCTTTAAAACTTCATTGAGTAAAACCGGCTTAGTAATTGAAAGTTCTGTAGCTTCTTTTCTTTGGTACTGTTGGCCAGTCAGTTCGATTTTATATTTTGGCTGCGGAATAAGTTTAAAATTCAAACTGGCTTTTTGCTCATCAGCACTGAAAGCAATTGAAGGTGACGGTATATTAACCAGGTAATATCCATGGGTGTTCAACGATTTTCTCAGTGAACGGTTTACGGTTTTTAAATTTTCATCAGATAAAATTTTGCCTTTTCCGTTCCAGGTAAAATCACGTTCGATACTAATAATTTCTGCTTTTGGTAAACCTTCGATTTTAATAGCGTGAATTTCTGTGATTTTACCTAAGTTCAAATCAATGACCAGATCGCGAGCCGTTGTGCCCTTATTTACAATGCGCGAAGTGATATGGGCCTTACGGTAACCAAAATTTCTAAAATAATTTGTTAAACGTTCTACGC
The DNA here is from genome assembly GCA_966250225.1 of uncultured Pseudobdellovibrio sp. Classification (GTDB taxonomy): domain Bacteria; phylum Bdellovibrionota; class Bdellovibrionia; order Bdellovibrionales; family Bdellovibrionaceae; genus Pseudobdellovibrio. Next base: position 32,820 of record CBINGM010000019.1, on the reverse strand, counting down.
CGGCAGCGACTTTATTTTCATCCTGAGCTTCTGAAAGATTAACGGCTAATATTTCTAAAGCATCTTCTTCGTCGATTTCTTCAAGTCCGTTAAATTTAATCGTTTCAACTTTAGAACTTAAGGTTCCGACTAAGAAAAGTTCACCGTCTTTTTCGACGACTTTAAGCTGGTTAAAATTAAGTTCACCGTGAATATCTTTTATAAGTTGCGAAAGATCTTCTTGCGTAAACGATTTTTGCAAGAGTGCCGGGTATTTTTTCGTTAAAGGCGTAATAATATCCGGTGGCCAATCTTTAAGATTAAACGCCGGATACGTCGTCTGCGCGAGCGCAGGGCTTGCGATTACAAAGAATAATAAAGAGCATAGTAAGTTTTTAACTTTCACTATTTAAATTCCTTTTTATACTCAAGATCAATCCCGTAGTTACCAGTGTCGTTTTCATTATTTTGAATAATGCCTGATTCGTTCGTATCTGTCTGATTTTGATAATTCAAGTTCAGTGAATAATCCGGATGAAACAGCCATTGTAATTTTACTTCATTACTTTGTTGCGATCCAGTCAACGGTCTAGAGTATGAAGCGTTCACTTTTTTGCTTAGCTTTTTACTCACAACAACTTTAGGAACAGCGATATTTTTCGTTGAATCCACAGAAGGTGCAATTTGCACGTTTAAGCCCAGTTTTTCTTGAATCTGCTTATTGAATTTAGACTGATTCGTAATTGTCGCCAGAACCTCGATACCGGTTTGTTTTTGCTGGGTATCTGAGGTTAGGTTTTGATCCTGATTTGAAGACGTAAAACCTAAAGCTAACAACGAGAAAATATCATTTTCGCTTAAAGGTGGTTGTGATGTTGGCTTAATCGCCAGTGTTTTAGCCTGTCCTGAAATCAGTAGGTTAATATCGTAATCGCTTACGCGTGAGCTCGCGTTCATAAAAATTTCGGGATTAATATCGGCCGATTTTTGATCGCCCGGGTTAAAGATGACAAAACCTGTTTGAATATCAAAAGGTTTATCTTTAAAGAATAATTTAGACCCCGGAACGATATCAACACGGCCTGTGATAATCGGAATCTCTGGTGAGCCGGTAATACGTAATTCACCTGTAGCTGTTCCTTCAAGGATCGAATTTTTAATAATAATGCCTTTAGGAAATTTTGGGTTTACATCAAGTAACAAAGTCGGACTTTGCTGGTTTAACTGCTGCGGCGGAAGGTAACGGCTTGGAGCCAGCGTTAACTTCATATCCTCAGCGCCACCGGTGAATTCTTTTGTGACTAAGCCTTGATCGATGTTGTAATCAATCTTAAGCGTGTACGGCATCCAATTGCCCGAGATTTTAACTTTAACTTGGCCTGACGTCTGCATTTGTGGTGGAAACTCTAAATCAACGTGCGTGCTTTCAGCCTGAATATTAACATCAATATTTTGCGAGCCTAAGAAATTCACATAACCATAACCTGTCACTGGGGATTGGTTCAGCTGGGCATTCACGCTTGAAATGATAAGTTTACTTTGAGAAAAATCTAAAATCGCATTGATCTCTTTAATCGGGTACGGAAAACCTTTTAATTGCACAAGGCCATTTTTAAGTGATCCATCGCCGGCTAATGAAAGTTTGCTCGCATTTAAGTTAACACCGAAATCAAACTCAAGCTGACCGTTTAAGTTTTCTAAAGCCGGAACTAAAAACTGAAAAGGGCGCGCTAATAATTTACCGTTAAAATTAATCACCTGGCCATGCTGAGTAACATCAAGGCTTTGATCGGTACCACGCAGGCTGATCGGCGAAAGTGATTTTAAACCGGAATTAAAAATGATCTCGCTCGGTTTTTGTAATTTTAATGTTTGATTACTTCTAGCCAGTAAAAAGTTATTTAACTTCACTGAACCTTTTAAGCGTGACAGATCCATTTGTGGCGCGCGCAAATCAACTTCAGCTGTAAGCAAGGCTGTTGTATCTACCGCCGGTGGTGGGATTTTAATAAGCGGTAAGAAATTAAGCGGATTTAAATCACGTAATTGCGCTTTAAATAAAAACTCATATTTTTCATTAAACGGAATTTGCACAGCAGCTTGCGCCTGGCGGCCAAAGACCTGACCGTTAAAGCTTAAGAAGTTTCGGCTAATTACAAAATCACCTTGGCTTGATAGAAGGGATTGGCCTTCGATTGTAAAATCACGAAGTGAGGCCTGGCCTTGCACCTGAATTTTATCAATCGTATCAACAACTTTACCTGTGACAGCTAATAACCCCGTTGATTTTGGTAATAGTCCGATAAAGTGATCAACTTCTTCAGCGCGTAAATTCTGTGAACCAATATCTAAATTAAAGCGGGGTTCTGAATTTTGTGTATTGATATGACCACCAACATTAACCTGGCCCGAAGGTTTAGTTAAAATCACGCGGTCAAAATTAACTTTATCACCATTAGCAGTAAGGTTTGCCGTTAACTGGTTAAATGATTCATCAGCAATAGCGCCGCGGTTTAATTCCGCGTTTAAGTGATATTTCATTTTCCAGAAATCAAAAGGGCCAGAAAAAGTCATTTCACCTTTTCCTAAACCCGTTAAGGTAAATGGCAGGTAAAAACGGTCTTTTAAGATAGAAATAACACTTTTACCGTAAAGGCGCGGAAGTCTAACTTCACCTTTAAGGCTTGAATTTTTAAAGTTTAAAGCTAAGTCTCCGCTATATAAACTTTGTTCCATTTCGCCGCCGATGTTTTTTAAAAACATTTCGCCGTCTTTGTAGCTTAAATCTGCCGTAATATTACCTAAGTGAAATTTATCAATCTCAAAGTTTTTACCGTTTAATTTAGCGTTGATAATCCCGTACGAAGCGTTACCTGAAGTGGTCAGTTCTCCTGAGATTAAACCTTTCATGTTTAAATTAGCCAGATTATCAATGTGGCCTAATTCAAAACCATTTGATTTAAACTTCATATCAAAGCCGTTTTCAAAGTCGACTTTACCAGCTCCAGTGAAATCAGATGTATTAAGCTTAGCTTGCGTATCGAAGGTAACGCCTTTTGTATCTAAGTTTACTTTAGCGTTTAACAGGGCTTTTTTTACCTGAACAATATAGTTTTTATTTTTAATATCTGATTTAACCCAGACATTTTCAGCGATGATTTTTGAATCACAGTGAACTTCAAGAGGTAAAAACTGGCCGTTACAATTTCCAAGAACTGAAGCGTCTAAATCTGCCGGAATATTTTTTTGTTCTAATGAGCCGAAAAGTTTTTGTAAGTTAAACTGGCTCACTTGAACTTTACTTTTAAATTTGTAAGGTTTTTCTTGCGCGAATTCAAAACCAGAAAGACTGGCAAGACCTGACGGGTGGTTTAACTGAATTTGGTCAAAAGCCACAGAATTGTTTTTTAAGTTCATTTTAATGTTCGCATTACCGAACTTGATAAAATCAAACTGTAGGTTTTCTGTTTGTAAAGAAACGTTGCCTGAGTTTTGTGTAAAGCCCACACCTTTAACTTCGCCGGTGAATTTAAGCTGACCTAAAATCTGCGGTAAGCGTTTATTTGAAACATCAAAGAAATAATAAAATGGTTTTAAGTTTTCAAAAATCAACGAGCCGTTAGTTTTTACGCTGAATTCAGGTTTAATCAGGGCGTATTTAAAATTATTTAAAACACCACTTGTTGTCACCGCTGAATTTTCAACCCGTGCCGTGAGCTTATAAATTTCTAACTTGTTTTCTGATAATTCAGCCTGGCCACCTACGCGAACAGAAGCGCCGGTGATTTTAGAAATATTTTTAGTAATCAGTTCATGTTCTGAATCGGTGATCGAAGCTAAAAGGCTTTTTTTATGATTAGCGACCGTTAAAAGATCGATATTTGATCTAAGCTTTGCTTTTTGGCTTTGAATATCAAACATTAAGAGCGTGTCGTTGATCACGATTTTTTCTAATGGAATTTTGGGTAACCACTTAAATAATGGCTTTAAATCAATCTCTTTATTATCACTTTTAGGTGTTAGATTTAAAATCGTTTCGTTTAAATTAATTTTGGCATCGTCAAAACGAAGATATGAAACATTTAACTGACCAATCAGTAAATTAAACGGATCAATCTGTACGCGCACGCGCGGAACTGTCACAGTGTTGCTGACATCTTTATTTAATGTGACGCTGACGTCATTGGCGTAGGCCTGAAGTTTAATTAAAGAAAAATCAATATGGCCCACATCAATATGAACCATGTCTTGCATTTTATTGACCCGCGGAATTTGGTCTTTTGCGGTTTTTAAGACCCACGGTTTAATCGTGGTCACCCATAAAACGCCTAAAAGAATTAATGAAATAGCCGGCGTTAAAGCCAGGCTAACTTTGGTGGATTTCTTCACGATTTCCACTCCACTAACAAGGCTTCAGCAGAACGATAGTACGGAACAATTTGTAAGATACTTTCCATTAAACGAATGGCTAGGTCTTTTTTACCAAGACCGTGATAAGCGATCGCTTTTAAGTAAGTAGCTCCAAACGGAGTTTCAGTGCTATTAGTTTCTTTAGCTTCTAAGTATTCAACCAAGTGAATAAGTTCTAAATATTTGCCGGCTTCAAGTAAAGCTTCAGCACGCAGCCAGTCTCGGGCTGATGTTTCAGGAGCTTTTTCTAAAACCTTTAAGCAGGCTTCGAAAAGTTCAAATTGAAAAGCTAAAATCGCTAAGTTGTAAAGCTGATCGGGCTGGTTATGTGATAAGTCATCAGCGATTTTTAAAATATTATCATGCATGTCTTTTAAAAACTCTTCACTGGTATTGGCTTTATCAATACTTGTTTTTGGTTTTGCAATAACACGCTTTGAAATAACTCGCTCTAAGATATCGTCGGCTTTTTTCTCAAGGTGGGCTTGTTTTAATAATCCGATTTCTAAATCTTGCGGGTAAAGTTTAGTTAACTGTTGAAGAACTGCTTCTTCTTGTTCTTGTAATTGCGCCGTACGGTAGTGATTAAGTTGTTCAATCAAACGTGTTTTTTGGCGTAAGCGTTCTTCGGTGTAATTTTTTTGAATCTCTTTAAGTTCTTTAGCAACTTGCACAGAGAAAGTTTTAACAAAGGGTTGCTGTAAAGCTGTCGATTCAAAAGGCTGCTTGTCGATGATTTCTTCACAGACATTCATCGCACGATCGGTCACGGGTTTATGTTGTTTTGTTAAAGCTTCGATTAAAAAGCCTACCGGAAATGAACCGATTTTTCCGCGCTGAACACATTTGACGTAAAGTTTTTTTAATAAATCAAAGCGTCCGCAGGTGATCAAGAAATGCGAAAGCCCTTCAATCTCTGAAGGGCTTAGGACTTCCATTTTTTCGTATTTTGCGACTAGTTCGCGGCTGACATACTCGGTCGAGGTGCCTTCTTGAAAGTAATTGTGAATTTCAATTTCTAGGCTGTTCGTTCCTGCCAAAACCGTTCCCTGTCTTGCAAAATTAGCTAATCGTTAGCTAATTACTTTTGGCTCACGCGCTCTACGTAAGCGTCTTCTGTAGAATCAATTCTTAAGATGTCGCCTTCATTGATATGAAGAGGAACGTTAACAACTAATCCAGTTTCCATAGTAGCTTGTTTTGTAGCTCCAGTTACACGGTCACCTTTGATACCAGGTTCAGTTTGTGCCACTTTCATATTAACAGCTTTAGGAACCTCAACGTTCACTGGTTTTTCATTATAGATAGTAATGAATACGTTTAAGTTTTCGATTAAGTAATTTTTAGCATCGCCGATTTCGTGTTCCATCATGCAAATTTGTTCGTAGTTTGCTTGATTCATGAAATTGTAACCGTTGTCGTCTTTGTATAAGAAAGTCATCTCGATGTTTTGAACATCAGGTACTTCGAATTTTTCGCCAGACTTGAAAGTGCGCTCTAAGTTTTGACCAGTTAATAAGTTTCTTAGTTTAGTTCTAGAGAACTGATTTCCTTTTCCTGGTTTAACGTGTTGGAAATCAACGATCACATAAGGTGAGCCTTCAACCATGATTTTTAAGTTTTTTCTAAAATCTGCCGTTTCGTACATACTTACTCCAATAATGAATTTATTGAATAAATATAACTGTTTACGGACTAGTTGTGAACTAATCGCTCGTTTTGCATCTTCATTATTCTGCGCAGCAATAATTCTAAAGCTTTTTGCTTTTTCTCGATGATCAGAGCTTTTTTAGATTCAGAGATTTTGGTCTCTGTTTTTGGGCGTATTTTTTCAGCAGTTTCGTACTGTGAAAGCTTTAATAAACGATCTTCGATTTCAGGATGAGCTCCAAACTCAGATTTGCATTCATAAAGCAATTTAAGAGCTTTGGCGTAATCCTGGCGCATAGTAAATGCATCAATCACTGATAAAATACGCTCTAATTTGGGAGAGATTTGTCCAAACGGTGCGGTCTCAGGCTCTGTGGGTTTAGGTTCTGGAATTTCCGCCATTTTTTGCAGCGGTTGGACCGAAAATTCAGCATCGGCATCAATATCTTGATCAGCTGTGATCATCTCTAACTTTGCCACAGCTTTACGCGCCACCGGGTGAGTTGAGTTGAACATCAACACTTTTTTAAAGTCTTCAAGGGCTGCTTTATGTTTTCCCGTGCGCACGTAAAGATCAGCACGCATTAAATAGGCTTGCCAGTTTTGCGGAGCTAAACGGATCGATTTGTTAAGTAAAGCTTCGGCTTCCGGAAAATGGTTTCTTGTTTTTAAAATACGAGTCAGAATCAGCATTCCGCTCACAGAATTCGGATGAAAATGTAAACCTTTTTGAAGCACATCGTAGGCTTCATCGACCATGTCTTTTTCTAAGTAAAGATCAGCCAATTGGGGAAAAGAAAGAGAGCGTGGATTTTGCTCAAGCTCAGCTTGTAAGCTTTCAATTCTCTTTATCGCTAGAGAATCTTTCTGGTCTTTTTTAGGCATTCCATCTTGTGTCATCTGGCTTTAATTCTGGCATTATATTGTTGGCGCTGCAAGGGGTTTAGTGTTGAATAAATATCGAGATGATTATTTTAGGAATTGACCCCGGATCAAGATTTTTAGGTTTCGCAGCGCTTGAAGTTTCAAGCACACAACCGCTTGTGATGAAAGCTCTTGAGTACGGCGTTCTTAAATTTAATGCCGAAGAAAACTTAAGTACAAGACTACTTGAAATCGGCGAAGGTGTTCGTGATCTGATGAAAAGTTATAAGCCAGATCATGTGTCTTTAGAAAAAATCTTTTTAGGTAAAAATGCAGACTCAGCTTTTAAGCTGGGGCATGCACGTGGCGTGGTGCTTTACGAAGCTTTAATAGCTGGCTGTGAAGTTCACGAATACGCCACTCGCGTTGTTAAAAAAGGAATCACGGGTAACGGGGGAGCCGAAAAAGAGCATGTGCGCTTAGTGGTGCAAAATCTTTTAAAACTTCCGCCGGTAAAATCACTTGATGCTTCGGATGCCTTGGCGATGGCGTGTTTTCATGCTACACAACTGCGTTTTGCCGCGCTTAAAAAAACAATTTCGAAAAAACGGGAGATGACAGCATGATCGGATTTTTAGAAGGCACAGTATTTGATGTCACAACCGACAATTTAATTTTAACGGTTAATGGTGTTGGCTACGAAGTGCTGACAACAACTCAAACTTTAGCTGACGCTCAGGTTTTAATTGGCCAAAAACTTCCGTTATGGATTTATTCTCATGTTCGTGAAGATGCGTTTACACTTTTTGGTTTTTTAACAAAACCTGAAAAAGAATTCTTCATGCAATTATTAAAAGTAAATGGCATTGGCCCAAAGATGGCCTTAACGGCGATGTCAGGGGCACCAATGCAACAGATTCAGGCGTGGATTGAAGCGGGTGATGCGAAAGCTTTATCAGGTTTACCTAAGATCGGTAAAAAAACAGCTGAGCAAATCGTTCTGACTTTACAAGGTAAGCTTGTGATTATCGAAACGAAAGGTAAAGCGGGTAGCAAAGCAAAACCTGAAACACATAGACAAATTGCTTCGGCGTTAGTGAATTTAGGTTTTAAATCTAATTTAGTAGATCAATTTATTGAATCAGTTCCACCTACGGCAACCCTTGAAGAAGGTGTGCGCCAAGGTTTGCAAAAGCTTTCAGGACAACTGTAGCATGACTAGAATTATTGAATCTGGCCAATTTGAAACAGAAACAAAGTGGGAAAATAAACTTCGTCCGCAAAAATTCGAAGAGTTTCCGGGTCAGGATGATGTTAAAGAAAAAATTAAAGTGTTTTTGCAAGCGGCTAAAAACCGCCAAGAACCTTTAGATCACACGTTATTATTTGGTCCTCCGGGATTAGGTAAGACGACTTTAGCGCAAATCATCGCGCATGAATTAAATGTAGAAATTAAAATTACGTCAGCTCCGGCGATTGATAAAAAAGGGGATTTAGCGGCGATTCTAACTTCGTTAAAGCCTTATTCAATTTTATTTATCGACGAGATTCATCGTTTACACACTTCAATTGAAGAGTACCTTTATACAGCGATGGAAGATTATTACATCGATATCGTTACCGGCGAAGGCTTGGGCGCGATGTCGATGAAATTTCAATTAGCGCCATTTACTTTAATTGGCGCTACGACACGTGCAGGTTTATTAGATAATCCATTCCGTGATCGTTTTGGTATTCAAGAACGTCTTCAGTTCTATGATAAAAATGCGCTTAAACAAATTCTTATGCGTTCAGCAGGTTTATTGGATTTACAAATGGAACCTAATGGCGCTGAGGAAATCGCTCGCCGTGCACGCGGTACACCTCGTGTGGCAAATCGTCTTCTTAAACGTGTTCGTGATTATGCCCAAGTTAAAGGGGACGGCACGGTTACACAAAAAATTGCTTTGTATGCGCTTGATCAATTAGGTGTAGATAAGCACGGGCTAGACGATATGGACCGTCGTATATTAAAATTAATGGCTGAAAAATACGAGGGTGGACCTGTAGGTATTGAAACTATGGCCGCTGCTTTAGGTGAAGACCGCGAAACTTTAGAAGAAGTTTACGAACCATTCTTAATCCAAGAAGGTTTAATTCAAAAAACTCCGCGCGGAAGAATGTTGACCCAGTATGCAAAGGATTTAGATGTTTTTTCAAAAGACAATTCGTAAAACGGTAGAAGTTAAAGGTGTAGGTATTCACTCGGGTGAAATCTGCACATTACGTTTTAAACCAGCACCGGCAAATACGGGTGTTTATTTTATTCGCGCCGATCTTCCGGGAAAACCTTTTTTAAAAGTATCAGCGACAAACGTGCAAGCGGTGAGTTACCAAACAGTCGTTGGCGGTGATATTTTTAAAGTAGCTACCATCGAACACTGCGTTTCGTCTTTATCAGCTTTAAGAATTGATAATATCTATATCGAGCTTGATGGCCCCGAAATTCCGATCTGTGATGGAAGTTCAATTTATTTCACACAAGCTTTAATGAACGCAGAACTTATCGAATTAGATGAACCCCGTAAATACTGCTACATCACAGAACCGATCAGTTATTCTGAAGGTGACAAACATGCTTACGTGCTTCCGTACCACGGATTACGAGTGGCAGTGACTATTGATTTTCCACACCCAGTGATTGGTAAAGAAACAATTGATATGGAAATCACTGAGCAGTCTTTCGCTCGTGAAATCGCACCAGCCAGAACATTTGGTTTTTTAAAAGATGTTGAGCAGTTAAAAGCTTCAGGTCTTGCTAAAGGCGGATCACTTGATAACTGTATTGTTTTAGATGATACAAAAGTGATTAACCCGGATGGTTTACGTTATAAAGATGAATTTGTTCGTCATAAAGTATTAGATGCTTTAGGTGATTTAGTCACTTTAGAGATGCCATTAATGGGTCACTTAATTTTACATAAAGCGGGTCATGATATTATGAATAAATTAGTTCGTAAAATCGTATCACAACCACAAAGTTACCGTTTCGTAGAATTAGGCGCTGACGTATCTTCTGAGATGAAAAAGTTCTCTCAATGGAGCGTAGGCTAAAAATGGGAACGAAGCTAAGCCCTGCAGCTGATGTCTTTGTTTTAAATTCTGAAAATAAAGTTTTACTCGTAAAACGCACTGATAACGGTTTTTGGTGTTTACCCGGTGGCAAGCAAGATCTTGGCGAAACGCCAGCTCAGTGCGCCGCCCGTGAATGTTTTGAAGAGTCGGGTTACGTAGTTAAAATCACCGGCCTTTTAGGTGTATTTAGTTCGCAATGTTACGAATATAAAAACTACCCTTGGAAAGATAACGAATTCTGCCACGTTTGTTACCGCGGCGAACTCGTCGGCGGAACACCCACAACATCAGAAGAAACAAGCGAAATCGGCTGGTTTGCCGAAAACGAAATCCCGCCTTTATCAGACGGGCATGACGTGCGTATTAAGCTTGGTTTTGAATTACGAAATCAAAAACTAAACGGTCATTTCGAATAATCTTATGGCTTTTAAAAAAGTTAATGAAAATACGCCGTTTACCAAGGCGGTGATTAAGATGGTTAAAAAAATCCCGCGCGGTAAGGTTGCGACTTACGGACAAATTGCGAAGATTTCTGGTAACGCCGGTGGTTCACGGGGTGTGGCCTGGATTTTACATGCGTGTTCGAAAAAATATAAACTGCCTTGGCAACGGGTGATTAATTCGCAGGGTAAGATTTCTTTTCGTAAATTTACTAAAGAATACAAAACACAGAAAAAACTTTTAAAAAAAGAAGGCATTCAGTTTTCTGATACGGGTACAGTGAACTTTAAAAAGTTTCAGTGGAGTAAGAAGAACGCTCCGAAAAAGAAAATTCCTGCTTCAATTTCTGTGGTTCAACCGAAAATGTTTTCATAAAGGGTAAAGATAAGGTTTATTATGAAATATAAAATGTACGGAATTCCTAATTGCGACACGGTTAAAAAAGCACGCCAAGCTTTAGAGAAAAAGAAAATTGACTACGATTTCGTTGATTTCAAAAAAACACCGCCAACAGCAGATGATCTTAAACGCTGGGAAAAAGTTTTTGGAGATTTACCAGCCAATAAAAAAGGCCCCACTTTTCGTAAGATCAAAGACGAATTTGAGGCTGCAAGTCGCAGTGAGCAAATCAACTTATTGTTAAAAAACAGCTCGGCTATCAAGAGACCGATTTTAGAGTCAGGCAGTAAAGTGTTATGCTTTGGCTTTGACGAAGACCTGTATAAAAAACTGTAGAGAAAACTATAGATTACAACTGAGCGTCACAGCTAAAATATTCTGTGGAGGTTCTTTATGGACGCCAACAGAGATGTTTTAGAAGTCATTCGTGGTATTTACAATGTCGATCAACTGCTGTCAGGAAAAGAATATATCCGCGAACTGATTCACCGGTTAGCTAATGCTTTAGATGTTAAATATGTAATGGTCGGACATGCGGTAAAGCCGCTCGAAAAAAGTGTTCAAACAGATTATCTTTATTCAGACGGAAAATTTATCGACAACGTGATCTATGACCTCGAAGGCACGCCGTGTACTGATGTCTTGTGCGGAACACGGGTGAATTGTTACAGCGCCAATGTGCAAGACCAGTTTCCTCGCGATCAAATGTTAAAAGATATGAACGCCCAATCTTATATGGGGTCACCATTTTTTTCACCCGATGGCGAGCTATTAGGTTTACTGGTCGTGATGGATGACCGACCCTTTAAAGAATTAGAATTAATGACTTCTGTTGTAGAGTTTTTCGCCGCTCGTATTGGTGCCGAATACCGAAGATTGGACGTCGAAGAAACATTAAAAAAGAACAATGAAGATCTTGAAAAGTTAGTGCAAGAACGCACGATGCAATTAATTTCACAGGAAAAGCTGGCCACTATCGGGCGCATTACTTTAGGTATTGCCCACGAATTAAAAAATCCGCTCAATATTATTATAAATGCCTCAGAATTATTAATGAGCACTGAAATTGATAAAGAATCACGTGCACGGGCTTTAGATATGATTTATCAATACGGAGTTCGTGCTAACGACATTATTACAAGTATGCTTAAACAGGCCCGCCAAGAAGAAAATATGATGCCTGAGCGAGTTGACGTTTCGACATTGTTAAATCATGCCTTAGATGTGTTTTTACGTTCGCGAAATGATATTAACCTAAAATCAAAACTTAGAAAAAGTATTCATATCACCCCGCAAGTCGAGGTCAGCTTGATTGATTCGCCAGGCATTGAAAGAGTTTTTATCAACATTATTGATAACGCGGTTTATGCTTTAAGTGAAAAATTACAGCGCAGTGACGGTAATTTTATTCCTGAACTAAGAGTTGATTTGCACGTCGAACGCGCCCGCTGCCAGATTCGTATTCGCGATAACGGAACAGGTATTCCGCAAAATCATTTACTGCATGTGTGTGATGAATTTTACACGACAAAACCGCCCGGCGAAGGCACAGGGCTTGGGCTTTGGGTGGCTAAACAAATGGTCGAAAAAAATCGCGGAACTTTTGATATTTTAAGTAAAGAAAATGAATACACCGAAGTGATTATTGAATTTCCGGATGTGTTTTTAACCGCCGAGGCCACTCCATGAATCCGGCGCTTCCACCTCTTGATGTAATAATGGTTGACGATGAATCAAGTGTGGGAGTGCTTTATGAAATGAAACTGCGTAAGCCCATTCAAAGCGGTGAAATTCAGTTTCACTTCTTTGAAAGTGCACAGGAATGTCTGAACTATTTTGAACACACCGAACGCCATCCCGGATTAGAAGTTTTATTTACTGATATCAATATGCCTGAAGTTTCGGGCTTTGAATTGCTTTCAAAAGTTAAAAAGAAGTTTCCGAGTATTGATGTTTTTATGATGAGTGCCTATGACGACGAAGCCAGTATTCAGAAGTCGTTTAGCCTTGGCGCCAGGGGATATTTTACTAAACCCGTGAATTACCGAGACCTGCAAAATCGAATAGAAACCGATTACGGCGTAAATCTGCAATAAAACTGTGCATTAATTCCATAGCACAAGACCGCTAAAAATTAGATTAATTGCTCTTTTAAAAGGGCTCGGGTACTTTCAGGCCTCTCAAATTTATTAACAAGCAAGGGCCCTGGGTCTGAGCTTAAAAAGTCGCGATTGCAAGCGCGCAGGAGATAAAAATGATTATCGGAGTTCCTAAGGAAATCAAAATCAGCGAAAACCGCGTAGGTATGACTGAAGCGGGTGCGAAACAGTTAACTAAAGAAGGTCACACAGTGATCGTTGAAAAAGACGCAGGTCTTGGCAGCGGTATTTCGAACGAGCAGTACGAAAAAGCCGGCGCAAAAATCATCGACACTAAAAAAGAAGTTTACGCTAAAGCTGACATGATCATGAAAGTGAAAGAACCACTTCCAGATGAATATGAATTAATGCGCGAAAACCAAATCATGTACACATACTTACACTTAGCTGCTGAGCCGAAACTTACAAAAGTATTAGCTGAGCGCAAAGTTAAAGCGATCGCTTACGAAACTATCCAATTAGAAAATGGTTCATTACCATTATTAACTCCGATGTCTGAAGTTGCTGGTCGTATGGCGACTCAAATCGGTGCTTTCTACTTACAAAAAGACCACGCTGGTAAAGGTATCTTACTTGGTGGCGTAACTGGTGTTAAGCCAGGTAAAGTAACAATCATCGGTGGTGGTGTTGTAGGAACCAACGCAGCTAAAATGGCTGTAGGCTTAGGCGCTCAAGTAACAATCTTAGACGTATCAACAGCTCGTTTAGAGTACTTAGATGATATTTTCCAAGGTCGCGCGCAAACTTTATTCTCTAATGCAAAAAATATCGAAGAATCAGTTCTTGAATCAGACTTAGTTATCGGTGGTGTATTAATCACTGGTCACAAAGCACCAACTTTAGTTACTAAAGAAATGGTTTCAGGAATGAAAAAAGGTTCAGTAGTTGTAGACGTTGCGGTTGACCAAGGTGGTTGTATTGAAACTTGCCGCCCAACTTCACACACTAACCCAACTTACGAAGTAGACGGAGTAATCCATTACTGCGTACCTAATATGCCAGGCGTTGTACCTCGTACATCAACTTACGCTTTAACTAACGTAACGTTAAAATACGGTTCAATGATCGCTGCTATGGGTGTTGAAGATGCTGTTGCTAAATCTAAACCTTTAATGAAAGGTTTAAATGTTTACGGCGGGTACGTATGTTACGAGCCAGTAGCCAAAGATTTAGGAATGGAATACCGTCCTTACAAAATCTAGTTCTTAAATTTAAATATTGATTAATCAATCAGCATTTACGAAAGCCTTCGCTTAAAACGAAGGCTTTTTTTATTTGATGCGTACTTCAAATTCGCACAAAAAATCAAAACTCTATTTATTTTTGTTGTTAGTATTGATCCCGAATGACGTTCTTGGATCAAATACAAAATGCGATCGACTTTATCGAAACGCATTTGCATGACAATCTTGCCCTGGATGAAATTGCCAAGAAGGCGAATTTTTCGCGTTGGCATTTCCAGATGGTTTTCAACTCGGCAGTGGGTGAAACGGTGAAAGACTATATCCGAAAGCGGAGACTCTCGGAATCACTCGAAGATTTAAAGACCGACAAACGTATTATCGATATTGCTTTGCGCGCCGGTTTTGAATCTCAAGAAGCTTACACGCGCGCTTTTAAAAATTTCTTTGGTATCACACCCGGCGATTACCGAAAAACCGGATCTAAAACACACACTATCTTTTCAAAACCAAAAATCACCATGGGTTATCTAGATCACTTGTACAAAGGATTTAATATGCAGCCTGTTTTCAAAACCTGCGAAGAGTTCATCGTGATCGGGCTGGGTAGCCCGATGATTTCAATTTTATCTCCAGAAAAAAATAACCATATTGTCGTGCCACGTTTGTGGCGTCAGTTCTTACGTCGTAAAGCCGAAATCAAACAGCCTGTGAATCAGAATAGCTACGGCATTTGTATGCCGCTGGCGCAAAATGAAAAAAAATCACCCGATGAGTGTTATTACATGGCCTGCGTGAAAGTTTCAGATGTGGGTGAAATTCCAAGTGGAATGGTTTCTAAAGTTATTCCGGCCGGAGAGTATGCGGTGTTTACTCATAAAGGGGCTTTAGAAAAAGTGGATTTTACAATGAATTACATTTACGGATCGTGGCTTCCGAAATCAGGCAAAAAACTGCGTATGGCCGCCGATCTTGAAGTTTACGATCATCGTTTTGATCCTGAGTCTGATAATTCAGAATTTGATATTTATATTCCTGTTGAATAGGTCTTTCTTAAAAGACAATGGCGGTGTTTCCCCAGTCTTCGGTTCTGATAAGGGGAATATGCCGCGCTTTTAACTTTTTTACGGTTTCTTTGTGTGGATGATTAAATTTACTTTTTCGCGACTGCACGAAAGCTATTTTTAAATTTGAAAGTTTATCTAAAAGAAAATCACTGCTGCTTGTCTTGCTGCCGTGATGGCCTAACGATAAGAATTTAAAATCTTTTGGGTCTTTAATCGTTTTACCCCAGAGTTTTTCTTGTTTTTGTGACGAATCACCAGGAATTAGCACTGATTTATAGCGATAAATTTTTGAACTGTCGTTTTTATTTTTAAAATGTTTAGGGGTATACAGCCTATCTTTGGCCGAAGTATTCGCGCATAAAGGAATTTTCTTTGTTAAGCGTTTTAACGGAACGCTGGTATGGTCGATTTCAGCCCAGCAAAGGTTAGCAATACTTCTAACAAGCAAGGGGTAATACGCATAGTGATCAAGATCTGGGTGTGAAAGATGTAAAACATTTTGTTTGTTCTTACATAGTTTTAGAAAAAGATTTTTGTTTTTGTTCCATCGCATAAGTTCGCCGCCGAAATCATAGTGAAGACACTGATCCGGAATTACTGCGGTAATCCATTGCCCTTGGCCTACGTTCCAAAAAACGATCAACGAAAACCATGACTTATTCGCGCAAAGGCTTGAGTGAAAAACAAAAAACAGAAATAAATACTTAGCCATGGTTTAAACTACTTTCGCTGTGCGGTTTAAAAACAAGTGAATAGATAAAATAAGAATCCAGTTTAAAAAGATCAGCTTTTCGTTTTCATAGGGTCTGAAAATCACCGTGAGTTCTAAGCGTGCAAGAAAGCTGTTTAATATAAAGATCAGACTGTCAAAAATTTTTGCCAAAAACGGAAAAAGATAAACCGCTAAAGCGAGCGGAAATAAAACAAATTCTAAAAACTTGGTAAATAACGTTGATACTCCAATAGAAACCGGCTGTGGAATACCGATAAAATTAAACGTCGTTAAGTAGTTTACATAGAACAAAGAATTTTTAAAAAGCTCAGAACTTTTCACGAAGAAAAAACTAATCACTGCTAAAGTTAAACTTGCGATCCAGCTCATTTGAAACGACAGGGAATTAATCCACTGGGGAGAAAGCCCCAAACAAATCAATCCAGAAATCAAAATCAGCTGTTCAGATCGCCAGCGTAATTTGTATTTTGTAAGCACTGCTAAAAGAACAAGCGCTATAAAACTTCGAAAGATCGGTGGATTAAATTTGCAAATTGCACAATAGAAAAACAGCAGTGAGAAAATAATCAGCTGCAAAAATTTTGTTAAAGAAAAATATTTGTTACATAATAAATAAAATACTATTTTGTGCAAAATTTTTAGGTGTGAACCTGACACGACAAAAAGATGAATTAAACCTGATGCGATCAGTAAATTTGTTTGTTCAAGATCAGAAAAATTTTTTCCACACACTAACGCATGTAAGGATTCGACCGATCTTACATTTTCTGGAGCTGACTTAAGGCAACTTACATGAGCGAAAGAAAAAAATCCGATGAAAAAATCGACAACCGAAAAGCGGAAGGTGTGTGAAATTAGCGATAGATAGATTAAAATATAGACGAAGTTCATGCATTCTATGCAAAAGCAAAACGCAGGAATTTAAGATTTCTGTAAAAACTTGTAAGATTTTTTGAAGATTTTCAATTTACTAAGAGATTTCATGTACTTATCTGAGATTGAAATATAAGCAATCCGCTGAAAACGCTGATAATCAACGAGTCCAAAGTCTAGAAACATGAGTTAATAACATTTTATGTGGATAAGTCGGATAACTTTCATTGAATTAGCTTAAAGAGTTGAGTTTAATTATATCAGGGGGCGATATGAGATTTTCACTTCTTATCACTTTAGTTACGTTTTCATTTTTGAGTTGTCAGACTGTGAGCAAAGCTCAGAAATCTGTAAACACAACTGCTAAAAAATCGAATCCGACACTGATTAAGAATCAACCAGTGACAAAACAGCCAGCGTCAAATCCTGCCTTAGCTCAAAAAACTATTTACGAAGAATTAACTGGGCAAAAAGGTTTATCAGGTAAACAAGCACCTGCTCGAATTTTAGAAATGGCTCGCGATGCAAAATGGAAACGCGATTACGTAACTGCTCTTAAAAGATACAATACGATTATCGTGAAATTTCCAAAATCTAAAGAAGTGCGCCAAGCTTATTTAGATAAAGCAGCTCTTTATAAAGAGATGGGTCTGTTAGAACAATCTAAATACAATATGCAAAAGGCTAAAAAATAATGATTTGTCGCTTTAGAAAAAGCATCTTAGTTACGACAGCGGCAATTTCATTCGTATCACTTCAAGCTTTTACGCAAGAAGATCCCGCTGCGCCAAGCACTCCGCCGCCACCACCGGCGCAGGAGATGCCTGCTAATCGTCCGAAATACGATATTGATTTAAATAAAGAAAGTTCGTCATTTGTGGCGGACCCTGATTCTTTGGATCCGTTGCCGTTAAAAAAAGAATCTTTAAAAGAAGATGATGAGCCGGTCTTAGACGACATCAAATCAATCTTAAAACAAAAACCAGCGAAGCCAAAACCAAAAAAAGATGGCGCAGCCGGTACTTCGGGTGAAGCGAAAGCAAAACCAAAGAAAAAAGTAGCGCGTAAAAAGGCTAAAAAATCTTCGAGCGCTCCGGTAGATATGTCGAATCGTAATCCTGATGATCCAGATTTAGCCTTAGAGCAAAGATTTAACGACATCTATAATAAGTATAATATTAATCCCACGTCTGATGAAGTTTGGGGAGCGGCTTCAAGTAAAGCGGCCAATGTCTACGTTGTGCAAAAAGGTGATACGTTATTTACGATCAGCCGCACGCTTTTTGGTGACCCGCAGTTTTGGCCAAAAATTTGGGCCTTAAATAATAATGGCATTACAAATCCTCATATTATCGCGCCAGGCACGCAGATTTTTTTCTATCCGGGTGAAGCGGGAGCCGCGCCTTCATTATCTGTTGGTCAACCAGCGCCAATTGCCGCACCGATTGATCCGGATGAGCCGCGCCCGCGTGATTTTGCGTTAAAACAAAATACCGAATTTAATAAATTAGTCGAAGAAGGAAAAAAAGGTAAAATGGATGTGCAAAACATTCCGCCAAGTTTTCCTCCGTATAAAGGATCTTTAGCGACTAAACCTAAACAGTCGACAGAGATTATGATTACCCCAAAACCTGAGATTGTTGATCCGGCACCGGAAAATCCGTTTGTGTTAACTTCAGCTCCGATTACAACTGAATATAAAGTTTCAGAAAAAAATGCGAACTCATTGGTGTGTAAAGAAAATCAATACGTACCAACGGTTTTAAAAATCGGAAAAAACGCAGTTCCTGGTAAATACAGCATGCTTGTGCAAGAGACCTTTAATTTTGGTCGCTTAAAAAGAACCTACATTTACCGTGTAATCGGTGAAGCCCAAGTGGGAAGCGATGAATCGCTTCGTATTTCTCAGTGTATTAAACCTGTGAACACGGATGTGTTGCTGGTGAATAGCGAAGATTTAGAAAGCGTTAAGCCACCGACAGAGCTAATTCCAAATACGCGTTCACAAATCATTGAAGGTGTAGATGTAAATGCCCAAGAGTATTACTACGCTCACCAGTACGTGATTTTAAATATGAGCCAATTGCCGGCTTTAGAGGGTGCTGATTTAAAAGTTTATTCAGCCTCTGTAGGCGGAGTCGTTGGTGAAATCCGTATTTTAAAACGCACAGGCACAATGGCCATTGGCTACGTTATGAAAAATGATGACGTCGTTCAAGTCGGCGACCGCGTGATTATTCCTGAATAGTTCTTATGACAAAATATTGGCTTAGGGTTTGTAAAACCTTAAGCCATGAACAAAGCCGTTATATTTAAAGCCTTACAAAGATCGTTAGGATTCCGCAATCCGGAATCTATTCTTGAAATAACCTCTGACTTAACCGCTAAGCTTTTGCCGCAAGAACTGCTGCTGGCTGAACGTTATCTTTTATCGCTTCGTGATAAAGGGATTAAGTACACTTATCCGGGCCATGAAGCCTATCCGCAAAGTTTCTATAAAATGTTAGAGCCACCGCTTTTCTTAGAGTACTTAGGAGAGCCCGTGTGGCTGCATCATGAGGTGTTGGCTATTGTGGGGTCGCGAAAGATGCATTCGTTCACGCAAAGGTGGTTACAGCAAGAAATACCCGCGTTTTTAGAAGCTAAGCCCAATGTGGCCATTGCGAGCGGTGGGGCTGTGGGTGTGGATCAGTGCGCACATTGGGTTGCGGTTAAAACATCAAGGCCTACGATTGTGGTGCTTCCGTGCGGTATTGAGAATTTGTTTCCGCAGAATTTAAACAAACTTAAAAAATATATTTTAGAAAGTGGCGGTTGTTTTCTCTCTGAGTTTGAGAATGAACAGCAGGTCAGAAAACATTTTTTCTTTTTTCGTAATCGTTTAATTACGAATTTATCTTCAGTCACAATGATTGCGCAGGCTGAAAGAAAGAGTGGAAGTTTTCTAACTGTTCATCACGCTCTTCAAAATGGGCGTATGATGGTGACTTTACCGGCGCATCCGGAGATGTCTGACTTCTCGGGAAACCTGCATTTGATGCGAGAAGGATGTTTTTATGTGCTTACAAACAAGGATTTGCTTAACTTTTGGGAGGCTGAATCTTGGTCTGGTCGAGGTTTAACACTAGATATGGGCCGTATTTAGTAAAAATGCTTGACCACTCCCACTAGGTCTAGTGACCCCTGTGACTAAGGTCAATTTTTATAAGAAAAGTGAAATAATCTAAAAAAACCTATTGAGAAAAAAAGAAAGATACATCTAGAATAAGAGTAAGGGAGGGGCGATGTGGTCACGGATGACCCTGGTAGTAAGGATGCTACTGCATCGTCTCGTTTTTTCTTCTAAAATAAATCCAAAAAATTTAAATCAAGAAATAAGAAAAAGAAGCAGCATAACAGTAAATGTTGCAATGAAGTAATTAAGATAATTTCTTTTGAATTTGTCTTACAGAGACCACGGCGAAGATTGCGTTCGCAATCCATGGCCCAACATAAGGTGGAAGTTTTCCGCTGCGTGATAGGCCTTCAAACGCGATATACACCACGAAGTAACCCACGATGAATCCAACTGATACCACAAAGCCAGAGTTCTTTCCTGAACGGCGTTCGTTCACCACGCCATAACCAACACCCACTAACCCGAAAATCAAGCAGGCAGCGGCTAAGGCAAAGCGTTTATGAAATTCAACCTCAAACCCTATCTTTTCATTAGGTTTGATTTCTGGATCGTTAATACGGTTTTGTAATTCGCCGTAATTAAGCGATGGGGCTGATTTTTTACGTTCTTCGAACTTCACAGGGTCATTCAATAAAACGTCGTAAGATTCAAAGTTAACCACAGTGTGCGCTTGGCCGCGGCGGTGAATCTGGCCGTTAAACAAACGAAGTAAAACGCTATGCCCTGGGTTATCAAGGTCAGGAATAATATGACCTTGTGGAGCGATAATTGTAAGTGGTGAAGTCGGGTTTTTATCATCGTAGATAAAAAGATCCTGAAGTAAACCTTCTTCAGAGTTTACTTTGTTGGCGTAGATCACCATATCAAAGAAACCTTCAGAGAAAGTTCCTTCTTTAATGCTGGCTGCGGCTTTTGTATTTCCTAAGTGGGTAATTAATAATTCGAACTGACGATTTCCCCAAGGGGCCACAAAGAAAGCGGTTTGTGCCGAGATCAGAGTTACTACTAAAGCTAGCACTACTGCAGGAATTAACATCGTAGATCCGTGATAGCCAGCACCTTTTAAGGCGATGATTTCTGAATCGTGAGATAAACGATTGTAAGTCATTAACACGGCGAATAGTAACGACATGGGTAAAATCATGGGTAAGAATGAAATACTCATATAACCCATGATGTCTAAAATAAATGAGAATTTAATCCCGTGAACCAACACGAATTCGGTTAGACGAAGGGCTTGAAACATTAACAGGATAGAAATAAACACCAATACGCCCAGAATAAAGGTCGGCACCATTTCAGAGAGTAAATAAAAAAAGACTCGGCGTGATTTCCACATCTAAAGACTACTATAAATAATTTCTTTGCTATCGTCATCGCTTGGATTTTAGAATAGACCTATGGATAGAGTGCTTATTGTCAGTGAAGAAGTGATTTTTGCCTCGCATGTTGAAAAAACCCTCATCGAAGTTGGTTTCGACGTCGCTATTCAATCGAGTGAAGCTGGATTACAGCAAGCTATCGCCAATTTTACGCCTCATGTTTTAGTGGTTAAAGGGGATTCAGCAAAGCTTTCATCTTTGCGTGTCGGCCAAGCTTTAAAAGAAACCATTAAATATCAGGGTAAGGTCATTTTAATTTTAAATAAAAATCAGAACATTGACCCGAATGATATCAACCGTGTGAAGATGGATTATCTTCTGTTTGAGCCGGTGGGTGCAGTTAAAGTAGTTTCTCATGTTTTGAATCTAATGACAGAAAATCGTGAAAGTATCAAAAACCGTCTGCAAAAACTGGCGGATCACGATCCGAATTTTCGTAAGCAGGAAGAAAACTTCATTGTTTCTGGAAAAAGTGTCGAACAAGAAATGGTGCACGTAACCGGAAAGCTTAAAAAAGACGAATTGACCCATGTTAAAAGCAAAGAGGCAATCGGCCCCGAAGAAATGCAACATATTAAAGCTGGTATTGAAAAAGAGCTGGCTGATAATGAGGCGTTACACCATTCAAAAATAGAGGCCTACGATAGCCTGATTGGCAATATCGATATCGACTTGAAAAAGGGCCATAAAAAAAGGCAGACTAACGATAAGCAAAAGGCATTACGCAAGGAGCTTCTGGTTGATCCTGGTCAGGAAAAGTTGGACAGTCTTGATAATGATCGCCGCAAGTTTGCGGTAGCTTTAATGAAAAAGAAATGAGGTCGCCCATGGGTACAAAAACATCTCCAGTAACAGATTCAACATTCCAAACAGAAGTTTTAAATTCTTCAACTCCAGTTCTAGTAGATTTCTGGGCTGAATGGTGTGCACCTTGCCGCGCTTTAGGTCCTAAACTTGAAGAAGTAGCTGGCGAATTAGAAGGTAAAGTTAAAATTGTAAAAATGAACGTTGATGAAAACCCTGCAACTCCAGGTCAATTTGGTATCCGCGGCATTCCAGCAATGCTTTTATTCAAAGGTGGAAAACAAGTTGGTGAGTTAGTTGGTAATCACCCGAAAGAAAGAATCACTGAATTCTTAACTTCACACGCGTAATTTTTGAAGAAAGTATTTGAAGGAAAAAGTCATGAGCCAAACAGCTAAAGTTACAATGGTTAAAAAAAATCCGTGCCCTTACTGCGAGCGCGCCATGACTTTTTTCGAAAACCGCGGCATCAAAGTCGACATCATAGACCTTACTGGAAAACCAGAAGAGTTAATGGATTGGAAAACTAGAACCGGCTGGATGACTGTTCCAATTATTCTTATTAACGACAAACTTATCGGCGGCTACACGGACCTAAAAGCCTTAGACGAAGAAGGTAAGCTAACTCCGCTTCTTGAAGCGTAAGAGCTCGTCGTTTTTTAATCCCATTTTCGCCAAATTTTTCTCGAAACGTGATCTTCCGCTGGCTGCTGAAACCAGTCGGACAAATTTTTTTCTGTCTCTATAATTCAAATGAGTCAGTTTTCTTGAAATGACTTCGGCTTTTTTGCGCGAAAATCCTCGTTCATTTCTTAGAACATATCCTAAGTGTGAGAAGTCAACCTCGAGTTCCAGAGCAAATTGTTTTAATGAGTAGTAAATATCTTGTTCTTTTCGCTTTAAAAATTCTTGCTGTAAAATTTTGATATATTGAGATCGATCCATAAAAGAATGCTGTGCAAAAACATTTCTAGATGGTTTGTGGTATTTGTTGAGTGTCTCTGGAGTATCGGACGAATGCCGGATTTGAAGATCGAGATTTGGATGTCGAGAAAGAGTGTTTGACGCATTAAAAACGCTCGGGGTTTCAGTCCACATTGTGGGCTAAAACCCTGAGCGATGAAAGCGCGTCATCAATTTATGTGACTTGTCGATAGGGGATCAGCAGGGTCTGGCGGAATTGCTCTAATTTAATAATTTTTCTAGGTGTGATTTAAATTCCACGGGTTTTTTGTGGATTTTGACTTGGTCAAAAACTTCGCGGGCGCGTGGTGAGGCCAGACGTAATTGGCTTAGCCACTGTTTTGTTCGTGCTGTCGCGAAATGTTCATTCACATACACCGTGCAGGCATCGAAAAATGGAACGATGAGATCTAACGAATTCGGGGAATTCAACGGAACATTTGAGATCAATTGGCTTGGTTGCTGTACGTGATTTTTAATTTCTTTAAATACGTAAGGGTTTCTTAAAGCTCCGCGGCCGATCATAAAATCTTCGCAATTTGTTTGAGACTTACATTTTTCGAAATCATTTACATTCCAGATTTCACCGTTGGCGATGATTTTTACTTTGGTGCGTTCTTTGATTTTTGGAATCCACTCCCAGTAAGCGGGTGGTTTGTAGCCATCAGTTTTTGTGCGGCAGTGAACAGTCACCCAAGTAGCACCCGCATCTTCGCAAGCTTTCACGTTATCTAAACAGTGTGATGGATCATCAAAACCTAAACGCACCTTAGCTGTTACCGGAGTTGTACTTGGAACTGCGTCACGCACTGTTTTTACAATATTATAAATTCTGTCGGTGCTTTTAAGTAAGCTTGCGCCACCGTCGTGACGGTTGACTGTTTTTGCCGGGCAACCAAAATTTAAATCAACTCCCGCAGCACCCATTTCGTGGGCGCGTAACGCGTTTTCTGCTAACGGCAAGGCTTGGCCACCCAAAAGCTGCACGAATACCGTTGTACCTGATCTTGTTTTTGATCCGGTTTTTAATTCTGGGCAATTTTTTTCAAAAACTTTGTAGGGGTGAAGTTTGTCGGTCACGCGTAAAAATTCAGTTACGCATTGATCAATACCGCCAAGACTTGTTAGCAGGTCGCGCATCGCCCAATCGGTGACGCCTTCCATGGGAGCTAAGAATAGTTTGGCCTGTTTGTCTGACATGCCAAAGCAATAACTACTTTTCGCCCAGTTTGCAAATATGTTTGAATTCAGCTTCAGAGACAGGGCTAACTGAAAGTCGTCCTTGTTTAAGTAAAGCCATGTTTTTTAGCTTAGGATCATGTTTAATTTGATCTAATGAAACTAATTGGTCGAATTTTGATTTGTATCTAATTTCAGTGCAAAACCAGATCGGTTTTTCTTTAGTAGCTTTTTCAGCATAGTATTCAGATTTTTTATCAAACTGAAGTTGATCAGGAGCGGCTAACTTACTCACTTCAGCTAAGCCAATCACGCCCGATGGTTCTGCGTTTGAGTGGTAAAATAAAATCATGTCGCCTAATTCCATAGCCTGCATATTGTTGCGGGCTGTGTAGTTACGTACACCTGTCCACCAAGTGGTTTTATCTTTTTTTAAAGTATCGATCGAAAAAACATCTGGTTCAGATTTCATTAGCCAATATTTCATACTTTAATTGCTAACACAGAAGCACAGATATTGCAGTCACAAAATGCAAAGGTGAAGTTTATGAAAATTTATACGATTGGTTATGAAGGTTTTGATATTAAAGAATTCTGCGAATTTCTTAAGAAGAAAAAAATCTCTTTAATCGCTGATGTGCGAAAAAATCCTGTCAGTCGTAAAAAGGGATTTTCAAAAAACAAATTGGCCGAAGCTTTAAGTCATTATGGCATCAGTTATAATCATTATCCCGAGCTTGGGGTGCCTTCGGCTTGGCGAAAGCTTGCCAAAGAGCATAAAATGACTCGCGAAAAAATGTTTAAACGTTACGAAGATCAAATCTTACCAAAAGCTGAAATGTCTTTAGAAAAGCTCTATAAATCAGCTAAGGGCGAGAATATGGCTCTGTTATGCTTTGAAGCTGATCATTCAGACTGCCATCGTCATTTTGTTTCAGAAAAACTTGAAGAAGAGCATGCAAAAACACGTATCGTTCATTTGCATCAGTAGCCTCTTGTGGGCTAATATTTTGGCCTATGAAAAATATGTCTCACACTCTGATTACGGGCGCTTCTTCAGGTATCGGTGAACAGTTAAGTTATTTGCTGGCTAAAGAAAAAAAATCCTTAGTTCTTGTGGCTCGAAGACTAGAGCGTCTTAAAAAAGTTCAGAAACAATGTTTAAAATTAGGTTCTCCTGATGTGCAGATTGTGTCTTGCGATATCGCTGACAAAAAATCTGTTTTATTAGCGGCAAAAAAAATCAAAGCCATGAAAAAAGTTTCAGTGGGTTCTTTAGTAAATAATGCTGGCTTAGCTGCGGGAACAGAATTAGTTCAAGATGCAAAAACAAAAGACTGGGATGTAATGATTGATACGAACGTGAAAGGTCTTTTATGGCTTACGCGCGAGTTTTTTGAATCGGTGATTGAGCATCAGGGGCACATTGTAAATCTAGGATCAGTGGCAGGACGATTGGTTTATGAAGGTGGCGCTGTCTATTGTGCGACCAAGTTTGCGGTACGTGCTTTATCTGAAGGCTTTCGTATGGACCTTAAAGGCACAGGTGTTCGTGTAACGAACATTGAGCCCGGTATGGTTAATACGGAATTTAGTTTTGTTCGCTTAGGAAATCAGCAAAAAGCCGATGCAGTCTATGCCGACATGATGCCACTAAGCCCCATTGATATTGCCACCAATATTTTATGGTGTTTGCAACAACCCCCGCATGTTAATATTCAAGAGTTAGTTATCTATCCAACGGACCAGGCCTCAGTAGGTCAGGTTGTTCGTGGTGAAAAAAGTATTATTAATAAAAAATCTAAAAAGAAATTCGTGTCGCAGACACGATAAAGGAATAAAATGAGCAATGAATTTCGTATCGAAAAAGACACGATGGGTGATGTTAAAGTTCCAGCGCATGCACTTTGGGGAGCGCAAACTCAACGTTCAACTGAAAATTTTAAAATCGGTGGCGATCGTTTTCCACGTGAGATGATCAAAGCTTTGGGCGTTTTAAAAAAAGCTGCGGCGATGACAAACGCTGATCTTGGTTTGTTAGATTCTAAAAAAGCTGAGTTCATCATTAAAGCGGCTGACGAAGTTATTTCTGGAAAACTAGATGAGCACTTTCCGTTAGTTGTTTGGCAAACAGGTTCGGGCACACAAACAAACATGAACGCCAACGAAGTTATCGCAAACCGTGCGATGACAATGCAAGGCTTAACTTTACCAAACAAAGCCGTTCACCCGAACGATGATGTAAATAAAGGTCAATCTTCAAACGACACTTTCCCAACAGCGATGCATATCGCCGTTGCCGATCAAGTTCACTCACGTTTAATTCCGATGTTAGCTCACTTACACAAAGCTTTAGAGCAAAAAACCGCTGAGTTTCGTGATATCGTAAAAATCGGTCGTACTCATTTAATGGATGCGACACCGTTAACTTTAGGCCAAGAATTTTCTGGTTATACAACACAAGTAAAAAACGGCATTCAACGTATTAAAAACACATTGCCGCATATTCACGAGTTAGCTCTTGGTGGTACGGCAGTCGGTACAGGTTTAAACACGCACGTTGATTTTCCGAAAAAAGCAGCTGCAGCTATTGCTGCTGAAACACATATTCCGTTTGTGTCAGCTCCTAATAAATTTGAAGCTTTAGCGTCGCACGATGCTTTAGTTGAACTTCATGGCGCTTTAAAAACTGTGGCCGTTTCATTAATGAAAATTGCCAACGACATTCGTATGTTAGGTTCTGGTCCTCGTTGTGGTTTTGGTGAATTAAATTTACCAGAAAACGAACCAGGTTCTTCAATCATGCCGGGTAAAGTAAATCCAACCCAATCTGAAGCGATGACAATGGTGTGCGCGCAAGTTCTTGGTAACGATGTGGCTGTTAACGTTGGTGGAGCTACTGGGCATTTTGAATTAAATGTATTTAAACCAGTTATTGTGTTTAACTGCTTAAACTCAATCCGCTTGATTGCTGATGCGTGTGAATCTTTTGCCGACAACTGTGTTGTGGGTATTACAGCAAACACAACTCAAATTAAAAAACACTTAGATAATTCTTTAATGTTAGTTACTGCACTTAATCCGCATATCGGTTATGATAATGCAGCTAAGATTGCTAAGACAGCTCACAAAAATGGAACAACTTTAAAAGAAGAAGCTGTAAAGCTTGGCCTTTTAACTGCCGAAAAATTTGATGAGGTTGTTAGACCTGAAACAATGATTTCTCCCCTTGGCGCAGCCAAGCACTAATAGGTAAGTAATAAGTTGACGCAAATTAATCCGTTATTAAAAAAGGCGACATGGATGGAGTCGGGCGATATTCGCCCGTACGTATTTGTTCGTCCTGAAAATCAGATTGCTCAGCCGGGAACCCGTCATCATTTGGATTGGTTTGTTCACGAGCCGATTTACAAAAATCCGTTAAACTTAAATGAACTTCCTTTTGCTGATGCGATTTATCAGATTGAATGGAAGTCTTTTGGTAAACAGGATTTAGCAATTCCTCGCTGGGTATTTTATGATTGCGCAGCCATGCCGGGTTTTATTGCGGGTTTTGCCGGTCGCACAAGTAAGCTTCCAAAAAAATTACTTGAGATGTTAAATGTTCCTGAAACTGAAGAGTGGTGTCCGCTTTCTTTATTCATTATTATTCCAACGATGCATAAAGGTGAATGGGTGGCCTACGATCTTTGTTCGGTGAATTCATTCTTACCTAAAGAAGAGCAGTATTACGGTTTAGGATTTTTATCTAAGGCCTTTGCACTTTGGTATGCGAATGTTGAACAGTGTTCGGGAATGACTCAATGGGGTTCGCCTTCATTAAAATTACATTCGCACTACGGCCACTTAGAAATGATTGGTTCATACGCGCCACTTCACACCCACGCAAAAACAATGACTTATCGTTGTGAAGTTAACACTGACTGCTGGGAAAAATTCTTTACTAAAGAAGAAGATTTGGCGTTTTTAGAAAAGTTTGGTCCGTCAGGACGTACGGTTGATCCGAAAAGTGAACAATCGATGATTGAAATGCAAAATTTAATTCAAGCAAATTCGGGCCCTTATTATTTAAGTGCTTCAGAGATTGCGACGAAAGATTTAACTGCGCCTTTAACTGTGTACCATTTAAAAAAAGAACGCTAGGCTACGCCTAGACAGAAAGAAATTAGAATGAGCAATCTTACATTACCACCTGTCGCAAAATCGTTATACTACATGTGCAAAAAATGCGAAGGTGAACGTTTCCACCGTGTTTTAGCGCATAAATCATCAACGAGTGCAAAAATTGAATGCGAAATCTGTAAGTCTGTAAAAACTTACACTTTACCTAAAACGGGTTCTGACGCTCCAAGCGCGCGTCGTTTATCAGGAGCTGCGGGTGCTTCAGCGGCGAAAAAAGCAGCTTCATCGGCTCGTTCACACACAGGCAATTACGAAATTTACAATTCAAATGCTTTGGGTTTAGAAGCTACGCCTTATTCAATTAAAGGTAACTTTAAAGAATCACAAAAATTAAACCACGTAAAATTTGGTATTGGTTTTGTGATCAAAGCTTACAGCGATAAAGTTGATGTGATCTTCTCTGACGAAGTTCGCACATTAATGCACAACCGCACATAGTTTTTTGAATTTGCCGTGAGTAAGTGGACCGAAGGACTTAATCCAGAGCAGGGCGATGCCGTAAATCATAATTACGGCCCGCTACTTATTTTAGCCGGAGCCGGCTCAGGTAAAACTACGGTTTTAGTTTCTCGCACAGGGCGATTAATCGAAGATAAAATCGCCAAAGCTGAACAAATTTGTGTATTAACTTTTACCAACAAAGCTGCACGTGAATTAAAACACCGCGTGTCTGTGAAAGTTGGTCCAAAAGCTAAAGGTTTATGGGCTGGAACATTTCACTCGTTTGGTCTTCAGTTACTTCGTAAAAATCATAAACTGTGTGGTTTACCTTCACAGTTTGGTATTCTAGACCAATCAGATTCTCAGGCGATCTTAAAAGATTTAGCTAAGAACCTTCGTAATACGACAAAAGATAAATTTGATTTCTCAAAAGTGTTAGAGTGCGTAAACCTATTACGTGCGAAAAAATCTTTACCCGTTGATCAGTTAGTTGAATATCATGAAATGGCCGAGGCCTTAGCTCCTGGTTATGAAAAAGAATTGTTACGCTTAGGTGTTGTGGATTTTGAAGGTTTATTGCTTGAACCTTTACGTTTATTTAAAGAACACCCTGAAGTGTTAGTGCAAACGCAAGAGCGCTTTCAGCAGATTATGGTGGATGAGTTTCAAGACACCAATATCGAGCAAATGAAATTAATCCGCCAGATTTCTGAATCACACCAAAACCTAGCGGTGGTGGGTGATGATGACCAGTCAATTTACGGTTGGCGTGGGGCCGAGATTAAAAATATCTTAGATTTTCCGAAAGATTGGAAGAACTGCCAGGTTATTAAATTAGAGCGTAATTACCGTTCAAGTTCTTCGATTTTAGATTTAGGTAATGCCGTGATCGCTAAAAATGAAAAGCGTCATGGTAAGATTTTACGCTCTGAAAAAAAGAAAAAATTAGAACACCAAAAGCCTGAGGTTTTCATTTTAGAAAATGAAGACGAAGAATCAGACTTTGTTTGCCGTGAAATTCAAACGATCAAGGCCGCCGGTGGTAAAAATAAAGATATCGCGATTTTATACCGCTCAAATACGCAAGGGGCGTTTATCGAGACTGCTCTTCGTAAAAGCCAGATTCCTTATTCGATCACCGGTGGTACATCGATCTTTGACCGTAAAGAAGCTAAGGATTGGTTAGCGTTTTTAAAACAATCGTTAAACGATGATGAAGTTTCATTTCGCCGTATCGTAAATCTTCCGCCACGTGGCTTAGGTGATAACACTTTAGATAAGTTAATTACTTATGCTGAAGAAGTAGGGCTTAATTTACCGCAAGCTTCTAAGAAGTGGGATAAAGCGGGCTTACCTGAAGATAAAGGTCAGATTTTAGATACGTTTAATGACTGGATTTGGACATTTCCAACACGTCTTTTAGATGACACGACAATCGGGGCCACGATTTCACAGCGTTTTGAATTTTTAGTGCGTGAAATTGGCTACCGTGATTATTTACTAAAAAATTCTGAAGGTATGGCTTTTGAGAAAAAATGGCAGGTGATTGAAATCGTTGGCCGCATCTTAGAAAGCTATGTGGGTCGTCGTGACCCATCAATTGGAACGTTAAAAGACTTCGTTGATAGCATGCAGCTTCGTGATGACGTCGGTAATGAAGAAGAAAAAGATGTCGTTCAACTTATGACTTTTCATGCTTCAAAAGGTCTTGAATTTCCGCATGTGCTTTTAGTGGGTGTTGAAGAAGACTTACTTCCGCACAAACGTCTAGGCTCTGATATTGATGAAGAACGCAGGCTTTTTTACGTCGGTATTACACGCGCGCAAGAAAGACTGACTTTAAGTTATTGCCGTCAAAGAAAGAAACAAGGTGTGGTACGTCCGGTGTCGCCATCTCGGTTTTTATTGGAGATTGATCAAAGTCTTGTTTTATGTCACGAATTGGGAAATCGTCCCGTAACAGCCCTTGAACGTGAAGATCTAGTTAAAAACTTTTTAGCTAAATTTGACACCGAAAGAAAAAAGTAACGATCGTCTCAGATTGGTTCAAAAAAGCTAAACTTAAATCAGCTAAATCCTTCATTTTTTGTCAAAAATGCCGACAAGTTATCTGTGAAGGACGTACGTTGGTTGCAGATTAAAAATCTGATTTTTTTAAGTTTCGTTTTCGTTTTTGCATTTTTGCAAACAGCGTCTTCATTCGCAGGCCCAAATCGCACAACTTATCAGGCAAAAATCGTAAAACCAGATGGTTATCCGCTTGAAGCTTCGAGTGTAAATTTTAAATTTACAATTTTAGATCCGGCGGGAAGTTGTATTTTATATTCTGAAACTTATTCTTCAGTGAATATGACGGGCACCGGTGGATTAATTTCGTTTGCCCTTGGTTCAGGTGTTAAAACGTATCCCACATCTTCAACGACAACTTTCGAACAAGTTTTTTCAAATATCACTCCAAGCTTAGCTTGTGATGTAGGTGGCCCTGCGAACTATGTACCGAGCGCTAGTGATGCTCGTAAGATAGTGATGCAATTTCATGATGGCAACGGATGGCAAACTCTTCCTGCGATGGCGATTAACGCTGTTCCGTATGCGATGTATGCTAACAGCGCGCAAAACCTTGGTGGTAAAGTAGCCAGTGATTTCGTACAAGTAGCGTCTCTTGCAACATGTAGTTCTGGTGAAGCTCTACATTATAACGGTGTTGGTTTTTCTTGCGTAACGGTTCCGACGCCTGAAACTGTTTCGGCAGCTGCGGTGGTATCGGCTCTTGGTTATACACCGGCTGATGGCGCGAGCGTAACAGCGCTGACATCAAATGTTTCTTCGGTATCATCGACAGTGGCTTCGGTTTCTTCAACAGTCGCTTCTGTGTCGTCGACGGTGTTTGCGGTTTCATCGACGGTATCAAGTTTATCAAACACAGTTTCAAATCTTTCAACGACAGTTTCTGGTTTATCAGCTTCAATGGCTGCGATTACTTCATCGCAATGGGTAACAAGCGGTACTTCGATTTCTTATTCTTTAGGTAATGTGAATGTCTCTGGTGCTATTCGTATCGGTATGGACTCAACTTCATGTGCTGCAGGTCTTGCCGGTTCATTACGTTATAATTCAGGTACTGTTGAATACTGTAACGGAACTTCATGGTTACCGTTTGGTGTAGCCGGTGCTGGCATTACAAACATCAACGGCTCAACTTCAGGTTCACAAACTTTTGCTACAGGAATTACGGGAACAGTTTTTAATATTTCATCTGCAAATGGTGTGCATACATTTAATATTCCGTTAGCAGCTTCTAGTTCTGTGACTGCAGGTTTATTATCAAACGCCGATTATTTAACTTTTACTAATAAACTAAACGCAACTTCTGCGGCGGTGATTTCAGCTTTAGGTTACACACCATTAGATAGTTCTGTTTCCGGAACTTATGTTGTTAAAGCCAATAACTTATCTGACTTAGCATCAGCGACTGTAGCTCGCACTAATTTAGGTTTAGGAAGTTTAGCTACATTAAATTATTTAGATTTAGGCTCGTCATACGCTTCAGGTACTTTATCTATCGCAAGACTTCCGGCATTTTCTGGTGATGCTTCATCATCAGGTGGATCGAATGTTTTAACATTATCTTCAGTTGGTGCTGGTGTAACAAGTGGTACACAATACACAAAAGTAACTGTAGATGGCAAAGGCCGCGTTGTCAGTGGCGCGCAGTTATCAGCTTCGGATGTAACAACTGCATTAGGTTTTACTCCGGCAGATAATTCAGCTTCCGGAACTTACGCGCAAAGATCTAATAACTTATCAGACTTAGCTTCAGC
>CBINGM010000018.1:0-42043 GCA_966250225.1 uncultured Pseudobdellovibrio sp. | reverse complement strand
GATATGCCATTGCGCTTTACCAAATGGCATTTGCGACGGATTTTGTGAATCTTGCGATAACACCGGAGCGTAGTCTGGACTTAGTTTTTTCACACCGTAGTCTAAAACATTTAAGCCAAAACCTAACACGTCTTTACCCGTTAACTTACCTTTACGGTAAGTTACAACTTCGATAGGTTTATTTTCTACTTCACCAGAATCAACACCTGTGACTTCTGGTTTATAGATTTTTAATAAATGCTCTTCAGTTAATTTTGATTTTCTCCACCATAAGAACTTTGTTTTTAATTCTTTCGTATTTAAATCATGGTCAATCTGAAAAACTTGTTTTCTGAAGTTAGATTCTAATTGATCTGTGCTTGATTGAAAGATTAAGGCACGTAAAGCACCAGACATCTTATCAGCAAAGCCTTTTTGTGATTTATAGCGTTTAGCTAACTCAGCGTTATCAGCAAAGTAAGCTTCAACCGCGGCTACGGGGTCTTCTTTTTTAGCAAGAGCTTCTTTTTTAACTTCTTCAATAGCTGCATCAACTTGAGTGATGAAATCAGTGTTTGAATTTAAAATATAAGCATCAGTGTGAAGATCCGTGTAGGTAGATTCATGTTTAACTTTTAATAAGTTAATAAAGTAGTTCACATCAAATGTAACTTGGAAAGCTTTTGAATTTTGATTACGGATAAAAACCTGAAAGCCTTTATCTGTTTTAGTGATTTGTGTTTGACGTAATAAGACAGCGTTCGCGCCACCTGATAAACCAACAGTTGGAACTGTTTGCGCTGTAAAACCTAATAAGGCGTCTAAAGCGTACATGTAGCCCACTGATCCGCCAGCACCCACAGATTCAGTGATTGTGAAAACTTCGCCGTTTTTAAAGTTTGCGAAGAACTCAGATAATTTACCGTCTTTTAAAGGGGAAGCGATTTTATCTAAACGTGAAGGCACATAAAGATCTTTCCAGTCGATCTCTTTTGTTTCTTTCATTGTTTGCAGTGGAACAACGTGTGTGAAATCGCGGTTATAACTAACGTTTCCGCCTAACATCGTGCTGATGCCGCTAAAATCTTCGATCATGCGGAATACACCAAGACCTGCACTTAAACGAACGTTATCAACTAATTGAACCGCCGCTTGTGAACCGTAGAATGTACCTGTCGTAACAATACGTGAAGCCCCGAAGTTAATACCGTATTGGCGGCCATCAGCGTAGCCTACAGGTGCAATTTTACCATCGTTACGGATTCTAAAACCGTTTACTTTTTGTGAAGTCACGTCTTGTCTTTGTAATTTAAATTTTTCAGATAATTTGCTGATCGCTAAACCAATCGCTGAAGATTGCGATTTGATCACCATGTATCTTAAAAAATCACCTTTTTCAAAAGGCGATTGGCGCTCACCGTGCGTAAAACGGTGCGGCTCACCTGGAATATATTCTTGGGTGATACGGCCGTTAACCACTAAACCATCTGGTGAAGAGTAGTTAAAATCAGGAATACGAGCTTGCATCATGCCTTGAGCTTCGCGGTCAAAAAACCAAGTCATCATGTTCTGCGCACGTGACATGATCGCAGCTTTGGCTAATTGATTTAAACCTTGTGGAAATTCTGCGGCTTCAACAATTTCATTCCAGTCTTGGTCTGTTAACTGAGCCACGCGACGTAACATCCACTTCACGTCATCGCCACTTGTTTGTGAGAAATAATCGCTGAATGCAAAGTTAATATAAGCCCAGCCATCACGAACTAAAACTGACTCTGGGGCCACACGACCTAATGACTCTTGCACATCACCGATCACAAACGGAACTAATAAGGCACGAAATTGACGATCAGAAGCAAAGTATGGAATTGATTCAACAGAAGCTGGAGTTAAACCATCAAATAAACTTGGAATTTCGCTATCCATTTTTTCTAAGTAAGCGCCGTGAACATATAAATAGTTACCACCGGCTTCAGATAAAAATTCACGTTTATCTGTATCTGTTTTAAAGGGAGCAATAGATAAACAGTCAATCGATACAGCGTCTGGGCCTTGTTCACAGAACGCACGCTTAACGAATAAATCTTTTTCTTCTTTAGAAGCGAAGTTTAATTTCATCTTATCGTAATGTTTAGGTGATTGTTGGAAATAACCTAATTTACGTAATAGGGCTGATTTTAATAACGAAGCGTGCGTTTGTAGACCTAAGGTAAGACCATAACGCTCAGATTTGCCGTTTGATGGCTTAACAATAACTGTATAAAAACCTAATTCACGGTTTGCACCAAGATATGAATCAATAGTTACGCCCGTCTCAGCGTTAGGCATCTCGGCGTGGATCTTTGTGTCAATTGCGCTGTATTTTTTGTTCTGCCAGTATTTGTCTTCAACTGGCTGAAGTTTTGACAAGTCGACACCTGTGTTATTCATTCTGGCTAAATCAGCGATACTTAGCTTCTTACCACCTGGGCCTACTAAGTTTAATGCTGGTTTAGTGAATGTTTTTAAGGGGATACGAACGATGCCTTCATGAGCAAAAGCTGCTGATGCAATTAGGAAGGTCGCTAACACAGTCTGAATTTTGAAATTCATAGATCACCTCGTTAAACTTATAGAGAGCTAACGAGGGGCCAAGATTATGTATCAACGTGATACGAGTGTGTTAATCGATTTAAAGAAAGAAAATCTCATTCTGAGACAGAGTTTTGAACATCGGTTTTTCTTTATAAAAGTTCAAAAGATCCTGAAGTAAGCTATCGCGTTTTTCGATCATCAGTTTTTCATCGTCATTGTTAAAGTCATGACCTAAAAATCCAAAAACCATCAGACCTTTTTGTGTCGACACAATACCTGCTAAATTAAGTGCTGGTACTTCGTAAAGACGGCCCGTTTTTAAAACCACAGATTTATTAATCACTAGATCAGTTTCATAAGTGCCGCGATCAAGACCTGCTGTTAATAAGATATAACCTAAATCTAACTGCGCTTGATCGGCGATAAGCTTGATAAAATGCATTACTTTTAAAACTGAAAAACAAGTCGCTTTGTTATCAACTCGCTCACCGCCGATTTCAACAGGTAAGCCAGAGCCGGTTTTCATGATTAAGCTGTCTAGGCCTAAACCTAATTTTTCATTTTGAAATTTGCGAAAACCAGCTTCACCGCCCAGTAAAGCAAATAGCGCATCCGACATGTAGTTATTTGAATTTAAATTAATTTCTTTTAAGTAACGAAATAACGATGTGGATTGAATTTTTAATTGCGTGGCATTAGCAAATGCACTTTGTGCCTGGCCGTTTGAATCTAAGATCACATTTGAAACAGAAAACGAACTTGGCAGATCAATCGACTTACCTTGTTGTTCAAAGTAGTCTGTTACGTTTTGTCTAGCTTGCTGAGTTTGCCCGCCCCAGTTTGCTGAATTAAAAATTAATTTTAAATTATCAACTGACTGATCAAGACTTACTGGAATTGTGTCTAATTCGATATGTGGATTGTTTAAAACAGATAAGTACACACGCGTTGATTTGGCAATGTAGAGATTTCTGATCTTTGTGACCCCGTATTTTTTTAAGTGCGACATCGTATAAAGCACTTTTTCGATATTAAATACTGGATCGTAGTTTGAGTTTAAGTACGCATCAACCGTACCGTCAGCGTTTTTACGTAAACGCCAGTCATGAATAAATTTGTAATCTGTACCTAAACGGCTTAAAGCAAAAGCAGTTAAAAACACTTTGCTGACTGACGCTGACGGATAAAGCTTGTGGTCACGATAGCCTGAATAGTTCTGATTAGTTCCTAAAGCTGATTCACAGTAACTCACCGTTGAATCGCCGCTGTATAAAAGCTTACGGGCTGGCTGCGCTTGAGGCTGAGCTTTAATCAGATCTTCTTTTTTAGGTGAATAAGCAGCTGTTCCATCTGACGAACTAGAGCTTGGCGTACAAGACGCGATAAAAGCTAACGACAAACAAAAAAGAAGTGATTTTTTAAACATCGGGATAAGTTTTAGCTTGGGGGTAAATAGCCATTCAAGGCCTAAGCTTCGCCTTGAAAATTATTTAGGTTTACTTTGACAATTTAGGCTCTAAAAACGAATATACGGGCTTATGAGCCGTATTATTTACAACTACAAAATCAATAAAATCACTGACCACACAAAACAAATTCGCGAGCTAGATCTTTCGATCATTAGCCATCCTGAATTTAAATTTAGAGCCGGCCAATTCGTTATGCTTCATGTTCCGCAAACTGATGAAAATGGCCAACCGATGAAAGCCGCTCTTCGCGCTTATTCAATTGCAACGACTGAACACGATCTACAAAGATTTCGTTTAATTTTTAAATACGTCGATAACGGTGTCGCTTCAAAATATGTTTGGGGTTTAAAAGGCGATGAAATTTTAAATTTCACAGGCCCATTTGGAAAAGTGTTCTTCCAAGAACCGCCAACAGAACAAATCGTTTTCTTAAACACTGGTAGCGGTATTTCACAACACTTCTGCTATTTAGAATCAAAAATGAAACAGTACCCTGAATTAAAGTACAAACTTTATTTCGGTTTACGTTACGAAGAAGACATCTACTATCGTGAAGAATTAGAAGCGTTAAAAAAACAACTTCCTAATTTTGAATATCACTACGTACTTAGCCGCCCGACTGAAAAATGGACTGGCAAAAAAGGTTATATCCAAAATTTCTTATCTGAGATTGATTACAAAAATACGCCAACGACGTTCTACCTTTGCGGTAACGGCGCCATGATTAAAGATGTAAAACACCAAGTTCTGGAAGTTGATGGTTTTGATAAAACGCGCTTCTGGGCTGAGGCTTTTGACTAATGCGCAAGGCCCTGGCTGCTATTCCAGTCTATCATCGAGCGGTTTTAGAACTGTTCATTGCGGGAATGCTCTGGGGAATTTCTTTTACTTTTGTAAAATGGGCGCTGGTTGATTTTAGCCCGACCACTTTAGTTTTCTGGCGTTTTGCATTTGCCATCGTGTTAGCTGAGGTGATGTTTTTTATTTTTGACCGCGAAGGTTTTAAAAAATCACACAGCGATTATAAAATCGGGCTTCTGGCCGGTATTGGCCTTGGAAGCTCGCTGATCTTTCAAACGATTGGTTTACAAACAACAACAGCCACAAACTCTAGCTTTATCACTTCGCTTTATGTGGTTTTAATTCCGTTTGCGAATTACTTTTTCTTAAAGACTAAGGTTCATTGGTACCATTTTGCTTTAAGTTTTATTGCGTTTTTAGGGATGGGTCTTTTATTAGATTTACCGAATAACGGTTTACGACTTCAAAGTGGTGATCTGTTCACAATTTTAGTGGCCGTGACATCGACATTTCATATTATCGCTGTTGGTATCGGGTCTAAAAAAATGCAAAGCGGTTTTCGCTTTAATACGTCACAGACTTTTTGGGCGTGGATTTTTTTAATTCCGTTTTTAGCTTACGATATGTCGGCTAAAAATATTCCGTTTTTTCCGCCGATTACAAACTACATGTCGGTGGTTTCGGTTTTAGGATTAGCTGTTCTTGTGACTTTAGGTGCGTTTTACTTGCAAGTGCGTGCGCAAAGAGTTTTATCGACAACCACAGCCAGTATGCTGTGCTTACTAGAAGCGCCGTACTCGTTTTTATTTGCGTCGGCGCTTTTAAATGAAAAACTGACTCCGATCCAATTGGCCGGAGCCATTGTAATCTTAGGTATTTCCGCTCTTACGATCTACGTAGAACGACCAAAGAATGCTGACAGCTAAGATCGCAGCCCCTGTAAGACCTGTTAACCATTCAGGGATATGAAAGAAATAATCTAATAACATCATCATAGACAGCGCACCTAACGCGTAGAAAGCGCCGTGCTCTAAGAAACGAATTTGCCCTAGAGTATCTTTTTCAACTAAGTAAAGCGTAAGACTACGTACGAAGAAGGCTCCGATACTTAGACCGATCATGATTTGAATTAAACTTTGTGTAATGGCAAAAGCCCCGATGACTCCGTCAAAAGAAAATGAAGCATCTAAGATTTCAAGGTACATAAACATACCAAAACCTGCTGACATCATTGTTTTTTTAGCCATTAAGTTCGCATCACGAGTTAATTCCATGCTTTCTAAGAAATCAGAGAAACTGTGAACGATAAGGTACGTGATCATGCCCCATAAACCTGGCACTAAGAAACGGATTTGATCTTCGGCCGCCATTAAGCTTGTGATCGCAAGTAATGAAACTAACGCCACGATGATCTCAACACCTTTATATTGCGACATCATCACTAATGGTTTTTCGATTACATGAATCCAGTGATCTTCTTTTTCTTCGTTCATAAAGAAATGTAAAAACACCATAAATAAGAACATTCCGCCAAATGCCGCCACAGTGATATGCGCTGAGGTCATAAGTTCGGCGTATTTTGCCGGGTCATTTAATGAAAGCATTAAAGCTTCAAACGGATTAATGTGAGCGATGATTGATACGATCGCGAGTGGAAATACTAAACGCATACCAAACACGGCAATTAAAATACCCCAAGTTAGAAAACGTCTTTTCCAGACTTCGTCCATTTTTTTAATTACTGTGGCATTCACCACGGCGTTATCAAATGAAAGTGAAATTTCTAAAACCGCTAAGATAAGCGCGGTAAATCCTGCTTGCAGCATATGGCTTGTAGAACCGGTCTGATACCATTCAAACCCCATGGCTAAAGCTAAGCCGATCACTGTAATAATTAACGAACCTCTGATGTACTTCAACATGCTGTTATTTTCCTTTTCTACTTTTTTATCTTTTTTCTAATAATGGTTTTAAAAATTTAGCGGTTTCACTGCGCGTGTTTTTTGCCACAGCTTCTGGAGTACCTTTAGCAACGATTTCACCGCCGTAAATTCCCCCGTCTGGGCCCAGATCAATAATATGATCGGCACACTTCATCACTTCTAAGTTATGCTCAATCACTAAAACGGTATTACCTTGATCTGTTAATTCTTGCATAAGCTCAACTAACTTTCTGACATCGTCAAAATGAAGACCCGTTGTTGGCTCATCTAAGATGTATAAAGTTTTACCCGTGCCACGGCGTGAAAGTTCTTTTGATAACTTCACACGTTGCGCTTCACCACCAGAAAGTGTCGTTGATGACTGACCTAGAGTCATATAATCAAGACCCACTTTGTGAAGGGTTTCAAGTTTTCGGTAAATCTGTGAATGATTTTTGAAAAATTCTAACGCCTCTTCAACATTCATAGCCAGAACATCGGCGATATTTTTTTCTTTGTATTTAATTTGTAAGGTTTCACGGTTGTAGCGTTTGCCTTGGCAGGTATCACATTGAACAAACACGTCTGATAAAAAGTGCATCTCCATACGGATTTGACCGTGACCCATGCAGGTTTCACATCTTCCGCCTTTAACGTTAAAACTAAAACGACCTGGTTCAAAACCACGAAGCTTTGCTTCAGGTAATGAAGCGTATAGATCACGAATCATCGGAAGTAAGCCAACATAAGTCGCAGGTGTTGACCGCGGTGTACGGCCAATTGGGCGTTGATTGATATCAATCACTTTATCAATATGTTGTAAGCCTTCGATAGATTTATACGGTGAAGGCACCGCATTTGCTTTGTAAAATTCTTTGGCTAAGATTTTATATAACGTATCGATAATTAACGTCGACTTACCACTGCCAGAAACACCCGTTACACACGTGTAAGT
This sequence comes from uncultured Pseudobdellovibrio sp., assembly GCA_966250225.1. Classification (GTDB taxonomy): domain Bacteria; phylum Bdellovibrionota; class Bdellovibrionia; order Bdellovibrionales; family Bdellovibrionaceae; genus Pseudobdellovibrio. The sequence goes on along the minus strand of CBINGM010000018.1, from coordinate 34,343 downwards.
GCCTAATGGAATTTCTAAATCTACGTTTTGAAGATTATTACCCGTTGCTCCCGTAAGTTTTACGAATAAGCCATTACCTTTACGGCGTGTTTTGGGAACCGGAATTTTTCTGGCTCCTGATAAGTACTGACCCGTGACCGAGTTTGGATTTTTCATTAACTGCTGAGGTGTTCCTTCAGCGATTAAAGCGCCACCTAATTTTCCGGCTCGAGGGCCAAGGTCTACGACATAATCGGCAAAGAGAATAGTGTCTTCATCATGTTCAACTAAAACAATCGTATTACCGCGATCTTTTAGCTCACCGATGATTTCAAGTAATCTATGGTGATCACGTGGATGTAAACCAATACTTGGTTCATCCATCACATACATACAGCCGATTAAGGCTGAGCCCACTTGTGTTGCTAAACGAATACGTTGTGCTTCGCCACCAGATAATGTTCTAGCTGGGCGAGAGAGCGATAAATACGAAGTTCCTACGCGTTCTAGGTATGTTAAGCGGTCAGAAATTTGTTTTACGATTTTTTCTGCGATGAATTTTTGTTTGTCAGTCCATTTTGTTTTTTTAAAGAACTGGCTTAACTCAGTCACTGAATAGTCTGACAACTCGGCGATATTTTTTTTATCGATGAGAACATTTAAACTTTCTTGTTTTAAACGTGTGCCTTTACATGTCGGACACGCATTTAAAATCATTTCTTCTTCTTCATCGTCGTCATCGCCGGTGGCTTTTTTACCTTTGTAAGTGTACTTAACAGAATCAAGCTTTTTACCACCCACTTCAGAATCAGAAATTTGTTCTTCTTCAACTAAATCTAATGTGCCTAAACCGTTACAGGCTTCGCAGGCCCCTCTGGGGTTATTAAAACTGAACAAACGTGGCTCTAATTCAGGAAAGCTGAATCCGCACTCAGGACAAGCCGAATGCATTGAAAAATTATGTCTTTCACCATCACCGTTAGCTTTAACCGTTTCAATGACTAAACGGCCCGCCGCTAATGATAAAGCAGTGTTTACACTTTCAGATAATCTGTGTTTGATTGAATCTTTTAAAATTAATTGATCCACCACTAAATCGATATCATGCGTTTTTGTTTTCGCAAGTTTTGTGGCTTTTTCTAAATCGATAAATTTTCCGTCGACTTTGGCTTTTACAAAACCTTTTTTAAGCCACTTGGTGAATTCAGCCATGAACTCACCTTTTTTACCTTGGGCCATTGGGGCTAAAACGTAAAACTTAGTGCCTTGTGGTTTTTTTAAAATTTCTTCGACAATGGCCTGTGGTGTTTGCGAACTTACAGGCACATGGTGAATCGGACAACAAGGTGTTCCCACTTTGGCGTATAACAAACGCATGTAATCGTAAATTTCGGTGATTGTTCCCACCGTTGAGCGCGGACTTAAACCCACTGACTTTTGATCAATGGCGATCGCCGGGCTAAGACCCGTGACAGAATCCACTTCAGGTTTTTTTAATTGTTCTAAGAAATTGCGCGCGTAGGCTGATAAACTTTCAACGTATCGACGTTGGCCTTCGGCATAAACTGTATCAAATGCTAATGAAGATTTACCTGATCCAGATAGACCAGTGAAGACAGTGATTTTATTTCGGGGAATCGACAGAGAGACATTTTTAAGATTGTGCTCTCTGGCGCCTTTTACAACGATGTCGTTAGTTTCAGTATGCTTGGCCATTAGACCAATATCATATTACTTTTGGCAGTCTGAACATACTCCAAAAAGCTCTAGAACGTGCCCCGTCAAACGGAAGCCAAAGTGTTTAGCCACTTGTGATTGCAATTCTTCGATTTTTTCGTTTTCGAATTCACAAATCTTGCCGCATTTAGTGCAAGTTAAGTGATCGTGATGCTCTTTAGGCGTTAATTCATAACGTGAAGCGTGGCCACCCATGCGAACTTCAGTCACTAATTCGTTGGCTGCTAGGTCGCGTAAAAAACGATAAACTGTTGCAAAGCCCACAGATGAATCGCGCACCGATACTTTTTCGAATAATTCTTGCGCAGTCACATGGCGTTCGCCAGATTTTTTGTCTCCGTCGTGCAATGACTGAAGAATTAATAAACGTTGATCAGTGATTTTTAAGTTCATCGAACGGATCATTTTTTTAAAATCGTCGATTTGGTAACGTTCAGATTTACGAACTGTTTCAGAAGTTTGGTGTACCGGTAAAATGATTGAGCTATCCATGTTTTTCATAGCTGTTAGTGATACTGATAATGACTTTCATTTGCAAACTTTTAAAAAGGTAGGCCGTACCTTTTTGCGTAACGCTGCATAGTTTGCTTTATTGATAAGCAAAACGGCTGATTTTTTATAGTTAATTCAAACTTAGGGGCATTTAGCTTTTAAGCTGTTCGCCCACTCTTCTACCACTTTTAAAGCTTCGGTGTGGGCGACGGATCTTCCGAGCTGAGGCATTTTTACTTCTAAGTGATCACTGGCCATGCGGTAGTAAACAATAGATTTATTTGCACCTTCAGGGTCGAAATCAAATAGTCTTCCACCCGATCCTAAGCCTGCGGCCACGGGGCGTTTGCAATATCCGTAAGAATTACTTTTTGGATCTAACTCAGTTTGCAAATACAAACCTGTATTGCGAGCACCACCTTTGGGTGAATGGCAATGAGCGCAGTTAATTTCTAAGTACGCCTGCACACGGCGATCTAGCGGGCCCGATTCTGGTAAAGACCACACCGCTGTTGAAGGAACTTGTTTTAAGTCTTTCGGTAATCCAGTCAAATACGCTTTGCGGGCAAAATACACTAACTGGTTTTCAACGCTTCCATCTTCACTTGATGAAAATGTCCAATTTAAAAACTTTGCTTTTGGCCCGATCGGCGACATCGTGCCTGCGATGGTGTCGGTCATATGACAAGAAGCACACTGACGGCGATTAGGAACCGCGTAGTCGATAGTGAGTGTTTTTTCATTATGAGCTAAGATGTTGTAGCTTTCGACTTTACCACCTAAAAATAAAAATGCGTCTTCTTTTGAATGATCCCATAGATATTCAACCGCTTCCCACCCCGCTTTGCGTTTGACTAATAAACGGGTCTCAATAGCCACAGGTTTTTCTGCTTTGGGATTTTGTAAAAAGAGTGAAAATGTTTTGCTAATCACTGTGCCTACAGGAAAATCTAAAACCGAACTTTCTGTGTACTTCATTGAAGTATTCGGCGGTAAAAAGATAAAACGGTCTTTTTCGGCGTAATCGGTGAATAATTCATTATTTAATTTATACTTAAAACCTCGCTCATTCGCAGCTTGAGTAGCATCAGATTTTCTCGAGAATAAATTGTAATCAGATAAATTGGGGCAGTCATATTCCAAAGCCTGCCAGTTTACGCCCTTAGTTTTTTGCTTACAGATTTTAGCTACGGTTTCACGGCTTGGTTTTACAATTGAAGCCGGAAGAGCCGGAGCAAGAGCCAATTTAATTTCTGGAAATGGTTCAAGCACACAGTCATGCGGAACTGTATCATGTGTTCCAGGGCCACCTGGAAAAGGCAACCACCAGCGGTTATTATCTAAGTGCATATTACCGAATCTAACAGCTCCACCATGAGTGGTTTTATTTTTACCAATACAGATACGGTCTTGGTCAGCTAGTTTTTTTCCGGTGTAAGTTCCATCTTCGATACCGTCGTAAATAATTTCAGGTGTGGTAAACCCAAGAAGCAATTTAATGATCGCATTCATGCGCGTGCCATCGAAAAATCGAAATTTTCCTTGGGTAAAAGTATTATCACGCACGAAAATACGGCGTGGCATGGGATCGTAATTTGTATCATCGAATTGACGTTCACTGACGGCGTAGTGAGAAACAGCGACACCAGTTAAATTGTTATCAATGATTTGATTATTAAAAATTTCAACCTCGCTATTGGCCATAATAAAAATACCAAGACCATCAGGCACTAAGTGAACAATACTTCCCGGCGTTGAAAAATTTTTTAAATTATTATTATGAACATGATTAGAAAAAACTCTGGTTTGGCGCCCGCCTTTAACTGGCAAATTGGGTAAGTTAAAGACTAAAATTCCTGCCGTGTTATCATAAACTTCGTTATTGTATACATCTGCAAATTTAGAATTTTCAATCTCAATACCCGCCACATTATGATAAGCTTTGTTATTTCTAACAATAATGTTTTCACTTTGTCCTACGTAAATACCAGCATCGGATGAATCAGAGACTTCACAGTCTTCAACTAAAACATCTTTGCTTGAAACCGGATATAATCCGTAAGCCCCGTTTTCACGGCGCGGGCCTGCTGTCCACGAAATTTTTAAACGACGAAAAGTTACCGATTGTGCCGAGACAACTTTAACCGCGTTTCCAAAACTGTCTTCAACGGCGAAGTCTGAAAATTCTAAAGCATTGGCGCTTCCGAAAACACCTTGAGCGCCGATTTTTTGATTTTTAAAAGACAAAATGGTTTTACCCATGCCTTGACCACGAAGTTTGATGCCGTGTTTGATAATCACCACTTCAGAATTTAAAAAGAATTTGCCTTCTGGCATGATGATCTCGGCACCATGACCGGCTTCTTCAAGGGCTTCATTTAATGACTGTTCAAAATTAGCGGCCGAAACCTGAAAGACTTCAGGGGCCTTAGCGAAAGCTGATTCGAAACCTAAAAATAGACACGCGATCAGTGAAAGCTTAATGATAAACATGCTTTTATGTTTAGCTAAGTTTTCTTAAGCTCACAAAAGAAATGCTTATTGGTTTGGAAAGAAGGCGTAGTTAAAGCTTTTCTGACTAACAGCATCATGAGGGTGAAGGCTCTCTTCATGACGAGTTTTAATACGGTAACCGATAAGTTCAACCGGTTTGTGCTGAATACGGCCTTTTAACTCAGAATCTATACGTCTAACGGCATCTTCACAGAACATTAAATTTTCTGAATTTAAAACCGCAAAAGCCATTTCATCGGCTTTTTTAACCGCTGTTTGCACAGGAGTTTTTAGAGTGTTTTCAATGATTTGAACAAAAGACTTTAATAAATCATTCACATCAAAATGATCTTTATCAGTGAGTAATAATTCACACTCCATCACACTTCTTTGCGCGTGCGGAGTTGCTGGCAAGCGGTCGATCGTTTTAACAGGTTCAGATGTTTGTGAATTAAAAGTTTCAACCGAAAGAGCCGCTGATTGCGGACAGGTGCTTGAATAAAGAACGGCAAATTTAAGCCACACTTTTAAGGATTCGCCTGTGGCTTTAAGAGCTGAAACTGACACATCGTAATTGCGAAAACCTTCTTTACCACTTTTCAAAGCCTGGGTTTTTACCGGCAATTTGTAAGTTAAAGAAAGGCTTGCGTGAGTTGAGATACCTTCTTGCGACGTGATCGCTTTTGTTAAAAGTTGATCTAACCCTTGTGTCGTTAATTCTTGTTGAAGAAAGTAATCCATCATCAACGAATAAAGGCGCGACATATGGATTCCGCGGTGACCCTCAATCAGATTTACCCCTAAAGCTAAATCACAGGGAATCAGGTTTTCGTGGTGACGAAGTGATGACTGAATACGCTGCATCCCAACCCAGTCTAACGACTGGTAATCCTGCAGTTTTTGAATTTGAACATCGGATTTAATATCAGTGATCATCAAAGGCAATTTAGTCGAACCGGCAGGGCTTTTCAAGTGCTATTACCTTACCTTTGTCTGGACCACAACTAAACAAGAGTTAAACACGTGAAACACCCTCTATAACTGCTTATAATTTAAAGCGGATGGCTGACACTCAAACTGCTAACAAAACCACTCTGTTTTTTGTTAAAAATATGACCCACCAGTTCGGACCGGTGGAGAAATTTTTAATTAAGCGTGGTTACAACGTGATTGTTGAGAACGATGTCAAAACCGGTCTTGATCGGATTATGGAAACAAATCCCGAATATATCTTCTTAGCCTGGGATCATAAAAACGAAAATGTTCGTGCCATGCCAAAAACGATCTACCAATCCTGCACCGGCCAAATTGTTCCGTTTATCATGTCTACCCAGCGCGATCAAATCCTGAGCTTAGAAACAAGCGGTTTTGAAAACAAACTGTACCCACCTTTATCTGGCCCTGCCATTCTTCGCTTGATTCAAAAACAAGAAAAGAAAAATCAGGTTTTTGATCAGATCAACAACAAAAGGGATTCGTCATCTTCTGCAAAAAAAGATTCTGGTATGATTCAGGTTAAATCTTTTTTTACTGCAGAAGATGAACCAAAATCAAATGTGGTTTCGCGCAAATCGTCTTCAATTACTGAAAGTGAACGAAAAAAATCAGCTAGCCGAAATCGCGGACAAGCGCAAAAGTTTTCTAAAAGTACTAATGATCAAGAAAGTCAGTTAGTTTCTTCATCCGGAAAATATGATCCCAATAAAGCTAAACTTATCGCCGCTCTTTCTAAAGAAATTGATAAAGACGGTGCGATGTCTGAAGAACAGAAACAAAAGACAAAAATAAACTTATCAGCCGCCGTTGAAAAAGAATATTCAGCGGCGGGTGGCTCGCAAGATGCTTTAAGAAAAGAGATTGAAAAAGAAATTGATCAGATCGGCGAATTAAGCAAAGTTGATAAAGCGATTACTAAAGCAAGGCTTCTGGCCTTACTTGACACTAAATCAAGCTCTGCACAAGCCTCTTCGATGTCGTTACAACTTCCGAAAGCGGCAAAAAAATTATCGCAAAACCAAAAGCAGTCTTTAGATCAGTCTTTTTCAGAAGTTGTTAAACCTGAAATGTTTGATCTGATCGAAAACAATTCAGATATTACCGAAGGTACTTCGTTATTAACTGAGACAACAAAAATTTATGTTATGCCTATTCAAGAAATTGAATGGACTGGATATTTAACTGTGGCTTCTGAAAATTTTCTTGATGCCGCTTCTGCGCAGGTGATTTTAAATAACTGGCTTAAGCAAATGATTCGGGTTGAACGCATTGATCAAAACCCCGATGAACAAGAAGAATTACCAGAATCAGTGCTTTATGAAATTCATGTGCCGAAAGTAAACTTTGCTGATTTCTGCAGTTACAAAGCTGATTTTTTTAAAGACATTCAGTTCGAAGATAAAAAAACAATGTTAAGTTTTTTCTCGTTTAGCCCGTATCAGGTCATTAACTCGATTCATGACACTTCAGATATGCTGGAGCTTTCGACAGAGTTTCTACAGCCGAACCAGAATCTTCCGTTTGATGTGAATTTGTACTTACCTGAAAACAAAAAATTTATTCTTTATTTGCGCCCGGAATCTTTTTTAGATGACGCGCAAGTTTCACGTCTACAAACGCGTAAAGTTCAGTATATTTATTCAAACATGGATTACGAATTGGCATTATTAAAATACAAAGCCGAATTTAACTTACGTGCCCTTATAGAGTCTTATATTCAGCAGATTAAAGGTTCAAACACATGAAAAAATTAATTCTAGGAAGCACTTCGATTTACCGTAAAGAATTAATGCTTAAATTGGGAATTCCTTTTGAGGCGATGAAACCGACTTGTGACGAAGATGTTTTAAAACAGGGTTTATTAAAACAAAATAAGTCACCGCTTGAGGTCGCTGAAAGTTTAGCTTACGCCAAGGCAGCATCGTTAAATAAAGAATTTAAACAGGCTGTAGTGATTGGTGGCGACCAGTTAGTTGATTTTGATGGCCATATCATTGGCAAAAGCAAAACCAAAGAAAAAGCCAAAGAGCAGTTAATGGCGATGGCCGGACGCACGCATCAGTTAATTACCGCAATTGCTATTTTACACGGCGATCAAAAGTGGACTTTAAATCATATTTCTAAAATGAAAATGAAAAAACTTTCAAGCCAAGAGATCGAAAATTATATCAATAAAGATCACCCGCTTGATTGTGCCGGCAGTTACAAAATCGAACAAAGTGGTATCTGCCTTTTTGAAAAAATTGAAACCGACGACTTTTCAGCGATTCAAGGGTTACCGATGATGTGGATCAGTCAAAAACTTAAGGAGATCGGCTATGAGCTCTTCACTAACTAAAGAACTAAAAGATTTAGCAATTAAAGCGATGGAGTTTTCACACTCTCCGTATTCAACAAAGCGCATTGGTGCTGCGATCAGATTAAGTAACGGCCAAATCTATTCCGGCTGCAACATTGAAAACGCCAGCTACGGCGGCACTGTGTGCGCTGAACGCGTAGCGATCTGGAAAGCTTATAGCGAAAATAAAAAGCCTGTGCACATCACTCACGTGGCCGTTGCCAGCGCTGAAGAAAGCCCATGGCCACCGTGTGGTTTTTGCCGTCAGGTTTTAGCTGAATTTGCTAAACCTGAAACGCAAGTGATTCTAACGAATACGACAGGTAAAGAGAAAGTATTGGGATTTAAAGAGTTATTTCCGTTTGCTTTTGAACCTGAACATTTGAATAAGTAAGAACTGTCGACGCATCTTAAAAGTGGCGCTAAGGTTACACTTGCTAACCTTAGCCATCAAACTACAAGCGATAAGACAATTTATTTTAATTCTGTTACTAAGCCATCTGTTAACTTCATCGTAGCTTTTTCTACATGCCAAACTTTATCACTTCGATTTAAGATAAACGTTACAGTAGCTTTGCTCTTATGCCCTTTAGCAACGATATCAAAAAATGCTTCTCCAGAAGTCATTCTTTCATGAACGGAAAAGTTAAAGATTCCTAGTCGACTAGACTGAATTTCCCCTATTGTACCCACAACAGAAGTATTTTGATGGAGAAATTCTCTCGCAGTTTTATACGCATCTGTGTTCAAACATATTACATATGCAAATATCCAACTAAAAATGCCAAACCCTACTAATATTATCGTAGCAATCTGCCACTTATTTTTTATCGCTAAGGAAAAATTTTCTAATAATGGACATAAAACTCTACTCCCAATGCTGCGCCAATTGCTGCCCGCAACGATGAACCCAAAGACGCATTTGATGCAGCATTGCGATAAAATTCAGTATTGCCATTTAACTTATATCAGCTATCTGAATCACTTCTTCATTCATGTTTTTTCCGCAACTTTTGCAAGTTGGATCTATAGGATAAATTAAATTTCTGAAATTCTGAGGATGTTTCTTACAATGGGGGCAGTCAGTCATTCTATAGTATGAAAAATAATAAGCAGAAAATAAGAAGCCTATAACTGCTACAATCTCGCTTGCGCGTCTACCTACAAAATAGCCAATAGGCATAGCAATTACAAAGCCCAAGCTCACACTTAAGTATGCCTTTAAAATTAGTTTTTTGTACTTAATCCAAAAATTTGATTGTTCCTTCATTATTTAATTCCTAACCACCTATAAAAATTCCCTTGGCTCTTCACTTGGGATGAAAAAGTATTACCGTATGCACCAAATCCAGCGAGACCAGCCCCAACACCAACAGGTGTCCCAACTGAAATAGACATCCCACCCAATCCAGTCATTACCTGCCCACCAATACCTTTAAAGCCTACGCCATATTCAAAACCTGCGCCATAAGATTCACCTTCTAAATCACATATCCTATTTGCTGAAGGTGTAACTGTGAACCCATAACCTGCACCACCGTACAGCCCAGCACCTGCGCGAACTTGTGCACCTGCCGTAGTTCCGAACTGCCAATCTCCTGTCGAAAAATCAAATGTAAATGCAAGATTTTCTCCAAAAGAACCGCCTACTAACCCCAATTGAGCAGCAATACTTGGTCCAATCTCAAAACCTACATTGCCCGTCGGATCCACATAACTCATAGAATTCCCACCTACATAAGCATAAAGATTTGTATCCCCGCCATTAAAGCCAATCGGATCTTTACTCATCCATCTACTGACTACAGGATCATAATCACGTGCACCGAATCTTACTAACTTGGTATCTGCATCATACAAGCCACCAGCGAATCCCAACGGTTGAAAGCTTGGATCAGTGTTTAGCATGATGTTACCGAACTCATCGTAGTCAATTTCTTGGGCTATAACTCCGTCTGCGACATTAACTACGTATCTAACCGATTCAGTTCCTGGGTCGTGGATGATTTTGTACGTTACTCCGTTTTTAATTACGAAACTTGGAGTGTTTGTTGATTCTGAGCCGTAGATATACACTAACTTTGGATCTTTGTTGGCATCTAGAATTGCTGCTAAACGAGTTTGATCGTACCAAATGTAGTATTCTTGTGTGACTCCGTTAACTAGCTTTTTAAATCTTCTATTAAGGGCATCTGTTTTATATTCGACAACATCGCTATTTGGTAACGTGGCTTTTTTCAAATAGCCGAATGAATTGTATTGGTATGTGGTTGTGCCGCTGGCTGTTGTCATTGTGTTAACTTCGCCATCTAATGTGTACGTGTAAGTACGACTAACAGTGCCCGTTGTTTGCGTTAACTGATCGTCGATATTGTAAGTTGCCGAAGTTTGTTTGGTTACAGTTGTTGTTGTGCCGCTGGTTTGCTTATAACCAGTTACGTTGTTATTGGAATTCGCGGCAAACGTGTATTTATTCACGAATTCTGTTTTATTTGTTAATGTACTGCCTACGTAAACTTTTTTAACTCTTGTAACTTGGTTTAATCTGTTATTCGCATCGTAAGATGGAGTTAAAGTATAATACCCATCATACAAACCGGTGTTATTATTCAGTTTTGTAGAGATTAAGCTTATCGCTTGACCGAAATTATCGAAATTACGTCTCATATTTACTGTTATGTTATTCGATGAGCTATCGACAATATTACCGCTAATCACTTGCGCTGGCTGGCTGGCGCTATCAAGCTGTGAATAAGCAATACTAATCGCTCCGCCGGCCACAGTTTGCGTGTGATCATAAGTTGTAAAGCTATGACTATAGGTAATTCCTAAATTATCAATTCCATACAAATTTCCATTTTGATAGGTGTAACTAGCAATCACATTACTATTTAAAGAAATCGACTGAACCTTGAATTGATCGGTAGCGAAGTTATTTGAAAGTGTTGCCACTAACTGACCGTTGTCGTACCAAGTCTGAGACTGCACTTGATCTGACACCCAAGTAAAATCAGTTTCTACATTATCAACTGATGTCATTGAAGTAATTCTCGAGCGAAGATCTCGCCCGCCAATCGTCATTGTTCCGCTTGAAGTTACGATTCGTTTTAAATCAGCTTTACCTGTTTCATATTCATAATCTAAAGTTTGACCACTTGGTTTAGTAACTAAAGACAATCTTTTATCGCTGTCGTAATCATAAACTGTGGTTTTACTGCTCGGAGAAATCATTTGCGTGATATAATCACCTAAACTTAACTGAAAGTTATGAACTTGATTGTTTGGTGCTGTGATTTTTTTAACTTCGCCGCCGTTGGTGTATTCAAAATAGATAGATTCTGAATTCGGAAGAATCTTTTGTAAAAGTTGACCTTTTTTATTGCGGATATACTGAGTAAGCTGGCTCTTACTGTTGTTAACAGTCGCTAGATAACCATAGGTATCGTAACCGTAGGTTTCGTAATAGGTATTTGTTTTTTTAGCTTTAGTTAAACGGCCTTGAGCATCGTATTCAAAGTCGACTGGGTATTTATCAGGACTACTGATTCTTGTGACAACACCTGATGCGCTAAACTTTGTTGCAGTAACATTTCCCAAGAAATCCGTTGTTAATAGAGTTGTGTTCGATTTTGTGTAAGCATTTGAGAAAGTTCCAGCGTAACCAGAATTGTAAGAGTATGAATTGTTATAGTTAACAGGCTTTAAGACATTGCCAGAAGTGTATGTTCTTGTTTCGCTATATTGAGTTGTATCGCTTACACTTTGACCCGATTCAGTCAAAGACTGAACTTTTAGGTCAACAATAACTCGATCGCTTCCCCATTCTGTACTGGGACTAAAGCTTTGAGTTACAGTATCCTGGTTAAACTTAAAAGTTGTTACGTTGTCGTAAAAAGATTTCTCTTCTTGGAAAATAAGGTTACCGTTCGAATCCAACTCGTTCATCTGTTCAGTGGTATTCGTTTTGACGAATTTAATCGTTCGATCGATACCAAAATTTAGACTTTTGGTTAACTCAAGAACTCCATCAATTAAACTTTTAGTGAATGATTGAAATAAACCATTGCTCTTTGACTCCTGGGTAAGTTCACCGTCAGAATTGTAAGAAAAAGTAGTCACAACCCCATTTGGTGGTTCGTATGTTAGCAGTAAGCCGTTGCTAGAATTATAAGTCATATCATATTCAAAACCTTCAGGATCAATAGCTTTCGTGATCCTGTTTGATGTGACGGTAAAAGTGGTTTCAACTCCATATGGTGAGGTGATTTTCGCTAAGTTTGTTCCGCTATAAGTAAGAGTTGTTGAGTTGTTAAAGCGATCTGTAACCGAGATTAATCTATTACTCCCGTCATATGCGAATTTATTTATTACATATCCTAAAACTACGTGCCGAGTTTCGAGGTGCCGACCATTCGAATCGAAAATAAACATTTCGTTTTCGTCATACTTACTAATGACTACGTCGACAGTTCCTAAAGTAGGATCAGTGATTGTTTTAAATCCAGAATATTGATTTTTTTCGCCTTGGCCAGAAAACAAAGTTTTAGATGTGCGGTCAAAATAGTGATGTTCGGACAAGATCCATCCGTGCATTCCGAAAACCTGGGGATGATATACAACAGCAGTCATCGAACTGCTTTCATACAACTGAGTGGAAACCGAGGTTTCGCAATATAAAGTATAGATGTCCGGATCAGGCGAATTGGGAGTTACTACATACCAGCAATTACCAGATGTATGGTTCGTTTCATAAAGATTAGCCGTTACATTTGCTTTAGAAGCATAAGTACCCGAGCTCCATAAAGCAGAACTTGACGCTAAAGTAAGACTTGAGGCAACGGCAGGCGCAGAAGCGTAGTCAGTGCTGTTCAGAACTACTCCCGACACAGGAGTTACATACTCGATCCTTAATCCATTATCATAAGGATAATAAAAATTGTAGGAATTAGAAATTGTTCTATTCATATTAACTTCGGAGTTGAATTCAGAACTATAATTGATCGAAAAAACTGTACCAACAATGGGTATACTTTCAACAACTGTTCTCTTTTGGAAGTCAATCAGACTTCCTAAACTTTTTGCTGAACAAGATAAGCGTTTATCTGTAGGGCTTTGACTTGAAGATGAGGTTACTGACTTAAAAGTTATATAATAACATGATGTATTCGAGATAAATCCATTTATTCCAGGCTGTTGCCCAGGACCAATTGGCTCCTGTATTCCGATAGCATAAGTATATCTTTTATATCCAGGTCCATCATTTTCTGTTACGTACAGATATTGGCCAACCTGACCATAATCGTGAATTGCTGAGGAAGGAGGGGCACTTGCTATACCATTTTGAGCCTCTGCGATGGCTTCCGCTTTACACTCTTCCGGAGTTTTATCGCCTGGCCACCATTTAATCCAATAACCATCAGGCCCCAAAATTTCACCAGCAGTGGCTACAACATTAAAAAAAATGATTGAGAAAAAAAGAACTAATTTTTTCTTCATCGGACCTCCTTCCAATAAACTACAGATTATCAGCAGGAGTATTTTCGGACAAAACCAAACTAGGCTTTACGATATTTATAAATAAATTCTTTTTTAGATCGTTTTGAGACTTCTACTGCAGTTTTAAAAATTAAATTTGACCAACTGTTTTTTCTTTAAAACTCAGCACAAAAACAGCTATTCATGTCACATGAAATGATAACGACAAGACAAAATAAAAAAAGCCGACTTCTTCAAGTCGGCTTTTTTATTTCTAAATATAGAAATTAGATTTAACTATTGGTTTAAGATCGCATCGTTTGTCGATACTTTTGCAGATTTGCGTAATTCAGAAATCCATTTTGAGTAACCGCTTAATGATTTTTGATTAGCGGCTGCATCCTCTTTAGCTGGAGCTGAAGAAGCTACGCTTTTTGCATCAACTAATTTTAATACGTACTGAGCATCGCCATCACGGATTAAAGCTTTGTTCACAGGATTGGCTTTGCTTAACTCTAAAGAGGCTTTAAATAAAGCTTCAGAGTTAGCTTGCGGAAGCGCATCTTGAGTTAAGTCGAAGTAACCTGTTTCAGTCCATTTAAGACCGTTTTTAGCTACGAAATCGTTAATAGCTTGAGCATCACCTTTGGCTACTAGTTCTTCTAACTGTTTAGAAACTTCAGTGTTTTTCTCTTCAGATAATAATTTAGAAGCAATGCCGTTTTTAGCCGCTTCAAACGAAGTTGTTTGCGCAGGCTTTTTATCAGCTACTTTAATAATGTGAAAGCCAAATGGCGTTTTTACGATTTCAGAAACTTTACCCACTGGAGTGTTGAAAGCAGCTTCTTCAAATTCTTTAACCATACGGCCTTTAGAGAAGTAACCTAAATCACCTTTTTTAGTTTTAGAACCCGGATCTTCAGAAACTTCGCCAGCCACTTTACCGAAATCTTCTTTTTGTAAACGCTTAACGATGTTTTCCATTTTAGCTTTAGCAATGGCTTCGTCAGCACCTTCACCTGTACGGATTAGGATGTGAGAGGCTTTAACTTGCTCAGGAGTTTCAAATTCACCTTTTTGGTTATTGTAATAGTCTTGAACTTTTTGTGCGAAAGTTGGATCAGCTAATTTTTTGCTAACTTCGGCTGCAGAAACAAGGTTTGTTTTTTTAAGTTCTTCAGCGTTGATTTTAACAAAAGCCACGTTCATTTGTTTTGATTTAAGTTCAGTTTCTAAGTCTTTTTCAATACGGCTAGAAGATAAACCTAATTCAAATAACTGACGGATACGTTGCGTTTTTGTTTGAGCGCGAAGGTCTTTTTCAAACTCACCAGGAGTCAGTTTATTCGCCATCAACAGGTTTTTATAAAGATCAGATTGGAAAACACCGTCTTTTTTGAAGTACGGAAGGTCCTCCATGATGATTTTTTTAAGCTCTGCATCAGTAGCGTAGATTTTTTCACGTTCAGCGGCTTGAGCTGATAACGAATTATTGATTAATTCATTTAAAGCTTCAGAGCGAATTTGTTTCTTTTGGAATTCGTTATCGATTTTACCACCGAAAAATTGCGCGTAGTAATTAGCGATACGGTTTTCTTGCTCTTGGAATTGTTTAAGCGTGATGATTTCACCGTTTACTTCAGCAGCGGCGCCGAGACCTAAGTGTCCACCTTTTCTTGTTGAATAATCAGATAAAACGAAAGTTAAAATGATCATACCGAAAATGATCATGGCTAAAATCGCTTTGCCGTTGATGGCACGACCGCCAGCTAATGTCGCTTTAACTTGCTTAATAAACGTGTGTTGAGACATGCAGTGTTTGCTCCTTAAAAATTACAGATAAAATATCTTTAAAGATAGTGTTGAAATCTGCAAGTAATTTGTTACCGTTAGATTCAGGAGAACTTTTCTACTGTGAATTTTCTAAATATTAATTTCAAAAAAGCGATTCTCATTCTACTCATGGCTTTACTGCCGCTCATCTCAATTAACATGGAGCAGAAAAAATCTCAGGAAAGCTGGTTTGCTCAGCCCTTAAGCTTTTTATCTGATGGCTTTCAATCTTTATTCTCTGGCTTAAGCTTAGGTGTTCGCGGAACAACCGCTGAATACTTGAATTTAATCAATATCAAGAAAGACAATGCCCGCTTACAAAGCGAACTAGCTGAAATCAAAACTCGTCTTAAGCTTTTTGACGAAAGCCAAATTGAAATTGCCCGTTTAAAAAACATTTTAGATTTCCAAAAGAATACAAAAATGGAGTTATTACCGGCACAAGTGATTGGCCGCGATCTTTTACCGGATCATAAGACCATCACGATCAACAAAGGTAAAAAACATGGGCTAAAACACATGCAGGCTGTGATCACCGTGTCTGGCGCTGTGGGTTATATCTTTAGACCTTCAGAGCACACATCTCATGTGATGTTGATCACTGACCGCTACTCGGTATTTGATGCTATGATTCAAAAAACACGTGCGCGCGGGATTATTGAAGGAACTTCGAAAGAAGGCGGTATTCTTCAATACATTGACCGTACTGAAGATGTTAAAGCCGGTGATATTATCGTAACTGGTGGTTTAGATAATATCTTTCCAAAAGGTTTTCCTTTAGCTGTGGTGACTGATGTTGAACGCAAAACAAAAAGTGCCAGCCTTATCGTAAATGTTAAACCTGTAGTTGAAGCAAACAAAATCGAAGAAGTGTTTGTGGTGTTAGATGCTGCTCACGAAGATTTTTTTCCTGAAACAACGACGGCCGCTGTTACTCCGACTGAGCCACCGACTAAAGGTCCAAACTAGTAATGTCTAGAAGTACGATTTTATTGATTTTAAAACTTGTTGTGTTCACGCTGGTGTTCTATGCGTTCTGCGCCTTTCAAACCAGCTTTTGGCCGTTTGTGCTTGGCTCATTCCCCTCGCCACAACTTTGGTTAATTATGGTGATCTTCATCGCGCTAAAATGGCCTAACATCCGCGCGGTGTTTTTTATTTATTTCTTAGGTTTAATTATGACCCGCTACTCGTACATTCCATTAAAAATGGCATGGACAAGTTTAGTGGCTTTAATGCTTTTTGTCTGGATCTTTAAAAACCGTATCCATTCAACGTCATTATTTTACTTTTCTATTTTAGCGACGAGCGGATCTTTCTTTTACGCTGTTGCGTATATTTTAATTTCTCGCTGGTTAGAGCCCAATCCAACGCCGATTTTCTTTTTACACCGTTTATTAGAAATGGGTTGTAACTTTTTATTCAGTATTCCGATTTACAAATTTTTAGAATTTATCGATCAGCGTTTTGAATCAAACCCTTCTTGGGGCCCGACGACAACGACAGCGAGCACTTCTTCTGAGGTAGAACCATGAGAACCCAGTATATTAGTAACCCCGAAGAGGCTAGAGATTTTCTTAACCGCTACCGCCCGTTTTATATTTTCGTGGCGATCACAGCGGTTATTTTCACAACACGTTTAATGTGGCTTCAAATCATCAACGGCCGCGAGCTTCGCCAATATTCTGAAAAAAACCGCGTAAAACAAACGAAAATCATGGCTCCGCGTGGTTTAATTATGGACCGCGATGGCCGTGCTTTAGTTGAAAATTTGCCGGGTTTTGAAGCGGTTATTTCTCCGCAGTATATCGAAGATTTAAAAACATTATCTGAAAACGTAGCTCCGGTTATCGGTATGGAGCCTGCAAAGCTTGTTGAAAAAATCACGCGCTCTAAAAAAGTTAACGGGCCGTTCTCGTTAATCCGTTTAAAAGATAACTTATCCCGCGAAGAAGTGTTTCGTTTAAAACGTATCCGCTTAGATTACCCAGGGTTAGAGATTCGTGAATCAATCATTCGTTATTACCCGCTTCGTGAAGACGGCGCCCAGTTATTTGGTTATGTGGGCGAGATTTCTAAAAAAGAAATCGAAAAATTAAACAAGAAAAATGGCCCTGATTTATTCTTTGAACAAGGCGATATCATCGGTAAAGCCGGTCTTGAAGAGCACTTAGAGAAAAAAATCCGCGGTATTGATGGAGTAAGTTTTGTTCAAGTCGATGCCCATGGCCGTGAAACAATCACTGAAATTCCTAATATTTACGGTGAGCAAATCAAAGATATCGAGCCTGTGCATGGTCACGGCGCTACGCTTACGATTGACCGCGATATTCAAATTGCCGGTTATGAGGCTTTCACAAAATTAAACCGTATCGGTTCATTGGTGGCGATGAAATCTAATGGTGAAATCTTAGCTTGGTTAAATTCACCAAGTTTTGACCCGAATATTTTCACATCTGATGTTCCAACTAAAATCATGGGTAAATTAAGTACTGACCCGTTTAAACCATTCCGTAACAAAGTGATTCAAGATCACTTCTGGCCGGGATCAACGTTTAAACCGATGGTGGCCTTAGCGGCCCTTCAAGAAAAAGTGATTAATGATAAAACGATTGTAGCCACACCTTCGAAACTTTGGTTCGGTAATCGTTTCTTCCATGATCACAATAAAAATGGTTTCGGCGCGGTTGATGTTTATACAGCGATTGAAAAATCTTCGAACGTTTTCTTCTATAAAATGGGTATCGCGTTAGGTGTTGATAAAATGTATAACTACATTTCATTACTGGGCCTAGGACAACGCACTGGTATTGAAATGGACCGTGAAGCTCCAGGAAGATTACCAAGTTCTGAATGGAAAAAAGCCCGTCTGGGTGAAGAATGGCAACCGGGTGAAAACTTAACGATGGCCATCGGTCAAGGTTACGTCACAGCAACGCCATTACAAATGGCTGTGGCGTACAATACGATCGGCACTGAAGGTAAAGTTGTAAAACCATTTATCGTTAAAAAAGTAACTGACCACGAAGGTAAAATTTTATTTGAACGTTTTCCGGCTGAATTGCGTGACGTCACTTTACCACAACCAAATGGTTACAAAATTGATCGCAGCACTTTTAAAATCGTAAAAGAAGCGATGAGACGCGTGGCCAATGGTTCTGGCGGTACAGCTCGCCACTGGAAAGTTCCAGGTATTGAAATGGCCGGTAAAACTGGTACTGCGCAAGTTATGAGTTTCTCGGCGGATCAAATCTATCAATCGTGTGAAGCGCGTCCGATTCAAATGCGCCATCATGGTTGGTTCGTAGCGTGGGCTCCGGCTGATAAACCTGAAATCACTGTAGCTGTTCTTGCACAACATAGCTGTCACGGTAATACGGGTGCTGCACCCATCGTGCGTGATGTGATGGAAGCTTATTTTAAAAAGTATCATCCTGATATTGTCAGAGAAGCCTTAAAGAAAAACCCAAATGCTAGAGGCATTCCTACGCAAGGTTCAGGCCCTGCAGGTAGCGACTAGTTAAGGAATAAAAATGTCTATTGGTGGAATTAACGTAACTGAAAGAAACTTTTTAAGCCGCATTGATTTGCGCTTAATTGGTTTAATTTTTACATTGAATGTGATTGGGCTTATCAATTTATTTAGCGCCACTCACGGACCTCACTCAAACGAAGTTGAAACTTTATTTATCCAGCAGATCGTGTGGCTGACTGCCGGCTGGACAATTTTCTTTGTGATGACGTTTTTAGATTATATCTGGATCAACCGTGTGATTTGGCTTATGTATATCGTTAACGTCGGTGCCTTAATCTACGTGGATTTTTTCGGTAAAGTGGTGTTAGGCGGTCAACGTTGGATTGATCTTAAGTTTTTTAGATACCAGCCTTCTGAAACGATGAAGATGTGTTTAATCTTAGTTTTATCTAAGATTTTAATCACTCGAAATCCTGAAGGCCCAGGTATGGGTATTCGTGATTTATTATTCCCGTTTGCTTTATTATTTATTCCGTTTGTATTAACGATGAAGCAGCCCGATCTGGGAACCGCGATGATGTTAATGTTAATCGGCGGTACTTTATTATTCTTCGTTAAAATCAGAAAAAGTATCTTGGTTACAATCATCGGTTTAGGCTTAGTGGCTTTACCGGTTGTTTGGAAATACGCTCTTAAAGATTATCAAAGACACCGTGTTTATACGTTTATTTCTCCGGATTCAGATCCTCAGGGTAAAGGTTATAACTCGATTCAGTCACGTATCGCGGTTGGTTCGGGCCAGTTTTTTGGTAAAGGTTTTCGCCAAGGAACACAGTCACAGCTAGAGTTCTTACCAGAGCGCCACACTGACTTTATTTATTCAGTATTGTCTGAAGAATGGGGTTTTGTCGGAAGTATTGCCGTTCTTACGACGTTTATTTTCTTATTTTTAGTGTGTTTTGAAATTGCTTCGCGTGCGCGGGATAAGTTCGGAGCCTTAGTTGTGGTGGGAGTCACCGCCTACTTGTTCTGGCATATGTTTATTAATATCGGCATGGTTATCGGACTTCTTCCGATCGTGGGTGTTCCGCTTCCGCTTTTAAGTTACGGTGGATCGGGAATGTTAACCACGATGTTAGGTATGGGTTTAATTAGCTCTGTCGCTTACCGCAGATACTTATTCTAAAATTTTGAGGGTTGATGAAATTCGTATTGGGGATTATCGCTTTAGCAGCACTTGGTCTTTTCGCACAATGGGGCTGGAATACTCTGGCCCACCAACGTGACGAAAGAGTTGAATCAGCGATTGAACAATCGTTATTTCCAGTCATGAGCCAAGCGCAAACACCCGATCATGTATTTGCCCGCCCGATGTGGACTGACACAAGCGGTGATGCCTTAACAGTTTACTGTGATTATTACGGTGAAAAATCACCCGAAGCCCGTGAACAAGTTAGAAACGAAATGGTTTTAGTCGTAAAAAAATGGGCTGAAACCTACCCACGAAAATTCAAATTTCACTTTGTCACATTCACCGACGAAGTAATGACCCCCGAGAAAAAATAAAAAAAAAGCCGCTGATTTTACTCAAGCGGCTTTTTTTTAGAATTTCAACTTTGTATTGTTGATTGTTCAATAGTGGTCAGATCAAGGCGCAAGGAGAAAGGCGTACTACTGGTACGCCGCCGACGCAGCAACGAAGAGCTGGCCGCTATTGAACGGTCAACCTTACTGGTCGATCATTCTATAGCGGATGCGTTTTGGTGTGGCATCTTCACCCATGCGTTTTTTGCGGTCTTCTTCGTACTCTGAGAAGCTTCCTGGGTAGAAGTAAACTTTTGAGTCGCCTTCAAAGGCCATAGTGTGTGTACAAACGCGGTCTAAGAACCAACGGTCATGGGAAATCACGATCGCCGATCCACCGAATTCGTTTAACGCTTCTTCAAGCGCACGCATTGTATTTACGTCTAAGTCATTCGTTGGCTCATCTAGAAGTAATAAGTTTGCACCTTCTTTTAAGATTTTAGCCATATTCACGCGGTTTCTTTCACCACCTGATAATGTGCCCACTTTTTTCTGTTGGTCTGTGCCCGAAAAGTTAAACCAGCTTACGTACTGACGAGCTGGAACTTCGCGGTTACCTAATTTAATTAAATCAGCTCCGCCAGATAATTCGTCAAAGATTGTTTTATTCGGATCAAGAGTTTCACGCGTTTGATCAACATACGCGATCTTAACTGTTTCACCGACTTTGAAAGTACCAGAATCTGGTTTTTCTTTGCCTGTGATCATTTTGAATAATGTTGATTTACCGGCACCGTTTGGTCCGATAACGCCCACGATAGCTCCTTTAGGAATCGTGAAATCAACGTTATCTAATAATAACTTTTTACCGTAACCTTTTGTTACGCCTGTTGCTTCGATCACGATGTTACCTAAACGAGGTCCCGGTGGGATGTAGATCGACATCTCTTGTAATTTTTCAGCTGAAGGTTCTTTTAATAAATCTTCGTACGCATGGATACGCGCTTTAGATTTAGACTGACGGGCTTTCGCACCTTGTCTGATCCATTCTAACTCGCGCTCTAATGTTTTAGCTTTTTTAGATTGAGACTGTTGTTCTTGCGCTAAACGTTTGTCTTTTTGCTCTAACCAAGAAGAGTAGTTTCCTTTCCAAGGAATACCTTCACCGCGGTCTAATTCTAAAATCCATCCAGCTACGTTATCTAAGAAGTAACGATCATGGGTTACCGCGATAACTGTGCCCGGGAATTTTGCTAAGTATTGTTCAAGCCAACCTACTGATTCAGCATCCAAGTGATTCGTCGGCTCATCCAATAACAGAATATCTGGATTAGACATAATCAAACGCGCTAAAGCGACACGGCGTTTTTCACCACCCGATAAGTGAGTCACGGGGCTATCTGGTTCTGGACAACGTAAAGCATCGATCACTAATTCGATTTTTTGGTCAACTTCCCAGCCGCCCATTTGTTCGATTTTTTCTTGAAGCTCACCTTGTTTTTCGATCAGGTTGTTCATTTCATCCGGATCTAAATCAGGATCAGAAAATTTATCGTTGATCGCATTGTATTCTTTCATCAAGCGTGGAAGATCACCCATCTGTGAAAAAATATTATCGCGCACATTAAGTGTTTCATCTAATTGAGGTTCTTGCTCTAAGTAGCCGACTTTCATCTTCTTTGCCGGAAATGCTTCACCTAAAAATTCAGTGTCAACACCAGCCATAATTCTTAGCAATGATGATTTACCTGAACCATTCAGACCTAAAACACCGATTTTTGCGCCATAAAAATATGATAAATAAATATCTTTTAGAACGAAACGATTTGGAGGGTAAACTTTAGAGACACCCTTCATTGTGTAGATAATATCTTGAGACATGCAATTCTCCCTTGATTTTCAAAGTGATATTAGTACCATAGAAGTCAAAGGCAACACAACTAGAGTAATGAGCAACAAGAAGTCTTCAAAGAATAGCAGCAGCGCTAAAAGCAGCGCATTAAACCCGTCTGAACTGCAAGGTTTAGCTAAGGTTAAATGGTCTTCTATGTCTACAGACCTAAAATCTGCCATGGGCTCATGGTCAGATCTTGATCAAAAACCGGCCGCAAAATCCCCTGAAGAAGAGCAATTAGACAAAGTTAAATCGCTCATCGAAGATTTAAAATTAAAATTAAACGATTTCTAAGAGACTGTTGAGCCTTTTTCCCAAAGACTAGCCACTTCAACTAACCCTGCTGTTACGCTATGGAATTCGGTTTGAGTTTGCAGCTTTTCTTGACCAAATCGGGCTTCAAATTCTTTTCTAATCAGAGGAACTTTTGATGTTCCGCCTGTTAGGCATACCAGATCGATTTGTTTTTCGGTTAAACCTGATTTTTGAAGAGATCTGTCTAAGGCATTGATAATATTATTTTTTACATCTGTGGCCCAAGTGGTGAATTGATCACTTGAGAACGTTTCATAAACTTCGATATCTGGGTAATCGAATTTAAAATTTGATTTATCAGATTTTGATAATTCTTTTTTACTGGCTTCAATACTTTCAAAAAACGGAAAGATCTGATTATCTTCAATCATCGCAAATAGACGATCAACGCCAGCTGCATCTTTTGGTGTTAAGGCGCACTTTCTGACTTCTTTAACGAATTCATAAGTGTCTTTTTCTTTTAAATGCACAATGTGCGCTGGATGATTTAAGCGCATCATCACAGCCGGAGGCATCGTCATCACATTTCTTGCCAAAGGCAGCATATATCTGGTTTTGGCACCGAAGTATTCGTTAAGTTTATTGGCCATAAAAACGCTATCAAGGGCATCACCTGCCATCGGGCAACCTTCAATTGATAGAACGTCTTTTTTGCTAAATTCTTTGGGGTTAATACGCATGATCGTAAAATCACTTGTACCACCACCGA
This sequence comes from uncultured Pseudobdellovibrio sp., assembly GCA_966250225.1. Taxonomy (GTDB): domain Bacteria; phylum Bdellovibrionota; class Bdellovibrionia; order Bdellovibrionales; family Bdellovibrionaceae; genus Pseudobdellovibrio. Next base: position 11,083 of record CBINGM010000018.1, on the reverse strand, counting down.
AATCGCCGATCAGAATTGTTTTTTCTTCGGTAGCAGATCTTCGGTAATCAAACGCGGCCGCCAGCGGCTCTGGCACAAACTGCACATCGGTAAAGCCTGCAAACTTACAGGCTTTTTCCATACGGTGAAGAGCAAAACCATCTGACACTTCATCCATAGAATAGCGGGCCGGTCTTCCCATCACAACGTGGGTAACTTTCTGCCCGATCGCTTTTTCGGCTCGTTTTTTTAATTCTAATAAAAATAAACCAATAATGTTTTCTAAAGATAAAATACGATTGTTAAATACAGTTCCTAAGTAGCCCTGATTGGGTAAATGCGTTTTAAAAGAACGGAATAAGCGCCCTTCCATATCGTTTTCTAAAAACTCATCAATGGCGCGTTGACCGTAGTAGCACACATCAGGATCTGGAAAATATAAAAGTGTGCGCATCATAGTTGGATCAGAATTAAGATCATCAATCGGAAGCGCCAATGTTTTTTCGCCGTTATAAACACACCCGACCAGCGAATTGCTCGTACCAAAATCGATAGCTAAGATGGGTGAATTTGACGACGCCAAAGTGAATTAACCTTTGGCTTCTTCTGGAGTTAGAGTTTTTAACTCAAGCGCATGAAGGCCTGAATTGAATTCAGATCTTAAAAGATCATAAACCTTACGTTGGCGATCAACACGGCCCATTCCTTTAAAAACTTCAGAGACAATTTTTAATTTGTAATGAGTTTCACCAGTGGGTTCAACACCCATGTGGCCAGCGTGATTGGCATGTTTGCTACTATCGTTTTTTAATTCGAAAACGACAGGGTTTAACTGCTGTAAAATGTTTTTAATACGCTCGTCGCGGTTCATACATCTTCGCTTTCAGTTTATGATTTTTTGATTTTTGAAAGTAATGATTGCGCCTGAAGTTTTGCGATCTCAACACCCATTTTGGCAGCCGTGATCACACCTTTTTCTTCAAGTTTTTTTTCAACTTCTTTAGCTTTTTCTAATGCTTTAACCGCCGCTACTTCAGCTAACGGGTGCGGAAGGCCCACTTCAAATTTTTCGTCGTTCTTCCATTGGGTCGCTACGTTTTCAGCCACTTCAAAAGCTTTTGGGGCTTTTTCACGAACTTTTTCGCTGAACGGAAATTCGATTTTTACTTTTTCTTTAGGAGCTTCTGTTTCTTCAGCAGCTGCTTCTACTTTTACTTCTTCGTCATTTTCAGAGATAGACATAAAACCTTGCCTTTTTAATAACTTAACTCGTAAATAATAACATGATTTCAGTCTTAGAGGATAATGCTTTTTTTATCGTACTCAACAAACCGGAAGGTGTTTCGGTACACAATGAGAAGCCTAGTCTTTTAGATTGGCTTACGGAGCGAAAACTCCCCGTAAATTTTGTGAATCGCTTAGATGCTCAGACCAGTGGCTTAGTGGTTGTAGCGCGTGACCCCAAATTTCATGAAGCCTTATCACAGGCTTTGCATGCGGGCGCAAAAACTTACCGTGCCTTACTTCGTGGGGGCTGGAAGGATAAAGACCTAGCGCTAACCTGGGATCTGCCGCTATCAGATAAAGCCGAAGGCCGTAAAAATCCCCAGGGTAAAGCCAGCGATCGTAAAAACTGCATCACCCACGTTCAGGTGATTCGCACAAATCAGTACTTCACAGAAGTGTTATGTGAAATCAAAACCGGCCGCCAACATCAAATCAGAAAACACGCCGCTTTAGCAAAGCATGCGATCTTAGGTGATACCCGCTATAACGACGATAGTTATAACGAAAAAATGGGCAAGATGTATAAAACATCGCGCATGTTTTTACACGCCGAAGAATTAAAATTTAATTTTCAAGGAAAAGACTATCACATTCGTTCAGAAAAAATGGACTGTGATCTGTTTTTCAAAACGTAAATTTTATGAAAAAACACAAAGACCTGGTTCTCTTTTTAAAATCTAAAGGATTAAGAATGACGCCCTCAAAAGAAGTCATCATTCAATATTTTTTAGATAATAAAAACCGCCATATTCCTTTTAAAGAGCTGCAAAAAGCACTTTACGACAATGTACCTGATGTTGACCGCGTAACTATATATCGAAATATAGAGAAATTCGTTTCTTTAGGTATTATTCAAGAGCTGGACTTACCCAAAAAAGGTAAAATCTATCAGTATGTTTTCGAAAAGAAAGTTCCGCACTATTACATTTGTAGATCCTGCGGAAAAACCAATAAAGGTAACGAAGCTCTCTTCGATAAAATAGAACAAGCTCTTAAAGAGGTTCCTGATTTTTCGAAAGCCAATTTATCTATGGTTTTTTATGGTTTCTGTTCGAAATGCGAACCGTCGCTATAAAGACTGCAAATGAGCTTTATATTCAGAACTTCTTAACAACGACGCTAAATCTTTTTCGTTATCAAGCTCTGCTATAAAAATCCAACCTTCGCCGTAAGGGTCATCGTTTATAATCGATGGATCTTCAAGCAGATTATAGTTGATCTCGGTGATCATTCCGTTAAAAGGCGAAAATAAATCCATAATATGACGAACACCTTCTAACGAAGCAAAATCGGCATCTACAGCTACGCGCGTGCCATCTTCGGGTAAATCGACATACACAACTTCGCCAAGGTTCTTAAGGGCATATTCAGTTACACCAAATGTCACTATGTTCTCATCGACAGCCAGCCACTGATGATTTTTTGTATAAAATAAATCAACCGGAACCTGTAAAACATCTCTCATACTTAATCCTTTCTTTCTGGATTTTTCTCTTTCGAAACACCGAAAAATTCAGGAAGAAAAAACATTCCTGCTATGAATAAAATAACGATAAAAATAAATGCGATAGCTAAAGCTATTTCCATATCACTTCACCTTTGTTATGCGCGACTTCACACGGAGTAAGCTAATCGTTAATGAAATAGCCATAAAATCTAACTCAACCGAATAAATTTTATTGTTGTGGGCTATTTGTGGAAGTGTTTGGCTTACCCAGCGTTTTTGCTCGTCTGAGTTAAAGACATTAACCACAATCACATTTTTACGAGCCTTAGCTTCTTTTAAACATTTCATGATCGAGCCAAACTTATCTTGTAAGGCCCAATCTAAAACTAAAACCTTTATATTCTGTGCTGACTTAAAGACAACCTTACCATCCGGCGCAGAACGAACAATCTTGCACGGTAAAGCATCACCCAAGATATAGCGGGCTATCGATTTAACGACCTTGTTTTTCGATATAATCAGGGCTTTTTTAGGTAAATCGACCGTCTGGGGCTTTACAGGCATGGGTCAACTTATTGCAACATGTTGCAATAATCAACCCGTACCGCGTCGATCTCATTAAATTATTTATTAAAGTATTTATCTGGATTAGCAAAACACTCTTTAAAAGTTTTAAGCATTTCGGCAGCGTGAGCGCCATCCATAAAACGGTGATCGAAGGTAACTCCGATTTTCATCATGGGTCTTGCTTCGATGCGGTCTGGTTGGCCTTCGGTTTCAATCACTTTAGCTTGTTTTTGCACAGCCCCCACCGCTAGTAACATCGGTGAACGCGAATATGGAACTAATGGTGCTAATCCCCAATCTATTCCTAAAGAACCTACACTTGTGATCATCACGGCTCCGAACGGATCTTTCGGAACCCCGAACCAGTGAAGTGGTAAACCTAAATCAAAATTTAAAAAAGATGTTCCCAGTAAAACATATTTCATTAAAAAATTAGGAATAAATTCCATCGTCGAGCGAACCTGCATCAGTTCACCCTCTTTATTTTTTTTAAGTCTGTTTGCTTTATTTTTTAACTCTTCGGCCAGCTGAAAAATAGTTTTTGCCTGTAAATTTCTTAACGTTACACCTGACAATTCGGCCTTAGTTGTTTTATCGCCATTTTCTTCGCCTTCGATGTTGACCTGAAAGAAAATATCGATGTTTCTGCGATAGTAAATTTCATGGCGAATCATAATAGAATTTACTTCAGGGCGAACTTTTAAACATTCAACAACTGCTTGGCCTACTAAGTGAGTTGGAGTTAGCGAAATATTTTTTTCAGCTTTAATTTTTTCAATAAATTTCAAAGCTTCAGTCATATCCACTTCAGCCATACCATAAACTGAAGGGTCTCCCGCATTCCACCAAGAGCCAATGGCGATTTTTCTAAAAAGAGATTTGTATTTTGGTTTGTAAATTTTGAAACTCATGCGGTGCTGACCTCTTAACAAAAACATACAGGTGTTTCTTTAGTATCTCAAATTTAAACTCGAACACCTATCAACCCAGACTTTTATCTTGCGATCTTAGTCCAGAGCGATCTTGGCGGCACACGTCATGTCAAGAAAACTTAACAAATATCTAGTCCCGGGGGCCCCTATCGTTTTCAGAGGGAAACACCGATTAATAATTGCTTAACATTTGATTAACAATTTCAAATTAAAACAATTTTTATTTACTAACACAGTAAGGAGCAATACAAAATGGCAGCTAAAACAAAAAAACAACCGACACCTAAAGCAAATCCTCAATCAGACCTAAAAGGTTTCGTTGATGCAATCAACAAGTCACAAGCAGTGATTGAATTTAATTTAGATGGTACGGTTATGACGGCGAATGAAAACTTTCTTAAATGCACAGGTTATTCATTACCGGAAATTCAAGGCCAACATCACAGAATGTTCTGTGATCCAACTTACGCTTCTTCTCCGGCGTACAGTGAATTCTGGGCTAAATTAGGCCGCGGTGAATTTTTATCTGACGAATACAAACGTTTTGGTAAAAACGGCAAAGAAGTTTGGATTTTAGCTTCTTACAACCCGATTTTAGGAAAAGACGGCAAACCGGTTAAATTCGTAAAATTTGCGACTGATATCACAAATGCTAAAAAAGAATTACAAGTACGTACTGAAATCATGAACATGACAAGTATCGTATCTGAAGCCGATCTTCGCGGTGATATCTTAAACGTGAATGAAAAATTCTTAGAAGTTTCTAAATACCCTCGTGAAGAGTTAATTGGTAAAGGTCACAATACAACTCGTCACCCTGATATGCCTAAAGAAGTGTTCAAAGAAATGTGGGCTACAATCGGTCGCGGTAAAATCTTCCGCGGTATGGTAAAAAACAGAGCTAAAGATGGTACTCCATATTATGTTGATGCTGTAATCGCTCCGATCATGGGTGATAACGGAAAGCCAAAAAAATACTTAGGTGTTCGTTATGATATCACTGAAGCTGAAATCGAACGTCAAAATATGAAAGGCGTGATCAACGCGATTGATTCTTCTTACGCTTACATCGAATTTGATACTGAAGGTAACATTTTAAAAGCCAACCAAAACTTTTTAAAAGCAACTGGCTATGCTTCGACAGATGAATTTAAAGGTAAACACCACAGAATGTTCTGTGAGCCTCAATATACAATGACTCCTGAATACGCTTCTTTCTGGCCAGACCTTAAAGCCGGTAAATCTAAAGCTGGTATCTTCAAACGCGTAACTAAAACGGGCCAAGATCTATGGATCCAAGCTTGTTACTCTCCTGTTGCCGATGAAATGGGCCGTGTATTTAAGGTTGTAAAATTAGCGACTGATGTGACTGAGTTACAAAAAACAATCATCGCTTTAGAATCAATGGCTGGCGGCTTAGCAGCCTCTGCAACTCAGTTAACTGCAGTTGCTACGCAAATGGCTGACAATGCTAAGAAAACATCTCAAGATTCTGAATACGCAACTGGTATTTCTTCTGAAGTAGCTTCTGGTGTTCAAATCGTTGCAACAAACACTGAAGAGATGGTGGCTTCTATTAAAGAAATCGCTCGTTCAGCTAATGAATCCGCGCAAATGTCACGTGACACTTTAAGCAATGCTCAAGAGACAAACAAAACAATCACTAAACTTGGCACAAGTTCACAAGAGATCGGTAACGTGATCAAAGTGATCAGCTCTATCGCGCAACAAACTAACTTATTAGCTTTAAATGCGACAATCGAAGCGGCTCGTGCCGGTGATGCTGGTAAAGGTTTCGCCGTTGTTGCCAACGAAGTTAAAGAGTTAGCAAAACAAACTGCGAAAGCAACTGAAGAGATCACACAAAAAATCGGTGCGATCCAAAAAGATTCATCTGCGGCGGTAGATGCGATTTCTGGAATCTCTCAATCGATCGAGAAATTAAACAGCTTATCTGGTGCAATTGCCGCTTCAGTTGAAGAGCAAACTGCAACAACAAATGAAGTATCACGCGTAGTTGTTCAATCATCTAAAGGTGTTGAAAATATCGCAACTTCAGTAAAAGCGGTTTCTTCTGCGGCTGAACAAAACATGTCAGCTTCATCTGAGACATTAAACTCTGCAAAAGGTTTAACTCAATCTGCTGAAGACTTACGTACATTAATCAGAAAAATCCAAAAGGCTGCTTAATAATGAGTAATAATCAACTGGATCCCGCATTACAGGAACTTGTCGCTGAGATTGAAGAGATCTCAGCGCGTGTGACTGGTTTAATTCAGCTCAGTGAAACCACTGAGCTGAACGCCACACAGATCGATGCTTTGTATCGTGATGTGCACACATTAAAAGGTTCATGTTTACTGTTCGGCTTTCAGGAAATGGGAGCCCTAGCCCACGAACTTGAAACTCGCATGGAACCAGTGCGCAAAGGCTATGTGCAATTAAAAGCTGTAGGCGTTGACCGCTTACTGAAAGCCTTTGACCTGTTCGGCGAATTCGGTCGCGAGCATATGGTAAGTATGACTCCACAATTTAAAGATAAGGTTCAACAGATGACATCAAGTTTTAAAACAGGCGCAACTCAAGCTGCACCGACACCTGCCCCGTCACCTGCACAACCTACTCCACCTCCAGTTCAAGCTTCATCATCTCCTTCTGCACCACCAGCATCTTCGAATACTCCACCGGCAGCGGGAACTGATGACGCTAATACAACTGTGCGCGTGCCAGTAGCTTTATTAGATAATTTGATGACCATGATGAGCGAAATGGTTTTAGTTCGTAATCAGGTTTTACAAATTTCTAACAGCAGTGATGATTTGGAATTTTTAAACTTAAGCCAACGTTTAGATGTGGTTACTTCTGAATTACAATCAGAAGTCATGAAAACCCGCATGCAACCGATTGGTAACGTTTTAAGTAAATTCCAGCGTGTAGTCAGAGACTTAGCTAAAGAATTAAATAAAAAAATCGAACTAACTCTTGAAGGTACAGAAACCGAGTTAGATAAATCCTTAATCGAAGCGATTAAAGATCCATTAACCCACATTATCAGAAACGCCTGCGATCACGGATTGGAAACTCCCGATGAACGCCGTCAAACTGGTAAATCTGAAATGGGCCAAATTTTAGTGCGTTCATTTCATGAAGGTGGCCAAGTGATCATTCAGGTCACAGATAACGGTCGCGGTTTAAATCGCGATAAGTTAATTAAAAAAGCGATCGAAAAAGGTATCATCACCCAAGAAAAATCAACGAAAATGACAGACCGTGAAGCTCATGAGCTGATCTTTGCCGCTGGTTTTTCTACGGCTGCGAATGTGACAAACATTTCAGGCCGCGGTGTAGGTATGGATGTTGTTAAAAACAATATCGAAAAAATCGGTGGCCGCGTAGAGCTTAAGAGCGAATTAGGTAAAGGTATGACTTTATCTTTAAAGATTCCTCTGACATTAGCTATCGTGCCAGCGATGATCATCAAATCAGGCGAAGAAAAATACGCTATTCCGCAAGTGAAATTAGTTGAACTTGTGCGCGTAGAAAACAATCCTGATTCTGACGAAGAAAAAATTGAATACATCCAAGGTAAACCGGTGTTCCGTTTACGCGGTAAATTATTACCACTGGTGATCTTAGGCGAAGTTCTAAATCCAGAAAACAAAAAAGACCAATCAAGCTATAATATCGTAGTTCTTAATGCTGATAACAGATATTTTGGTTTAGTGGTGGATGAAATTCACGACACAGCAGATATCGTTGTAAAACCGTTAAGCCGTTTCTTGAAAAACCTATCGGTGTATTCAGGGGCTACAGTTTTAGGTGATGGTTCTGTGTCGTTGATCCTGGATGTGATCGGTCTTGCGAAATACGCTCAGCTTACGGCTGCCCGTCCGCAAGAGGAAGATGCCGCTTTACAATCTCGCGAAGCTGTTTCGGACCAACAAGAATTCTTATTCTGTAAAGTGGGCGCACCGACAGTGCATGGATTACCATTAGCTGTGGTTCACCGTCTTGAAGAATTTCAATGGGCTGACATTCAAATGGCCGGAGAGATTCCGGTTGTTCAATACCGTGACCAGTTACTTCCGATCATGTCGATTCATGAATATCTTGGTTATGGAAAATTTGATATCGTGAATTTGTCACAATCCTACCCGACTTGTAAGGCCGTTGTGATCAAGAAAAACACTAAGCTTTATGCCCTGCAAGTGCATGAAATTTTAGATGTGATTTCGACATCGACCAATATTGATGATGCTTTCTCTGACCGTAACGGCGTTTTAGGAAGCTTATTAGTAAATGGCGAAGTTTCTGTGATCATCAATGCTTACGAGTGCGTTGAGCATCTTATGAATAAGATGGCTCCGGGCCAAGCCTCTGAACGCGTACCGGATTTAGTTTCATTTGTTGAAGAACAAAAGAAATTTACATCTAAACCGTTAAACGTTAAAGCCTGCAAAATTCTTCTAGTTGAAGATTCGAATTTCTTTAAACGTCACTTAACTGCGATCTTAAAGAAAAACCAATTGCATGTGGTTGTAGCTAATCACGGTCAAGAAGCTTTAGAGCTGTTGTCGCAAGATAATTACGACTTAGTTCTAAGTGATATTGAAATGCCGGTGATGAATGGTTTGGAATTAGCGAAAGCAATTCGTTCGCAGGATATGTATAATCATATTCCGCTGATCGCGATCACGACTAAGTTCTCTGAGGCTTATGCTCAGGAAGGTCTTGAAGCCGGATTTAACGAATACTTAGAAAAAATCAAAGAAACAGAGCTTGTAGAAACGTTATTTAAATATTTAACGTCTGTAAAAGCTAAGAAACAAGGAAACGTGGCTGTATGAGTTTACAAGAACAAGCTTGCACATTCTATCTTGAAGACCGCATGTATGCGCTAGATGTGCAGCAAGTACAAGAAGTTACAAAAAGTTTACCGATCACTCCAATCCCTTTAGCGCCATCATACGTTAAAGGGCTTATCAATCTACGCGGCCAAATCGCCGTGTCGATTGATCTGCGCGAAATGTTCGGCTTACCAAAACACGAGAATACGGAATTAACCAACACAATTGTTTGCCGCACAGACGGTATTTTGATGGCGTTTCCAGTAGACCGCGTTGGGGATGTTGTCGAAAACGATTATAACAATTTTGAAAACACTCCAGAAACTGTAGAACCAAAAATTGCGCAGTTTATGAAAGGCGTTTTTAAATCTCAACACGACATTTTAAGTATGCTTGATATCGAGTCGATTTTAAAATGTTTAGACCTAAATGGGAAAGCGTTAGCTAGCGAAACTTAGACTATGAGTAAAAGACTGAACGTTCTTATTGTCGACGATTCTTTAGCAGTGCGCGCACTGCTACGTAAGTCGCTTGAGAACGAAGCGCAAATTGAAAGCCTTTCGACCGCCTCAAACGGTCGAACGGCTATTGAATATTTTAATGAAAAAAAACCAGACATCGTGGTTTTAGATATGAACATGCCAGAAAAAAATGGCTTACAAGTGATCGAAGAAATCAGAGCTAAAAACTTTCAAACCCCGGTTGTTTTATTTTCAACGGCTGGCGAAGCTCCTGATACTTTAAAGGCTTTACAATATTCGCAAGTCGATTTTCTAGCCAAAGACGAACAGACAGACACAGCTCTTTCTGGATCTTTGGAAGACAACGTTAAACGTTTAAAAGCCCGTCTATTACCTAAAATTTTACAATTCTTTCAATTTCACAAAGAAGCTGAAGCACCAAAACCAGCTGCTCCGGTAGCTCCGGTAAAACCAGCAGATCTTCCGAAGAAACATTTTTCGGCGGTGGCTACATTTAAACCGGATGCGGTTACGATTGCCAGTTCAACAGGTGGCCCGCGTGCTTTAGAAACATTGTTTGATGGTTTAGGCAAATTTGTCGAAAAACAATTTGGCCCGATGTTTATCGTTCAACATATGCCGGCAGGATTTACTTTGCAGCTGGCAGAACGTTTATCAAAAATTTCAGGTTTACATTTTAAAGAAGCTGAGCACGAAGAAGTTGTACGCCCGAGCACAATCTATATTGCTCCTGGTAACTACCATATGGAATTACGTGCTGATCCGGATAAATCTGTTAAAATTATTCTTAATCAAAAAGAACAACGTCACAGTGTTCGCCCGTCGGCTGATTTTATGTTTGAAACAGCAGCGCCGATTTACCGTTCAAGAATGTTAAGCATTGTTTTAACAGGTATGGGCGAAGATGGTATTCAGGGTATTCCGCATATCAAAAAATACATGGGAAAAGTCGTGACCCAAACCGAAGCGACTTGTGCAGTTTACGGTATGCCTAAAGCTATTGATGATGCCGGACTTTCTGATGGCTCAGAAGATTTACAAAGTATTCGTCAGATTTTAATGAACCACTTTTTCTTTAAAGTGAAGGGTGCGGCCTAGATGAATCCGATGTTAATCGACTTTTTTGCTAACTACATCAAAGAGCAGCTAGGCATTGTCTACGAGCGTGGTAACTATTACCAGCTTGAAAAACGCTTAGAAGAGCTTGCCCGAAGTGAAAACTGCGCAAGCATTGAAGAGCTTGCTCTTAAAGCCCGCAATGGAATCAGTGGCAATTTTAAAACTAAGTTATTAGATTTAGCGACAAACAATGAAACTTCATTTTTTCGTGACCCTAAAATTTTTGAAATGCTTGAAAAAGAAGTGTTTCCTCATTTTATCCGTCATAAGATGCATGAAATTCGTGTGTGGTCTGCGGCTTGTTCTTTTGGACAAGAAATCTATTCCGTTCTGATGTTACAGCAAGAGTTAGCCTTTGGCGCTCGCCCTGAAATCAGAGAATTTGTGGCGACCGATATTTCAGAAAAAGCTTTGAAAAAAGCG
>CBINGM010000017.1:0-53443 GCA_966250225.1 uncultured Pseudobdellovibrio sp. | reverse complement strand
AAACCCGACTGACGTTCGTTTTTAAGCGGTAATACTAAGTAAGGTAGCCAAAAAATAGGAACATTACTTACTTTTAAAAATGTATTTTTTAAAAACGCATAACCACCAAGTTCAGCGCGAATTTGACTGCCTTGAAAGCTCCAAGTCGAAGGGCAGTTTGTACAAGTCGTGTAATCTGCATCGGCTACGAAAAATGTGTTCGGCCCACGTTGTTCGATCAATTTACCTTTGAAAGTGATATTGTTTGATTGCACATAACCGTTGGTAATAAGCGCTTGGCTTGAATAATAATCAAGGGCGATCTCATCCCCGCCGATGCTGTATTCAATCGTTTGAATGCTGACATGGCCGCGAAAGTAGGCGTGTTTTTTCTTTAAATTAAGTTCAACAAAATCAGCACTGAAATGCTGGTTTTGATAAATGATTTGCACGTTTCCAGAAATTTGAACTAAGCCTTTTTCTAAATCGCGGTACAAGTTTTCTGCAGTAATTGTAAAACCCGAAATTTTAGAAGTGGTCAAAGAACCCGAAGAAAGTTTTTCTGATGGTGAAGCTTGAGCTGTTGCTGTTTGCAACGAAGGTCCTGTTTGGGCTAACGCGTTGTTTGCACAAAATAAGATCGTTAATAAAAGTAGTCTAATCCAGGTGTAAATCACTGAATAAAAGTCTAAAAAGAGAAAAATAATTTGTCACTTCAAGACTGAGGTCTATTCACTATTTTTGCGTAATTTCGATAAGCCTAATAGGCGGGTGAATATGCAAGCAAAGTTCTATGAAGTTGGCCAAGTTACAGTTGTTGAAATTAAAGGCCGTATCGAGCCAGATCAAAATAAACCATTTAGAGACGTGTGCGAGAGAAAATTAAAGGGCCGTAAGGTCGTTTTCTGCCTTGAAGGCTTATCATTCACAGCGTCAGCCAATATTACCACATTTTTTGAGTCTATTAATGTTATTCCTGAGGCAAAAGTCGTTGGCCTTCAGCATGATTTCTATCGCCTATTAGAGCTTAAAGGAATCAATATGAAGACCTATTCGACTTTATCAGACGCTATTAGATCTGATGATCTTTTAGATTTAAAGAGAGATTAGAGTTTAACTTTTCAAGCATTTTTAGTCTTAAAGTCATATCTTCAACTTCAGTGATTTTATGGCTTAATTGCTTTCTTGTAGCGTCAAGCAATTCAGTTTGGCGCTCCATCTCAGCCTTTGTCACATTCATTTGATTTTTATGGTTCGATTCTGACAATTGGCTTTCAGTCAATTGGCGTTGTAAATCGTTTTCTTTTAAGCGTAATGCATTGATAGTTTGGATATGTTCATCTTGTACGCGTTTGTACTTCACAAGTTCATTTTCAACAAAATGTTTCGTTTCAACTTGTTTTTTTAGACGTAAATTCTCGTTATTTGCATCAAGAGTTCTTTGCTGCTGTTCAACGATTTCTTTAGATAAGAAATGAATTTGCTCTTCGTAGCTTTGGATTAACGATTTTTTCTCATTGGCATAGCGCTGAGAGTTCGTTTCAATCGTAGCTTCTAAAGTTCTAATATTTGTTTCTAACTGAGATTGGTAATTTTCGTGCTGAGTGATAAGTTTTGTTTTTTGCTCATTCTCAGCAGTTAAAGCTGCGATTTGTTCTTTTAAATTTTCAACAAACGGCTTAATGATATTTTTAACTTTTTCATGAAACTTCGAAAGACGGCCTAAATCCGTTTTTTGAGTCGCAATCAGCTTTTCAGCGATTTCGATTTTTAGGGCCTGTTTGTCGATTGTTGCAGCCATGCTGTCATGGTCTTCTTGTAGTTCTTTGTTTTTTTCTACAAGAATTGCATTGTGTTCTGCGTACATTTTATTTTCAAAAAAGAACGCGTTTTTTTCCTGAATTAATTTTTGGTTTTCAGTCTCATAAAGTAATAATTTGCGGTAACTTACTTTGATTTTACTTTGAAGTTCTTCAATTTGCTGAGTAAGGTCTTCTAAAACCTGCGATTGACCAACAGATCTCGGTGTCACATCCTGTGATCGAGTGGCTTGAGTCGTACGGCCGGCTGAGGTATCACCTTGAACCATTTCCAAATGCTTAAGCTCAAAATCCATAACTTCCTCCTGAAGTTTTCACTATAATTGTCGCATAACCAGACTAGACCTGAAATAGGGGCAAGCCTTAAAACCATAAAACTGGACCTAAATCGGGCGATTTGACTGCAGTTTTTTTGCTCAAATGCCGATAAATCACTTATGGGTGCATTGTCATACAAAGACCGACGTGGAGCGAGCGATCTAGATATTAGTGATCTAGGGGCGCCGGATACCGTTCGCTATAACGTTTTAACGTTTGTGGCAAATGAAGAATATGACCGTGCTATCACTTACTTAAAAGATTTTTTAGATCGCGATTCTGATTATCCAAACTTTAAAGACAGAGTTGATCGTTATATTAATCACGCCATTGATTTGATTTTTGCTATTCGTACGAAAAGAAATTTTCCGGGAATGAGTCTTCTTACAAAATCAAAACAAAATGAATTGCGTGAAAGATACCGTGACCATTTTCAAGAGTTAAAATCGGTCATGAGAAAAGTAGAAACTTGTCAGGAAGAATTGCGTCTTTCGGATATTAAATCAACAACAGTGCTTGTGAAATCGCTATGGTTTTCAGTTGTTGTGGTGGTAATTTCTGCTGTTGTGATCGAAATAGTTCAAGGGCTTGGCGAGACATTTTTCGTCGTGTTTGACGACTATCTTAACAAAGCCCTTGAGTACGTTTTTCAATTTTTAAATATTCAATAATTACTTAAGGCTGTTAATCGCGCCACGTAAGACGTCGATGTATTGGCCGTATTCAAGTTTTTTACCATTAACAAAGATCGAAGGTGTACCAGTGATTTTAGCGGCTTCGCCTTCGTCAGTTGATTTTTTAATGATATCGTAAGTTTCTGCTGAGGTTGCGCAAGTTTTTAATTGGGCGCCATCCACGCCAAGCTCTTTACTCATTTGTTCTAAGTAAGATGAAAGATCTGAATCATGCATCATAGCGTCTTGGTGATCGAAAATCCAGTAGTGAATATCCCAACCTTTTTGGAACAATTTTTCGCCACACAAAGCCCAGCCGGCTAATTCACAACGTGAGCCATCACCTTTAGATGGAATATGCGGATTACAAGCGCCATCAAGTGGGTAAGGTTTGAAAACCATTTTTACATTCTTGTTGCTGGCTAAGAAATTTTTAATTGTTCCCGCAGCGACTTTACAGTGCGGGCACTTAAAATCAGCAAACTCAGTTAAAACCGGAGCTGAAGCTTCAGTGCTACCTTTAATAAGGCCTAGGCCGTTATCAAAATTAACTACCGGTGATTGCTGCCAGTGATAAACTTTTTCAGGAACGATTTTTTCCATTTGCGATAAACCGAAGTTATCGCGAACAGAGCCAGAAATAAACCAGGCTAAAACCGGAATAGCGATTAGGGTGCCAAGAATATTTTTCTCGCCAGCAATAGCCGCAATATCAAATTTGCTATCTGAGTAAAGCGACCAAGTTAAGAAGGCAATAATAAATGATAATACGTAACCAGCGATACAGAACGGGCAGAAAGCGCCCAGTTTAGCAACTGATACGAATAATAAGAATAGCGAAAAAACTGCCGAAACTGCCGTTAAGCCTTTAACGATAGTTTTATAACCATCGCTTTCTTCAAACCAACCTAATTTAGCAAAAAGAAAAATACCTAACATAATAATTGAGTAACTTAGGCCAAGAACGGCGATTGGAATCGTGAAAATTTCAGCGTAAGAGCTCATCGCTGCAACGTCGCAGTTAATTTTTTCGTTAATCGCGCAGATTGAATCTCCGCCCATACCAAGTTTTACCATGTAGTGGTGGTAAGATAGGTATCCAAAAACACCGATTGAAGCCAAGAAGCTTAATAACAAGAAGTTCAGTTTTTTACTCATATTTTGTATTCCTAAAATTAAAATCTGTAACTAAATGTTATTTTTTGACGATTAAAGGTTGAAATCAAGCAATCATTTATTAACATAGTGCAATGACTTTGGTTCAGGAGTGAAATGACTTTAGTAAAAGTTAAGTATGATTACTACATGAGAATTCGCAGCAAGGTTGAAGACTTAGTAGGCTTTCGTACGCGCTCTATTCAAAAATACCAACAAGATTACGAGCAAGAATTAAACCGTTCTCCTTGGGAAGTCGGCCGTAAACAAGAGCTATTTAAACAAATGGATAAAAGCCAAATCGTCTACATCGGCGATTTTCATGCACAGGCTCAATCAACCCGCGCCGTTCTTCGTATCGCGCGTAAGCTTGGCGCCCAAAATGTGTGCTTAGGCTTAGAGTGTTTTTTTACAGAACACCAGAAAGTTATTAATACTTATCTTCAGGGTCATTTAAGTGAGCGCGAATTCTTAAAAAAAATCGAATGGAAAAAAACATGGGGATTCCCGTGGGAATTCACTCGTCCGTTAATGAAGTGGGCCAGTCAAAATAAGGTTCCCATTATAGCCCTAAATGCCGGAGGCAACAAAAAATTTGCCGATCAGGATAAAGCCACAGCGGTTACAATTTCTGAAGCTTTAAAAGTGCATCCAGATCGTAAAATGCTCGTGCAGTACGGGGATTTTCATTTAGCTACAAAACATCTGCCATTAGAAGTTAAAAAACTAAATCGTAAAATTTCTGATGTCGTCTTATTGCAAAGCCCAGAGAATCTGTATTTTAAAGTCTTAAAAAAAGGTAAAGACCCATCAACCATCGATTTCATTAAGTTATCAACAAATCGTTGGGCCTTAATGTCGGTGGTGCCGTGGGTGAAGTGGCAAGATTATTTATTATATCTAGAAACGGGCCACGATAAAAAAGTAAAAGTTGAAGACTACGATTTAACAGACCACGTTTCACAAGCCGTGCAGGTTTTAAATAACATCTTAAACATCACGATCAAAGTTGATGATTTAGAAGTGTATTCAGTAAACGACGAAGTTTTGTTTAGTAAAATTCAAAAGCTGCCTGCGGTGGAACGAGCGTACTACAAAGAAATGCTTCTCTCAGGCCAATCATTTTACTGCCCAGAACAACAAATGGGTTTCGTGGCACGAGCGTCATTAAATCAGATCTCTAAAGTGGCAGCACTTTTTGTGTTGTATAAGTTAGGCGTTTATAAAAAATCGCTAGTGGATGGCAAAAAAGATTTCTTAAAAAATGTATGGGTAGAAATGCTTACATACTTTTTAACAAAAATCATAAATCCAAAAAAGAAAACCGATACTTTCGATGACATTCGCCAAGCGCTAAGATCAGAACAGTTCTCAGATAAAGGTAAAGAAGCCTTAGTTTTAGCATTAGAACAAAAACTAAATGAAGTGCGCTTTGCCACATTCCAAGATCTGTCGTTTGTTCAAAAGAAAAACAGCGCAAGCCGTAACAAAAAAAGCTACGCCACGGCCGCCCAAATCCTAGGTGGAATCATGGGCGAAAAAGTCTATACAGCTTTCCAAAAAAAGATATTAAAGCTACCACAGCACAAGCAATTGTTGCTTAAAGACCTTCAGGGCAAACACTTCACGCAAGCCTACTACGAAGCGGTAGAGATCATCGACTCATGGCCATCGTCATTCAAATCTAAATTCGACAAATTCTAGAATCGAAGTGTAGGCTTCGGTTTTTCTGGCTGTTTTTCCCTCTCAAAATACTCAGACATGCTAAAAAATTTATTATAATCTCTTAAAACGAGTTCGGATCGGCGCGAGGTTGCGAACGCAAGCTCGTGACGACTCGTCATGTCTGAGGCTTTAAGAGATTATAATAAATTTTTCAGAACTCGCATTTCGAGAGGGAAAAACAGCCAGAAAAAGACAAAGGCTAACGTATTAGTTTTTCTTTTTATCAACGAGTTGTTTGAATTCTTTTCCTGGCTTGAAGCGGGGAATAGAACATTCGGGAATCTTGTGAGTTTCGCCAGTTTTTGGGTTACGGCCAGTCTTAGCTTTGCGCGCTTGGATTTGGAATGAGCCAAAGCCAACGATTTTTACTTCTTCGCCTTTGGATACGGTCTTCTGGATAACTTCTAATGTTGTATTAATCATTGTCTCAACTTGAGACTTTGAAAGTTTAGTTTTATCCGAAACTGCCGTAACTAACTCAGCTTTATTCATCTATTCCCCAATAACATAAAAACGAACCATGAAACTATTCGGATGGCGGTTTTCAGTCATCTTTTTCTGCATAACATTACGGATTTTCTTAACTTTAGTCTAAGGATTGCCGAAATGTGAGACATGAGCAGAAGTTACCAATATCTATTTTTGAGCTTATTCTTACTTTTTGGCCTGTCGTCATTTTATATTTGCTTTGACATTTATATGGAAGGCTCAGAATTCGATAAAAAGCGTATTCAGTTCTTATCGCAAGCTTTAGAGCAAAAAAAGCTAGAAATTCAATTAGTTAAACTTGAAAGTTCACAAAGTTCTGCAGGCAGAAATATCGCATCCGTTGAGGGCGATGTTCAAAAAGCGTTATCAAAGATGAAGCATAAAGATGTGGATATGTCTGAATTCTATTTTTTGCGTATTAGTGAATTAAAACAAAAAAAGAAATACGCTGAAGCCTTAGAAATGGTCGAAAAAATCAAAAAGACGACGGCTAATGATGATCATTTAGCGCGTGCGGATTATGAATCAATCGCTCTTCAGTGTGGTAATTTTAAAATCAGTGAACCGTGTATTGATACTTTAGATAATATGGTTCTTCAGTACCCACAGTCTTATTGGACGGGGCGTGGTCTTCAGTGGTTATCAAAATCGTATTCAGCGCTTAATCGCAAAGAAGATGCGTTTAAAATCAATGGCATTATTAAATCTGATTTCAGGGGCCTAAAGGTAGAATAATATGAAAAAAATCGCTCTCTCTTTGGTGATGTTATTATCGTTAACAGCCTATGCCGGTGGTCATGGTGATTCTCATGAAGAAAAGCATGAGGAAAAACACGAAGCTAAGCATGAAGAGAGTCACGACGATCATAAAGCCGCGGGCTTTAAAGATGATCAAATTGTAAGTCAGCCCGCAGATTGCCTAACTAAACAAACTTTACCTTGCACCTTTAAATCAATCACACGTCATAAATCAGCTATTGGTAAAACCGAATTTGTGTTTTTAAAAAATGCTGTGGTGAAGGTTTTAGATTTCACAAAGCTTAATCTTGAGCCGGTTGTAGGTGGTTTTATAATCACGGCTTCTAAATCGCCCGTGAGTGTTAAGGGTGTACCGCTGACAAAGTTTCCATCTTATGCAGATATTACTAAAGACCAGGTTGAGGTTATTGATGGTAAAGATTTTTATGCCTATAAATTCACTGATGACGAGCCCGAAAGATATCTTTTAGACCGCGAGCCGTTTATTAAAAAGCTTGCTGGTTTTTATAATAATATCGAATCGCTAAAAGCTGAATATAAAAACATTTCGCCTATTTACAACAAAAGCTTCAAGCAAGATGTGGTTCTTCATAAAAAGATTCTGACTCGCCGAATTGCTTCGGTTGAAGAAGAAAAAAAGCAAGAAGCTGAACGCATGAAACGCATTCGCGAAGAGCAGCGTAAAAACAAAGAAACTTTTTTTAAAAGGACTTTCGATCAATAACTCGCTATTCTGGTTCAATGTTAGCACATCGTAGAGCAAAAATCGTAGCCACAATCGGACCAGCAACTCAAGACCCTGAAAATATCGCTAAAGCCATTCGCGCCGGAATGAATGTCGCAAGACTTAATTTCAGCCACGGCACGCATGAAGATCATTTAAAAGTGATTCACGCCGTTCGCGAAAAATCAAAAGAACTTAATGCGCCAGTGACCATCTTACAAGATCTTCAAGGGCCCAAAGTTCGCGTAGGTCTATTTGAAAAAGGTTCGATCAACTTGGTTCCAAATCAAGTTGTAACAGTAACGATTGAAGAAGTTTTAGGTAAAGAAGGTTTAATCCCAAGTGATTTTAAAGAACTTTGTAAAGCCGCTAAACCTGGCAATAAAATTTTAATTGATGATGGTCTTATAGAACTTGAAGTTTTAAAAGTGGGCGAAAAAGCTTTAGAAGCCAAAGTGATTTACGGTGGTATTCTAAAAAACCGTAAAGGCATGAATCTTCCGGGTGTTATGCTTCCGGTTGATGCCATGACTGAAAAAGATCTTAAAGACTTAGATTTCGGTTTAAAAAATGGTGTTGATTATATCGCTTTAAGCTTCGTGCGTTTTGGTAAAGATATTCGCCAATTGCGTGAAATTATTGATTCTCATAAATCTCCGGCTCGCATTGTTGCTAAAATTGAAATGTTAGAAGCGCTAGAAAACTTAGAAGAGATCGTGCGTTTATCTGACGTTGTCATGGTAGCCCGTGGTGATCTAGCTGTAGAAGTTGGTCAAAGCCGTTTACCGAGTTCGCAAAAAAGAATTATTTCATTATGTAATAAATTAGGAAAACCAGTGATCACAGCTACACAAATGCTTGATTCAATGGTTGAAAATCCGCGCCCAACGCGTGCTGAGATCACTGACGTGGCTAATGCCGTGTTAGATGGAACAGATGCCTTAATGCTTTCAGCAGAATCGGCGAGTGGTAAATACCCATTTAAAGCGATTCGCACGATGCATGAAATTATTCTTGAGGTAGAAAAATCTGAAGAAAATTACTACAAGTTATCGCTTGAAAATGAATTGTTATCAACGCCGGCTGCGATTGCAGCAAGTTCTGCGCTTTCAGCTTTAAAACTAAATGCATCAGCGATTGTGTGTTTAACAACTTCGGGAAAAACGGCACAAATTATTTCAACATTCCGTCCAAAAGCGCAAATTATTGCGATTACTACTGAAGTTGAAGTATTGAACCGTTTAGAAATTCTATGGGGTTTACAAACTTTAACTCTGCAACCTTATGGCTCGTTAAGAGATATTATTTCTCAAGTAGAACAGTTATTAATTGAAAACGGTTTAGGTAAGACGGGTGATAAGATTATTTTCACACTGGGTCAGCCGATTGCTGAAAAAGGTAAAACGAATTCGTTACACGTGCACACGCTAGGTGGCGAAGAATTTAAAAAGGCAGCTGATTCACAACTGCCTTTACGTTTTGCTTCAGTTAAGGAAATTTAAGAAGGACGACCGCGAGGTCGGCCTATCCGCAACGTCTCCATTTAAATTTTAATCTTTGACCAAAAGCTGCGTCTGTTGAATCGATCACTAGGCGCGCTCTTGGTTTTAAGAATTTAATTAATTGTTTAACACCAATTTGTGATTTGATTTTTACACGAATATTTTGACCACCGGCTAAACAAGCCACAGCCCCACCAATTTTACCGATATTGCCAAAACTTCCTAAAATACCAGGAGCTTGGTTTTTAACAGAAACTACGTAGTTCTGATTGATTGGTCCTTTAAATAATTTTTGCTCAAAACCAAAAGCTTTTCCGCCTTCGATTTCTGCTTTGATAAACTGGTAACCTACAGCGCCCGCATTAGTAACTTCAACAAAGCCACGGTAATCAACTTGTTCAAAGTCAAAAGCCCAACCGTGTGGAACGTTAATATCGACGATGATCGTACAATTTTTTTCATCGTTTGAATCACCTGGGTTTGCAGTGCCTTTACCTAATTCTACAGAGAAACGATCATATAATACGCTTAAGTAATTTAAGTCTGAAGTGATAATGGCATTTGCAGAACTTGCATCGCAACCTGATCCGTCGATGCGTACACCAGTTACAGCGGCTGAAGGCGGTACCTGAGCAAAAGCTTTAGTTGTTAAAAGTAATAATCCGATAAGAACTGTTTTCATTTTCTTTAGTCTCCGTTAGTGGTTCGGTATCGACTAAAGCAAGCGTAAGGCCAAGTTTAGAATGTCAGAGTGGCCCTAGTAAGAAAAGCGCAAAGATTGTTCATTTGCGCTGAATTTCGTGAAATTTCTTCTCGAGTTTTAGATCTAATTACGCCCAGAACATATAGGCTAATCCGCACAGAGCAACGCCAATACCCCAATCAGCAGCAGGCGATGAAGTTACATAAGTGTAAACCATCATCGCAAGCCCGATGAGCATTAAACGCACCTCTGAGCGGCTTCGGCCCTGTTTAAAAAGCCAAAACCCAATCACGCTAAATACAAAAGAGGCAAACATAGAAGAGATTGAGATTTCTCCGATGCCGCCCATGCCTTGCATGCCACCCATGTTAGAATTTCATAGGTTTGCAGTCAGGAGCGATTGTCATTTTACCTTCAGTCGCTTTAACTACAGCTTCAGCTGTTAAATCGGGAGCATATTCGCGTAAGACAAAACCATTTTCAGTCACGTCGATAACGCCGTAATCAGAAACGATTTTTTTGATACATTTAACACCTGTTAACGGCAGAGTACATTTCGTGCGAAGTTTTGAATTACCTTCTTTATCCACGTGTTGCATAGCTACGATCACATTTTTTGCACCGGCTACTAAATCCATAGCGCCGCCCATACCTTTAACCATTTTACCTGGAACCATCCAGTTAGCGATCGAACCTTGTTCGTCAACTTCCATTGCACCTAATACAGTTAAGTCAATGTGCCCACCGCGAATCATCGCAAAGCTATCAGCTGATGAAAAGAAACTGGCACCTTTAAGAGCTGTTACAGTTTGTTTTCCGGCATTGATAAGATCTGCATCTTCAGTGCCTTCCATCGGAAACGGGCCCATACCTAATAGGCCATTTTCGCTCTGAAACATAACAGTTTTAGATGCGGGAATGTAATTCACAACTAATGTAGGAATACCGATACCAAGATTAACAGTGTAGCCATCTTGAACTTCTTGAGAAATACGTTGAGCAATTTGTTCTTTAGTTAATGGCATCGTCTTATCCTTTTCTTACCGTACGTTGTTCGATGCGTTTTTGAAGATTAGTGCTTTTGAAAATTCTTTGCACGTAAACGCCAGGTGTGTGGATTTGATCTGGATCAAGTTCGCCCACTTCAACTAATTCTTCAACTTCAGCTACTGTAATTTTACCAGCAGTTGCAATCATCGGGTTAAAGTTACGAGCAGTTTTTCTGAAAACTAAGTTTCCGAATTTGTCGCCTTTCCAAGCTTTAACGAATGCGAAATCACCAACGATACCTTTTTCTAAAACGAAATCACGGCCATCAAATTGACGAACTTCTTTACCTTCGGCGATTTTAGTACCTACGCCTGTTGGTGTGTAGAACGCAGGGATTCCGGCACCTCCGGCACGTAAACGTTCAGCTAATGTGCCTTGTGGGCAGAATTCTAACTCTAATTCGCCAGACATAAATTGTTTTTCAAACGTCGCGTTTTCACCCACGTAAGAAGACATCATTTTTTTAATTTGGCGAGTTTGTAATAATAAACCTAAACCGAAATCATCAACACCTGCGTTGTTACTTACGCAAGTTAAACCTTTAACGCCTGAATCACGTAAAGCTTCAATACAGTTTTCAGGAATACCGCAAAGCCCGAAGCCACCAACTAACATTGTCATGTTGTCGGCGACTCCTTTTAAAGCTTCTTTAGCGTTAGCGTAAACTTTAGAAGACATCTTAGATTTTCTCCACGATGACAGAAACAGCTTCACCGCCACCAATACATAAAGTAGCTAAACCGCGTTTAGCATTGCGTGTGTGTAAACCGTGTACAAGCGTTGTGAAGATACGGGCACCAGATCCACCGATTGGGTGACCGATAGCAATTGCGCCACCGTGTACGTTGATTTTTTCCATTGGAATTTCTAAAGATTTTTGCGCAGCCATAGTTACGTTTGCGAAAGCTTCGTTGATTTCAAATAAATCGATATCATTTACGTTTAATGAAGCTAATTGTAACGATTTTTTGATCGCGCCAACTGGAGCTGTCGTAAAGTACTTAGGATCTTGAGCAAAAGTCGCTTGAGAAACGATAGCTGCAAGTGGTTTTAGCCCACGGCGCTTAGCTTCTGATTCAGTCATTAAAACAACAGCGGCAGCACCGTCATTGATTTTAGAAGCATTGGCTGCAGTGATAGTTCCATCTTTTTCAAAGGCCGGTTTTAAACCTGGCATTTTATCAAACATGGCTTTTGTCGGCTCTTCATCTACGTTAACAGTTACGTTACCTTTTTTGCCTTCAATAACAACATCAGCGATTTCATTTTTGAAATGACCTGCAGCTGTTGCAGCTTGAGCTTTTTTATAAGAATCAATAGCAAATGCATCTTGCGCTTCACGAGAGAAAGAAAATTCACGTGAACAGATTTCAGCGGCATTACCCATGTGGAAGTTATTGTAAGGATCCCAAAGACCATCTTTGATCATTGAATCAATCATAGAAACAGCACCCATACGGTAACCGTTACGAGAGTTTTCTAATAAGTGCGGAGCTAGTGACATATTTTCTTGTCCACCGGCAACAGCAACTGTTGTATGACCTAAACGTAAAGAGTCAGCAGCTAACATTACAGCTTTTAAACCAGATCCACAAACTTTATTGATCGTCATACAAACTGCAGAGTTCGTGATACCAGCGTAGATCGCTGCTTGACGTGCTGGAGCTTGGCCAACACCGGCAGTTAAAACTTCACCCATGATAACTTCATCGATATCAGTTGGTTTTACGTTCGCTTTTTCTAAAGCAGATTTAATAGCGATAGCACCTAAACGGGGAGCTGCTAAAGTAGATAATTGACCTTGAAAACTTCCTACTGGAGTTCTTTGGGCAGACACAATTACGATTTTTTCCATACTTATTTCCTCGCGGGCTTAGGCCCGACATTCCTTCGTTAAATTTTGAGTTCAAGTAAAAGCACTATATTCTAACACGACACTGAAAAAAAATTAAAATAAAACCCGTTGACAGGTTTTAGAATATGTCGCAACGCTATTTTGTATATCTCATCAGGAGTTCGCATGGCTAAATCGATAGTTAAGAAGATTGCGTCTAAAATTAAAGCAAAAGTAGCGGCTAAGCCCGCTCCTAAGGCAAAACCTGCAGCTAAAACTGTGGTAAAAGCTAAAGTTCAGGCAAAAGTAGCGGTTAAACCTGCAGCTAAGCCCGTAACTAAAGCAAAAGTTGTTCTTAAAAAAGAGGCTAAACCAGATCCGAAGCACGCAGCTAAGAAAGTCGAAGCTCCTAAAAAAGTTGAAACTAAAGCGGTTGTGGCTGAGAGCGTTAAGCCACCTAAGGCTGACGCCAAGCTTAAAACTAAATCAAAAAAAGCTGAGAAAAAATCAACTGATGATGATGACGACTTCTCGTTTGATGACAATTTCGGCGATTCTGAAATCTCTGATTACGAAGACGATTTAAAAGACGTTGAAGAGCAAGACGAAGAAGAAAACTTAGATTTAACTGATGACGAAGAAGAAGAGCAAAAAGATGAAGAGATTTATCTAACTGACTCTGAAGGCCGTCGTTTATGCCGCGTACGTGATTGTGACCAAGTGGCTAATGTTGAAGGTTACTGCCGTTACCACTACTTATTGCTTTGGAAAAAAATCCAAATCAGAAAATCTATCTTACAAGATGGTAAGTTAGAAAAATACGTAGAAGATTTAACATCTCGTTACCCAGATAAATTCTTAGAAATGATCAAAAAAGATCTTAAATCTGAAAAAGAATTCTTATCAGCGATTCAAGAACTTGAAATCGATGAATCAGCACTTAACGAAATCGACGGAAACGACGAAGAAACACAAAGCTTCGCTGACGAAATCCGCGGTATCGGAGAAGCTCCAAGTCTTGACGAAGACGGTGATTACTAAACACCGGACGGCAAGGAGGCGCGGGCTCGTGCTCGCGCTGAACTTACTCATATAAAATAGTTTTTATTTAAAAGCTTGCGGTTTTAAAACATATCTATTGAGATAATAGTATGAATGCACGCAAGCTTTTTTGTTTTTTAGTCGGACTTTTATTTTCAGTACATATTTTCGCAAATGTTCTGGGAGACTTTCAGACATTTGTTCCTAATACAGACGGTTTATTTTTTGTGACCGTCGATTCTGGTCAAACTTTAAAAAAGAACACGATCGTTGGTAATGCTTATCTGTCTTATGCTAAAGATTATCTTTTAGTTTACGATAATCTGACGAATCAAAATAGAATTACTTATAAAGACGAAGTAACTTCTTTAGATGGAACCGTTGGTTATTCTTTCACAGATAACTTACAGGCGTTCGTGGGTATCACTAATCTTTTAGATTATTCATCAGATGATGACCAGATTACAAACTACACTTTAACCAAAGGCGCGCATTCTTTCAGACCGGGTCTTAAGTGGAAATTCAGTTCAGAAAAAAATTCTTATTTTGCACTCGTTGGCTCTGTAGATATGTTGAATGTTGAAAATGATCCTTATACGGGTGAAAACCCGCCTGATATTTATAATTTAGGTTTTGCTTGGTCAGGAAACTTAGGCGGACGTGCCACTCACGGATTTAACTTAGGTTATCGTCAAAGAGAACCAGGTTCGATCACGGCAGATTCAACTTTTTACCCTTTAAAATCACAAGCGACGTTTTCTTACGGTTATTCATACCCGTGGAGTCCGAAAACGCGTTTAATTTTTGAAACAATTGGTTGTGTGCCAGTTAATAAAGGCGACAATAAAAACGTAGAAGACATTAGTTGTTTAGAAGTTTTAGGGGCTGCCAGACATCGATTTAATAACACCTGGGCTTTAGTGGCTGGAGCCACTGTTGAACCAGGTCTTCAAACAATGGCGCCAGCGTATCGTGTTTTTGCCGGTGTGAATGTTTATTTATATCCAACAACGCAAGTGAAAGAAACAAAAGACACCGGCGCTTCAGTCTTAACAGCATTGCAAGTTCCTGAACGTGTGCAGTTAACTCCGGGACAAATTTATTTAATTCCTATCAGCGGGGGAACGCCGGCGTATTCTTGTGAAATTATCGAAGGTGTTTCGTTATCGGCTTTGCAAGATTGCACTTTCACAGCTCCTGATTTTTCAGATATCACACGTGTTGAAGTTACCGATGAATCCGGTCAAGCTCGCATTATCGAATTAATTACATCAGAAGGTGACAGTGAAACTCTTTATCTAGAGCCAGGCCGCGCACGCATTTACACAGGCACGCAGCAAGAGTTTGTCGCAAACGGTGGGGAGTACCCTTACAAATACAAAGTATTATCAGGCGGCGGGCAGATGATGGCTTCATCATCTGGTATGTATCGTGCGCCGCTAAAACCGGGCTTTGCCACGGTCGAAGTAACGGATAAGAAAAATCAAAAGGCCACAGCTGAAGTTGAAATTGTAATTCCACCGAAAGCAAGTAAGACAATCACGTTAGAAAACGTAAATTTTATTTTTAACACCACAACTTTAGTTCCCGAATCAGAAGCTAAGTTAGAAAATGCGATTCAAACCTTATTGCAGCTAAAAATTCGCGAAATCATTGTTGGTGGTCACACTGATAATATCGGAAGTGCTGAATACAATATTGATTTAAGTGAACGTCGTGCAATGGCGATTGCAGATATTTTAATTGATCGTTTAGGTTTAGATCCGGCCCGTGTTAAGTACGTAGGCTATGGTTTTGAAAAACCGTTAGTGCCAAATAAAGACGATGCTTCAAGACTTAAAAACCGTCGCGTAGAATTATCGATTTACACCAAAGACTAATGTTTTTGAAACAAGAGAATAAAATAAAAAAGGGCGATTTTTATCGCCCTTAATTTTTTCTAAAAACTGTTAGTTTTTTATTTCTTCATTAATTGTTCAGTCGTTTTACGTAAGTTATCAGATAGTGTACGCATCACGATTTTTACCCAAGCTGGTAATTTCTCTAACTGATCTAATAAATTCACATAAGGTAAAACAACTACAGCTGAATCTTGATTTGCTTTGATGGTGGCTGATCTTGGTTTTAAATCGAAAAGCGCCATTTCACCGATAAGTTGGCCTTCTTTGGCTTCGCTGACTTTAACATCTTTGCCGTCGATTTTTTTGATAATGTCGAAAGCACCTTTTTTTACAACGTACATATTGTCGGGGATTTCTCCCTCGTAGAATAGAATGGTGTCTTTAGGAATATCTCTAACTTCAGCCATGAGTTAATCGTGACTGATTTTTTAGTTAGTGTAAATCATCCTTTTTCTTTTTTTTGAACATTTGGGGTTCGCTTGAAAGATTCTCGGCGAATTCATCAAATTCTTCTTCAGTTGCATCTAATACGTCTTCAGATTTTTCATCATCGGCATTTTTTAAAACGCCATCGTCATCAGCTAGACCTAAGAGCTTGTTCGCCTCAGCTTCAAGGTCTGGGTTTTCTGTTGAATGCTGAACCCAAACTTTTTTGCCTTCAAATGTTGATTCGGTCCACGTGTACGGAAGTTCAATATCTTGATCGTTTTCAAAATATTCGGCTACAAGCGATGCCAGAGCATCAACCGCCACAGAAATGGTTTCAAAAATCTTGTTTTCGTCATTGGCTGGATTAGGTGGAAGGTCGACTGAAGCCTCAAAATTGAAGTGCTTAAGTTCGCCTTTAGAGTGTAAACCAATGCGTAGCGTTATTTCCTTTTGGTAAATACGGCCATCAACCGACAAACTCATGGTTTTTCCCAGCTGTTTTTCGAAATTTTGCACAAAAACTGATCTGATTTGTTCGCTAAACTCCGGTGGGAAAGCGGTCCATTTTTGGCTGATTTTATAACGTGGGTTCATTCACTAATCCTATTCTTGTAAACAAGCTCTTTTATTCACGGTCCTTGAACATAGATTGACTGTGACAGAGGGGTTTTTTATATCTCTAGCTCTTAAGTTTCACAACCAGAATGTATAATATTTGGCTACGCCACTATTTAACTTTCGGCTACGCCAAAATAGAAGGATGAGTTCGCAATGACGGATGTCAACGTTACGGTACCAGGTACGACACAAGAAAATTCTCTAAATATTCCAAAGAACTATTTAAACAACGATGTAGGTTTAGGCCGTGGTGTTTATATTTCTACTTACGGTTGTCAAATGAACGTCAATGACACTGAACGCATGCACTCGTTATTAGAGATGGCTAACTTTACTCCGGTACAAACTCCAGAAGAGGCATCGCTTATTATTATCAACGCCTGCTCTGTTCGTGAAAAACCAGTTCACAAAGTTTATTCAGAAGTGGGAACTTTTAAAAAATTAAAAGAGAAAAACCCAGGCCTTAAAATCGGCGTTGGTGGTTGTGTTGGCCAGCAAGAAAAAGATAATTTAATTAAAAACCAACCGTTAATCGATTTCGTATTCGGTACGGACAATATCGACAATCTTCCAAATCTAGTGTCACAGGTTTTTGAAACAGGCACTAAAGCGGTTAACGCAAAATTTGAACACCGTGCACCTTACCACGTTGAAACTTTAGTTCGTAACCCAGGCGTATCGACATTCGTAAATATCACAAAAGGTTGTGATAATTTCTGTACGTTCTGTATCGTTCCGTACACGCGTGGCCGTGAAAAATCGCGCCCGTTATCACACATTCTTTTAGACGTGCGTACGTTAATCCAACGTGGTGTTAAAGAAGTGACTCTTCTTGGTCAAAACGTGAACTCATACAAATCTGAAGATGGTCATGACTTTGCTGATCTTTTAAAGAAGGTGGCTTTAGAAACTGATATCGAACGTATCCGTTACACGACATCTCACCCTAAAGATTTCAATGAAAAATTAATGCACGTAATGGCAGATCACCAAGATAAGATCTGTGAATACGTTCACTTACCTTTCCAAGCGGGCAGCACTAAAATTTTAGAGCGTATGAACCGTAATTACACACGTGAAGAGTACATTGCTAAAATTAATCAGATGAAAAAAATTATCCCGAACTTAGTGTTATCAACTGATATCATCGTGGGTTTTCCTGGCGAAACTGAAGAAGATTTTAACGACACAGTTTCTATGGTTGAAGAAGTGGGTTATGAAACTATTTTTGCTTTCATGTATTCACCACGTCCATTTACAAAAGCGGCTAAGTTTGAAGACCAAGTCGCTGAAGAAGTTAAAAACCGCCGCTTAAATCATCTATTTGATGTTCATGATAAATTAGCTTTTGATTTAGTGGCTAAATACAAAGACCAAACTTTAAACGTACTTGTTGAATCAGTAAACGAGCAAGGTAAAGCTTTTGGTCGCAGCACGCAGAATAAGTCAGTTTACTTCTTAGGTTCTAAAGAGCTTATTGGTAAAACAGTTCCTGTTCGTATTATGACGGCAACACCAAACGTATTCCGTGGAGAATTGGTTCAATAATGGTTGTTGATCACCAGCTTAAAGCAGATTTTTTATTTAATGCTCAACAAGACGAAAAATTTAATTTCGACGATGATGATTTAGTTGAACTTAAACCTTATGGTTTAAGTTTAAATAACGATAATTCGCGCCCGTTTTTAATTTTAAAAGACGCTTTAGGTGAGCACACATTACCGGTTGCGGTTACGCAAATCGAAGCGGGTGTAACATTATCGCAATCAAGCCCAACGCAGATTGCAACTTCACCGCATACGTTTTTAGATAAGTTGTTAGCTAGCCTTGATATTAAGATTGATCGTTGTGTTTTTATTGAAATTACCGGTAATCACCAATACGTTCGTATTTTTATGACGGGGCACCCACGTTACCAAAGTATCAAAGTTCGCGCTGATGAGGCGATGAGCCTATGTCTACATTTAAAAGTTCCGTTCTTTGCAACAAAAAGCTTTATCCAGAAATCAAAAGTGATGTC
This sequence comes from uncultured Pseudobdellovibrio sp., assembly GCA_966250225.1. GTDB lineage: Bacteria > Bdellovibrionota > Bdellovibrionia > Bdellovibrionales > Bdellovibrionaceae > Pseudobdellovibrio. Next base: position 34,702 of record CBINGM010000017.1, on the reverse strand, counting down.
GACAACATCTATGGATGAAACAGCTCACATTGTTATGCAGCAACGAAACGTGGCTGTAAAAAAAGAGTTATTACACTAAGGGCACAGAATGTGCAGTTTGCGTAATTAAACTAGAGGTGACTATGATTATCGAAGCCCGTGGCAAAAAGCCTATTCTTGGTGAAAATGTATTTATCGCTGATAACGCCCGCATCATTGGTGATGTGGTTGTCGGAAATCATGCTTCTATTTGGTATAACGTAACAATTCGTGGTGACGTGATGCCGATTTCAATTGGTACCGAAACTAATATTCAAGACGGTTCTGTTCTTCACGGCACTTATGGTAAGTATTCTTGTAAGATCGAAGAACGCGTAACGATCGGCCACAACGTCATTCTTCATGGTTGTACCATTGGCCGTAAATGTTTAATCGGTATGGGTTCTATCGTAATGGACGGGGCTGAAATCGGTGAACATTCAGTGGTAGGTGCTGGAAGCTTAGTGACTGAAGGTAAAAAATTTGAACCCTATTCGTTAATTATGGGGCGCCCTGCGGTTTTTAAACGTAAACTGACTGAAGAAGAAATTAAGTTTTTAGACCAGTCGGCAGATAACTATCTTCTTTATAAAACTTGGTACGAATAATTTCGTACCGTAAATTTAAAAATTATTTTTCTACAATCTTTTTAATTTCTGTAAGCACAAATTGTTTTAGCTTTGATCTATAAGAGCTTTTTCTTTCAACCAGGTGAAGCGATAAGAAATGTTCTCCTTCGCCGATTGATTTTAATAATCCGTTTTTAAGTTCAGATTGAATTAAAAAATGCGGAAGCACCGTCACTCCCAAACCATTGAGAACCATATCTTTTCTGGCAATAGAACTGCTCGAGATGGCAGTGATCTGAGCATTTTTATGCAGCTGTTTGTATTTATCAAAAAGTGGAAGTTTAAAGGTTTCGATTTTTCCCTGTTCGCGTGAAGCGATAAATGATTCTAAAACATTTTTGTTTTTTGCATGCTCTTTTGAAACAACAAACACAAAAGGAATCTGGGCTAATTTTGTTTTTTCAAGATCAGGTGTAAGTTCTGGAACATTAAAAAATAATCCAAATTCAATCTTGCCTTCAGTGATTTGATCTAAAAGAAAGTGCGCAGGACCTGCGTGATGAATCGGGCGAATTTGCGGATATTGTTTTTTGATTTGAGCTAGTAAGGGCCCTAAGATATCGGGAGAAAGTGAATCAGAAGTCGCAAAGCATAAATCGCCCGATGTTTGTTCTTGGTAATCTTTTGCATAAGCGGTGATCTGATCGGTGTGCTGAAAAATCTTTTGCGCTATGTGATAAATCTGGCGACCTTGCGCTGTCAGAATGATTTGTTTTTTCTGTCTTTCTAAAAGTTTAAATCCTAATTGCTCTTCTAAAAGTTTTACGGCGCGGCTAATCACTGGCTGCTGTACATGTAAAACGTCAGCGGCTTTGGTGAAGCCGTTTTCGTGCGTAACATAATAGAAGTATTTGAGATAATTTAGATCAAGATTTTGCATACATAGTATGTATCATAAACATATAAACTATCAATTTGAAATATAGGTAAAAATGACCTACTTAAAGCTTACAGCTAAAACAAGATTTCATGGCGTTGGTGCTCAGTTCTATAGTCTAGGCTTCGGGATAAATACCATGATGTCTTTAGTCAAAAAGATTACAATTTTTGAGACGTGTTTATTATGACAACACAGGAGATTTTATGTCGAATAAAGATTTAATGATGGCATTGACGTTTGATGATATTTTACTGGTGCCGCAATACTCTGAAGTTGTACCTACAGAAGTAATTCCAAAATCATTTTTTGCTAAAGATATTTATTTAAATGCGCCGGTGATTTCAGCTGCGATGGATACTGTCACTGAACACCGTATTGCACGTATCATGGCGCAAAATGGCGGCCTTGGTATCATTCACAAAAATATGTCGATCGAAGATCAGGCCTTTCAGGTTGAAAAAGTTAAAAAATACGAATCAGGAATGATTTCTGATCCGATTACTTTATCTCCTGATCACTATGTCAGTGAAGCTTTGCAAGTTATGGCGAAGTATTCAATTTCCGGCGTGTGTATTACAGTTCAGGGCAAGTTAGTCGGCATTTTAACTAACCGTGATTTGCGTTTTGAAACAAATGTGAACCAACCCATTAAAAATATCATGACTAAAGAAAATTTAGTGACAGCTCCTGAAGGCACAACCTTAGATGATGCAAAAAAAATTCTTCAAAAACATCGTATTGAAAAATTACCGGTTGTGAATAAAGAAGGTATTTTAAAGGGATTAATCACGATTAAAGATATCGAAAAATCAAAAGCATTCCCGCAATCAACAAAAGACACTCATGGCCGTTTAGTGACGGGGGCTGCAGTTGGTGTAGGGCAGGGAAGTACTGACCGTGTTGATGCTTTAATTGCCAATAAAGTTGACGTGCTATGTGTAGATACAGCACACGGACATTCTAAAAATGTGATTGAGATGGTTAAATACGTTCGCAGCAAATACAAAGACGTAGTTCTTGTTGCAGGTAACGTAGTCACTGAAGAGGCCACAAAAGCATTAATCGAACATGGTGCTGATGTAGTCAAAGTAGGTGTGGGCCCAGGTTCAATCTGTACAACACGTGTTGTAGCAGGTGTGGGTATGCCGCAGATTTCTGCGGTGATGAAATGTTCTGTGATTGCAAAAAAATTAGGTAAAACTATTATTGCCGATGGCGGTATTAAATATTCTGGTGATGTGACTAAGGCGTTAGCGTTAGGTGCAAATTCAGTCATGATCGGAAATCTTTTAGCAGGTGCTGAAGAATCTCCGGGTGAAACGGTGTTATACCAAGGCCGTACATACAAAGTTTACCGCGGCATGGGTTCATTAGGTGCGATGGCACAAGGTTCTAAAGATCGTTACGGTCAAATGGATACAGCTGAAGAAGATAAGTTAGTGCCGGAAGGTATTGAAGGAAAAGTTCCTTATAAAGGAAGTGCCAGCGGTATCATTCACCAACTTGTCGGTGGATTAAAATCAGGTATGGGCTACTTAGGAGCTAGAAACATCGAAGAGCTACAAGCGAAAGCGCAGTTTGTGCAAATCACAAGCTCGGGCCTTAGAGAATCTCATGTTCACGATGTTAGTATTACTAAAGAAGCTCCGAATTACAGAATGGAATAGTTTTAAATTATGTTACAGCACTCAAAAGTATTAATTTTAGATTTTGGTTCACAAGTGACAATGTTAATCGCGCGTCGTTTACGTGAACTAGGGTATTACAGCGAAATTAAAAGTTATAAAACAGAGATTTCAGAAATCAGAAATTTTAAACCCGATGCGATTATCTTAAGTGGTGGTCCTTTTTCAGTTTACGAAAAAGAATCACCGACAAAAGATGTGAAAGAAGTTTTAGAAGTAGCTCCGGTGCTTGGTATTTGTTACGGCATGCAGCTTTTAGCGCACCAAATGGGTGGCGCAGTTGAATCAGCTAAACACCGTGAATATGGTCATAAGCCTGTCTCATTCAAAAAATCATTTAATAATATTCCAAATAAAGTAAATGTTTGGATGAGTCACGGTGACGTCGTTACAAAAATTCCAACGGGTGCGCAGTTACTTTGTACAACAGAAGATCATATCGCTGGATTTTATTCAGACAGATATTGGGCTTTACAATATCATCCCGAAGTTTCTCATTCTGAATACGGTAAAGAAGTTTTACAGGCGTTTTTAGAAACTTTTAAAGTTAAAGCTGACTGGAATGCAAAATCACTTGTAAGCGAATGTACTGACATGGTTTTAAAAACCGTAGGACCTACTGACCACGTATTATGTGCCTTATCAGGCGGCGTTGATTCAAGTGTTGTTGCTACGCTTTTAACAAAAGTGTTAGGTGCAGAGCGCGTTCACTGTGTGTTTATCAATAACGGTTTACTTCGTTTAAACGAATTTGAAAACGTATTAGCCCAATACAAAAAAATCGGCCTTAACGTTCACGGCGTTGATAAAGAAAAAGAATTTTTATCAGCGTTAGCAGGTCTTACTGATCCTGAGAAAAAACGTAAAGCCATAGGTAAAACTTTTATCGACGTGTTTGATCAGGTGATCGCTGATGAATTAAAGCACGCCGGTGGTAAAATTAAATTTTTAGCGCAAGGTACACTTTACCCTGACGTGATTGAATCTGTTTCAAGTGTTGGCGGAAGTGTGACGATTAAATCGCACCACAACGTGGGCGGTTTGCCAGAAAAAATGAATTTAAAACTTGTAGAGCCTGTTCGTTATTTATTTAAAGACGAAGTTCGTAAACTTGGTTTAGAACTAGGCCTTCCGCAAGAAATGATCGGTCGTCATCCGTTTCCAGGCCCGGGGCTTAGTATCCGGGTGATTGGTGAAGTAACAAAAGAAAAATTAGAAATCTTAAAAAAAGCAGATGATGTTTATATTTCGGCTTTACGTAGAGAAGGTTTTTACGATCAGATCTGGCAAGCCTTCTGCGTGATTTTACCGGTGCAAACTGTAGGTGTAATGGGTGATGGCAGAACTTATGATTCAGTTCTTGCGTTACGTGCGGTGACTTCAATTGATGGAATGACCGCTGACTGGTTTGATTTTCCTTCAAGCTTTCTTAAAAAAGTTTCAAATGAAATTACAAACAAAGTAAAAGGCATTAACCGCGTGGTTTACGATGTCACATCAAAACCACCGGCTACGATTGAGTGGGAATAAAATGCCAAGAGGGCTAAACGCCCTCTTGTACCGGAACTTTCTTTAAATAATCTTCGTTCACAGTAGAAGTCACTAACGCTTGTGCTTGCGAACGTTCAGGATCGGCTAATAAAGTTGATAAATATCTTTCAGTGTAACTTGGAACAATCACCACGATATTCTTACCTTTGTTTTCTTCTAAAGCCGCAAGTTTTAATCCGACAGCAATGGCAGCGCCTGAGCTGATTCCCACAGGAATGCCTTCAGTCTTAATCACTTTTTTAGCCATAGCTAAAGATTCTTCACTAGAAACTTTTTCGATAAGATCAATGACCTTGGTATTTAAAACCGGAGGAATAAATCCAGCACCTAAACCTTGAATCTTATGCGGTGAAGCTTTTCCTCCACTTAAAACAGGGCTTTCAGTTGGTTCAACGGCAACCATTTTAACATTTGGATTTTTCTGTTTTAAAACTTTGCCAACGCCAGTGATTGTTCCACCAGTACCAACGCCTGAGACAACAATATCAACTTTTCCATCGGTATCATTCCAGATTTCAAGAGCCGTCGTTTTTTCGTGAATAGAAGGGTTGTCTGGATTTTCAAATTGGCGGGGAATAAAATATTTTTTATCGTTGTCGGCCATTTCCATCGCTTTAGCAATGGCTCCGCGCATGCCTAATGGGCCCGGAGTTAAAATAAGTTCTGCGCCTAAAAGTAAAAGCAAAGTTCTTCTTTCTTGCGACATAGTATCAGGCATAATAATTGTCAGTGGATAACCTTTAGCTGCGCAAACAAAAGCTAAAGCAATGCCTGTGTTTCCGCTTGTGGGTTCAAGAACAGTCATACCTTGTTTAAGTTTTCCAGAGGCTTCAGCACCTTCGATCATGTTAAGGCCGATGCGGTCTTTGACAGATCCTAACGGGTTAAAGAATTCTAACTTCAATAATAGCTCAGCTTTTAAGCCCTGATTTAGGCGCTGAAGCTTAACAAGTGGCGTGTTTCCTACGGTTTTAGTAATATCTGAATAAATTTTCATAAGTTCTCCAAACTTTCCAGAAAAATGCTGCTTTAATAATCTAAAACAGAGCTGGATTTGCTGCAAATAGTGCTAAAACTTTAATCGATATTATACACTGCATAAGGCGTCGGAAGTTTTGAAACATAACTCTCGAGACGGTAAATTTAAGGTATGTCCTACAGCCACTTACACGTCCATTCAGAATACTCTCTTTTAGAGGCCTCGTGCCGGGTTAAAGCTATCGCCAAAAAGGCAGCTGAATACCAACAGCCCTCAGTGGCTTTAACTGATTATGGAAACATGTTCGGTGCAATTGAATTTTACTTCGCCTGTAAAGATAAAGATGTAAAACCGATTTTAGGTTTAGAAGCTTTTATGGCGCCGGGTTCGCGTTTAGAAAAAAAACAAGACCCCAACGCCAAATATTCTGAGATTGCGTTAGGACCTCAACGTTTAGTTTTCTTGGCGCAAAACCTAGAAGGCTATCAAAATCTTTGTAAGTTATCTTCAGTCGGTTACCAAGAAGGTTTCTACTGGAAGCCGCGTATTGATTACGACATCTTAAAAGATTACTCGCAAAATTTAATCTGCTTAAGCGGAACTTCACGTGGTGAAGTTATTGGTACACTTTTAAAAGAAGGCCCGGAAGCTGCTTTAGCTAAAGTTCGTAAACTTAAAGAAATTTTTGATGATCGTTTTTACTTAGAATTATCTCGCACATTACCGCAAGGCAGTGATGCGCAGAAGATGGTTAATGATTTTATTATCGAAGCTTCAAAAATTTGTAGTGTGCCGATCGTGGCCTCAAATGACGTTCATTATTTAACTCAAGATGATCAAATCGCCCAAGAGGTTTTAGTTTGCATCGGTTCGAATAAAACTTTAGCCGATGAGTCTCGTTATAAATTAGGAAGCTCTGAATTTTATTTTAAATCGACTGAGGCGATGACGAAATTATATTCTGATTTACCAGAAGCGATTTCTAACACGCAGGTTATTTCAGAGCGTTGTAACGTAAAATTTAAACTTAAAGATGAAAACGGAAAAGCGATTTACCACTTACCAAGCTTTCCGACCGCTGAAGGCCGTACCGTAAAAGAAGAGATCGCTTATCATGCCACTGAAGGTTTAAAAGTTCGTTTTGAAGAGTTAAAAAATGTGGGAACAGAAGTTCCCGAAGAAAAAAAGCCAGAATACTTTAAACGTTTAGAGTATGAACTATCGATCATTGATCGTATGGGCTTTAACGGTTACTTCTTAATCGTCCAAGACTTCATTAACTGGGCAAAAAATCGTGATATTCCTGTAGGCCCAGGTCGTGGATCGGGGGCTGGTTCATTAGTTGCGTACAGTTTACGTATTACTGATTTAGATCCGATTCCAAACTTTCTACTCTTCGAGCGTTTCTTAAATCCAGAACGTATCTCGATGCCCGACTTCGATATCGATTTCTGTCAGGATCGTCGTCAGGAAGTGATTCAGTACGTAACTGATAAGTACGGTTGGGAATCAGTTTCTCAGATCATCACTTACGGTAAATTACAAACACGTGCCGCTCTTAAAGACGTGGGCCGTGTATTAGGTATGACGTTTGCTGAAGTAGATGTCGTATCAAAATTAATTCCTGATAAGTTAGGTATTACATTAACCGATTCATTAGCGGCAGAGCCTCGTATCCGTGAACAGATGGAGATGAACCCGACGGTGCAAACTCTTGTTGAACTTGCACTTAAAGTTGAAGGTTTAGTTCGTCACGCGGGTATTCATGCGGCCGGTGTAATTATCGCCGATGGCAGTTTAGTCAAACATGCGCCAATGTATAAAGGGGCTGATGACGAAAACGTTGTTCAGTACGACATGAAGCATGCCGAGAAAATCGGTTTAATTAAGTTCGACTTCTTAGGGTTAAAAACTTTAACTCATATTCATCATGCTTTAAAGCTTGTTAAACAAAATCGCGGAATTGAAGTTTTAGAAAAAAATATTCCGATGACTGATCCAAAAATCTACGAACTTTTATCGCGTGGTGATACAGCCGGCGTATTCCAGTTCGAGGGTGAGGGGATCACTGACGCCACAAGAAAAATTAAGCCCACAAGCTTTGCCGATATTACAGCGATCACATCACTTTATCGACCGGGCCCGATGGCTAATATTCCTGAGTTTACAAAACGTAAACATGGTGAAGCTCCTGTTGAATACTTATTGCCAGATACAAAACAAGTCTTGGAAGAAACCTACGGAATCATGGTTTACCAAGAGCAAGTTATGGGTATCGCATCACTTATTGCCGGATACTCTCTCGGTGAAGCCGATATGCTTCGTCGTGCGATGGGTAAAAAGATTAAAGAAGAGATGGATAGACACCGCGAACGCTTCATGAAAGGGGCGTTAGAGCGTGGTCATGATAAAGAAAAGTCGAATGAACTTTTTGATTTAATGTACAAATTCGCCGATTACGGTTTCAATAAATCGCATGCGGCTGCTTACTCTGTTATTACAGCGCAAACGGCGTGGGTAAAACATCATTACCCGGCAGAATTCTTTGCCGCTTTATTATCAACCGAGGTTGGTGACACGGATAAAGTTGTTAAGTACGTAAAAGATGCGCAAAAACGCGGACTAGTTGTAAAAGCTCCGCACGTAAATTTCTCTGATTATTTATTCTCGGTAAAAGGTGAAGAAATTTACTTCGGTCTTGGCGGTATTAAAGGTGTTGGTCAAGCGGCCGTTGATGCGATCATTGAAGCCCGCGAACGCCAGCCAGATAAAAAATTTGCAAGCCTTGATGATTTCTTTGAAAACGTTGATTTACGCAGAGTAAATAAAAAAGTGATCGAGTGTATGACAAAAGCCGGAGCCTTTGATGGTTTTGGTGTTCACCGTGCGCAGTTGTTTGCAGGGTATACAAAATTCTTGGATTACGCCGTAGGTGCGCAAAAAGATAAAGACGTGGGGCAGGTTAGCCTTTTTGATTTAGGTGGCGAAAAACAAGCCATCAAACTTGAAGACACAAAACCTTGGTCACGCACGCAATCTTTATCTTATGAAAAAGAAGTTTTAGGTTTCTATTTATCGGATCACCCATTACGTGGATTTGAAAAATTAGCCAAAGTTTGGACTACGTGTGAAATCGTTGATCTTCCTAAACATGATTTATCACCGGAAGAAAAAGCCGCACAAGCTGCTAAAGCTGAAAGTGGAAAATGGAACCGTTTTCAAAAAGACACGAAAAAACGCGTGATCGTAGCAGGGCTTATTATTGAAAATCGCGAGATGATCACGAAAAAAGGAACTCGCATGGCTTTTGCCAAAGTTGAAGACTTAACTGGCACAGCCGAGCTTGTGATTTTTCCAGACACATTTGCAAAATGTGGCCACTTCTTAAAAGATGAAAGACCACTGCTTATCGGTGGTGGCTTAGAAGTTGAAGAAGGTTCTGCAAAAATTATCGTTGATAATATCGCTCCGTTTGATGAAATCATGAAAAAAACTAAACGGGTTTCGTTTAGATTAGATAAGCTTGAAGCTTCAGATTTTGAAAAGTTAGACACTTTGCTTGATACTTTCCAAGGTGAAACAAGCGTTCGCCTGGTCTTAAGTCTTAACGAAAAGACTGTTGAAATGCAGCCAGAAGCACCTAAGCGTATTCAAATCTCGGATGCGTTTTTTGAAGAAGTTCATCAGGTTTTTGGTCGCACAGACTTTATCGAAATCTAATTTTGGGGTAAGATTTAAGGACTATGAAAAAAACAGCTTTATCATTAGTTACTACCTTAAATTTATTAGCTTTTTTGATGTCGGGTTGTGCGGCTTTTGCGCCGATGACTGAAGAAACAAAAGCTAACGAACCTGTAGCTATTCGCCGAAAAATTAAAGATGTCGATTATCGTTCAAACTCAGACGATAAAGAGATGAAAAAGCGTTTAGTGGTATTACCTTTCTTAGATAAAGACAGTCTTAAGCGCCCTGAAACAGCCCGAAAAAATGCGCGCGAAGCCTTTATCAATGATCTTAACTTAAGCGAAAAATTTATCGTGATGGATTCAGATCAGTTAACGGTTAATCCTGAAAATTACATCAAAAATGATGAATACGATTTAAAACGTTTAGCTCAAGATTCACAAAAATCAGGAATCAGTTCAATCGTTGAAGGTCAAATCATTGATGTGCGCTTTAAAAAAAGAGCTGATCAGATCGGTTTAGTTCGTAATCTTGAAGCTACTTACGAAGTTGTTGTGCGTCTAAGAATTCAAAGCGTACAAACAGGCCAAGAAATGTTTCACACAGTTAAAACTGTTACATTAGAAGATAAAAACACGCGCGTGGCAGAACGTACTTCTGAAGACCAGGTGTTTTTAAAAAATCCCGAGTTAGTTGAAATTTTAATTAAAGATGCTTTCTTAGATTTCTCGCAACAAATTCAAGAAGCTATGGATCAGGTGACTTGGGAAGGTCGTATTGCAGCTATTCGCGGTGATAAAGTTTACTTAAACGTAGGAAGAATTTCTGGTGTGCAAGTGGGCGATCTATTAAAAGTCGTCGAAGATTCAAGTGAGATCTATGACCCAGAAGTGGGTTACAATTTAGGTAAAGTTCAAGGCCGCACAAAGGGCACTTTAGAAATTATTAGTTATTTTGGCAATGATGGTGCAGTGGCTATCGTACATTCTGGCGCGGGCTTTAAAGAAAGCGATCGTGTCGAGGTCTATCAGTAGTGTCAGATAAGGTTGAGTCTCAGTATTTAGGTTTAATCGATTTTGATAAAGCCTTAGAGGTTCAACATCAATTTCACGCAAAAGTTTCAGCAGATAAAAAAGCTTACATACTGGGGTTGGAACATCCGTTGGTGATGACCCTGGGGCTTCGCGCCCATAAGCTTGATATTAACAGTTTTTGTTCAAAGCCATGGACTGCTCCGGTCTTTAAAATATCACGCGGAGGTTTGGCTACAATTCATAATCCGGGACAACTAGTGATTTATCCGATTGTAGATTTAAAATATTACGGTGTATCGGTAAAACAGTTTGTTCAAGTGTTATTTGAAGCCACGCAAAAAACCTTACGTGAGCTTGGTATAGAATCTACATTTGATCTTTGTGACCAGCCGGGTGCGTACACATCTCGTGGTAAAATTGCGTTCTGCGGTTTACAGATCAAAAATGGCATTACGATGCACGGATTAAGTATTAATATTCAAAATGATATATCAGTTTTCGGTGATATTGAATCCTGCGGAATTGTAGCTCCGAAAATCGACTCGGTTAAATCCCAAGGTGTGGCTTATTCACCACGCGACTTTTTTGAGACGTGGTTAAAGCATTTTAATCTTGAAGCCGGCCATAGCTTGCCTAATGCTTCCTGCTCCTAACACATTAAATAAATTTTAGGTCTTTTTCATTGGCTCTAAATCGTTTTCTTGTAGCATGATAGTTACAAAGAGTCGTGTCTTAGACACTTAAAAGGAGAACAACCATGTTAAAAAATTTAGTTTACACAGCGGCAGTGACGACAACTTTATTTGCGCAAGCTACATTTGCTGATGATTACGCTGAGGCAAAAGGCCGCTATAAAGGAGACAAAGTGGTTGTTATTGATTTAGGAGACGAATCGAAATCTATGTCTCGTCGCGATTTAGAAAAACGCCTTTACCGTTTAGAAAAAGCTGTGCGCCAATTACAAGAGCGCGTTTTTGATTTAGAGGTTGAAAACGGTAACCTTAAAGATGACAACGTGAAAAAGGTAACTTGTTATATTAAAACGAATAGTAAAGGGGTTTTCAGCTCGACGCAAAAATCTCAAACTCAGGCCAGAGCTGAAGCTATGCAGAAATGCAGTGAAGTGATTAAGTTTGGTTTTGAGTGTGAAGAAGATAAAGTGAAGTGCGGAGAATAATTCACAGCACCGCAATTGACACTATCCCTAGCCTTTGCGACCATTAAAGAGCTTGGGATTAAAAATTAAAAATCCATTATTGCCGGAAGCTGCTCTTACTGAAGATTGGTTTGATCTTCTGCTTCCGGTTTTTATTATCCTTCTTTTTACCGGTTTTGTTCAGTGGCAAAAAGCCAAACAAGAAAATCCAAGTGTTTGGGTGACAGAATCCAGAAAATTATTACGTACCGGCCAGTATAAGGCAGCCCTTGAATACACCTTAAAACTGACTCAGGCATTTCCAAAAAATCACGTTTACATAGATCAAGCAGCGGTGATTTATCATCATTTAGGTAAGTACGCTGACGAAGCACAAATGTTAGAAAAATTCTTAACTGTAGCTGCCGATCCAGGTGAGGCATGCCCGCGCTTACCGCAAGCTTATCGCGCTTTAGGTGAACAAAAAGCCATGGTTCGCGCTGCTCAGAAATGTTTATCACTTGAACCTAAAAATTCAGATTTTTTATTTGAAATGGCTTTATCTTATGAGCGCTTTGGTGAACTTGATAAGGCATCAAAAATTTACGAAGACGGAAAAAACACGTTTACCGGCTATACTGATTTTGCGATCGGCTATGCGCGCGTGCTGATTGCCCAGAAAAAACCCGCCATGGCTTGGACTGAAATTTCAGAAGTTTTAAAAAACAAGCCAACCAATGCTGATGCGCAGATCGTGGCTATTAAGGCTTTATTAGCCTTAAATAAAAAGGCCGAGGCTTTAGAAGTTTTAAATAAAGCGATCTCTGATCATCCGGATTATGAAGAACTTCAAATTTTAAAGGAGCGTTTTAAATGACGATTCCTTTTTTTTCACGCCTGTTAAGACCAGTTTTTCATTTTATCTGGATTTTTACTTCTCTTTTAGGGTTACTGGCTTATGTGCCATTTACGTACCGCCAGGTATTAGGAATTAATCTTTTACCTTGGCTAAATTATTTAATGTCAGTTCAGCCTATTTTACTTTCGGTCATTACCGGAGCTTTAGTTTTTTCAATTTTTCGCGTTGAAAATGAAATTGAAGATCCATCACCTGAAGATAAACGTGAACTTATAGCCATGATGGTTGTAACTCTTTTGTTAAGCTTTTGGAAATTACCAGTGCGTTTAATCAACGATTGGACAGCTCTGGGGTGGAGCTTTGCGACGATGATTCCTAGTTTCTGGTTGGCCTTTTATGATTTGCGTTCAACAGCCCGTGGTGAAACGGTTGCTGCAAAATCCTGGGCCATAGTTTTTTCAAGTATCTTTGCTGCTGTTGTGACAACGCTCACACTAAATTATTTTTACGGCCAGGAATCTGATTCAACGGTGATCGTGGTTTTAGCGTTATTATTAGCTTCGATATTTTGTTTTGCAGAACAAATTTTTGATCGTTTTAATTTTAATATCGAAGATAAATTTACAGGTTACGGCATTGTCCTTGGTTCGCTGCTTGGTTTTTTCTTATGGAAAAAAGTTTGCAGTGCTGTTGGTTTTTTCGGAAGTACCGCATTTTTTTGGAGTTTTGCTTTTGGAATTTGCTTAGGCCTGGCTTTAGCGGGAATGTCAGCTGTAGTATTTGCCGAAAGCAAAAAGGCAGAGCCAGATAAAAGCACCTTGTACATATTTATCTGGGGTTTAAACCCTCTGCGCCGCTATCCAAAGCTATCGTTACTATTGTGGGTTTTCTGGGTAGCCATCATCTACTTCATCGCTAAAAATTTTCCGCGTTTGGATTGGAACGGTTTACTTCAAGAGCTGTTTGCCGGTATTTTATTACTGCTGGCTTTTTTTAATATCTTTTTTGTTCTGGATCAGCCAACGATTAAGAAAAATCTGACTCGTACTTTAGAATGGATGACGGCAGGTTTTGTCGTTTTTATCTTTGCGGTATTTTTTATTCGCGCCGACAAATTAAAAGCTAACTTAACCACAAATCCGATTTTTACTTACGCTAAAAGTACATTGATGCCACGCGAGATCAGCACTGATTTTTACCAGTTTATTCAAGCGCATAGCAATTTACCTGAAAGTGTTAAAATTAAGCTTCCAAATCTTTCTTTGGCTGAAGCTTCATCTAAACCAGTTGTTCAATCGAAACCGCATATTTTTATTTTTGTGATCGATAGTTTACGTCGTGATTATTTATCGCCGTATAATGCAAAGATTGAAACTCCTGAAGTGCAAAAGTTTGCTGAAGAATCAATTGTCTTTACAAATGCTTTTACACGTTTTGGGGCAACGGGGCTATCCGAACCTTCGATTTGGGCGGGAAGAATGACACCGCACCAGATGTATCCCAAGAATTTTTCAGATATCAACACGTTAGAAAAATTAGCCGATGCCGAAGATTATAAACTGTGGATTAGCCGTGATTCTATCTTAAAAGAAATTTTAAAATCAGAGGCTAACGAAAATGATCTTGATCGCGGGGTCGGAACACAGGATTTAGATTTTTGTAAAACAAGTGCCGAAATTATTAATCGATTAAAAGAGAATCCAAAATTATCTCCAGTTCTTACTTATTCACAATCACAGAATATTCACGTTTCGGTTTTAGCCCGAGGCCACACGAGTTACGAAGACGAAGTTAAACGCATTGATCAGTGCTTAGGAGTATTTAAGAACGAACTTGAAAAACTAAATCTTTTAGAAAAAAGCATTGTGGTACTTACTTCTGATCATGGAGATTCAATGGGTGAAGAAGGGCGTTATGGTCATGCTTATACCATTTACCCTGAAGTTTTGCGTATTCCGTTGATTATGCGCTTACCGAAGACTTTAAAAGAACAAGTTATGACCCAACCAGAACGTTTGGTGTTTTCAACGGATCTTGCACCTAGTTTAGAGATGTTATTAGGGCGCGCACCAAAACCAAAACATTGGAGCGACGGCGTAAGTTTGTTTTTTGCAAAAAACGAACAACCTGTCGAACGTTTAGAAGATTCTCATTTGGTTATGTCTAGTTACGGCCCGGTGGCTGGAATTTTATCTGAAGGTGGCACGAAAATTTATATTTCTGATGGCGTAAATTTTAATGATTACATGTATGAAATTAATGAAAAAGGAGCAGCGAACTTTGGAGTAACTCCAGATGCTAAACTTGAAAATGAAAAACTTATTCGCGAAAAACTTTTGGATTTGTATAATTACTACGGTGTTCGTCTCTAGCTCCTGGGCTTCTGAAGAAGTGCTAAATACTTTTTCAATGGGCTTTAACAAAGATACTTTCAATCAGGGGTATAATGATTGGGATCTGTCTTATGTATCATTAGGAAGAAAATTTTCTTTTGGTTCGCTTATTGCGCGCGCGAATCAGGCGCAGCGTTTTGGCGATAAAGGTGAACAGTTTGAATTAGATGCTTATCCGCGTTTACGTGAAGGTACATACATGTATTTAAATGCCGGATACTCTGATGATGATCTTTTTCCGACACAACGTTATGGTGCTGAGATTTTTCAGAATCTTCCAGAAGCGTGGGAAGCTTCGCTGGGATATCGCCGTTTAAATTTTAATTCAAAAGTAAATATCTACACCGGCACGGTCGGAAAATATTCAGGCAATTATTATTATCTTCTTCGCTTAAACACTGTACCTGATGAACTAGGGCATTCAGAGTCGGCAAGTTTACAGGTGCGCAGATATTTTGGTGATGAAGATTACGTTTCTGTGTTGATCGGTTCAGGGCGATCGCTGTCTCAGTTAGGAACAACAAGTGATGTGGTGGCTCTTAGTTCAAAAAGAATTTATCTGGATACACGCTTTGAAGTTAAGCCAACCTGGATTTTATACCTAGGCGCAGGTCTAGAAAAAGAAGAAATTCGCGATGATGTTTACCGCAACAGAACCAGCTACTCAATTGGATTTGATAAGAGGTTTTAAACTGACTTTTGCGTAGAAAACTTAACATTTACGTCTCGAGACAAGGCGCCAAATTGCCGATATAATTTAAGAGTCGAAAATGAGGTTTTTTAATGGCAGAAAAACATATTTTGTTAGCAGAAGATGGTGAAGTTCATGCCCGCATTTTACAAGCTACTTTGGCGCGCGCTGGCTATAAGCTAAGTTGGGTCAGTGATGGCGTAAAAGCTTATGAGGCGATTAAGTCTGGCGAAAAATACGATCTTTTAATTACTGATGTCATGATGCCTGGAATGTCAGGTTTTGAGCTTTTAACGCGTTTAAAAAATGAAAACATTTTACCACCTACAATTGTTTTAACGGGCGTGCAGAACGAAGAAGAAGTTTTACGCGGTCTTCAATGTGGTGCTTTAGATTATATTAAAAAACCTTTTTCTCCTTCAGTTGTTCTGGCTCGTGTGCAACTGGTCTTAAATCAAAAGGCTTCGTAAATGACTGTAACATCATTGTCAGAAAGCTTTATCGGAGAAGTCGTTCTGTTTCAAACAGTGATGCTATTATCGGGAACCGTAGCTACGGTGTTATTTCTTTTATTGCGAAATGCGTGGCATCGTTACGAAAATCGTAAGAAAGATATTTTTACAGAAGAGATTATTAATTTATTATTTGAACGTCGTTCAGCAGTTAAGAAAAATCTATTTGCGTGGGATCGCGCAATCTATCGCGAAATTTTATTAAGTCAGATTAAAGTTCTTGTTGGTGTTGAACGTGATGTCATGATTAAACACTATATCGATTCTGGTTTTTTAGCAGATGATAGCGTGCAGGTTCGTTCGCGCTACTGGTGGAGAAGATTACGTGCTTTAATTCGTATTGATATTCTGGCGCAGAATGATTCACGTTTAATTTATTTAAAAGCTATTAATGATCATAATCTGTTAGTGGCTCTTGAGGCGACAAGAGCTTTAAGCCGCCTTCCACAAAATGTAAGCCCCGCGGTTTTATTTGCATCATTAGAGCGTGTTGCCTTAACGCGCAGAACAGCGCTTTTAGAAGTGATTAACAATATCGGAACTCATTACTCGGTTGAAGCTATCTGCGATTATTTAAAAAATTGCACGAGCGAAGAAATGGCCGAAGCCTGCGTGCAGGTGTTAGGTGATCTGAGAGCTTATCAGGCTATTCCTCTTTTAGAAGAAATTCTGCTTAAGCACGAAAAACATTCGCCACTTTTAGTGGTTAAGGTGCTTGACGCTTTATCACTTATTTCTGATCCGGCGGTGATTCCACTAATGCGTCCACTTTTAAAACATCAGTCAGCACAGGTCCGAGCACGCAGCTTAAATGCGTTGGCTCTTTTAGGCGATGATCAAATTTACAATGAATTAGAAAGCTTAAAAAAGTCAGACAACGATGTTGAAATCCAGCGGGTTATTCAAAAGATCCAGAAAAGTGCAGCTTAAACATGAGCGAATGGCTTATCAGTTTAACCTTAGGCTATTTTAAATTTTCGATTTATTATTTTTTCATCGTCAATACGATTTATTTTTTACTTTTGATCTTAGCCGTTCTATCAATTCGTAAACAGCTTCGTGCGCGACAGCTTATAGACAGTATGAAAGAACGTTTTTCTGTTTTTGCACCAAGCATTTCAGTTTTAGCACCTGCCTATAACGAAGAGGCGACAATCAGTGAATCAATTAAGTCATTTATGATGCTTGATTACCCAAAGTACGAAGTGATCGTGATTAACGACGGGTCAAAAGATAAAACATTAGAACGATTAAAAGAAAGTTTTGTTTTAGAACCCGAAGAGCTATTTTACGATGATTTATTATCTAAATCTAAAATTCGCGGAACCTATCGTTCAAAACTTCATCCTAATTTAATTGTTATCGATAAAGAAAACGGTGGTAAAGCTGACGCCTTAAATATGGGTATTGGTTTTTCGCAAATGGATGTGTTCTGCGCGGTCGATTCTGATTCTGTTTTAGAATCAGATGCTCTTTTGCGAATTGTCGTGCCATTTATTGAAGATCCTAAAAAAACAATCGCCAGCGGCGGAACAATTCGTATTGCCAATGGCTCTACGATTCGGCACGGGCGCGTGGTTGATGCTCACTTACCGAAAAAATATATCTCCTTGATGCAAGTCATTGAATACACCAGAGCTTTTTT
Organism: uncultured Pseudobdellovibrio sp.; assembly: GCA_966250225.1. GTDB lineage: Bacteria > Bdellovibrionota > Bdellovibrionia > Bdellovibrionales > Bdellovibrionaceae > Pseudobdellovibrio. The sequence continues at coordinate 17,007 of CBINGM010000017.1, read as the reverse complement.
ATGCGGACGTATTGGCTGGAATGTTTTTAACGCCACTCTGGTTGTGTCAGGAGCTTTTGGTTTATTTTCGCGCGATGCGATTAAAAAAATCGGAGGATACCTTGAAGGTTCGATCGGTGAGGATATGGAGCTTGTTGTTCGTATTCATCGTTATTACCGCGAGCTAAGAATCCCATATCGTGTCGTGTTTGTGCCAGATCCAGTTTGCTGGACCGAAGCTCCAGAGACCTATAAAATGTTAAATCGCCAGCGCAATCGCTGGCAGCGTGGTCTTGCAGATACGTTAATAAAAAATAAAGATATGTTTTTTAACCATAAGTTTGGATTTTTAGGGCTATTTGCTATTCCTTATTACTGGTTCGTTGAATTATTCGGACCGATAATTGAAATCTTATCTTATGTTGCATTGGTTGTGGGATTCGGTTTTGGATTTTTAGATCAAGAAACCTTTTGGCTCTTTTTTATTGCCGGAATTCTTTACGGTGTGATTATGAGTATTGCTTCAGTTCTCTTAGGTGAAATCTATTTTTCAAAATACCCGAAGGTCAGCCAGTTTTTAACACTCATTGGAATTAGCTTTGTCGAAGCATTCGGTTATCGCCAGATGAATATGTGGTGGCGCTTACAAGGCTTAAAAGATTATTGGCAAGGTAAAAAATCTTGGGGGCAGATGCACCGTACAGGATTTAGCAAACCAAAGGCGTAAAAATCTATTCTCCGGATTTAATAAAATCAGCCACGAAATCTGAAGCTGGATTTTTTTGAATTTCAGCCGGTGTGCCGATCTGTTCAATTTTTCCGTGATTCATAACAACAACTTTATCACTCATCTGAAAAGCTTCTTTTTGGTCGTGAGTTACATAGACCATTGTTAATTTTAGGTCTTGTTGGATTTTACGAATATCTTTGCGCATTTTTTCTCGAAGCTTGGCATCTAAATTTGAAAGTGGTTCATCTAATAAAAGAATTCTAGGGCGCATCACAAGACCGCGGGCTAAGGCCACACGTTGCTGCTGACCACCTGATAATTCGTGGGATTTGCGGTTTTCAAGCCCTGCAAGTTCAACTGTTTTTAGAATACTTTCAACATCTGACTTAATTTGCTCTTTTGCGATTTTTTTTAATTTTAACGGATAGGCCACGTTATCAAAAACATTCATATGTGGCCAAACAGCATAAGATTGAAAAACCATTCCGACATTTCTTTTTTCGGGTAACATAAAACTTTTATTTTTAGGATCTGACACGATATCAGAATCAAAATAAATTTTTCCGTGGGAGTTTTCTTCTAAGCCCGCGATCATTCTTAATGTCGTGGTTTTGCCGCAACCTGAAGGCCCCAGAAAACTTACGAATTCACCATTTTCAATCGTTAAATTAATCTCTTTAACAGCCCAGTTTGCTGTTTGATGAGCAACATATTGTTTTCCGACGTTTTCAAAAATAACTTTACTCATAGTCCGTACCGGCCTTTAGAAAGAAGTTTTAAACTGAAATTAAGAAGTAAAATAAATACGACAACGATAACTGATAACACCGAAGCGCCACCACCACCCATGTCTGAATACTCTTGAAGCGAAAAGATCAGTGTACCGATGGTTTCAAGCCCAGGGCCGGTTAATAGAATTGTCATTGTAAGTTCACTTAAGACCGGCATAAAGACTAAGAACATCGAAGCAATCAACGCGGTCTTAAGTAAAGGCATGTAGATCGTGTACATGATTGTCCACCAGCTGGCGCCAGAAATGCGAGCTGCTTCTTCTAGTGAAGGATGAATTTGCTGGTAACCATCGCCGACGGTTTTAATACTTAAGCTCATGTATTTTACGATATAAGCTAATAAAATTAAAAATAAAGTGTTGTACAACGAAGGCCCGATACCAAAGAAGCCTTGGCTAAAAGACAAAATAAAAGCAAGTGCTAAAACAGTTCCCGGTGTTGAAAACGGAAGACTTGCTATAACGCTAGCAAAGTTTTTACCCCACCAACGCGTTCGATACATAAAGTAATTAAAGATAAAAGCAAACGCTGTACAAATAATGGCGGCACCAAAACCCAACATTAAAGATTGGCGAAGTGCGCGGACTGTTTCTTCAGTTTGAAAGAGCACACGTTCAAAATTATTAAATGTTAAGCCTGATAAGCTCCAAGAACCCTGAACAGCACTTAATGCTGATAATAAAACGCCTGACAGCGGTAAAATAAAAATAATGAAAAGTAAAATAGCCAAGATAACTGTCACCGGAATTTTCCAGGCATTCAGCGGAACCAACGATGGCCGAGCGGTTTTGCCACCTACTGTATAGTTTTTGCTCGCGCTAAAAAACAACTGTGTTCCGTAAAGTAAAACAAGAGTGGTTATTCCTAAAATTACAGAGACTGCAATACTCATTTGAAGTCCGGTAGCTGTTCCCATACGCTGATAAGTATAAATTTGCGTTGTCATTAAGTAGATACGGGCAGGGCCACCGACTAAAGCGGGTACGCCAAAGCTTGCAGCTGTGGCTAGAAACGAAAGTAAAAAACCACTTAAAATCGCCGGACGCAAAAGAGGTAATGCAATATCTATAAAGACGCGTAAACCACTGGCTCCAGAAAGTCGGGCTGCTTCTTCTAGTGAAGAGTCCATCGAATCTAAAACAGTCAGTGCTGTTAATAAAACAAAAGTAAAAAGAAAACTTGTTTCGACCCAGATAAGACCAGCGTAAGAATAAATATTTAAATTAAGGCCTAACCATTGGTTTAAAACACCACTTGTTGGATTTGCTAAAATAATCCAACCAATCGCACCCACAAACGGCGGAATAGCATAGGGTAAACAAAAACCTGAACGAAAAAATTTTTTAAACGGAAGATCAGTGCGGGTTAATAACCAAGCTAAAGGTAAGCCTAAAGCTAAGCATAAAACACCCACAGCCAAAGAAACGACTAAAGTGTTTTTAACAGCTTTAATCGTGTTTTCATTTGTCAGAACAGATTGAAAATCTGAAAGTTTCGGAATTAGATAAAGGTAAACCTGCGGGCTTAAAAAAAGCGCCGCAAGTAAAACTAAACAAATTACGTAAACTATTTTTTTAATCACAATTAGAAAATGATTTTAGCAAATTTATCTTTGATTTCATCGCGAGTTTTCATCGTTTCAGTGATAAATTCACGTGTCCAAGGAAGAGCTGTCTTTTCAACTTCAGCAAAAGTTGGCGCACCTACAGGCGCCGCATTGCCAGCCACCGATGGGTACATAAAAGATCTTGCCATAGCCGCTTGGCCTTCTGGACCAAACATCCAATCTACGATCTTTTTGGTTTTTTCTTGATCGCCATCTTTTTTAACGATCGCTAAAACATTTGATTGAATAACTGCGCCGTCAGTCGGAATAACCCATTTAATGCGGGCATCTGTTGCAGCTAAACGTAAAATGTTTTCTAAAAGAACAACACCCACCGGGCGTTCTTTACTTTGTAAACGGCGAACTACACCAGAGTTTCCGCCTTCAGAGATCACGTTGTTTTTGCGTAATTGAGAAAAATAATCCCAACCGTATTTTTTAGCTAAGAACGCTACGGTTGTAAAATTAGTGCCAGAAGCTAAAGGGCTGCCAGTTGAAACTTTATCTTTCCATTTGGCTTCGCCTAATTCTTTAAAAGATTTCGGGGCATCTTTTTCTGAAACAGCTTCAGTGTTATACGCAATAACCATCACTGGAAAGCTTAATGTTGTATAAAAGCTGTCTGGATGTTTGAAAAAATCTTCAACTTTTTCTGAATTAGCTGGTTTATAAGCCACTAATTTTTGTTGGCTAGCCATATCTTCATACCAGAAACGATCTGAAGAAATTAAAATGTCGGCCTGAATTTTTCCTGAAAGGTTTTCAGCTTGTACTTTAGCAGCTACCTCTTCTGATCCAGCTTGGTAAAACTGTACGTCGACATCTGGAAACGCCGTCGCTAATTTTGGCTGAATGTCGGCGATAGTGTCTTTGTAAAGTGATGTATAAATCCATACTTTAGCTTTTTCATCTTTCTTCGTACAAGAAAAAGGAAGTAAAGCCATTACAGCTAGTAACATAATTCTTTTCATGATTATCTCTTTTCTTTTTGAGTTTGTTCTTTAATAAAAGCATCGCGAGCTGCAACAGCGTCAGCAGCGAAATCTGAAAATACTCCATCAACGCCTAAGGCGAAAAACTCTAAGTACTCAGCCTTCGGATCTTTATTGTATTCTTTAAGTAAGTATTTTTCTTCACTTCTAAATGTGTACGGGTGAACAAGTAAACCAACAGCGTGGGCTGCTTTAAGTAATTCAGTCGGCGGAAGCTTTTCTTCAGTTTTTTCGCCGTTTTTACCAGTCACGATTTTTGTAGGAATAAGATAACGTTTATAAGGGCCAATGCCATCAGCTGTTTTTTTAATGTCTTTTAGATTTTCAATCTTGCTGACCATATCTAAGTATGTGCGGGTATCTCCAGAAACCTGAAAGTCAGCGGGAACTAGCTCCGGATCATCAATCAAGTACACTAATTTGTTCTTTGTTAGTTTTTTTAATTTTTTAAGATTTGTTAATTCAAAAGACTGAATAAATACAGCTGATGATTTTTTATTAAGACCGGTGGCTTTTAATTCTTTAGCTAAAGGCTCTTCTAGCGGTAATTTAATACTTTGAAAATAAGTCGGGTGTTTGGTTTCGGGGTATAAACCAATAGTGCGTTTTAATTTTTTACCCTGGCTTTTGGCTAATTCGATAACTTCTTTAAATGTTGGAATTTCAAATTGGCCATCATACGAATGATCGCGAAATGCCAAACGTTCCTTGGCACGCAGGGTTTTAATTTCTTTTAAAGTGAAATCTTCAGTAAACCAGCCTGTTACTGTTTTACCATCGATTGTTTTTGTCGTTTTACGATCCGGAAATTTTGTCGCCACGTCTGTGGTTTCAGAAATTTCATTTTCGTGACGGGCAATCAAAACTCCGTCTTTAGTGCTGACCAGATCTGGTTCGATGTAATCAGCGCCCATGTCGATGGCTAACTGATACGAAGCTAAAGTGTGCTCAGGGCGATAACCGCAAGCACCACGGTGACCTAAGACTAAAGGTTTTTGTAAAGCCGAAGCCATCAGCGAAGAAAATACGATGAAGCATGCGATAAATAATTTCATGCTCCAATTGAATTTCGAAGCAATTACAGAGTCAAATTATTATTGTGTTTAGAATCTATCACGTCTCGCGCCATAGCGGGAAGTTGCGCTAAGTTTTCAACAGGTGATTCAAGCCACAGTTTTGCCTGGCGATATGATTCAGCAATGATTTCTGCGCCGACATGAAGGCGGTCAGGCCCCGAGCGTGGAATATCTTTTAATTCAAATTGCAGAAGTTTAGCGAAGTGTTTTCTATTCACACGAGGTGATTCAAAGCCATTTGTACTACCTAAATTGTGAGCGAGCACAAATTCATTACGATCTACACCTGATAAGCCCATTTTATCAGCGACACCGCCATCTAAATAAATGCGTTTATCAATGCGAACGGGGTGAAATAAGCCAGGCACAGCGCACGAAGCACGTGAAGCCTTGGCCACCGAACCACTGGTTAACGTTTTAGTTTTAAGTGCGAAAACATCAAAAGCTGAAATTTGAAGCGGAATTTTTAATGATATAAAGTCAGGAGCCATAAATTGCTCAAATAAGCGCTCCATTTTATCGCCACGGACTAAACCAAATCCAAAACCTACATCCCAAAAATCAGATTTTTTAATAGCGGTAAATTCTTTGGTCATTTCAGTGGCCGTTAAACCACTGGCCATACAAGCCGCAACTAAGGCGCCGGCACTACTTCCGACAACCATACGCGGTCTTAAATTCTTTTCTTCGAGAGCTTTAATAAAACCGGCGTGTGCAAAAAAACCGAAAAATCCAGAACTTAATGACAACGTAAAAGGTTTTGAATGAAGTAGGTCAGCCTTAATCATATGCCCGTTAGAATCGTGACGTTAATCTTATTTGTCAATCGCAGTGTTTTTTTACAACAGATAAAAGTTCACCGAAGTTAACAGGTTTTCTGATTGATTCCACGCCGGCCTCTTGTGATTTACTGTGAATTTCTGTGTCAGCTGAAAAATAGGCGACCGGAATACTAGCGAGCTTCTCATTTTCAGTGCGCACCTTTAAAAACTCATGGCCATTCATATTAGGCATCATTAAATCTAAAATAATAAGGCCGGGCGGTTGAGGCATATTGTTAATCGCCTGAATACCTTCAAGACCATCGGAAGCTGAAGTTACGTTATAGCCTTCATCTTCTAAAATATCAGACAACGTTAAACGAATATCAATATCGTCATCCATAATCATAATTGATTTTTTCATGCTTGGCCTTTCGGTACTAAAGGAAGTTTAACTGTAAAAATAGAACCGACACCTACGTCGCTTGTTACAGTGATTGTTCCTTGATGGGCATCGACGATTTGTCGGGTGATGTAGAGACCTAAACCCAGGCCACTAATATCAGACTGAGCGTTGGCGCGTTCAAATTTTTCAAAAATTAAAGGTAAACTTTCTGTATCAATACCTTTACCTTGATCTTTAAAAGAAATAACAGCAAAGCCTTCTTGTTGAGTTAAAGAAATTTCGACTGGCTTTTTATTTCCGTACTTCAGAGAATTCGTCAGTAAATTTACAAGCACCTGATCAATACGTAATTGGTCAAATAATCCAACCACAGGTTGTTTTTCAAGAAACTGAATAGTTGAACCTGAAATAGAAATTTCAGATTTAAATCTTTCTAAAATTTCGTGAATTAATTCATTAAGACTGCAGTCTTCATAATTTAGCGTTAGTTTTCCTGAGTTGATGCGTGAAACATCCAGCAAGTTGTCTACTAGGCTTGTCAGTCGAGTTAAAGAACGTTCTGTGGTATCAGCCATTCGTTTTAAACGATCTTCAGCAAGGCTAGCTAAAGTTTTTTTATGGATATGTGAAATTAACGACTGAATTTGCAATTTCAGCGGCGTCATCGGTGTTCGCAGTTCGTGTGAAGCAATACTTAAAAATTCATCACGCGTTTGTACGGCAATTCGTAATTGCTCATTGGCTTTTCTTAAGGCTTGTGTTCGTTCTTCAACACGTTTTTCAAGATTTGCATAAGACATTTTTAGAAGGTCTTCTGCGCGTTTACGATCGGTAATGTCACGGGTAACTTTTGAGAACCCGACAACTTTTCCGTGTTTTTCACGAATAGCAGTGATTAAAACACTGGCCCAGAATTTAGTTCCATCCTTACGTAAAAGCCAGCCTTCTTCTTCATAGCGGCCGGTCTCCATGGCTTCTTTGAGCTCGTATTCACATTTGCCGATTTGGATATCTTGTTCGGTATAAAAGACAGAAAAATATTTTCCAATAATTTCTGACGCTTCATAACCTTTGATACGGCGGGCACCTTCATTCCAGTTTGTTACACAGCCATTTACATCAAGCATAATCATGGCGTAATCCTTCACGCCTTCAAACATTAATCTAGCTCTGCGTTCGCTTTCGCGTAAGCGCTCTTCGGTTCTTTTTCGCTCTGATAAATCGCGGGTAACCTTAGAAAAGCCAATATGTTGGCCGTTTAAATCGAAAAGAGGAGTTAGAACGATATTCGCCCAGAATCTTGAGCCATCTTTGCGAACACGCCAGCCCTCTTCTTCATAACGACCGAAATCTAAAGCCATTTTAAGTTCGTTTTCGGGATGTTTTTTTTCTAGATCAGAAGAAGTGTAAAATTGCGAAAAATTTTTTCCGATGATTTCGTGGCTTTTGTATCCCTTAATGTTTTCAGCGCCTGTATTCCAACTTTGAATCACGCCGTTTTGATTCATAAAAAAGATCGCATAATCTTTTACAGATTCAACAAGAAGCCTGAATTTTACGTCAGTAGGAGTGTTTGGTCCTGCGGGCGTTGTAGGTGGAATATCTGCCATACCCCTAAGTATTAAAGGGTGATGAATATATCAACAAAAGCTGTTGAATTTGTTAAGTACGGGGATTTTTGACCCAATAAATTCAAAGACTTAGGCGTAAGCCTATAAAATAGGCATAATTAGGTCTTTTCTAGTATAAACGGTGCTTTTGGCTCTAACATAAAAGTGAATGAAAAATTTAATCTTCATCTTAGGCTTATTCATTTCTTTGAGTACGACGGCGAATACTTGTTGGGAAAACTTCAAGCGTGAAACTGAAATACAAATGCAAGAGCGCGAGTATCAATACCAGATCTTGGATAAGAAATTTTCTAATCTAACAGATTTGGCTAAAGCTTATACTCAAGAAGGTACAAAAGATGAACTGGTGATTTTGCTTCATGGTTTTTTAGCTAATCCTAACGAAGTTAGATCTATCGCTGATACGGTAAACCGCGCAGGTTATCCTGTTTATTCAGGCTTAATTCCGGGTTACGGCGCGACAGCAAAAGTGGCTAACTACTATAAAAAAGAACACTGGATCTGGTGGAGTCAGCAAGAAATTGCACGCGCAGAGAAATGTTTTTCTAAAATTCATCTTATCGGATTTTCAACGGGTGCTACGATCTTTCATGATTATGTATCAACTCACCCCGATGATAAAAAAATTCAGTCAGTGGTTTTAATTTCTTCATTTTTTCAGAATAAAACGATTTTCGACTGGTTCTTAAAAATCACGCGCGCCTCAGGCATTAAAGAAGCCGGCGTAAGCTGGGTGTTTAGTCATTTGCCAGTATCAGATGTGCAAGTGATTCATAATCACCCCGAAACGTACTTGCAACGCGCTCCGGTTGATTCAATGTTTGAAGTGATCGATTTAGGAAAAATGAATCAGAAAAGACAGTTAGAACATAAATTAACGGTACCGGCTTTAGGCGTAGTTTCTGAAGAAGACTGGGTCGCTTCGCCAACAAAACAAAAACGGGTACTTCGTAAAAACTTTGAAGATTTAGAATTAATCACATACCGCAGGCCAGGTCATATTCCACACCAAGTGATGTTACACGAAGTCAGCCAAGTGGCTGATCAGGTGCATGAGCTTGTGATGGATTTTATTGAACGGCATTCAAAGGCAAATCAATAATAATTTTTGTGCCTTCAGTTTCATTGCTCACTAAAAACAGATTGCCCTGATGGGCCTCAACTAACTTTTTAGTGATATATAAACCTAATCCTAAGCCACTTACGTGCATGTGTGACGAAGCTCTTTCGAACCGATCAAACATTCTAGTTTGAACCTCTTTCGGAATTCCAGGGCCATTATCTTCGATAGAGATATTTACCTTGTCGCGCAGACGTTTAACCGTAAAAGAGACTTTTGATTTAGAGGCATGTTTAATCGCGTTCGAAAGTAAATGGGTTATGATTTGTTCGATACGTTTTTGATCCCAGACACCGATAATATTTTCTTCGATGTTGATTTGAACTGTACACTGGGCTTTTTCAAACTGTGGTTTAAAGTTTTCTAGAACAGATTTGATGACATTTGAAATATTAAACTCAGTACGGTCAATCGTTAACCGGTCTAAACGAATCGTTGAAACATCTAAAAGCTCCTCAATAAGATCACTTAAGTTTGTAATACGTTGAAGAGGCATATTGATCGATTCTTCAGTCATTTTTTCTTTGTTAGTGCTGATTTGTTTTTGCAAAAACTCTAACTGAAGTTTGACGGCCGTAAGCGGAGTTCTTAATTCGTGTGATGCTAAAGATAAGAATTCATCTTTAGCGCGTAACGAATTTGTTAGCTCAACATTAGCTTCTTTAAGATCTGATAGTAATTGAATATTTTCTAATGCTGTCGCGGTACTATTAGCTAAGGCAGTTAGAAGTTTAAGTTCTTCTTCAGTCGTTTGGTGTTTGTCAGACCAGTAGGTGCCGATCGCACCCATCGGGTTTTCAACGCGAATTGGAATCATCGCTAAGCTTTTAATATACGTCGAAAGATAAGCATCTACCGGAATACGTGGATCATTGTAAATATCAGGAATAGCGACAGCTTCTTTGTGTCTCATCGCCCAGCCGCTGATACAGTAATTCATGGGAAAACGTTGGCCTTTCCACAAAGGGGCAATTGAAACTTCATCGGTATAATAACATTGATCGTTTTTATCTCTTAAAATAAAAGCCGCTCCTTGTGCGCCAACTAAATTTTGCGCAGCAGTGCTCACTAGCGAAAAAACTTCTGCATGAGTTTTAGCAAGTGAAAGAGACTGAATGACTTCTGAAAGATGAAAAAAATTATCTACGGAATTTTGCATAAACAGGATTATATATGGGTTACTTGCAAGAGAGGCAAGGATCTATGCAAATGACTTAAATTATAGGGAAAAATGGTGCAGCCTACAGAACTCGAATCTGTGACCTCTTCCATGTCAAGGAAGCGCGCTACCAACTACGCTAAGGCTGCAAAAACTGATTAAATGCCTGTAAATAATAACCTTTTTTGGGGTAGGGTCAAGTCCCGGCTTGCGCAAAGCTTTACCCCTAGGGTATCACCTAACCCTATGCTTTCATTTGAATATTTACCCGCGATATTGACTGGCCTTACCGTGGCCGTACTTCATGCTTCATTACCAACGCACTGGCTTCCATTTGTATTGGCATCGCGCACACAAAAATGGAGCTATAAAAAAACATTTTCGATTTTAATGATCGCAGGTCTTGGCCATGTTTTAACAACAACGCTTTTGGGCGCTTTAGTTGTTTGGTTTGGTGTTAAGATTTCTGAACAGGCTTCGCAAATTTTTATCTTTGTTGCTGCCGGGGCAGTTTTTTTATTTGGCGCCTATAATATCATTCAGCATTTTCGTGGACATAAACATTCGCACTGTGATGACACTCACCCGCATCATCATGATTATAAAAAAACAGCTAGTGATGGCTGGGCTGTATTAAGCCTGTTATCGCTATTAACGTTTTCTCCGTGTGAGTCTTTCTTACCGGTGTATGTGTCAGCTTGGCCGCTAGGGTGGGCAGGATTCGCCGTTTTATCGTTAGTATTAGGTGTAGGAACATTGCTTGCGATGACGGTCTTTATGACCCTTATGTTTTTCGGAGCTGCTAAAGTTAAACTTCATTGGTTAGAGAATAACGAAAAATTAATATTCGGAATTATGTTACTTTTCTTATCTTTAATGGTTTATGTAGTTGAAGTTTTGATGCCGCACACGCATGGTTAATGTATGGCCCAAATCGCGCTTGAAACAATTCTAGATGCTGTCGAGTTTTCAGTAACTCGTTCGTCAGGCGCTGGTGGCCAACATGTGAATAAAACAAATTCTGCGGTTATAGCGAGCCTAGATTTACTTAAATTAAAAATTGCTGACGATAAAAAATCACTTCTTTTTAAGAACCTGGCGCACCGTTTGGCGCAAGGTCATATTTTATCGGTTCGCTGTGAAGATCAGCGCGATCAAAAATCTAATAAAGATAAAGCTATCGATAACTTAGCATCGATTTTAGAAAAAGCGCTTTATGTTCCTAAAAAGCGTGTAAAGACAAAACCTACGAAATCATCGGTCAAAAGACGTCTAGAATCTAAATCGCAAAAATCTGAAATTAAAAAATTACGCCGCGAAAAATTTTAAGGAAAAGATTTTAAATCTTTTCCATGAGTTTCTTTTTGAAATCTGTATACGGCGGAAAAATAAAACGCATAGTTTTAGATAAAAACTTTTGTTCGATCACAGAGCGTTTATGCGAAAACTCTAAAAATCCATGGTGACCATGATAAGTGCCGATACCGCTTGTACGAATACCGCCAAAGGGTAAATTGTGGTTGGCTAAGTGTACGATGACGTTATTGATGGCAACCCCGCCAGACTGCGTTTTATTTAAAATATCCTGAATATTTTTTTGCGAGTTTGAAAAAATATAAAGCGCAAGTGGGTATGGATTTAACGCCATAATTTTATAAATTTCATCTAAATGATCAATAGCAATCACTGGCGCCACTGGGCCAAAGATTTCCTGTTTCATGATATCTGAATTTAAATCCGGTGAATCGATTAATTCACAGCGTGTTTCGCGGTAATTATCAGGATTGCCAGAAAGTTTTGCTACGCGGTTTTGATGGTTTGAGTTCACAAAACCCGTCGGTGTTTCAGCATTAGCTTTTTCCAGCTTTTTAAAAGCTTCGATAAACTGATCTTTTTTAGATCTGTGAATTAAAACGTAATCTGGAGCCACGCATGTTTGGCCGCGATTTAAAAATTTACCCCAGTATACCTTTTCGGCAGCGTCTTCAATGTCTGCTGTTTCATCAATGATGGTTGGAGATTTACCGCCAAGTTCAAGCGTGTACGGAATAAGTTTTTTTGCGCAGGCTTCGGCGATAATACGGCCTACAGGAGTAGATCCTGTGAAAAACACATGATCAAAATCATAAGATAAAAGCTCTTCAGTTTTTTCTTTGCCGCCAAGTTCGCAGATAACTTCATCTGGCGAAAAAACTTCGTTCACCATTTTGTGAATCAGGCGGCTTGTGTTTTCCGTGAGCTCACTGGGTTTAATCACCACGGTGTTTCCGGCGGCCAGCGCGGGAATCAAAGGGTTGATAGTTAATTGAAACGGGTAATTCCACGGAGAAATAATTAATACGGCTCCTTTAGGTTCGTAGTGAACAGTGCTTGTATGACCAAAAAGAGTGAATGGTGTAGGAACGCGTTCAGGTTTAGACCAAGCTTTAGTGTTTTTAATAAAAAATTTAAGCTCAGTTTTGACAATGCTGATTTCAGAAGTTTGAGTTTCAAATTCTGATTTTTGAAAATCTAAAAGCAGCGCCTTCTTAATTTCTTTTTCGTTTTTTTCGATCCAAGCAAGAAGCTTTTTTAAATTATCTATACGATGTGAAATATCCAAAGATTTATTATGTAACGCTCTAGACTTAAGATCTGAAAATTTTTTAGCTAACATGGACAATCCTTTGCTGTTTGTTATTAAGGAAGTTTTTCGAAGTCGTATAGATTTTTATCAAGAAGATGGCTGGGTTTTACATTTTGTAAAGCTGTAATAAAACTAGCGCTTAAATTAGGAATTTCTTTTTCTAATTCAGAAATTAAACTTTTCATTTTTTTACGTTTCATGCCTTCTTGTGATCCGCAAAGATTGCATGGAATAACCGGAAAACCCCAGTCAGACGCCAAGTGGATAAGATCTTTTTCGTCGACATACATCATCGGGCGAAGAACGATATTGCGACCATCGTCAGAGCGAAGCTTTGCAGGCATTGTTGAAACATTGCCTGTGTAGAACATATTTAACATCGTTGTTTCGATGAGATCTGTTCTGTGATGGCCTAAAGCCATTTTTGAATACCCGTTGGCGTGAGCATAGTCATATAAAATTGCACGGCGCATTTTTGAGCATAACGAACAGTATACACCAGTTGTTACTTTTTCTTTCACAACTGAGTAAGTGTCTCGTTCGATCATGTGAAATTCAATGCCTTCAGATTCAAGCCAGTTTTTAAAGTTCATCACATCAAAGCCCGGTTGTTTTTGATCCAAGATTACAGCGGCAATTGTAAATTTGATTTCGGCGCGTTTTCTGATTTCTTCTAATAAAATTGTTAAAATCGAAGAATCTTTTCCGCCAGAGACACAAATCATCACTTTATCGCCGTTAGCGATCATATTGTAATCGCTAAGGGCTTGCGTGATTTGCTTTCTGATTTTAACAGCTAACGGGTGGTCACGGTTAACGGGTTTCATGTTTTTACCTCGTCAGTTTTTTTAACTTCAAAGACTTGATGAGCCAATTTAAAACCGTTTTGCATAAGAGTATCTAAGCAAAAGCTATAAACTTTATCGCCCACAAGATATTGTCTGCCATAGGAATCAATAAAGTACACAACCTTAAGCTCAATCCAGTGCTCACTCACATCTGAGATGTAGGCCATCGGTGATGGAATCGCACGAATGTCGGCGATTTGAGAAACAGCTCTTTCTAGAAGATCTTTTGCCGCGTAAGCGTTTTGTGTGTGTGAAATGCGAAACACCTGACGACGCACGATTGGTGTTCCTGCCGGTGAATAATTAGAAACCTGCGATGACGCCATAACTTTATTTGGAAGAGTGATGACTTCATCTGACCAGCCAACTAATACGGTCGCTCTCCAGGTAAGTTCTTTGACTTGGCCTACGATCTTATTAGAACCATTTTGAATTTCTAACCAGTCGCCAAGCTCGAAAGCTTTATCGATTTGTAATGAGATCCCGGCAAATAAATTTCCTAAAGTGTCTTGGAGTGCAAGACCTAGAATTACCGATAAGGCCGCTGATGTGGCCAGTAACGGGGCTACTTGAACGTTAAATAAGTGCGACACTGACCAAATACTGATCGATACAAACAGGATAAGTGAAAAAATATTCACTAAAAGAAGGGGTACACCCACTGTCATTGAGCCTAAGAAAAGGTACATCAATACATTCAATCGGCAAACGCGTACGAATAACACAACACCTGCGATGTAGGTCATGGTTGCTACATACGGCGTAAGTTTTTTAACTAAAACAGAGGCTTCGATTTGTTCACGTAACAAAAGATAAACAACAAATAAAAACGTTAAAACAAAAAACTGGCGGTTGATTGTTTTAAGGTGATTTTGAATGCTTTGGTGGCGGGCGTTTGAAGCGCGTTTTAAGAATGATTTGTAGAACAAAAATGTTCCTAAGCACATGATTCCAAGAACCACATACAGTTCAACATCTAAGAGATTGTATAATGAAGCGGGAAAAGTCGATGTAGGCATAGTATTTTTATAGCCTAAATGGTTCGCATAAACTAGACCTTTTATATATTCTGGTATTCAAAAATTAACTTACTGTTTATGCTATAGGCATGAATAATACACCGGAAGCATCTTTGAAGAAACCTCTCGGCGTTTACGCCATGGCTATCTTGTTCATCTTAGCCCCTCTAGGAAACATCTTAATCAGCTTTTTAGGCTCAGGCCTGGCAAACTGGTACGAACCCCCAATTTTCATAGCTTTATTAAAAACAATTTCAATCTTTGACTGGATTTGGTTAGGACTTTTGATTTTGACCGGCATTTTGTTGTTCATTCAGCACAAGCTTTCATGGACTATGGCCATCATGTCTTTAGTCGTGGTGCTGGGTATCAATGCTTTTAGACTTTTTCAGGCAGACCCGAATTCGATTG
Source organism: uncultured Pseudobdellovibrio sp. (assembly GCA_966250225.1). Taxonomy (GTDB): domain Bacteria; phylum Bdellovibrionota; class Bdellovibrionia; order Bdellovibrionales; family Bdellovibrionaceae; genus Pseudobdellovibrio. The sequence continues at coordinate 1,852 of CBINGM010000017.1, read as the reverse complement.
AGCCTAACTTTCTTAAAATCTTTTCGATTTTAGCGGTGGTAACGACTTTAGGGGTTTTGGTTATCGCTTTCTACTTCAAGTTCCCATATATCGACCGTCGTACTAAGTGGACTTCGACTGAGCATAACCCAGACCGAAGAACTGAAGAGCGCGATTCTGAACGCCGTAAAAAATAGCCTTAAGGTGTCTCATTTTAGACCGTAACATAATGATTTAAGTTATTAAAAAGAGACACCGATAAGGGACTGTATTTGTATAGAAATTAAAACGGATTTTTTTGAGATACATTTTAAGGATTAAGACAGGAGACAGTCATGAGCTTAAGGCTTTCTATGAGAAATGTTTTTAAATCACTAGCTGCAACAGGATCAGTTCTAACGATGGTTTTTGCGCCGGTGGCACATGGGTATCAGGCCGAAGATACTTTAAAAAAACAAATTGAATCTTTCATGACTGAAACTCAGCTAAGTAAGCGTATTACTTATAAAGAGTTCTGGAATAAAACTAAACATTTATATTCGGGCCAAGTTTACGCTGATGTTGAGCGCTACCTAATGTCTGCTCCAAATGAGTTAATGCCTGAATTTACTTTAAAAGAATCTGTAAGTTCTACGGGTGAAAAAATCCCGACTCTTACAATCAGCGAAAAAGGTAAATCATACCAAATGCAAATCTTTGGTGAAAAAACCAAGTTTGCTAAGTTTAATAATGTTGTTTTAACTGAAAATGACTTGATGTTAATTACGCCGGCGATGAAACGTATTATGGCGTCTGACATCAAAATCAAAAAAGCCCATGATAAGAATTTAATTAAAGCGAATTCTGAAAAATTCTCTGGTACTCCAAAAATCACGCGTGAAATGTGGAAAAAACTAAGCCCTATGCAACGCGCTCAGTTTATGTTGAATTTAAGACTTCTTTATTCTGGCGCTTCAGATGTTATGAATGCAAAAGAAGCTTTGGATCTTAAAAAGAGTGTTGATTCAAAAAAAGGTAAAAAAACGTCTTCATTAGATAAATGGAATAACTTTTTTGCTTTATTAAATGGTGAAGTTGAAGCTTTCGGGGTTGGTTCTGATTGCGTAGTTGCAGGTTACATCGGTACTTACGGTGCTGATAAAAAATGTAAATACCCATCTGATGCTCTTAAAGCCGCTAAAACACAAAACTGCTCTATGCCTTGTAATCCGACGATTTATGGTTACAACAACGGAAGTTTATTTTGCTTAACAAGCAGCACTGAATTACAAACAGCCACTCACCGTAACCAAGGTTGTGATGTAAAAATGCCTTTAACGGCAGTCGTTGATGCCTTGCCTAAAACATCTGACCCAACTCATGGTTCTAAACGTTATGAAGGGGTTGCTGAAAGAAATAAAACTGAAGCTTTAGCAGAATTTAATAAAAACCAAAAAGTTCAGGATCTTTCAAAAAATTACTTAGCAAGCATGCTTAAAGAACCACAAAAAAGTGCGTTCTTAAGTGGTAATATTGATGATGCTCTTTTAAGTGAGCTTCAAAAAATTCAAAAAAACTTTGATGATACTATCGGTGCGGCCCGTACAGCTTGTGCTGCGGCAGCTGATAACAAAGAACAATACGATAAAAACTTCGAAGGTGCTTGTGATCAATTACACAGACGTTTTTTATTCGTGGCTGAGTCTTTAGCGGTTAAACCAGGCTGTCCTGGCAGCAAAGCTATTAACCCAGAAACATTAAAATGTTCTTGTGAAGGTGGCGAAGTTCTTCCAGGTACACCATCTTGCCCTGTGGTATCGTCTCCGACAGAACAAGAGGTTGTAGCAAGTGGTACAACTGAAGTTATCGAAGAAAAATTACAATGTACAAACGG
>CBINGM010000016.1:0-54360 GCA_966250225.1 uncultured Pseudobdellovibrio sp. | reverse complement strand
GGAAGATCGTACGTGATATCTGCTTTTAACACGAAATATTCAGACCATTCTTTTTCGACGAAAGAATCTAAGTGTGTTTTTGGACGGTTAACGGCAAGCCATTTTGAACGTTCAAAAGCTTCTGTTAGTACAGCTTGCGAAGGGTTAAGATAAGATTTAAACGAAGGGGTTTTAACTTTCGTTGTAAATTCAGCTTTAATTTGTTCATTCACGTCATGTAAGTTTTGCGCTAAATTCATGATCGCGGATTTGTCGCCTTTTTTCCAGCCTTCATCGATCCATTTTTTAACGTTAGCCACCATCCACTGAGTTGATTTTTGGTACGGAGAACCATCAGTGTTAGAGTGTTTTAAAGCTAAGTAATAAAGATCTAACATTTCGTGAAGATTACGCTCAGAGAATTCCCAAGCGATAAGATTTTGCATACGAATTTTTTGGAATTCGTTGATATCTTCGTCAGTCAATTGTTCGCCATTTTGTGTTTTGTTGTAAATCACATCTAAGCGGGCATCGAAATCAAAAAGAAGCTGTTGGGCTACGTAATAAAAACTTCTTTGGCGATCAAGGTAGTTTGCAAAGTTACGAGATCTTTCGGCATCTGTAGGGGCTTGCATCAACTTTTCAAAAGTATTGGCGTGTTTTTGCTCTTCGTCTACTTGTTCGTACTGAGCTACGGTTCTTGTTTCATCTTTTTTCCATGGTGATTGACATGAAAATGTGAATAGCAATGCCGTGCTCATGATGAGTTTGATAAGTCTCATTAAAAAGTCTCCCTTTGTTGTCTTAGTAAAATTTTCTAATAACAAAACTTTATCGGCCATTTTGCGCCAGGTCTGAATGAAACAATTCTGGGCCAAGTGACAGATTTGGTAACAATTTACAGTTTAGGCTTCGATATAGGGGGATTTAGGTCTGGTCTTTTTATTGTACCTAATCTGATTGTATGAAAACACAGACTGTAAAAACATTAATCACTTTTGTTCTTCTGTTCTTTATTTCGGGTGTGGCTTTTGCGCAGAAAAAGCTAAATCCTACGATTTATTTCGTAAAATCCATTGATCTTACCGAGCAGGACTGCCAAGTCAAAAAGACACTGTACTCAACGACAGGTGAAGCCATTAAAAAAGTATGTGCTACCGATTATAAAACCTGCGTGATCGAAGGTACATGTGCTTTGGTTCGCGGCGATGAAACTAAGCTTATTAATTACGTTGATCAAAATAAGCAGGGTGTACCTTTGTTTAAAGAAGTGGGCGAGAAATGCCCTTATGGTTTGGGCGTAAGTAACATCTGCTTAGATCCATATTATACTGTGGCTGCAGACATGAATTTTCATAAAGCGGGCGAAGTTATTTTCGTCGAATCAGTTAAAGGCACGAAGCTTCCAAATGGTGAAGTGCATGACGGCTTTTTTATTGTACGCGATAGAGGCGGGGCGATTAAGGGAGCTAATCGTTTTGACTTTTACACGGGTTTATTACATTACAAAAACGAAGATAATCCGTTTACACCGCTTGGATTAGCGAGTGAAACTAAGTCTTTTAATTATCGTAGAGCGACCGTTGAAGAAACGGCTTTTGTAAAAGAAAAAAGAAACTATCCGGGATTACCGTTATAAAAAGTGAAGGAGCGGTGGCTTACATCGCTCCAGAGTTGATTTCAATTTTTCCAGGGTTAGACCAGTCAGAAACCTGTTCTTTATCTTCAGTTGATTCCGCGCGAACGCGCCAGTAGTAATTACCAACCGGTAAATTGTCTTGAACAAGAACTTTTGTTTTATAAGTTGAATACGATTTAAATAATTTCGTGAAGTTCTGATCTTTCGCAATTTCAATGCGGTATTTATCAGTTACTTTCGCTTCAGGTGAAACCCATTTTAACCAGATATATTTACCTAAACCTTTTTGAAAGAAGAACTGTAGGCTAGAAGCGGTTTTTTCAATAGCCGGAGTTTTCATATCAAAAAGTTTATTATAGATAATTTCACCCACATTACTTGATGAGCTGATTTTTCTATTTTGCGCATTGTAAGCAGAAACACGGTATTCGTATTCACCTTGACCGGGAACTTGAATCGCGCTGGCTGGTTTTCTAGAAGTGAATTTTTTAGGGCTAGAAAAGTCGCCACCTTTTTTATCAACTTCAACAACGTATTTGTCAGCGTTTGGAACTTCAGTCCATTTCACGTTGAAATCTTTTGGTTGTGGTACGTCTTTCGAGCTTTTAGCTACGTAGTCGTAAACTTCTTTAGGCTCTTGAATCTTAATAGACGGGTAAACGAAATCAATTTGGCCGACTTCAGAGTAAGCTGATTCTTTATTGTTTTCGCCCACAGATTTTAAACGGTAATAAATCTGTTCACTTCCAGCATTTTCAACTTGGTGAATTGAAGCCGGGGTGCGAACAACAGTTGGATTTTTAAATTCAGGTTCAGGCGAAGTTTCTAAGATATACTCTTTAGCAAGTTCGGCTTTTTCCCACGAAGCTGCCGGAAGTTTCTTTTTATTAATTAAGATTTTCGCTGTTTTACGTAAAAGTTTTGGCGGTAGAAGGGGTTTTTCTTCTACTTTTTTCGGAGGTTCTGGTGGTTTGATATCTATTGGTTTAATTTCTGGAAGCTTTGCAATTTCTGGTGCCGGTAAAGACTCAAGCTTTACGATCGCTTCATTAACAACCGGTTTTTCAATAAGTTTAACAATTGGTTTAGGAGCGATAACAAGGTCCTTTGTTTTATCAACGATTTTATCGTTAACTTTAACTTCACCTTTTTTAGCTTTAACCTGGATTTTACCGCATTCAGAAGATTTACCGATTTCAAGATCAGCGTCACCCTGGGCTTTAATATCTAAAGCCTTACCGCAATCATCTAAAACTAACTGAGTCGGTAAGTTCTGCGATTTGAAAGAACCGTATTGAAGACTAAGTTTGATTTTATTATTTTCTGATTTGAACTTAATTAATGAATTTGAACCGATAGTGATTGATTTACCATCTTCGAAACGAACAACGATCATTGATTCAGGGCCCACGAATAAACTATCGCCTTCAACGATAGAGTCTTCAGTGCGTGCGTTTTCCCAGAAAATATTTTTTGTACCACGTAAACGAACATCAGATTCAACTTCATCAACTGTTGCAATTGTTTGTCCTGAAGTTGCGCGTCCGCCGATATTGAAGAATGAAAAATCAGAGTGTAAAGCGTACCAACCGATAAGTAAGCCGATCACACAAACATAAATTGTGATTGTGTCGTCGTTAAAGAATTTTTTAAACTTCTGAAATTTCATGTATATATTATCGACACGAAACCGGGAATTCATAATAGCCCTTAGTCTAGTATTGGATAGATTTTTTCTTGTTTAGTCTAAATAGGGTCCGGGAATGGTCCAATATTAGACAATCCTAGACCACACAACACTTAAAGATTTAATAATATTTTTAAAGTCCAATATATGAGACACCGACAAGGTTAACGTGGAAGATAATGTTTTTTCTTTTTTTTCAGAGTACTACGATTCTATCCAGGATCCTGTATGCATTTTCGATAACGAAGGTTTCGTTGCTTATTGTAATGAGGCGTTCTCGGCCTTAACAGGTACTTCGCAAATCCGTTTTTTAAATAAAAAGACGACAGTATTTAACTCATTTATTTCTATTGATGACAAAGCTTTTGATCTTACGCGCACAGAAGAATTCTGCGGTTTTACCGGTGTAAGTATCTTAAAGTTTGAAACTAAAAAAGTGTTACGTGGTTTAGGGCAGTTTGCGATCCGTAAATTAGCTTTACCGCCGCACGAAAACTTATTTCATTTAACTTTAAAAGATTTAACTGTTGAAGAAGACTTAGTTAAGACGTTCCGTTTTGAATTAGCTTCACGTAACAAAAAAATCGACGAGATGAACCAGTTAGTTGAGATCTTTCAAAAGATCCGTCTATTAGATGAGCCAAGTCTTATCGTGAATGAGTTCATGAATTATCAATTATCGTTTTCACAGTTTTATGCGGCCGCAAAGCGCGTAAACCAAACGATGTCGATCATTCACGGTGAAGAGCATAATTCTGACCCGGCTTTTGTTGAAGTGATTAAAGAAGTTGAAACGTACTTAAGTTCGAATGTGGTTTCTAAATACCAAACACAAAAAGCTTCAGTTAAAAACGGCGATAGCCATTATTATTGGTCTGTTGTTCCGTTTAAATTAGCTAACGACAATATGCATGCGATCTTTATCTTTGATTCTTTAGAACAATTGAATAAGTTCTCGCATCAATCAGCGATCATTTTAAGTGAACAGCTGAATTTAATCTTAAATAACTTAACGTTAAAAGAACTTTCATACACTGATGGTTTAACTAAGCTTAAAAACAATCTTTACTTCAGAAAAAAAATCGAAGAGGTTTGTTCTGCAAGTCAGAATGCCCAGTTAATCTTATTTGACGTGGATTTCTTCAAGAAAGTTAATGACACTTACGGACATCCGGGCGGTGACGCTGTTTTAATGTTCTTGGGTGAAAAAATTCCTGCAGTGATGCAAAAAGTAAATCCAGACTTCGCGGCGGCGACTATTGCGCGCGTGGGTGGTGAAGAGTTTGCGATTGTGATTCCTGATAAAGAACAGGACTTCGCGCAAATGTTCGCTGAAGCTTTCCGTGCGGAAATCGAAGCGTCGACTGTTATGTTCAATGAGATCGCGATTAAATTTACAGTCAGTCTGGGTATTTCATCGTGGACACCGAAACATTCGTTTTCTCCTGAAGCTGTTAAATTATTGTATAAAGCGGCTGATGATGCTCTTTACAATTCTAAACGTTCAGGTCGTAACCGCGTTTCAGTATTGAATGCGGCGTAACGCCGACTTTAAAACGCAGCTTAACTGCCAGTAATTCATGTAACATAATGACTTGAAGTCTAGTCTATATTGATTGGCTCTATATTGATAAAAAGACGGGCATCTCGTACCTTAGAAGGTAATGAATTCATCGATTAAACGAAAAATCATGTTACTTCTAAGTATCACAAGTCTTTTGTCATCAAGCGTTTTCTTGATTTATTCAATTAACGTTTTTGAAAAAGATAAAATCGCGTATATCTACGATACGAACAGTATTTACTTAGAAACGATCACGAATCAGTTTAAAAATGAATTAAAACTATCTTCTGAAATTTCAAAAAAATATTTAACTGAATACCAGAAAAACAAAGCTTTCAGCTCGGGCGATAGCATTTTCTTAGACGAGGATTCTTTCGTTAAAGGTTTATTTCTGGTTGATATTACAAATCCGGCAAGCCCTAAATTAGTCGATAAAATCACTGTAAAATCAAACTTCGGTTACAAGCTGACTGAAGATGTAGGCTTTTTAAAATCAATTCCAAAAACAATCGCAGAATCTAAATCAATGTTTTTGGGTGGCGAATTAGTTTACGTGAGTGATGTGGTTTACGATGCGGCTGAAAAAATCGCATTAGTTACAGTTTTTAGATCAGACGCTTTACAAAGTTTTTTTGAAACAGATAAAGCGTTTAGCTCGTTTATGATGAGCATGTCTGGTGACGTTGTTCGTCAAACGGCCAACCTACCAGCGGGGTATTTAAAAGACGAATTTCCAAATTTATTTGCGCATCTTGATTCAATTAAGATGGGAACAAGCGAAATCAAATCTAAAGAACAAGAAGAGTGGTTATTATCGTCTTCAAGCTTAGGTTTAAATGATTTATACCTTGTGACTTTAACAAATAAAAAAGAAGCGTTTGGTGTCTTAACGTACTTAATCAATAAATCATTAATCGTGTTTTTAATGGTTTTATCAGGTGTGGTTTTAGTGAGCCAATTTGCTTCGACTTATGTGACAAAACAAATTCTTACACTTTCTGAAGCAGCCAAACAAATCATTGGCGGTAATTTTAAAATTAATGTGCCGGTTAAAGGTAATGACGAGATTTCATTATTGTCAGAAACCTTTAATAAGATGGCCGTTGAAATGGTTAAGCTTTTAGAAGACACAGCTCAAGGGGCTCGTCTTGAGGCCGAATTAAAAACAGCCCAAGCCGTACAACAAACGCTGTTTCCTCCGGTACATCAGAAATTTGAAAATGGCGAAATTCATGGTTCATACCAATCAGCTTCTGAGTGCGGTGGCGACTGGTGGCATTATTTCGAAAATGAACAAAAGATCTGGTTCTGGATGGCGGATGCCACAGGTCACGGAGCGCCGGCAGCCTTAATCACAAGTGCCATTAAATCTGCAGTGGCGATGACTGAAAATTTAAAAATGGAACCTGAAGTGGCGATTGAATTGGTGAATAAATCGATCTGTCAGGTTTCTAAAAGTAAAATGATGATGACTTGCTTTTTAGGTGTAATTGATAAAGCCACTCGCGTTATTCATTACGTAAATGCTTCGCACGAAGCGCCGTTTATTTTAAGTAAACGCACTGATTTAAAGAAAAAAGACTTACGCTTTTTAGATAATTCTAAATGTAACCGTTTAGGTCAGTCGATGACGTCTGAATTTAAAGTGGCCTCTGAACAATTAGAGGCGGGTGATCGTATCTTCGTTTACACGGATGGTATTCCAGATATCCGTAATAAAAATGAAGAGTCATTGCAAGAGCGTGGTATGTTTAAAGTGGTTTTAGAAAACCACAATAAAGGCGTTAATGTTTCTCAGTTTATCACAGGAGTTCATGCTCAGTTTGAAACTTACCGTGAAAACACAGAGCTTATCGATGACGTCACTTTCTTTGCTGTGGATGTACAATGAGTAATATTTTCTCTTTAAGCCAGGCTGATGCTCAAAAGAAAATCGCTGATGTGTTTACATCAGCGGATAAGTTTTGTTATTCACAGGCAGATTTAAAAGGCCATAGCTGCTACATGGTGACTGATAATATGTCAGCCATTGACTGCCTGGGTTTAATCCGTGGCCGTCAGATTACTAATGTTTTACAAAACTCAATTCAGGGTCTTTCGGATAAACTTAGTTTTTTAAAGTTAGTTGATTACAAATTCGAAGATTTTTTTAATAAAGATTTGCAGTTATTAGATGCTGACGTCGTGATTCAACCTTTTGGTATGAAAGATGACCGCAGTGAAGTGATCGAGCAAGCGTTTTTACCGGCAGATTTAGAAATTGATATGACAAAGTATCAGTATTTATTTCAAGTGGCGGCAGAGCTTGTAATGAATGCGCAGATTGATGCCCCAAAAATTTCAACAAAATCAAATGTCGCTAAGTCATTATTAATCGTTGAAAAAAACAAAAATAAGGGTCTGGTTGCTATTTCGGTGATCGACCACTACGGCAGCTTAGATTGTTATAAAATGTTAGAAAATATTTATGCAGCCCACAAAGATGGATTTCGCGATTCGATGTCGAAAAATTCAATCGGTGCGGGGCTTGGATCAGCGATGATATACGAATTCGTTGATTCATTAGTGATCGGAGTAATTCCAGATGTGATGTCGCGGGTGACGGCGATTTTACCTTACGGAGTCTCTGAGAAGAAAATTAACCAAATTCAAAAATCTATACACATCATTAAGGGATAAAAAATGTCAAAACTACAATTCACACAATCAAATGAAAACGGAAAAACAGTTCTTACATTAAACGGACAAATTGATGAAAGTTTCCCTCAAGAACTACACGGTCTTAAACCGGCTGGCGAAATGGTCATCAATCTTGATCAAGTCAAAATGATCAATTCACTGGGAATTCGTGAATGGATTAAATTCATGGGTGCAGTGTCTGCAGCTAAAATCGAATTTGTTAAAGCTCCTAAAATCTTTATTGACCAGGTTAATATGGTTCAGGGCTTTATCACTCCAAATTGCAAAATCACTTCGTTCTATGTTCCGTACTTTAACGAAGATAGCAATGCTGAAAAAAATGTTCTTTATTCGCAAGGTAAAGAATTCGGCGAAGGTTTTTTAAATGTTGCCGGCAGCGTAAAAGGTGAAGATGGTTCTGAATTAGAATTAGACGTTGTTGAACAAAAATATTTCAAATTTTTAAAGAATTGAGATCAATGAAACTTTTTGCAGCATTACTTTCTTTAATATTACCGCAGGTCGCTTTAGCTGAAAAGCCACAGCTGCCGTTTGTATTTTTAAATCAGTACATTGAATACGATGTTTCTGAAGGAAAGATCTTTAATATCGGTGGTCATAAAATTGATTGGAACGATGATTTCGCCACAATCAAAGATGGAAAGTTGTTGATCAAAAAGCAAGAGATCTTGCTTGCAGGGCTTTGGAATATCACAGTGAAAAATCCAAAGAACAAAGTTGTTTTTACAGTTAAAGATCAAGACTTAAATGCGCTAAGAACATTTCCAATGCCGGCTAGTGCAACGGCGACATTATTTATGGCGCCTGAGCCTGTCATGCCATCTGAAGAGGTGAGCGGTACAGTAGCTGCAGCTCCTCAGTCGCAAGAGTTAGTTATCGCTCCGGGTACGACAGTGTGTTTATCAACGCGTAATAAAATCACGCAGTACTTAATGTGTAAAAGCTTAACTCCGATGACACCTCTTGAGGGATACCCACAAGTTCAGATCGCGAAGAAGAAAGTAAATCCTTACGGTCGTTTGATTTTAAATCAGCCTAAAAAAAGTATTTTATTTGATGTTAAAATCAACGAGCTTGAGTCGATTAAGTTAACAACGCGTAAACGTTTAATTATTCCGTCTACGGTTAAGAAAAATGTAGCACGCAAAGACTATCAGATTAAATTTATCGATGTTGAAATGGATAACTACTCTTGGGAAACTAACGTAGGTTATGAACAAGAGGCGTTTAAAATTCCGAATGATAATTTAGTGACGGCTTATCAAGACTACTTTAATAAAGATAATTCAAATAAAGAATTAGATCTTGTGTATTACGTTCCACCTTATAAACGTATGAAAATCCTGAACATGTATTCGATTTCTCCGTTCTTTGGATTTTCACGTTTTGAAGGTAATACGCGCACAAAAAACGTATCGATCTTATCTGAATATGATATTTCATTACGTACTTACATTATGAAGCAAATGCCTAAAGAGGAAAAGTACCAATGGTTTGCTAAGTACTTTCACTTCTGGACAGCTTCAGCGAACTTTCGTTCAATTAAGTACGTCTCTAACGTAAACAGCGTAACAGTCGCTAACCCACAGGGTTTTTTATATAACTTATCAGGCTCAGTGAATCGTGCGCTGACTGATCGTATCAGCTATGCCATTCGTGCAGCGGTTGAGAAAAACACGGCTGTTGATTACAACTCAAATAATTCTTCGGAAGTGAATATGAGTTCAGTGTTAAATAAAGAGTTAGGCGTGCAGGGAAGTCTTAACATGTACGACCGCGGCCGTTTTGTAAGCTTCTTACATGCAGGTTATGCGTGGTTATTACCGACAGATATTTCAGGCAGCCAATCGAAAATGGGTACCCGTGCTTATTTCCGTACAGATCTTCACTACGCTGACGGAAACAAACTTTACGGTGTCGGCTTTCACTACAACTTACGTAATCAAGAAACTCAGCTTCAAAAGCTAAAAGACCAATCTTTCGACTACACGGCAAGTTACTCTGTAGCGTTTTAGGCTGTGAAAAATAAAACTATCTATTAAATGGAAGGCCGCCAAAAGCGGCCCTTTAGAATAAGGTCTGCCGGTGAGGCAGATCAAAACAATAGAAAGATCTGCCAGTAGGCAGAACTTTCTAAAACCAACCAAATAAGCCTTTGCTTTGTGGGTATTCTTTGATGCGGCCGTCTTGATCAGTGGCGCGTTTGAGTGCAACGTTAGCCTGGCTATCTTGTTTTTTTACTTTTAATAATAGGTAATTCACATAGTGATAGTCAGCTGTAGTCATATCTTCAGGTAATACATTTAAAAATTCTTTTTCAAGCGTACCCATTGAAATTTGTGTACCTTTAAAAAGGGCCAAGCCTAAATGCGCCCAGGCTGAATAAAGCTGAAGGCCTGCCACTGAAGCAATCGCGTTTTTATGTTTTTTAACTAAGGCTAAAGCTTCAGTGTAACGTTCAGCTAACAATAAAGCCTTTATCGGTTTCACATCTACAGTTTGTGGGGGCGCTACTTTTTTCTCTTCAGCGGCTTCGGTTACGGGCTGGGTGTTTTTAATATTACGAAAATTAATTAAAAGATTTAAAACCTTTTTATCAATTTCCAATTTAAATTCATTCGTCAGTGTTTCAGGTCCTAAAAACGTTCTTTGCAGTTCTTCATAGATCGTTTCAATGTTATTCACATCTTGCTTTGTGATTAAACTTAACCAGTAAGCCAGATCTAAACCTGTTTTATTCATGATCAGTTTATAGATATGTTTAATTTTTAAATCGTAAGTATCTACTTCACGCGAAGGCTCAATTTGAATCCATTTTAAAAGCATTAGAAAGTGTAAAGCCTTAAAAAGATTTTTATTATTTTCAAATAACAAGGCTAAATCACTGATCTTTTGCGTGTCGATAATTTCTAAAAAGTTATCAACATTAAATAAACTGAACACTGAAAACTTTTGGACATCAGCGGGGCTGAAGTTACTGAAATTGACAGTCACCGTGTAATTGTAATATTCAAGGTAATGGGCATTTAGCCATTCTGCTGAAAACTTACTTAAAATCCAATCATGCACAAGAAGATTAAATTGGGCCACGTTAAGTTCAGAGGCTTTGATTTTGGTATTTGATTCTTTAATGCGAATTGCAAACTGCTCATCGCTGATCATTTTTGATAAACGAGTGCGAGACTGAGTCAGTAACACAGAACCGATTTGTTCTTTGTTGATAATGCCACGTTGAACTAAGTACGCACCGATTGGAACGCCGGTTTGTTCTTTTAAAGCTAACTCAAGCTGCTGTTGCGTGATCAAGCGGTGATTCACTAATAACGTACCGATACGGGTATCGCTGTCGGCCAATTCGATGAATTGAATAGCGCCTTCATGAAAAACTACCGCATTGATCTGACCTGATTTACTTTCAAGTTCTACGCGTCCGCTTAAACCGTATTTTTGAAAGAGCATTACTACGGCGGTAATATCGTAACCATAGCAGGATTTAAGTTTTCCGATATCAGCGATGATTTTTTCACCGTTGGCAGTAGGAATGAATAGGTTTTGGTAAAACCTAGAACGAGTCGAATTCAAAAGAGTAGGGCCAGAATTTGTTGACATGCCTAATGACAATTTTAGTCCAATTTCATTCTGTGAGAAAGCTTTTGAAGCGGGGTTGGCTTAAAGTCTAGGTTGCTATGTTTCATAGAGACACAATTTGCCCCCATGTAGCTTGCAAGCTACAAATAAGCTATGTCAAAAGCACAACTTTACAAACAAGCGATCATCAAAGAAAACCTTAAACGTAATCCGCATTCTGAAATTGTGTATTTGCAAAATGCCATAGATGAAAGTCATAATGCCGATGAAATTTTACTGGCCATGAGAACAGTGGCTTCAGCGCGCGGCTTTAAAAAGTTCGCAGAAGAAGCTGATCTTAACCGCGAAAATCTTTACCGTGTTCTTTCTGAAAACGGAAACCCGCGCCTGGACACATTCTTAAAGTTGATTGATCTTTTAGGTTTTAAATTAAGCTTAAAAGCGAAGTAGTTTCATTCTCGCAATTAGCTATTTGTTTGTTATAAGCTACACGATTTTTGCCACAAGCCTTGGGCGAAATACCACAGTAATTTATAAGTCAAAAACAATGGAATAGCTAATAGCCCGCACGTGTTTTGCTCATTTAACCCCTTAACATGGAGGTTTTTATGAATGCAAAAAATTTTGCGCTGGTGGGCGGTATCGTCATGCTGGTTATCGGCGCGTTATCGTTAATTCCGGCGTTTACAGGTTTAGCTTTCGGATTACCTATTTTAAAAATCGAAACCAGCTATGGCCTGTTCTTAGGAATTTTTCCGTTAAATATTGTGAATAAAGCCATTTTAATCGGCTTTGGATTATGGGGAATTGCTGCGGCCAGTGACCCGGTTTTAAGTCTTCCGCGTTCGATCAGTTTTTCACGCTGGGTCTTTATGATATCAGTCGTTTTTGCTGTGCTGGGATTATTTCCGCAAACAAATACATTGTTTGGTTATGCGCCTTTATTTGGAGCGGCAATTTGGCTTCATGCCGTGATGGCCTTAGTTGGTGGAATTTTCGGTTACAGTGTTGTTAAACGTACGGCTTAATGACGGTTAGCACGTGGCTGCGCAAAACTGGAGTGATGTAAAATTTTATTTTTCTGGTGATGGGTACTTTTCTTCTGTTTTGGAAAGTATCCGGCGGGCTGTTTATGAAATCAGGGTTGAAATGTATATGTTCAACTTTGACGAACTCGGAAAAAAAATCCTGCAAAGCCTAAAAGAAGCCAGAGCTCGGGGAGTTAAAGTCTACCTTTTGGTAGATGGTATAGGTTCAATCGGTTTTTTAGCTGATATTGATGAATATTGTAAAGCCAACGGCATTCATTTTAAGATTTATCATCCGCTGCCGATTCGTTTGAATTTTTTAAAACGGTTTTCTTTTAAAACCCTGACCTGGAAAAATATCCGCCGTTTTTTTCTGATGTTTCGAAAGATGAACAACCGCGACCACAGAAAAGTTTTTCTGATTGATCAGAAGGTGGCCTTTGTTGGAAGCCAAAATGTTAACAAAGTTCACAGCGAAGAATTATCACGTTTACAAGCGTGGCGTGATACCGGCGTTGAAGTGCGTGGGGCGCCGATTGAAACGCTAGTGAGTACAAGCCAGTTTGCCTGGGAAAAAGCTAAGCCTGATGGCTTAACCTACTCATGGCGTTTTCACTATAATGTTTTACATTTAAGTGCCAGACGTAAACACCGCTTGGCCAGATTAAGAAAACTTATTCAGTCTTTTAATGAAGCGCAGAAAAGAATTTGGATTACGACAGCGTATTTTTTGCCAAACAGAAAAACAGTGAACGCTTTAGCAAGAGCCGCGCGTCGCGGTGTAGACGTGAGTATTTGTTTACCCGCCATCAGCGACATGCCTTTTATGAAGTGGACAGCGTGGCTTTTATACGACCGGCTCTTGAAAGCAGGCGTTAAAATTTTTGAATATCAAGACCGGATTTTGCACGCTAAGTCTATGATAGTTGATCAATGGGGAACGGTGGGGTCTTATAATTTTAATCACCGCAGCCTTATTCATGACCTTGAAGTAGAGGTCGTGATTGACCAACAACAATGGTTAGAAAAGCTTGAAAAACAATGGCATGCCGACATTGCGCAGTCGAAATTGATTCAGCTTGATGATAAGGCCCACGCAAATATTTTTTTACGAATTATCGCAAACATTTTTTATTGGTTTAGGTATTGGTTATGAAATTAAAAGTAATGACATATAACATTCACAAAGGTTTTTCGACGGGTGGGCTTAAATATATCTTACGTAAGATCAAAGAAGCTTTAAGTACGACGTCGGCTGATATAGTGCTTTTACAAGAGGTGGTTGGTGAACATAGTAAAAGCGAAAAAAATAATTGGCCCACCGAAGGGCAGTTTGAATTTTTAGCGGATCAATTGTGGTCACATTATTCGTATGCAAAAAATGCGATTTTTTCACAGTTTCATTATGGCAATGCGACGTTAAGCCGTTTTCCGATCGTACAAGAAAAACACACCGTGATGTCGACCAACCGCTTTGAACAACGGGGGTTGTTGCACTGTGAAGTCGAAATTCCTGATCTTAAACAGCGTATTCATTTGTACAATGTGCATTTAGATTTATTAAGCCGCGGACGCCGTATGCAGTATCAAAAAATCGTTTCGCAAATTAAAGCCGACGTTCAAGACCAAGAGAAATTTATTATGGCTGGCGATTTTAACGATTGGACCGGTGAACTACATCAGATGTTTACCCATGAGATTGGGTTAGACGAAGCTCATACGAAATTTCATGAACGCCCGGCCAGATCGTTTCCAAGTTTTTTTCCGGTCTTAACGTTGGACCGCGTGTATTCGCGAAATATGGATATTGTAACGTGTAAGCCTATGATCGGAAACCCCTGGAAAAAGCTTTCCGATCATATTCCGTTATTAGTTGAGTATGCCTTATAAAGAAATGAGTCCTAATACTGCTTTGCGGTCGATAATTTTGTTATCTTCAACGCCAAAGTCATTGTCGTTGATAATAGCTAAAGTTTTATCGTTGATGATCGTTAATCCTTCCATCTTTTCAAATTCGTTGTAACCCGCTTTGACTAAATTCACCGCTAAAGTTTTAGCTACCGGAGTCACTTTTGCCAAAAGATCTTTTTGTGAATAAGTCTCTGGATTTTGCTCTAGAGGTGATTTCACCAGGTTTGTGGCCTTTGAAAGATCAACTTTATAAACTAAGTGAATACTATCAGCTCCCACATCACCGTTTTGTTCGATCACATAAAATTCAGTGTCACTGATCATTGTTAGATCGCCGATCTTATCTACTTTTTTGTGTGTTAACGGGTAAAGGTATTCAGCTTCATACATACGTGTTTTTGTATTAAATACGCCAATACGAATTACAGAGAATTCTTTGTCTTTGTGGGCGTCTGGAACTTTCAGCGGGCTTTGTGACATGAAAAAGATTTTACCGTTTTTATAGCCGATCGCTTCAAAACCACGGTTAAAGCCACGGTGAGTGAAGGCATTTGGAATTTCGTTTTTCTTTAAAGCTTCGTTAGGTTTAGCGGCTGGAAAAATACGGGTTGCTAGTTTTCCTTTGGCATCAAATTCTAGAATTGATGGAAAATATTCTTCACCCACCCAGAAGTGATTTTTTTCATCAACCGTCATTGATTCTGAATCAACACCGTTATTGTCTTGTTCAAGACTAGTACCGATTAAATCGGTCGGTGATTCAACTTTAGAAATAGATTCTTTCGGCGGAAGCCCTGTCATGGGTTTATTATCCGAGTTATGAAACGGAATTGTTTTTACGATAACCACTTTGTTTTCAGCTTTAACAAATTTAAGCTGAATAAAGCTTGGAGTGAAGTTCGGGCTAAAAAAGCCACGCATGACTTTTTTGTCGCGTTTAAATTCGGTTCCGTTAGGGCCACGGTCAGTTAAAGTCCAAAATAAAAGGTCGCCATTTTTTTCTTCTTTAATAAATGACAGGCCTGAAAAGCCACCCCATTTAAAATTAAAACCTTCAACCGGTGTTAATTGCACTTCGGCTTTAGTCAATTTTACTTCCGGAGCTTCAGGCAGAGTTAGTTTTTTTGATTGTGATTGGCAGGCCAATAAAGAAATTGCGGCTAAACTTAGAATACATTTTTTCATAGAAAACAGTATTCAATAAGTCTGGCCCTCAGACAACTGCGCGTTGCGCTGTTTGGCTCCAGAAAAATTCGACGTATTCGATAAGATGAAAAACTTCAGATTTAGAGAAGCATTTTAAAACAGGTGCACTAATTTCAGCAGATTTGATTTCTTGTGATCCCGAAAAGAAAACTAAAGGCACATCGATTTTTTGGGTTTTAAGAAAATCCACGATCACATCACCGTTACCGTTATCCATTTGAAAGTCAGAAATGATAAGGGTGAAATCATTTTGTGCTGCCAGTGTAGCGATGGCTTCTTGGCCAGAACCAGCTTCAACCACTGTGAATTTGTGTTTGGCTTGAAACACGTTAGCCAGTGCAAATCTGATTTCTTTATCATCGTCAACTAGTAGGATTCTCATAAAAACCTCTCTTACTTTTCGTACTTAAGAATATCGGACAGATTTTTTTTCTTCCAATGGAGTTATCTACACATGTGTAGGCGCCTTAACATAAATGTGGCAAATTGACTCATTTTCTAGAATGAGACGCTGGCACTGGCGTTGCTTTGATTAGAGCTTTGTGGAGACTGAACTAGAGCCGGGTCGGCTAAACAAAATTAATCGAGAGCGAGATAAAAAAAGCTCAAAACGCGAGGCCCATAAAGAGTCTGCCCGGGTTTTTCTTGTTGAAGATGAACCTACCTCAATCATCTTAACTGAAGCTATGTTAGATCAATTAGGTTATCAGCCAGCCGGGGTAGCGACTAGTTTTGAAACAGCTATGGCTTCTCTTAAGGTAACTCCGGTTGATATCGTGCTTGTCGATCTGGTTTTAACCGGCGAGAAAACAGGATTAGATGTAATAAAAGAGCTTAACCGCTTAAATATTCCGTCGATATTAATCACCAGTACCATCAACGATGCCACTTTACATAAATTAGCCGATTTAGATGTGTATGGTTTTTTACCTAAACCCTATGACCAGCCAGCTTTAGCCACGGCCATTCAATTAGCGCTAAAAAAATTCACACGTATGCAAGATAAGGTTTTTGAAGAAGCCGATGCGATCAAAAGTCGTATTCTGGCCACCAAGGCTTTAGAAGATGAATTTGGTGTTTCCGAAAAACTTTATTTGATTAAAAAACAAAAACACACTGGTAAACAATCTGAAAAATCGGCAGGTCTTTATCACCGTTTAGTAAAAATCTGCGCCCTTTTTGCCGGGGCAATTGGTTTTTTAGGTGTTGTTGCTTACGTCTTTAATGTTCCATGGTTGGTGTCTTACACCGATCATGCGGCCACTTTAAAAGTAAATTCTATACTTTGCATTTTTCTTTTAAGTTTTGCTTTATGGACAGAAAATGAAGTGCGTTTAACGTCTGTCTGGAAGACGGCATCTTTCGTGGCCCTGATGACGGTTTTTGGTCTTACTTTTTTTACGGTTTTGCAGCATGTTTTACGGCTTGATTTTGGCATCGATGAACTTTTAGTTCGCGATAAATTTGCCAACGAATTTAATGTGCCGGGCCGGATGGCGCTAACGACTGCGCTTAGCTTTATGTTTATGTCGTTGGCTTTAGTTTTTAACCGGTTTAAGTCTTTCAAGTACGCGATTCATCTGACTGAAGGTTTTAGTTTATTAGCCTTATTTTTAACGATGGTTGGAGCCTTAGGGTACATCTTTAAGCAAGTTGAATTTAATCAAGTGGTGCCGTATTCAGCGCAGTCACGGCCGGTGCTTTTGGCTTTGGTCACTTTAGGTTTAGGAATCTTTTATCTTAATCCAAAGCTTGGCGTTATGTCGATTTTTTCAAATCGCCGAACCAGTGCAAAAGTTGGCCGTAAAATGCTTTACTGGTCGAATGCTTTAATGATTCTGGTCAGTTTTTTAGTTTTTTATTACACGCCAAGAACTTCGTTTGCGAATTTAGAAGTGATTTTTATTCTTATTGCGACCATGACCCTTTTAACCAGTGTGATTTTGTGGGCGACATTTAAACAGATTAAAAACGAACTTCAGACGGAACAAACGGTCAAATTTTTAGAAAACCGCGAACGTGAGTTGCAATTTGTTTTAAAACGGGTGCCAAACCCCGTCGCGGTGTTAGATAAAAATATGCGTTATGTATTAGCCAGCCGTAAATGGATTGATGATTTTAATTTAAAAGACAAAAATATTATCGGTAAATCGCACTACGAAATTTTTCCGCATCTTTCAGATAAGGTTAAAATTCTCAATCAGCGTGCCATGAATGGCGAAATCATTAAGACGTCATTTGACAATATCACTGACAACAATGGCCGAACAGTGAACGTTAAAGGCGAAATCAGGCCATGGTTTGATATTAATAACCAAGTCTCTGGCATTATTATCTTCATTGAAAGTATGACACCCGCTAACGCTACCCAGTAAATTGTTGCCACGTGATAGAGCTATGAATAGGATTATTCTAAGTAAGGATAATATTTATGATCTTAGCTGTTCTATCACTAGCCGCAATGACTTCAACTTTGCCCGAGTATAAAAGTGAGCTTTTAGCCCGCACCAATGGCGGAAGCACTTATAATTTGCCGGCCTATGCGATGGTGAACAGCACTTCTCCAAGTATTAATGACGCCGGTGAAGTGGCTTTTACAGCGGTATCTGGGGGAATGGATCAAAACGCTGATCATAGCGAGCAGGCAGCGATCTGGCTAAAAACCCGCAAAGACTTAGATGGCCGTATCGTGTATTACGCACCTAAAGAAAAAATGGTGAGTGATCCAAAGATGCTTAACCGGGGTGATGTGCTGTTTAGCCAATTTGACGAAGTGACAAGTGACGGTATTTTTTCTTTTAATTCACAAAAACAAGTCACTGAAAATATTTTTCCGGCAAAAAATATGGCTGCCGTAAATTATCCGCAAGCGACCGGCGATTCTTCGTATGTGTTTCGCTCGACAGACTCAGAAAACAACAGAAGTTTTTTCGAATTCCGCTCAGACAAGCTTTCTGAAATCGTGAATGAAGAGGGTGGGTATTCTTATTTATTTGGTCCAAGTGTCAATGAAGCTTCGCAGTGGGTATTTAAAGCCCGTGTTGGTGAAAAGTTTAATTACGCCGAAGATGCTCCGGATCAGATCGTTTTGTTAACACCGCACTTTACGGCTTTTGGTGAAAAAAGTTATCAAAAAACTATCTTAGCGCAAGATTCAGATAGCGATGCGCTTTCACCTTATAAATCATTTGATAATAGCCCGGCTATTACGAATGCGGGCCTTGTTGTTTTCACGGCGATGTTAAAAGATAGAGTTCGTACGATCGTAGCCGTTAAAGATGGTATTCACTTTGTCGTGGCCCGTGAAGGTCAAAACGATATTGCGCAGATCGAAATGTTTTCGCCACAAATTAATGATAACGGCTTTGTTGTATTTCGTGCTAAAAACAGCAAAGGTTTACGCGGAATTTATTTAGCTAATCCATTTGCGGCAACCCCAGAAGTTAAAAGATTATTAGGCGAAGGTGATTCGATCTTAACTGACCAGGGAATGGGTGCCATCTTACGTAAAGATAATTTTCCAGGTTTTGGTGGTAATGTTGATATTAATAACAATAACGAAATCGTTGTTTCAACGGTTGTCGCCACTGAAAATCAAAAATGGATTTTTGGAACAGCTATTTATAAGTTACACCCCCTCTAGTACGTAATTGCCCCAGCCGGGGCTGAATATACCAAGTCTAAATTTTGCAATGGCGATTCACTATAAATTTAAAAAGGAGAATCGCAAATGAAGCATTTCGCAAAATTTGCAGCAGCTGCTTGTCTTATTGTAACGACAACAGCCTTTGCTGAAGGAACTAAACCAACGACAACAACCACAACACCAACTGCGACGGGATCAGAAAAACACGAGGGCAGTGCTACAGCTGCAGGTTTTAAAGAAGACATGGCTTCATTTAAGCAAGAAATGTCGATGAAGCTTGAAAATGCCGAAGCTGAAATCACGACTTTAAAAGAAAAAGCTAAAATGAAAGGTTCTAAAGTTAAGCAAACAACGATTGCTGACTTAGAAAAAACTAAAGCTAAAATTAAAACTGATCTTGATAATTTAGATAAATCATCTGAAAGCAGTTGGAAAAATATGAAAACAAAAATTGCCAACGCTATGGATAATTTAAATACAAAAACTCAAAAAGCTTTACGTGAATAATTGCTAGTGGGCTGCTTGAAGTTTTTCAAGCTCCATCTTGCGTAACGTGGGTGACCAATACGCAATCAGGGCTACGGTAAGTAAACACATCGTGGCCCCGAAATACACTGAAGGCACAGTTCCTAAAATTTTAGCCGCAATACCTGATTCCACTTCGCCTAATTCGTTGGATGAACCGATAAAGATTGAGTTTACTGCCGAAATTTTTCCGCGCATATGATCGGGCGATGATAATTGAACTGCGGTTGAGCGAATCATCATACTGATGCTGTCAAAACCTCCGCTAAGCGCTAAAGCAACCAGCGAAATCCAGAAAGTCTTACTCATAGCAAAGAATAAAATACATAAACCAAAACCAATGACGGCAGAAAATAACCAGGTGCCTGAGTTACCTCGTAAAGGTATGCGGGCTAAGTACAGACTCATGATTGTTGCACCCACCGCCGGTGCGGCACGAAGAGCTCCTAAGCCTTTTGGTCCAACCATTAAAACTTCGTTGGCAAAAATCGGAAGAAGTGCTGTCACTCCGCCGAATAACACTGACACCATATCTAATGATAGGGCCGGAAATAAAATCGGGTGTCTAAAGACAAAACGAACTCCAGATAATAATTCATCTTTAATATTTATGTGATGCGGACGTGATTCAGGAGGTGCGATATCTTTTTTAATTAATAACATCGCGATACTGGCTATGATTAATAAAAGACAAACCAAGCTTGAAGTCACAATCGCACCAAAGAATCCAAAAATAAAACCGCCAGCAGCAGGGCCTGCGATACGCGCAATCTGCATCGCTGAAGTGCTTGTCGCCGTAGCTTGCATGAGTTGCGACCGGTCTACTAAGCGGGGAACAGTGGCAAAGATAGCAGGTTGAGAAAAAGCGCGCGCAATACCTGTTAAAAAGGCGGCTGAATATAACATTCCTGCTTGTTGGTAAATCGAAAGATTTGCCGCAAAAACATGTTCAAATAAAACCACTAAGCCTGAAACAAAACTGACCATAATGACTTTGCGGTAAACTTTAAGGGGGCGCAGGCGATCAACTAAATAACCTGCATAAAGAGCTAAGCCAATAGCGGGAATAGCTTCAGTTAAACCAATTAAACCCAGTGATAAGGGATCTTTTAGTAAATCGTAGATGCGCCAACCAAGAACCACGGCCTGCATTTGTACGGCGAAGGTAAAAAAGAATCGGGCAGAAATTAATTTTTTAAAATCATTAGGAAGCGTGCTAAAGCGGGTGCTCATTGAAGAATCCTTGCTGCTTAAGTAGTTTTGTCAAAGAAACTACAATGAGTCCACATCCAATGCGTTGTGAACAAACTGAAACTTATTCTTTAGGGCCGTTTGTTTTAAGTAAGCCTCTTGGATCTTTTGCGAACATTTGGCTGACCAGCATACGGTCTTTAGTCTCTTGATTGTAACCGTATTTAGCAAAAAGGTGAGCGATCACTTTACCTTGCTGAAGGTTTAACTTTTCAAAACGAACGCCACACTCTAAAGCTGTCCATTCACCAGTGCAATCGGCTGTTCCTTTTTCGCCTTTAAATAAGCGGTTGCCGTTATTATCAGAAACAAGTGGCAGAACGATATTGATTTGTTCGCCACTTAAATCTTCAGGTAAGGTGTACGACATAGAGACGACACCTTTGTTGTTGATAATGATTTGATAATTCGTGATTTCAAAAGTTGCTAAATGCGCGAATTTTTCAGAAGAAATAGGAACTTGAAAAGTCGCATTTAAATCTAAAACTTGGTCAGCAGCCAGCAACGCTTGCGAGAAAAGTAAACTAGAAATAAGAAGTACTTTTTTAAACATAAACAAATTTTGTTATGCAAAAACGGGTTTTGCAAGTTCCAAAATATGCTTTTGCACATCGCGTGGCCAAGTTTTAATTTCACTCGTAAAGCGTTCTTTATCTTTACGATACAAGGCACGTAAGGCTTCTTCGTAGTTTTCAAGGTCTCCGGCTTCAACCGACATAAACTTATAAGTGCGCTCTTGTGCGGTTTTAACTGTGAGAACTCCAGAAGTTTTCTTCATATTTTCTTCGACAAGTTTGCGTAAGGTATTCGAAGCACCGCCAGATTGAGTTGCTAACCATTCCCAGTGTTTTGGAAGAAGCGAAACTTCACGAGAGATTACACCTAATTTGGGGCGACCGGGGCCAGAGGAAGCTTCTGTTGTATTTTCTGGAGTGGTGTAGACTTCAAGGCGTTTTAAAACTTCTTTTTCACTGCCTTGAAAATTAAAATCCATCGATTTGCCTGTGGCATCGCTATAAATCACGATTTGTGATTCAGGGGATTTTTCAAGACGCTTTTTAACTTTTAAAACAACGTCTTCTAAGATGCCTTGGCTTAAAATTTTATGATCTTCAAAGGCCGTATAGGTATTTAATGTTTCCATGGGATTAATAATACCCGGGTAAAATGGATATGTCAATATCACCCGGGTAATATTATTCGCGCAGGCGAACTTCTAAAAGTTCAATTTCAAAAATCAGGTTAGAATTCGCGGGGATACGCGGTTTTACTTGGTCGCCGTACCCTAACGCCGCAGGTACAAAAAGGCGACGACGGCCACCCACTTTCATACCCATCATTCCTAAATAAAAGCCTTGAATTAACTTTTTAGAACTTAAAACAATCTCAAGCGGGCGGCCATGATCGTAAGAAGAATCAAATTTTGACCCATCTTCTAGCGTGCCGGTGTAATTGTAAGTAATAAGTGCGCCTTTGTCGGCCGCGATACCATCGCCAATGACAAGGTCAGTGATAACTAATTCAGATTTATTTTCCATCAGATCTACTTAAGCAGATCTAAGCACTTAATGACAAGGAAACAATTTTTGCGATTAATTCATCGTAATCTACGCCGGATTTTTTAGCTGATAGGGCGTAGTCTTCTTTTTTTGCAATCGATGGATTGGGATTGGCTTCAATAAAATAAATTTCATCACCACGAATACGTAAATCAATACGCCCAAAACCCTGAATGCCTAAAAGACGATAAATCTTTTTACAGACATCATTTAGCTTTTTCTGAACAGGTTCTGGAAATGATTTAGCCCAGTCAGAATCAATGCCCCATTTTTTACGGTATGCTTGATCCCATTTCGATTTGTAAGTGGCAAATTTAGGTTCATCTTCAGGTTTAGCTTTAAAGAACAACTCACGCGGTGGAAATACTTTTAAGTTTTCGTTTCCTAAAATAGAGACATAAACTTCACGGCCATCGATAAATTCTTCGATGATCGCATCAGCCCCTAAAGAGTTATGAATAAACTTAACGCGCGCTAAAGCTTCTTTTTCGTTAGATACGAATGAACTTTGTGAAATACCTTCAGAGGATTCAAGATCTAACGGCTTGATAAAAGCGGGGAAGGGAAAGTTTTTTAATGGCTGAATAGCGCGGCCTTTTTTAGCGACCACGAATTTTGGAATATTAATTTCATGATAATCTAAAATCGCTTTCGTTAATCCTTTGTCTTTGCAAAGTTGTAAACTCATTGGGCCTGCACCTGTGAATGGCACACCCATTAACTGCATTAAAGCTGTTAGATTTGGTTCAAAATCACGTTTACCTAAAAAAGCTTCAGACATATTAAACACTAAATCAGGTTTTTGTTCGCGCACGATTTTTAAGAAAGGTTCAATATCATCGTGAATGCCGAACGGAATCACTTGGTGACCTAGTCTAATCAAGGTGTTTTTCACATCTTTTTCAGTTTTCCAATCAGGCGTATTCCAGTATTCGCCATACTGCTCAGGAGCTATCTTTAATGATAAATCAAATAGAAGTACTATCTTAAGTGATTTCATAAGTTACGCCTCTCTTTTAAACTTTCCGGTGAATAAATAATTCTTCACCAGACTCGTAAGAAAGCTTGCTACTTCCATCGTAGTCTGGTTTTCAGATTTTCCTAGTCTTAAATGAAGTTGTGCGCAGCGATCGGTGAGACGTTTAACTAACGCATCAATTGTGAATTTGCGTTCATGTGTTGCCCAGGCCACTGTGGCCACAATATCTTTCTTATGGCGTTTCATGAACCTGCGCGCTGAGAATTCAGATTTTAACGCCGTATCGCCGTTAAAAATAGTTTTAAGATCAGTGTCATAAAAATCAGGATATTCATCGGCGTTTTCACGACGACGTTTTTGATAATATTTCTCTAAAGTCGAAGTCAGATTAGCGACGTTACTTGGAACACGGCCTTTTTCGGCGGTGTTTCTAAGTTTCACACTTTCTTTGGCTAATGATTCCATGTAATTCAATTTTTTCAAAGCGCCAGGCCATTTGCTGTATTCTTTTCTCCAGTCAATGTTGGGCGATAACCACACGGCAAAAGTTTCAGCAAAGTCTTCATCAGGATGAGCTTGGGCGTACCAACGCTCTAAGTGTTTCACATAACCTTTTGAAAAAGGTTGCGGGCGGTAAGTTTCAGGCGCGTAGTCTTTATCGGGCGAGCCAAAAACCTGGCTCCATTTTTTTCTTTTTGAAAATTTATAACAGTGGTCAAAGCAGTGACCGGCTTCGTGACGAAGAAGTTTCATAAAGTATTCAGGATCGCCACCTTCGATCTCTAACATTTGCGATTTTTCTAAATGTTTAAGACGGGTATTGGCTAAATAAAAAGGAACAGCGATCGCGTTCATACCTTCTGGGCTAAACCATTCATCACCAAAGAAAATTTGTGGTCGAAACGTAAGGCCTTTAGCCTCAAGTTCAGAATAAAGCTGATTAATATAATCCTGAATTTCTGTTTCAGAAATATTGAGCGCGATATTTTTAAAACGCAGTTTTAAAATATCAGAATCTGATAGTTCAGCTAATTCTTCAGCCTTAATAGTCTTCGATGACATACATAAACCTATCGGCAAGTCTCACTTTGATATTGAGCGCTGTGCCATTGATCAGGTCTATGGTTTTAATCTAAAAGTCTAGTCCCTGATCTGTTTTTTTAAATCACGAATAATATCTTCTAAAATCTTAATGGTGTGCTTCTTCTGTGTTTTCTCAGTTACACTCCATTTATCTTTATCAGCGCGCTTATGGGCGAGTTTAAACTTTAAACCCGTCAGTGACGTCGAGTAATCGTTAGCATTAAGTTTTGTTACATTTTGATGAGCTAAGATATACCAATGGTATTCAGTTCCCACGGGAACACCGCTGCCTTTAGGGGCTTTTCCTTTACGGCGCTTGGTGACGTTATAATTTATTTCCCACTGATCCGGTGTGATTTTTTTCTCGGTCCAAACGCCAGCATCGTAATTCCACTTATGACCGCGGCCGATTTTCATACCCGTGTAGCGCTGACCTTCAAAATCTTTAAATTCGTTGTAGGTCTGTGCGTAATTTTTCTTTAACGCTGTAATTTCTTTTTTAGATGTTTTTTTGTAAGCGCGTTGTCCCATATAGCCTCGTAAGTTTAATACTTCATTAAACTTACAATCTGCGCGCCAAATTTATAGAAAATTTATTTGCAATCTAGGCCTGGCTGGTCAGCTATATCTTTAAAATTAAAATAAGCCTTAACATTTAAGTCATTGATAAATAATTGGCCCGTGTAGTGTGAAAACTCGCCTTCAACCACTTGAGGGTAAAGACGTAAGTAAACACCTTCAGCATCGCCACGAAGATTAATATCTGTCGTGTAAACTTCAGGAGTGATGCGCACGTTTTTATTTTCGTAAACTTTAACATCGTACTTATACACTGAAATCGTTGCCGTAAAAGACAGAAATCCGATAAAAGGGCTTAGTGGGTTTACAGATCTTGGAAAATCAACCACAACCGTGTGAATTTCGCTTTTCGCTGTCGAACAATTTAAAGCTTTAACTTCAGCCGCAAAAGTTTTTGTCGTAAATACAGTTGTTAAAATAACGAATAATAAACGCATAAATTTCATAGGCGTTTTTGTATGCTGACAATAGGTCTGTGGCAATATGAAGAAAATGTAAAATTCTAGTTAAAACTTACTTGAGAATCAGGACTTGAGCACTAAATGGTCATTCTTTAAACTTATCTCTAAGAGGAACCCATCATGCTAAAAAAACAGTCTATTATCGCAGCCATTTCATTCACACTTTTATGCTCGTTTGCTCAGGCTGAAGACCGTGGGCAAGGGCGCCTATTTATTGGTTCAACGCAAGTTGACCCTAAAGACGTTAATGACGCACTTGAAGCCCAGAGCATGAAAAAGCTGGATATGATTAACCAAATGGGTGTTGAGATCACTTTACCGGCTTTAAAAGTTCTTCAAGCCGGCTTTCGTTATACGCATCGCTTAGTTAAAGAAGAAGAAGCTACGCCAAACCCGGCCACTGATTATAACACCGATGTCACTCAACAGGTTTTTGCCGGTGTTGTGCGCGCACCAATTATCAGTCGCGATTATTTTAAATTTGATGTGCTTGCCGGCGCAGGAGCTGCAAGCACTGAAGTTAAATTAAAAACGGGCAGCGTTGATGGATCGTTAGATAAAAAAGGTTTTTCATCACCGATGGCTTTTGCCGGTGCTTCGGTGGCTTTTGGTTATAAAAGTTTCTTTTTCACCATCGAAGGTGGATATGAATATAATAAAGTTTCAGGAATGAAAGCCACAAATATCAATAACGCCGTTGAAGATATGGATCTTTCAGGAAGTTATTTAGTTGTTGGTTTACTTTTTGATAACGTTCCTGTTTTTACGAAATAAATTAAAGCTCTTTGATTCCTAATTTTTGACGTAAGTCATTGTTCTTTAAAAATTGTTCAGCTAAACCTTGCGCACAAGTTTCAAGGGCCGCGCCATTTGAACTTGTTGTGTCTAAAGCAAAATTTGATCCGCTGCCAGTCACTGAAATAGTGCCGTGATAAAAAGGAGATTTATCACGTGCCGAAAAAATATCAAATGCCATTTCAATTTCGCAGTTGGATTTTTCTAAAGTTATACTTTCATTGCTTTCAAAAATTTTAACTTTTTTCACGATACCACGAATTGAGTAGGTAGAGTTTGCAGAGCCTTCAACGCCGTGTTTGGCTAATCCAGAGCGAAATCTGTTTTGAATATAGTCTTCAACAGGAATATCTAAATAAATTGGGGTGTCGGTGTTTCGGATACCAGTGCTAGCCGTACCTAGTTTAGTTTTATCAGAGCGCTCATCCTGAAATTTTAAAACGTTTAAGTTTCCTTTATATTTTGTAATTGAAGTGTTTTCACCTGCCGCTACAGGAAGAGGTTTTAGTTCGTTGCTATTTAGAACAATGTGTTTTTGAGCGCAGCCAGCAAGTAACATAAGAGCTAATCCAATTTGTAAACGCATGATAATTCCTTCTTTTCAACAGTCTAAACGTTTAAATGTGAGACGACTTTAGATTTGCACCGAAAATCTCGATGAGTAAATTATGAATCACTTATCAAAAATTTCAATTTTATTTTTTGCGTTAACTGTTTCTTCTTGTGGGCTAAAAGTGGTAAATCCTGAAGACGAAAAAAATAAAGGCACGATGGCCGTTGACTGGTCTGCAGGAAAAATCGTAGCCACTTATACTTGTAAATTATCTGGAATCGGAAAAACGTATCGAGCGATCGGGAAGTCTGAAGAAGAAGCTACTACCGAAGTAGTAGCTCAATGTCGTAGCGGAACAATTATCAGCATCTGTAACAAAGATAAAGTTACGTGCTGGAAAAACTAGTTTACACCAAACGCGTGCTGTAATTGCGCACGACCTTCCGGATCAGCGTCACCTAATTTTTTACCTTCGTTAATAATAGATAAGCGCACATCAGCGCTGACACCATTTAAGCCCCAAACTGTATTTACAATCGTGGCTGCATTTTGTGGGCTACAGCCAGAAAAAGCTAACATCATACCAAATACAGAAGGGCCGCGGTGTTTTTGACCATTGCATCCCATCGCGATGTATTTATGATCACGGGCACAGCTTAAAAAACTTGGAAGTGAATTTGCAAATTCATCTTTTAAAACGCTGTTATATTTTTTTGCTGAAGAGCTAGCTGATAACCAAAGTGGGTTTGGTACGTATCTGTGGGTAAACCAAGCTTCGGCTTCTTTATCACCTTCGTTGTAATACCAAGTGCAAAATTTATCCGAAGCTTCAGCCGTTGATTGCGAACGCGCAAAGCTGACTAAATCTTTCGCCGCAGAATCACCCACAGCGACCCCCATAACTTTAGCTTCGCCTAATTGAAACAAACGTCCGCGAACAAGTTTGCTGTTACCGTGTTTAATTTCTTTTTTTAAAAAAGTACTTGGGTTGCAGTAAGAAGGTTCTGCGCCAAAACTGTTTAAAGAAAATGCTAAAGTAAGTCCTAAGATTAAAGACGCCGTTTTCATGGGGTTTTCCTTTGCTTTTAAGCTATTGCCTTAATTTTAGAAAACCTCACGAAGGGGCTGGTAGGTCCTGTATGAAAGACTTAGACGTATTCTAGACTTTTTACTTAAAA
This sequence comes from uncultured Pseudobdellovibrio sp., assembly GCA_966250225.1. Taxonomy (GTDB): domain Bacteria; phylum Bdellovibrionota; class Bdellovibrionia; order Bdellovibrionales; family Bdellovibrionaceae; genus Pseudobdellovibrio. The sequence goes on along the minus strand of CBINGM010000016.1, from coordinate 26,449 downwards.
GTTCTGGCCTTTAACCGGATCTTTTGTCATGTTGTGGCCTTTAAATTAACAAAGGATATTTCAATGCCAGTTTTCATCGCAAAAGTGATGCTACAAGATGTTACTAAAGAAGATATTTACAGTGAATTAGATAAGGCTATGGCTGATGAAGAGGGCTACCCTTATATCACTGATGACGAAGAAAGAATTTTTGCTTTACCACCAGATGAGTACGAATTTGATACGGATTTAAATGCGAATCAATTATTACAAATTATCAAAAACATCTGCGCTAATATTGAAAAAAAGCATAAGCTTAAAAAAACACCGATCGTTGTTGTTGAAGCTAAAAATATTCAATACGCAAATCTTGAAGAATTGCACGACGAAGATTTTGCTGACTAATGGCTCTGCCTTCAAAACTTTACCGTTTTAAAATTGAACTTTCAGATCTTGATAAAGGGTCGTACGAATCTTTAGATTTTCGTGTGGCCCAGCATCCGTCTGAAAGTTTAACTTATTTATTAACGCGCGTCTTTGCTTACGCGCTAAGTTTTGAAGACGGCCTTGAATTTTCTGCTGAAGGTTTACATAACCCTGATGATCCAACGATTGCGGTGAAAAACCCAATGGGTGGTATTAAACTTTGGGTCGAAATCGGTAACCCTTCAGCCCGTAGACTGCACAAAGCCTCAAAAGGTGCTGACCATGTGAAAGTTTACACTTACAAAGATCCCCAAGTTTTATTAAATGAATTAAATTCTGAAGACGTTTACCGTAAAGACGAATTAGAGATTTATTCTATCCCTTCTGATTTTTTAGATTCTTTAGAAAAAACTATTCAAAAAGAAAATCGCTGGACTGTGATTAACAATGACGGCGTTTTGATGTTGAACGGCGAAAATTTTGATCTGCAGTGTGAGATCAAGCGTCATCGGACATCTGCCCCAAAATAGACCCACTTATATTTAAAATCATTTTTTTGCGAGGCTCATAGACTCAAATCACCTGATTTTAGGTGGCACAACATTCGCTGTTCATCATTCCTAGTTTTAACACACAACAAAAGGAACTGATGATGATAAAAATAGTTTTAGCAGCGCTTGTTTTAACCGCAGGGTTTGCTTGCAAAAATAATCCTTACAGACGTGATGAAGAAGCGCGCCGCACAACATACGAACGCAATACCGCTTCTGAAAACCACAAAGACGAATATAAAGACACCGACAATACAGCGATGAATAAACGTGATGCCGAGGGAAAAACTTTAACTCCCATGGATCAAACGCGTGGTTCAGATGCTGATTTAGCGTTGACCGCAAAAATTCGCGAAGTGGTCACCGACGATGATTCTCTTTCGGTAAAAGCCCAAAACGTAAAAATCATTACACTAAAAGGTATGACGACGTTACGTGGCCCGGTTGAAACAATGGCCGAAAAATCAAGAGTCGAACAGCTTGCCCGTCGTGCTGGCGCAAAAAACATCAACAATCAATTAGAAGTCACAACTAAAACTGAATAGAAAAAGAGGAGAGTAATATGGAATTTGGTAAAGCAAACAAAGTCGTTTATGGTCTATTTGAAACAAGAGCCGCGTTAGAAACAGCCGTTGGCCGCTTAAAAGCCGAAGGTTTTTTAAGCTCTGATATTTCAGCCTTACTGCCAACCGCAGAAGGTTCTAAAGAGTTCGCTCATGAGAAAGATACAAAAGCCCCTGAAGGAGCTACAGCTGGTGCAGCCGGCGGCGCTGTATTAGGCGGAGCCCTAGGCTGGCTTGCGGGGATTGGTACTTTAGCTATTCCAGGTCTTGGCCCTTTTGTGGCCGCAGGCCCGATTTTAGCGACATTAGGTGGTGCTGGTGTAGGTGGTGCCCTTGGTGGTATTGCCGGAGCCTTAGTGGGAATGGGTATTCCTGAATACGAAGCAAAACGCTTTGAATCCTCTGTTAAAGAGGGCGGAATGCTTTTATCAGTTCACGCCGGTCAAGGTGAATGGGTTGATAAAGCTAAAGCCATTCTTAAAGAGTGTGGAGCCCACGACGTATCTTCAACGACTGAAGAAAAAGGGGAGTCAGTTGATAAAACCGACACACTTTTCGGCTCTAAATCGAAAGACACATCTTCAGAAAAGCGCTTCTAGCACAGGTTATTTTTTACATGCTTAAACCTAAAAAGGCCTTAAAGTTTTTAAGGCCTTTTTTTTGACTGTCTATCTGTTTTACAGTCTTTTCACTTTTTCTCACAGCTCGTGTTTTTTTCCAAATCAAACAAAAGCAATGTTACTTTTCTGCCTCACCCTAACCAAAATAAAAACCCCTTTGTAGGAGGATTTGTGAAAAGACAAACGATCATTAATTTTTCGAAAACTATCGGATTAGCGACTGCACTTATCTTGAATTTTACAGCGCAAGAAGCTTCGGCCCAAAAATCAAAACCGAAGTACATCGTTATTCAAAATATCGCCACAGAAAAAACGCGTGTTTATGAGCTTTGTTACACATCTCCGGGTTGCCCGCATAAAATGGTTTTTGAAACGGTGATGTTAGCCGGTAAACGTAATGAAGAAAATCAACAAACTATTCTGGGTACCTATCGTATCAGTGAGTGGGTAAAGTTCTATCAAGACGGTAATAAGAATTATCCATCATGGTATGACCCAGCTTTACCAATGCCTCCTAAAGAAGGTAAGGGCGCAGCTTCGTGGTTTAAAGATAAATATATGCCAAACGGTGGTGAAATGCGCGGAGCTTTCGGTTGGTACGCAGCTTTAGCTGAACCAAATGCTTTTGGTCAATGGATGCACGGAACTATCGGCTGGGGTTCTGATGAAGATAAATTCATCAACCGCGCTAAAAAAGGTTTTTTCTCTTTATTTGCTGACTTACGTTCTCACGGTTGTACACGCCATGAAAACAGAGCGATTGCTTACTTAAATTATTTAGTACCAGCTGGTACTCCGTTAATTAAAGTCTACGCGGCTGAAGTAGCCGATGATCCAAGTTTATCTCGTTACGCTGATCAACAAAGCCAATTAATTTTCAACTACGCTTTAACAAGAGACCAAGTTCGTTCTAGTAAAGCGGCAAGTTCAGAATACTCTGTAACAATGGCTCGTATTGCAAAAGGTGAAATCAAACAAGAAGATATCTTAGACCAAGGTACTTACTTAGTTGACCGTATTCCTACAGTAAACGGTTTCACAGGTAAGTCGGCTAAATCGGGTTTATCAGGTGACGTTTATGAAATCGGTCGTGAAAACTTCCGTGGTACATACTCAGTTGATACAGGTCGTTTAGCGAACTACGTACACCCTACACAATTAAAAGTGGGTGGCGATCAAAGTTTACTTTCTTTACCAGACATCGTTAAAACAAAATAGTTTTTCAGATCTTACATCTGGATATTTACGAAAAGCGCCAAGGAAAACCTTCGGCGCTTTTTTTATTTTTTTGAGTGTGAATCTTGCTTTTGTCTTTTATCAAATTGGAGGCTAGCATGATTCGTAAACTAAAATCGGGCGGCTACCGTATATATTCCAGAAAGAAAAATCCAAAAACCGGTAAGCGCAGAAATTTAGGGACATTTAAAACTTTAGCTGAGGCAAAAAAGCACGAACGTGAAATTCAGTATTTTAAACACCATTAAAGGTATTTTATGACTCACACTCCCGTGTTAATTGCCGGAGCCGGACCGACAGGATTAGTGTTAGCTTTATGGCTGACAAAGATCGGTATTAAAGTTCGCCTTATCGATAAAGCTTTAGAAAAAGAAACTACTTCGAGAGCTTTAGTGATTCATGCCCGCACTTTAGAATTTTACCGGCAGTTACAAATTTCTGAAGATGTGATCGCAGCAGGATTTAAGTTTCCGGCTTTAAATTTATGGGTTAACCACAAACCGAAAGCCCGCGTTCAATTAGCTTATGTGGGAGAAGGGCTTACGCCGTTTCCGTACATTATTATTTTACCGCAAGATCAGCATGAAGAACTGTTGCTTCAAAAATTAAAAGAATTAGGTGTTGAAGCCGAGCGCGGCAGCGAACTTGCCGATTTTGAACAAAATGAAAAATCAGTCACTGCAAAAATTCTTAAAAGTGATGGCACAATTGAAACTATCACGACTGATTATTTGGCAGGGTGTGATGGCGCGCACTCGATCGTTAGAAAAAAATTAGATGTGGGTTTTGAGGGAAGTACGTATCCTCATATGTTTTATGTGGCCGATGTGACAGGTTCAGGTCCTGCCATCAACAGTGAATTACATGTTTCATTAGATAAATCTGAATTCATGGCGTTTTTTCCGCTCAAACAGCCAGGGCATGCAAGGCTTATCGGAGTTATTCGCGATGATCAAAAAAAAGATCCCACTTGGGAAGATGTTAACCCACGTTTACTGAAAGAAATGAATGTCTCGATTTCACAGGTGAGGTGGTTTTCAAAATACCGTGTGCATCATAGGGTGGCTTCGCATTTTCAAAAAGGCCGCGTTTTTATTTTAGGTGATGCCAGTCACATTCATTCGCCCTTAGGCGGTCAAGGTATGAACACCGGAATTGGTGATGCTGTAAACTTAGCCTGGAAACTGGGTGAGGTGATTAAAGGTAACTTTGAAGAAAGACTTTTATCATCTTACGAAACTGAACGGATTAGTTTTGCCAAACAATTAGTTCAAACCACAGATCGTGCGTTTAGATTTATTTCAAACGATGGTCCTATTGCAAGACTAGTAAGAACAAAAGTTATTCCGCTGGTGATTCCACAAGTTTTTAAGCGCGCAAGCACGGGAAGCTTTGTTTTTCGAACACTATCTCAGACAGGTATTACCTATAATTCGCATCCGGCAAATTCAGTCATTGAAGTACAAACGGGAGATCGCCTACCGTGGATTGAAACTGTGGATAATTTTAAATTTCTTCAGTCATTAGACTGGCAAGTGCATATCTATGGTGATCGAACGATTGAATCTAAATATGTAATTCATACTTTTATCTGGAATGAAGAAATGAAAGTGAAAAAATTAAAAAAAGATGCTGCGTACCTGATTCGCCCTGATGGACATATCGCCGAAATACTTTGATTCTCAATACGTTCTCAATAAATTTTCAATAACTTTGCAGCAAATGTTGCGGTTTGTTCAAAACCTGTGGACAAAGAAAACTTTGTCCCGGATTTTGTCTGGACAAAGTTTTGTCTGTCCATAAAACCAAAATAACCCCTTCTTTTTCAATATACAAACTTCTGAAGTCTTGCGAAACAGCAGTCATCGAAATTTGAAAAATTAAAAAATAACACTTAGGGAGTTATTATGAATAAATTGATCGCAATCATTGCATTATTTGCGGCGACAACAGCTTCTGCTTACACAGAATCAACATCTTGGGAAACTTTACAGAATGATCCAAGAATCCAAATCGACGCTCCAACTGTATTCATGGGTCACGCTGTTGATTACATGTTTACTTGTAAAGACGGTGCTTTCTTACGCACGATCAAACCAGTTAAACAATGTGAAACGATCTACATTGGTCAAAACCAATCTAAAGAAGTTTGCAAAGGCGAAAAATACTTATCAACACCAATCAACTACACACGCACTTCTTGGGATTGCAACTACTTCGGTGGCGGCCACAACGGTAACCAAGTTTGTAACGATAAAGTGATCTCTGGCACATACCCATTAACAGTTATGGTTAAAGTTTCTAAAGTTATGGGTGGCTCTAACGACCGTGTAGAGTTCTTATTTAACAAAGCTTTCACAGTACCAAACTGCTACTAATTTTAAATTTAATTAAAACAACAAAAACAAATAACAAAAAGGGAGTTATTATGAACAAACTAATCGCAATCATCGCTTTATTCGCAGCTACTACAGCTTCTGCTTACACAGCAGATACATCTTGGGAAGTTTTACAAAACGATCCAAGAATCCAAATCGACGCACCTACAGTATTCATGGGTTCAGCTGTTGATTACATGTTTACTTGTAAAGATGGTAACAACTTACGTACTATCAAACCAGTTAAACAATGTGAAACTATCTACGTAGGTCACAACGATCGCCCAGTAACAACTTGCAAAGGCGCGAAATACTACTCAACACCAATCAACTACACTCGCACTTCTTGGGACTGCGACTACGTAGGTGGCGGTAATAACTCTCAACGCGTTTGCAAAGACAAAGTTATCTCTGGCACATACCCATTAACTGTTATGGTTAAAGTTTCTAAAGTTATGGGTGGTAAAAATGACCGTGTAGAGTTTTTATTTAACAAAGCTTACACAGTACAAAACTGCCACTAATTACAAGCATTTTGCTTAAATAATAAACGCCTTGAGCCACCCCTCGGTTTCAGGGCGTTTTCTCGTTGTGATTTAGAGTTCTTTACGATACTTGAAAACTTCAAAATCTAAGGTGTTTAGTGGAAATTAACGTCGAACGTAACTCGAGCGAACTGGATATTTCTATCTCTGATCAAGTATCACGGGATATCGAAGCCTATTTGTTACGTTTTAAAGACCCTAAAAAGGGCTTGAATATGCTGGCTTCAAAGTCGCAGATTCACGTAAAAACACTAACACGTCTACGCGATAAAATTCATACCCCGGTTTATTCTACGTTATATAAGCTTTACGCCTGTCTGTTAGATACACGTGTTATCAATGACCTTATTGAAAAAGCTCCGCCGGTGATTCGTGAACGTTTTAAACTTTCTGACCCGCAATTAAAATCTTCGCCATTAAACCGTTTTCATTTTGATATCGAAAACGATATGCAAAAAGACCCTTGTTTTACTGAGCTGTATGTTTTGGCCGAAACAAGACCTTTTAGTACTTCGTATGTTGAACAAAGATTTGGTTCGTACGGTTTAGAAGTTTTAAAAAAGATGATCGATCAAAAAGTCATTCGTTCTTTAGGTAATGGTTTATTCGGTCAGGGCGAAGTCAGATCTGCATTTTCTGCCGAGACTATTAAATCTGTGGGCTTAAGATTAACCGAGCGTTTTTTAAAACCAGGCAATGCCGATTTACATTACGGAAATTACATGTCGCTATACTTCGAATCGGTGAGCGAAGAAACTTATAAGCAATGGCTTATTATCGAAGAACGCGCTTTTAAAGAACGCCTTAAATTATTAGAAAATCCAAACGCTAAAGGAAATATTCCGGTGTTTGCGTTTACGGCTATCGATACCCTTTCGGAGAACGAACAATGAGAATCTTTATCGCACTAGTGATCACAGCTTTTATTTTAGTTATCAGCGCTACACCTGCTAATGCTGGCGGTGGTTCAGCTGGTGGCGGTAAAAACGGTGGCGGGTCTGCAGGTGGCGGTAGTAACCGTTAATCGTGGTTTGCAGTCCACGGCCAGTGACCTTTGATTTCAACCTCAAGTGAAAAGCTTAAAAAAGTTCTGATTAATACGACAAGCGCCAAGGCGCCCAATGTTCTAAAAGTAGGTTCAACAGCGACGGTTCCGATGATGTCGCCGGCAACCATAATTTCAAGACCCAATAAAATCGCTTTACCTAAATCTCCGCGATAGTCTTCGTAAGCTTTTATTTTTTTTGTAAAATGATTTTTTAGAAAATGTATTGTTGCGTAGATGGCGCCTACAATAATAGTTAAGACACCGCAAACCTCGATAATTTTTGCCAGATAGCTGATCTGTGTGTTGATTTCTTGAATAGATAATAACGTCATCGAAGTTTAGAATAGCAAAACGCTGGCCGAGGCAAAAAGCACGACAGAGCGAAATTAAACATTTAATTTCGTTTAATAAATGATTTCTGATCTGGGCCAGTTAGCTTATGAATAACAAGAATTTCTTGCTAAACAAGACGCATGTAAATTATATGTAAATAGTGACTGAAAGCAAGAAGAAAAAATCTTTAGATCTAATTATAAAAACAAAAGGCCGCGGGGCTGTTAGCAACGACTCAGGCCGTTTTAATAAAACGCAGCGGGTGTACGACATCACTGATGCGGATTACTACGTCGATGAAGAAGATATTCCAAGTTTAAAGACCGAATACTTAGTCGATAATACAAAAACAATTTTAAACCGTTTTGACAGCGAAGATCTGGGAATGGGTCTTAGTGTAAACCCGTATCGTGGGTGTGAGCACGGGTGTATTTATTGTTATGCGCGCCCGACGCATGAGTATTTTAATTTATCGGCGGGGTTAGATTTTGAATCTAAGATCTTTGTTAAAGAAAAAGCACCAGAACTTTTACGAGAAGAGCTGATGAAGAAGAAGTACGAACCCGAAGCCATTATGATGAGCGGGATTACCGATTGTTATCAGCCGATTGAAAGAAAACTGCAGATTACGCGCAAGTGCCTGGAAGTCTTAGCTGAGTTTAAAAATCCGGTGATTTTAATTACGAAAAATTTTTTAATCACTCGTGATGTGGATCTTTTGTCTGAAATGGCTAAAGACGGGTTGGTCTCGGTCACACTATCGGTGACTTCACTTGATGAAAGCTTGGCACGTATTATGGAACCTAGAACTTCGCCTCCGCAGCGAAGACTTGAGGCCATTAAAATTTTATCTGAGGCGGGTGTGCCTGTGTCGGTAAATATTGCGCCGGTCATTCCAGGTTTGACTGATCACGAGATGCCAAAAATTTTAGAAGCTTGCGCGCAAGCTGGAGCAAGATCGGCTAATTATGTGATGGGGCGCTTACCTCATTCGGTCAAAGATCTCTTTGTTGAATGGTTAGAACAAAATTATCCTGAAAAAAAAGATAAAGTCATCAGTGCGATTCGTGATGTGCGCGGCGGTAAACTTTATGATTCTAACTTCGGTTCACGTATGCGTGGAACCGGAGCGAAAGCCGATCATGTGGCTGAGATGTTTCATATCTTTCGCCGCAAATATTTTATGGATAAAAAATCATCTTTGATTTTACGAACCGATTTATTTAAACGCCCGAAAGTTAAAGGTGATCAGTTTAGTTTTGAATTTGAAGAATAGTTATTTTTCAAGTGTTGTAAAAATGCGCGCTTCATTTGCCGCGACATTTGTAATCTCGAAATAGTAGCGTGAAATTTCAGATCCCATGCTGGTTTCAACTGTGACCATCCATTCGCCGGGTTGATAGTTGGCTTTTGTGGCGTAACCACGAAAGCCTTCTTTTCTGCCACCTTGAATAAATAACGGCACACGGTCAGTTGAAACCCAGTCGCCTTTTTTATTTTTTAAATGCCAGTGTAAAAAGATTTGATCTGAAATACGGGCCGGAGAATAAATTTGCGCAAAGAAAAAAACTTTGTCACCCGGGGCTGCATTAAATTCTTTGTCAGAGTCTTGCCAGAATTTCCAGGTTTTTTCAAAAGAGAGAAAAAACTGCCCTTCACGTTTTTCTAAATTGTGATAAACACCTTGAGCGGTCACACTTAATGGCACTGGTGGAATCCAGCCCAGAAAATAAAATACTAAGAAAATACCAAGCACGCCTCCAGCCGGAGCCGCTAAGGCTTTGGTTAAAACTTTTCCCGGCACTGCGTATTTAGCAAGTAACTTTAACTGAGCCAGTAAAATTAAAATCGTACTTACCACAGAAAAAAACAGGGGTGTCCAGCCGACAAATCCTAAGACGATCGGGTAAATCACCGAGAAAAACGAAAATAGGCAGATGGCATAGAAGGCCACTTTGAGACTGACTTTGCCGGATTTTGCAAAAGACAGCTCGTTGAGTAAAATAATCCCGATTAATAAAATGAGAAAAATAAAACTACTTAAGATCGATGCACTTTTAATATAAAAAAGTGAATACACACTTAAAAGAGATCCTAAAAAGAAGTGCAGGGTAAAATCGCGGTACGACCATAGCTTTAAAAGCGACTCTTGGGGCCTCCATTTATGAAGGCGAAATAACATTTCGTAATGAATAAGAGTTGCTACGATAAATAAATAAACGGCTTGCTGAGCGATCGAAAATAAATCGTCAGGATCAGAAATAAATAAAATATCAAATAAAAAGCCACCAACGAAGAAAGCTATATCAAGCTTAGTTTCGTGTTTATTGATAAAATCGGTGGTCTTCTCTTTGATGCTCATTTGTATAGGGTATACTATACAGAAGCGTTTTCAACCGTAAATAGTTTATGGTGAATACACCTGATGGGCTGTGTACTTCGTCTCAAGTTTTCTTATTTTGATAAATGTAATATCGCTTATACCTAATTTATCGTAAGTGGGCTGACTTGAATAATTAAATGGAGCAGCGTCATTATTGTCGAAGGCGTATACGATTTCGCTGACATTTGTGATTGCCATGGCAGCTAAACACATCGGGCATGGCTGGCCACTGGCATACACAGTATGACCTTTTAAGTCTAAATTACGAGAGTTCATAGTTGCCGTGCGGATAGCTTCCATTTCAGCATGCGATGAAGGGTCAAATGTAGCTAGCATATTATTAACCCCTTTAGAGATAATCTGATTATCTTTAACTAAAAGAGCTGCAAACGGTCTTGCGCCTTTTTTCTTATTTTCGATAGCGAGTTCAATGGCCTGTTCTAAAAATAATTGATCGTTCATATTCAGAGCCTAATCGTTAGCGCTCCCAAAGTAAAGGGAGCGCTAAGTTGTGTAAGGATTTTTGTTTCGTTTTAGCAAAGGCCGTAGCTGAGAAACTGCCGGCTTGGATTATAATTAAAGAAATAAATTTCGTAGTAAAAATCTTTTATGTCGAAACTATTTCGAACCAATGGTGTTTTGTTGTTCGGGTACGGTGTCCCATTTGCCACGAACATCGTTAAATAAAAGACATTCTGAACCTTCTGCGCAGGCTGTGGCATGTGCCTTTTTATTTCTTAATGAGAAGTACGAACCGGCTGGCAAGCGGTGTTCGATGCCATCTACTGTTAAAATCACAGTTCCTGTAATCACAGACACGAAGTGATCGGCTGTATGATGATGAAGAGGAGCTGTAAACCCAGAACTTAATTTCATAAAGGCATGATGCGGACCTTTTGCAGAATCACCTTCGATAACTGAAGATTGAACTCCCTTGAGTCCTTCGGTTTCTGTCCATTTCATATCTTTAGCTTCAATGATAACGGCATCTGAAGCTTTATTCATTTTCGCACTTGTATCAGTTTTACCTTTTCCATAGGCTGTCGCAGCTAATAAAGATAATGCGACGATCATAGTTTTTTTCATTTTAGAACCTCCTTGTTTGTTTTGGCGAACAACAAAAGAACTTCAATATGCTGGCCATGCTTTGTGAGGAAATATGCCTTATGGATTTATTTTTGCAGTCACTCTAATGACGCTCTTCATATAGAGGCAATTTTAGAGGAGAAATTATGAAATTATTTTTACCAGCTTTACTAGTATTAACAACGCTTACAACTTTTGCGGATGTCTTGCCGGCAACGACAACAACAACGGCAACAACTGATGCAGGCCATGTGATGGTCACTAAAAAAGATATGAAATGGGGGCCAGCTCCCGCATCGCTTCCGCCAGGTGCACAGGCTGCAGTGATTGACGGCGATCCTATGAAGGCCGGCGAATTTACAATGCGGATTAAATTACCGGCTAATTATAAAATTCCACCGCACTCTCATCCGGCTGATGAACATGTAACGGTGATCGAAGGTAGTTTCAGTATGGGCTTAGGTGAAAAATTCGATGCTAAAGCCGCTCACGTTTTAAAAACCGGTGACTACGCACGCATGACGATGGGAACTAAGCACTATGCCATGACAGGTGCATCGCCTGCTGTTGTTCAACTTCATGGTAACGGACCATGGGGAATTACTTACGTTAATGCTGCCGATGATCCGCGCGGAACAATGAAAAAGTAATTAAAAAATATAGGCTTCTTAAATAATGCGCTCTGAATGAAAATTCAGGGTGCATTTATTTTTTTGGTTTTGCATACTTTTTCATGCGACCTTGTTTGTATTCTTGCTCTAAATCACAGCTCGTAAAACGAAGCATTAAAACCGAATCTGATAAACATTTTGTATCGTGAATATCTCCCGGAAGATAAACTCTAGCGTCACCTTTTTTTAAGTGTTCTTTATTACGAAGAATAAGATTGGGTTCGTAAGATCCCATTTCTATTTCACCGTGTTTAACTCCATAGAGAACCCAGCCATCGCCATGATCATGTGGTGGTCGGTATAAATCTTTTTCTTCGGTGTAGGCTAGTAACATAAAGCCGTGAGCTGGATCGCGGTAGAGTTCATATTTTTCGTGGATGTTTTCAATTTTAAAATCAGGATCTGTTAAAAGCTCTTTAAAAAGAATCTGCGCTTTTGTGATAAGGTTTGAATCAGTGGGCCTCCAGATTTGTTGTATGTTTTTAATAAATTTTTGCAGTGGATCTTTTTTCATAGCTTCTCCTTTTTTAAATTTTTTGTTTGATCAATAAGCAAAATGGCAACGAGTGTGGCCGCTGCTAAAAATGTAAATTGCAACCCGAAGAAATCAAATAGGGCACCCATAAAAACTGTGCCGCTTATAAGGCCTAAATTTCGAGTGAAACTTAAAGCACCTGAAATAGAACCGCGCTGATCAGTTGAAAAGGTTGTCATAAGGCGTGTCGAGTTAGCTGATAAAAATAACTGATAACCCACACTTAATAAAAAAGCGCAAAATGAAAATCCTAAAGCTCCGGCTAAAGAGGGAATTAAAGTAAACGACAGTGCGCCAATTAAGAGTTGAAAAAGCCCTAGTTGAATAATCAAACGTGCGCCATAACGATCAGTAAGATATCCGCTTAAAAAACCAAAAACCGCAGAAGTAACGGGGCCTGTCGACATAATAAGGCCCATTTCATCGGGCTTTAGGTGTAAACGGTTTACTAAGTAAAAAGGGCCGGTAATTAAAGTCGTCATCATCACAACTGAAACGGTAAAATTATAAAGCAACTGGTTTCTAAGAAGTGAATTAGAGAAAGTTTCTCGAAGTGAAGTAAATAGGGGCGTGTGATTTTTTTGTGTAAGATTCGATGTTTGTGTTTTTGGAATAAAGATCAATAAAAGAAAAAAACTTAAAACTCCAAGAATACTTAAAGTAAAAAAATGTAGCTCGCCAATTTTGCGTAGCTAAAATAAATCCGCCTAAAGAAGGGCCTAACGTTGTTCCAATGGCAGACATAGTGGCCAGTAAACCAATTGTCTGTGCCGTTTTATCTGTCGGGGCGTGTATTGCCGCAAGCGCAACAGGAAGACTCATTAACACAGCAGCGCCTAATCCTTGAATAAGGCGTGCAAAGATTAAAGTATTAAGGCTATTAGCGTATCCACAAGCTGATGAACCCACAACGTACACAAGTGTTCCGATAAGAAGAATTTTTCTATGCCCTTTAGAATCACCGAGGCGTCCAGCAAAAAAGCTAAAGGCCGTGCTTGCTAACAAATAACTTAAGATTACCCAGCGGGCATTTGTAAACGATGAATTCAGATCTTTAGTCATAAAAGGCAACGACGTATTAGCCATACTTGTTCCGGCCGAAGCTAAAAGCACCGACAGGCACAAAGAAACTATTAATAATTTATGGCTAAAAAGCTTTTTCATAAGGCCAGTGTGCAACTTCAAGTTAACTTGAGGTCAATTTAATTCTTTGATCTTTTGAAGTTTCGCCTTAAAATGAAACTCTATGAAAAAGCAAACCCTTGATATCGGCGAAGTCGTAAAACTTACGGGTGTGCCACCGTCGACATTACGTTTTTATGAAGAAAAAGGTCTTATTCGTTCAACATCCCGCCATGGGCTTCGAAGACTTTTTAATTCTCATGTTTTAGAACAACTCGAATTTATTGCGCTAGGGCAGCACGCGGGATTAACACTAGATGAAATCGCCTCAATGTTTACAACCGAAGGTAAACTTTTAGTAAATCGCCAGTTTTTAGTGAACAAGGCCAGCGAAATCGAAAAAAGTATTCAGCAACTAACAACAGTTAGAAACACTCTTTTACATGTGGCAAAGTGTTCGGCGCCAAACCATATGGAGTGTCCTAAGTTTCAAAAGCTACTTCGAGTGGCTGGAAAGAAAAACCGAAAAGTGAAATAAGCGCCCTGTAAGACCTACTGTACAAATTTCTGACAGTTTAGTTTGCCTATAGATTAGGTTAAAGTTCGTCGTTTGCGGAGGCCGTATGCGCTTAAGTTTAGTGGCAATGTTAGTAATTTGTTCTTCTCAGTTATTTGCGAATGAGAACATCGTTTCTGAATTCAAGATGCCATTTGACGAGTGCTTTCCAAAAGATTCTTATATTTCTGGAGAAGAGTGTTATCTAAACCATAATAAACCTGAATATAAAGTTACGGGTTGGCAATTTTTAGAAGTTCCGATCAATTACCAAAATCTAGCAGCTGGAAAAACTAAAATCAGCTACCGCTTAAGTTCTAATTTTTCATTAGATAAAAAAACGATGATCTATTTTAACGGTGGCCCAGGTGGAGCATCGGTTGGTACAGATTTTAACTTGTTAGATGATGTTAACGTTATTTATTTGAATCAGCGCGGAGCAGGCTTTTCACGACCTGAAACGAAAGATTTGTTTTTAAACCAAGATTATTATTCTTCTGAAAATACGGCGCGTGATGCTTTAGAAATTATTAAGCATTTAGGAATTAGTCAGGTCACAGCCTACGGTATGTCGTATGGAACAGTGCCCGCTACAATTTTCGGAAGCTTATTTAAACAGTATACTAGAAATGTAATTTTAGAAGGTGTTGTGTTCGATGGACAAAGTCGCCTTTGGTACGGCAGTCACCGTATTAAAATTCTTCAAAGATACTTTGATAGATTAGATCCTAAACTTAAAGAAAATGTTTTGAAGTATAGCCGCCATCCCGAGATTTTTGCAGGTTGGTTTTCATCGTTGGCCCAACAGCTTATGTATGATTCTAATTTTGACCAGAAAATGACTTCGCAATTACGTGAGATTTTTTATCCTAACTTGCCAACGCCAGAAGAAAAAGAAAAACACATTCTTGAGATGTTAAGACGCCATTCTTATAACGAGGCTGGATCAGGGGATGACTTGATTTACTTTAGTCCAACAATGTTTAACTTTATCGCTTGCAAAGAGCTCAACGCAAAAGATGAACTTTCTACTTTCTATGCTGTGTTTAATGAAAAGAATAAATTAGTTCCTTTTAAGAAAGATTTAACAATTACAAATTACTGCGAAAAGCTGGGTATCACTCAATCAGTAACTTACTCGGCACCAAATTATCCTATTGATGTGCCGGTTTATTACCTTCAAGGTACAACTGACGGGGCAACTACAGCTGAATACGCAATTTGGCATTACAAACAAGCGGCCAAAGGGCACGCACACTTAGTTTTAGCAAAACAAGTAGGGCACGCAGTAGCTATTCAACATTTAGAAAAACAACCTGATCTGAGTGAAGAAGATAAAAAGAATCCGTTAATTGTGGCCGCGATTGAAAAGAAAAGAGCCATTCAAAACGAAATCGTTAAGGTTTTTAAAGCCGCTATTAATTCAGAAGCTTTACATTTGGAAAAGCTTAACGAACTTATCGCCGATAAAAAATCGGCGTGGGTGATGACGGCGAAGTAAGTTTAGATGTGTCTTTTTGCCATTAGATCGCACCTATTGAGCTTAATAAGGTTTAGTCGTCTGCAAAAAAGATCAAATTTTCACCGAAAAACGTAGTCTTTTGAACAACTTCTGGGCATCAAAAATATTTTAAAAAAACCGTTTGACTGCTCAGCCTCTTTGATAGAAATTGGCATCTCGATTTAACAATGATCCGCTAGCTCAGCTGGTAGAGCACTTCACTTTTAATGAAGGGGTCGATGGTTCAAATCCATCGCGGATCACCACTTTAAAACGAAACCTGTACGTTCCCATCGTCTAGTGGCCTAGGACACCTCCCTTTCACGGAGGATACAGGGGTTCAAATCCCCTTGGGAACGCCAAATTTTAAAACTAATTAAAACCCGATCCAAAAGATCGGGTTTTTTATTTCAGGAAACATATGAAGCTTCAAGAAATCGAATTCAATCTAGATGGTCACGATTACATTGAATTAAAGAACTTATTAAAGGTCTGCAATCTCTGCGAATCAGGCGGCGAAGCGAAAGCCGTTATTGATGATGGCCAAGTTCAAGTCGATGGAAAAGTTGAAACCAGAAAGTCATTAAAATTAACAGCTGGTCAGATGGTCGTTTATAAAAATCACGCCATTAAAATAATTTAAATTCTATTTTTTCAGTTCAAAATAAAAAACTCGATCTTTAGAATCGGGTTTTTTATTATTTATCTTAATTCTTTTAAACTTGGACTAGTCTTTATAAAGCGGTTTTACCCATAAAGTTTGTTCGCGGTCAGGTCCTACCGAAATAATATCAATCGGCGTACCTAATTGTTTCTGAACAAAGTTGATATAAGCGGTCGCTTTAACCGGTAAATCGCCAAGAGTCTTAACTTTTGTAAGATCTTCTTTCCAGCCCGGAATAAACTCAACCACAGGCTCAAGTTGTCCTACTAGCTCAGTCGAAGTCGGAAACTCATTAATAATCTCACCATTAAGCTTATAGGCCGTTACAACTCCCACTTTATCTAACGATGAAAGAACGTCTAACTTCATCATGGCTAAGCTATTAATGCCGTTTAAACGAATCGCATACTTAAGAGCCACAAGATCTAACCAACCACAACGACGAGCGCGTCCTGTTGTTGAACCGAATTCGTGACCTTCTTTTTGGATTTGCGCACCGATTTCATCTTTTAATTCAGACGGGAAAGGGCCAGATCCAACGCGAGTGCAGTAAGCTTTAAATACACCTACGATTTTAGATAGGTGGTGAGGGCCTAAGCCTGCTGAGATCGAACCAGAACCCGCTAATGTGCTAGAGCTTGTCACGAACGGGTAAGTGCCGTGGTTAATATCAAGTAAAGTACCTTGCGCACCTTCGAATAATAATTTTTTATTGTTTTTAAGTTTTTGCGAAACGAATAAAGACACGTCTGTTAAACGGTATTCACGTAAAACTTCAATGGCTGGTTTAATTTGCTCTAAAACTTCTTTCGCTGATAATTCAGGAGCATCATAAAGGTTCTTTAAAAGAACATTCTTCTCTTTGATCGCAAATTCGATTTTTTCTAATAAGTTATTAGAATCAAATAGATCAGACATGATTAAAGCACGGCGTGAAGCGCGGTCTTCGTAAGCTGGGCCAATGCCTTTACCTGTTGTTCCGATTTTACCTTCAGATAAAGCCTTTTCACGAGCTTGGTCTAAAGCTTTATGGTACGGAAGAAGAACCGTCGCATTATCAGCAATTAATAACTGCGAAGAAGTTAACGGAAGACCCGTTAATTTTAATTTTCTGATTTCTTCAGCTAAACCTAAAACGTCGATCACAACACCTGAAGCGATCACGCAGGTTTTATCTGAATGTAAAATTCCTGATGGGATTAAATGTAAAACTGTTTTTTGGCCATTCACCACAAGTGTGTGACCGGCATTTGATCCACCTTGAAAGCGCACAACAGTATCTGCGTGTGATGCAAATACGTCGACTAGTTTTCCTTTTCCTTCATCGCCCCACTGAGCGCCAATTACCACAACTGCTGACATACATTTCCTTTAGTCATTAAACATCATACTGCCCCAGCTATTTTGAAACGGGAGAGTATTTTGAGTTTTATTAGTTTTTAAAAATTCAATACAAAGCTGGCAAGCTTCCATTGAAGCTTTGGAAAAAGCTTCATCAGTTAAGGCGCCAATATGTTGGGTTAAAACCACTTTCTGTGATTTTAACAGTTTCGATTCACGCGTAAGAGGTTCTTTAGCATAAACATCAAGGCCAGCCGCACGAACAGTGCCGTCTTCTAACGCTTCATAAAGATCGTCTTCGTTAACCACTGAACCACGAGAAGCATTAATAATCACAACGTCTTTATTTGTGTATTCAAAATGTGATCTGTTCATCATGTTTTTAGTTTCTTTTGTTAGCGGCACATGAAACGTGATGACATCTGATTGTTTTAATAATTCTTCGTATGAAGAGCGTTCTAAATTAAAATTTTCAAAAGCTTCGTCTTCGCAATACGGGTCAAAAGCCACAACATTCATGCCGAACACTTTGGCAAAGCTAGCTACTTTTTGCCCGATACGGCCAAGACCCACGATTCCCAGTGTCTTTCCAGAAAGTTCAAAACCTTGAAATTTTTCACGATCCCAAAGACCGGCTTTCATTTGTTTGTGCGATTCTAAAACCGGGCGGTGCGTATTTAAAATTAGCGCCCAAGTTAGTTCGGCCGCTGATTGTGCGTTGGCGTTTGGTGTGTACATCACATGAATATTTTTTTCTTGCGTGGCTTGAAGATCGATATGATCAAAACCGCTGGTGCAAGTGATGATTAGTTTTAAATGCGGCGCCTGCGCTAAAAGTTCGCGTGTGATTTTAGTTTTAGATCTGATAATTAAACCTGTGGCTTTTTCTAAGTGATCGGGTAACTCAGTTGGTGAAGTTAACTTAATAACTTCTGCAAGGCCTGAGTTTTTCAACGTGACCTGTGCATCTAAGGCAAACTTTTCTGTGATCACGATGTAAGGTTTCATTTACAGATGTTCCTTTAACCAGTGTAGAGAGCTATCAGAAACTTTTTGTAAATCTAAGCTAAAACCAAAATCGTTAAGACCTGCCGCCAGTCGTTCTGTGGTCTGGTGAAGGTCAGTATCAGTGATATAACCCATATGACCTAAACGGATAATTTTACCTTTTAGTTGGTCTTGTCCGCCCATCACAGTCACATTGTATGATTTTTCTAAATGTTCACGAAATTTAGCGCCATCAAATCCCGGAGGAAGTAAAAGGGCTGTCACAGAATCAGAAGGATTTTTAGAATAAACTTCTAACCCTAAAACATGAGCCATCGCGCGCGTGTAAAAAGCACGGCGCTGAATGGTTTTAAATAAACCATCAAGGCCTGTTGATTTAATATCTTTTAAAACGAAGTCTAAAGCTCGGATAAGAGCCACATTTGATGAAAAGAAAGTTTCACCTTTATCGTTAGCTGCCGCTTCTTTTCGAATATCGAAATAATATCTTGGTGTGGGATTATCTTTAATCTTAGCCCAAGCTTTTTGTGAAAAAGAAACTAAGCTTAAACCCGTAGGTAACATAATCGCTTTTTGTGAACCCGCCACAATACCATCAATTTGCCATTCATCCATCGGAAGTGGCATAGCACCTAACGCCGTGATCGCATCAACTAAAAACACGGCTTTAGTTTTTGCAACGACAGAAGCGATTTCTTTAATCGGGTGAACGGTAGCTGTTGATGTTTCGCAAGCTTGGCTCATTACGATTTCAGTATCAGGATTTTCTTTTAAGAATTTTTCAACATCAGAAACATTGGCGGCTGATCCCCAAGGCACATTCATTTTATGAACTTCAGCGCCATAAACTTCGGCCATTTCAGCCCAGCGTTCGCCGAATTTTCCAGAGATAATAGCCAGCACTTTGGCTTTTGGGCGAATGACGTTGATAAGTAACGCTTCCATTCCGCCAGAACCTGTTGATGATAAAATAAAAACTTTTTCTTTTGTGACAAACAAAGTTTTTAAATCAGATAAAACAGTTTTTAAAATGCTGTCGAATTCGGGTGTGCGGTGATGAATCATCGGTAACGATAATATTTTTTGCACTTCGGGATGGAGCTGCACGGGACCTGGTGCTAAAAGTAAGGATTTCGATGTATCAATTGACATGTTCAGCCTTTCCGCGGTTTGATTACATCAATGAAAACTCACTTTGTCGAAGCTTTCTATCGTAGATTTGGTAACCTGACGTCTGCTGTCATTATCTTTACATTTACGAGCTGTTTAAGCTCTTGCGCTTACAAACTTAGCAGTAAAGTAGACACTCTACCTCAGAATGTGCGCGTGATTTATACGCCTTTGTTTAAAAATGTCTCGACTGAACCTGGTTTAGAGGTTTATTTCACAAATTCTTTAAAACGTGAGTTCTTAAATTCAAAAGCTGTGCGTATTGTCGATAAAGAAGACCTATCTGACGCGGTTTTATACGGTACTGTATCAACAGTTGAAATCGTTTCTGAAGAAGGGGCGATTGAAGCCAAAGACACTAAGTTTTTGCCTAAAAATACGATTTTATCTACGACTACGAAAATTACTGTTACAGTCGACCTAAAACTTCAGCGCAAAAACTCTTCAGAAGTTTTATGGAGCAGTCAATTTAAGCAGAGTAGAAACTATACACCGCCGCAGCTGACTTTACCGGTCATCAACTCGGCAAATAACCTTTACAATCTATCAGCCCGTAGGCAGACTCTTGAAACCTTATCGGAAGAAATGATGCAACTGGCATTCGACCGTTTGGTAGATAATTTTTAATAACTACGTTTGCATAGTAAAAAGTTTAAATGGCGATAATTGATCAGAATAAATTTTATAAAGATTTAGAATCAGGAACTGTTGCTCCTGTTTATTTTATCTTTGGTGATGAGCCATTTCTGATCGATCAATGTGTAAACCGTTTTAAGTACGGTTTATTGGACGAAAACTCTTTTGATTTTAACTATTCATTATTTTATGCCGGTGATGCTGATGTTCAAAGTATCAAAGACACGGTTGAAACATTACCTGTGTTTGCTCAGCGCCGCGTGGTGATTTTAAAAAATTCTCACGAGTTAAAAGAATCTGAGTGGAACGAATTAGAACCGTTATTTAAAAATCCAGTTGATTCAACGGTGTTTGTTTTATTCGCCGATAAAATCGATAAACGTAAAAAACAGTTTAAAAATATTATCGATACCGCAGCCGCTTTAGAATTTAAAAAACCTTACGATAATGAAATTCCACGTTGGATTAATTACTACGCGCAAGCTTACGAATTAAAACTAACTCAAGCCGCAGTTCATAGACTGCACCGTTTGGTGGGTAATAATTTATCTGAAATCTATGCGCAGTTAGAAAAAATTAAAGTTTATCTAGATGGCGCAACAAACGTTGATGTTGAACACGTGAACGCCGTTGTTTCTAATAGTCGCGAAGAAAGTGTTTTTGATTTTACAAAAGCTGTAGGCCAAAAAGACCGCGTGCGCGCGCTAGAGCAAATCGTAAGTCTTTTAGATCAAGGCCAAAACGAAATCGGTATTGTAAACTTACTGGCTCGTCATATGCGTATCTTACTTACGGTAAGAACGGGTATGGATCAGGGCATCGGTGGAACAAAGCTTGCGAATTTAGCGAATGTTTCTCCGTACTTTATTGAAGAATATTGCGCTCAAGCTAAAGGGTGGCCTGTTAGAAAACTTGAAGAATCGTTAGTTTTACTCGGTGAGACTGACAAGGCTTTAAAATCTTCGCCGCTATCTTCTCATATTTGGCTTGAAAATATGGTTCTAAAGAGCTGTTCAATGTAGCTGACCTTCGGTCAGACTTGCTCGATGTAGGCGGCCTTTTGGTCGAATTAGAGCTGTTAAACTAGTAAACAATCATGAATTTTTGAGTGACCTTTGCTGTCGCTGTGTAAACCCTTTGAATACTTTTTGACCGTTAAAACCAACCTATTCGTTTATAGGGTGGAATTGTAATCGCTATGAGACACCTTGGAAGAGGTGTTTTATGAAACGTAGTTTCGCTTTATTAACATTATTATTAGCTACTTTGGTGACCTACCACGTGGCCAACGCGACTTTAACAAAAGTGTCTTATGAAGGCGAAGTTGTAAACGTTGTACCTGACGAAGAAGGCACAAACGTAATGATGAAGGTTAAAGGCGGCGAATTTAAATCTCTTTATATTCCTCGTTCAAATTCAAATACCGGTGTTACTCAAAAAGCGATCGATGCTTTCCAAACTAAACGCCATATCAAACTAAGCCTTTAAGAAAGACGAGATGACTATGAAAACAATGAAATTCGCTCCGTTTATTTTAGGTATGGTTTTCGGTGTTAATGCTTTAGCTCAGATCAGCCCGGCAGCCGGCGTTGCTCAAGCTAACGTACAGGCCGCGCAAGCGGCAGCAGCCGGAGAAATCATTACTCCGCTATGGGCTCCGCCAACTCCTCTGACAACTCAGATTTTAGGTAATCGCACGAATGCGACTTTAATGAATCACGTTCTTTTAAATAAAATCACTGAACTATTAATGTTAGCTGAACTTGAAGGTATGCAACGTGATTGGTTTGTTAACGACGAACAAGCGAATTACTTAAATAGCTTAGCTCAACAAGGCAATATGAAAGACCTACGTAATCAAGCAGGTCTTGTGGCTAAAAATATTTTATCAGCTTTAAACCGTGGTTATATCACTCCGGATCGTATCGGTGAAAAAACAAATGTTAAAACTAAAAGAGTTGATGCAGCTTTAATGCAGGCTGAATTAACTAAATACGCAAACGGCACAATTACTTCTTTAGATTTATTTAATACCTTCCGCCCGAAAAACTCGATCTATACGCGTGCGCTTAATATGTACCGCAAGATCGTTCAAATGAAACAGAATAACCAGATCATGGCGGTTCCGGGAACACTTACAACAATCAAGCCTGGTGTCAAAGACCAAGCGACAGTGTTATTTGCGCGCCAACGTTTAGCGATGTTTGGTTATGAAAATGATGTTTATAACACGACTTACACTGAAGATTTAAAAATCGCGATCGAAGAGTTACAAGAAAATAACTTATTATCTCGTGACGGCGTGATCGGTAAAAATTCTTTTGGTTTATTAAATACGCCGGTTGATCAAATCATCACGCGTTTAAAAATTAACTTAGACCGTTCTCGTTGGTTACCAGATAACTTACAAGCTGAATATGTTCATATCAACTTAGCGGCGCAAAGATTATTCTATTACAAAGATAATTTAATCACGATGTCTTTTAAAACAGCGAACGGACGCGTTGAACGTCCAACGCCAATTATGTTTGATGCGATCAACCACATGAGATTAAATCCAACTTGGACTGTACCTCGCACGATCTATTTCCAAGATAAAGGTAAATTATTTTCAACACCATCAGGTCAAGCTCATGCCAGAGAATATGGTTACCATTTCTTTGATTTAAGAACGAATCCGCCAACAGAAGTTCAAGTTGAACAAATCGACTGGGCCGCTGAAACATCTAAAGAACGTGAAAAATCAGGTGCGGGTATGAACTACCGTATCGTTCAATATCCAAACGGTGATAAAAATGCTTTAGGTTGGATTAAGTTTCCGTTAGTGCGTAACTCGTTAAATATCTATATGCACGATACGAACGAGCGTGACTCTGTATTTAACCCAAAACGTACAAACCGTTTATTATCATCTGGTTGTATCCGTATGGAAAAACCGTTTGAGTTAGCTGAAAAACTATTATCAGGTCAAACTGATCCGATGACAGGTTTACCGGTTCATACAATCGAATCTTTACGTAATGAAACTGTAAACATGGTGCCACTGGCTACGGGTGAAACTAAACGTGATCTTGGCCGTACAGTTCCGGTTTACGTGTTATATGAAACAACGCAAATCAATGACCGAGGTCAAATGACTTTAGTTGCTGACCCTTATGGTGTTGATATGGATATGTACAACTTAATGATGGGTATTACTCCAGGTAACGCTCCAGCGGTTCAAGTAGGACAACAATAATTTTATGAAAAATATTTTAGTAGCTTTTCTCTTAGTCAGTAGTACGTGTGTAGCAAACGCCAACGAAATCGAGACGAACGTTAATTCTGAGTTGGCTAAAGTTGAAAGTGAATTAGATGCTTGTAAAGTTGTGATTGCAACTAACAAGTTGATCGGCATGGGTGATGCGGCTGTGGCTTCGTTATCTAAAGCCTTATCTAATGAATCTTTAACAAGCGGTAAGTGGAGTGCGGCGATGGCATTGGGCCATATTGGTAATGCTCGCGCCGTCTCTACTTTAGAGGCCACGGTGAAATCAACTCAAGATTCTTGGTTAAAGATGTTAGCCCAAGATTCTATCTCGATGATTAAAGGTGAAATCCCGCGCGCAGGAAAAGTTTATGTTTATGCCTTTGGCGTAAAGAAAACGAAAGTGGACTGCGAATCAGGTAAAATCGAAGTTATTCCTTAAAGTTTCAACCGAAAATAAAAGTAAAAAAAAAGCCAAGGTTATTAGCCTTGGCTTTTTTATCTTTCAGAACTGTTAAGTTCCTATCTTTCAGATAGAGGTTTAACTTGGCGTTGAGCTGCGCCAATGTACTCAGATAATGGACGGATGATACGGTTATTTGCCGTTTGTTCCATGATGTGAGCTGACCAGCCTGTAGTACGAGCCATTACGAAGATCGGAGTAAAGAAATCAATTTCAAAACCCATCATGTAGTAAGCAGGACCAGCCGGGAAGTCTAAGTTAGGATAGATTTTCTTTTTCTCTACCATTACTTTTTCTAAAGACGTGTACATTTGCATCCATTTTTGGTTGTTCGTCACGTCAGCCATAACTTGTGCGTATTTTTTCATTGTTGGAACGCGTGAATCACCTGATTTGTAAACGCGGTGACCAAAGCCCATCACTTTACGTTTGTTAGCTAAAGCATCTAACATCCACTGTTCAGCTTTTGCCGGATCAGCGATTTCGATCATCATGTGCATAACCATTTCATTCGCGCCACCGTGTAAAGGTCCTTTTAAAGCACCGATACCTGCTGTTGTTGCCGAGTAAATGTCAGATTGAGTCGAAGTTACAACGCGAGCTGTGAAAGTAGACGCATTGAAAGAGTGCTCAGCGTATAAAGTTAATGATACGTCGAAAGCTTTAACCACTTTTGCATCTGGTACTTTACCAAAGCACATGTGAAAGAAGTTTTCTGCGATTGATAAAGAAGGGTTCGGTGGAATAAAATCTAAACCTTTTTTGAAACGGAAATCCGCAGCAACCATAGTTGGGATTTTAGCTAATAAACGAATCGCTTTATCCATATTTGTAGCTGGAGATGCATCCCAGATTCTTTCATCTTCACAACCTAAGAATGAAACACCAGTGCGGATAGAATCCATAGGGTGGCACTTTTTAGGTAAAGCTTTGATAACGTTTAAGTTGTCTTTAGAGATTTCACGTAAAGATTTTTCTTTAGCAGAGAATTCAGCTAATTGAGCTTTATTTGGAAGTTCGCCGTTATACATTAAGTAAGCGACTTCTTCGAAAGAGCAGTTTTCAGCTAAATCTTGTACTGGGTAACCACGGTATAAAAGTGAATTTGTTTCAGCATTTACTTTAGATACTGATGAAGTATCCATAACAACGCCTTCAAGACCTTTTTTAACGTTCATTTTCTCTGGTTCTGGTACATAATCTGGATTGATATATTCAGCCATTTTATCCTCTTTCTTCTTTTCTTTTATTATTTATTTAGTTTTACAATTTAAAATTAAAAATAGATTGGTCAAACGAGTTGTACGCTTCGTAATTTGTAAGATCATACAATTGTTGACGAGTTTGCATTAAAGGAACGGCTTCTTCTTGTGAGCCCGTTTTTTTAATGATGTCTAAGCCACGCTCAGTGTTACCCATAGCTAAACGTAAAGTCGTAACAGGGTAGATCACCATATTGTAACCTAAGTTTTCTAATTCAGTTTTAGTATATAATTTACCTTTACCGAATTCAGTCATGTTCGCTAACAACGGAACAGAAATCGCTTTTCTCATCGCTTCGAATTCTTTTTCGTTTTGCATAGCTTCTGGAAAAATCATCTCGGCACCGGCATCAACGTAAGCTTTAGCACGGTCGATAGCTTTATCTAAACCTTCTGAAGCACGTGAATCAGTACGAGCAATAATTAAGAAATTAGGATCAAGTGTTTTAGCCTTAACAGCCGCTTTGATTTTTTTAATCATTTGCGAAGCTTCAACAACAGACTTGTTGTCTAAGTGGCCGCAGCGTTTTGGATTTTCTTGATCTTCAAGATGGCAACCCGCAAGACCCATTTCAATAAATTCTTGAATCGTGCGAGTGACATTCATTGGTTCGCCCCAACCTGTATCAGCATCAATGATGCTAGGTAACTTAGTTGTGCGGGCGATTTGACGACCACGGTTTGCAACTTCAGTTAAAGTTGTCAAACCGATGTCTGGGTAGCCTAAGTCATTTGATAAAACAGATCCTGAGATGTAAACACCATCAAAACCTTTTTGTTCGATCATCATACTCACCAGCGGAGAGAACGACCCGGGAAACTGCAATAGCTTTCCAGATTTTAATTGTTCACGAAAATTCTTTCTTTTTTCTGCCCCTTTAAGAGTAGGAAACATCATATAAATAACCTCTAGAAAATACCTTTTTGGTCGCGTTTGTTGTTGATTAATTTGTCGATTGGAATTTGAACGTTCAATTGTTGAACTTCAGCCGCCGTTAATTCTGGTAAGCGCTCACATAAAGAGATGAAACGGTTACGTTCTTCTTTAGTGATGATATCAGAAGTTAATGTATCAAACTTACGGATGTAATCAGCACGTTTGAATGGTTTAGCACCAGCTGGATG
>CBINGM010000015.1:0-59166 GCA_966250225.1 uncultured Pseudobdellovibrio sp. | reverse complement strand
AACCTGGCTTTTTTTTATTTGGTAGGCCGTTACTTTTTGAAATGCACCGCGTTTCAAAAAGTAACGCCGTATCTATTCTTTAGCTTTGTGGGCGATTGGGTATCTGCGGCCACGCCCAAAAGAATGTTCGGTCACTTTTAAAATCGGTGGCGCTTGCCAGCGTTTAAATTCTGTTTTCATTAATTGTTTTAAAAGCCATTTTTCTGTTTCACTTTTCGCCGGCTTTTTCTTTTCAACCACATTTTGGACCGCTTTATCTAAAAGCTCGTATGGTGGAAGGCTATCTTGGTCTTTTTGATTCGGGCGAAGTTCGGCACTTGGTGGGCGGCGAATAATAAAATCAGGAATGATTTCAATTTCTTTATTGTAGTGTTCACAAAGTTCAACGATTTGTTTTTTCGTTAAATCACCTAATGGTGCTAGGCCACCACACATATCACCGTAAAGTGTTGCGTATCCCGTGGCATATTCTGATTTATTACCCGTTGTTAATAATAAACTTCCAGTAAAGTTTGAATAGGCCATCATAAATAACCCACGAATACGTGATTGTAAGTTTTCATGCATTAGACCGAATTTTTCGACATTAAATTCGCCATCTAAAAGTGTTCTGATAAATTCAAATGTTGATTGAATAGACATCACCTTAAATTCAGAACCCAAATTGGCTGCCAGCTGGCGCGCATATGTCATACTTAATTCAACATTGTATTCAGTCGGCAAAGCAAAAAGCTTCACATTATTAGACCCAAAAGCATCGACTGCAAGAGCGGCCACTAAAGCCGAATCAATTCCACCTGATAAACCTAAATGAACTTTGCTGACACCGATTTTTTGGGCGTAATCTTTTAACCCCAGCACTAAAGCCTTACGTAATTCTTCAGTGGGAGTTTCAAATTTATTACTAGGGCTCCAGGTTTCTAAAGTATTTAGATCAATCACATTCGTGTCTTCAGCAAACGACTGGGCTTTGAATAAAATTTTATCTTTTGGCGATACTAAAAAGCTTTGCCCGTCGTAGATGATTTCGTCTTGTGCACCGACTAAGTTTACATATAACAATGGCGCTTTAAAATGCTTTGCCGTTTGCGCAGCTACAAACTGGCGCTTTTTAAATTTACCCGTGAAAAAAGGCGAAGCACTCATGTTAATCACAAGATCGATTTTTTTCTTCGGTACTTTTAGTAACGGATTTTCAGAATATTCAGAGCCTTCTTTTGTAGGCCATGCCCACATATCTTCGCAGATCGTTAAGAAAAATTTCTTCTTACCGATTTGAAAGTAGTTTTGCTTTACATCACCTGGTTCAATAAAGCGGGCTTCATCAAACACATCGCCTGTCGGCAACAACTGCTTTCTGAAAGTTTTAACGATTTTATTTTTCTTACATAAAAAAGCGCTGTTGAAATACGGGCGGCCTTTTTTGTTTTTGTTTTTTTCAAAACCGCCCACAAGAATATGAACACCTTGCGGGATTGTTTTTAAGATTTTTTGTAAGGCTTTATTTTGTTGTGTGATTAGAGTTTCACGTTCTAACAAATCAAAAGGATGATAGCCAAAAAGCGAAGCTTCGGGAAATACGATCAGCTCAGCTTTTTTTTCAGCTAAAGTTTTAATGTGAGAAATAATTTTTTCGGCGTTAGCGTCGAAATCAGCGAGCGTTGAATTAATTTGGGCTAGGGCTATGCGCATTGTGGTCCTCACGTGGAGCGTCTTGTTCTGCAATTAGAATACGCCCAGTAAAGCCATCTTGGTAGCCATGTTGGAATAAAATTTTCGTTTCTGGAAATTTCCAGCAAAAATAGCCCGAACCGTTATCAAAGTCGGCTAACCATAAGCCTTTAGGGCGTAAGCCTAAACGCTCAAGTTTGTTTTGCCATTTTTCGATGATTTGATTGATACGTGTTTGAAGATCACGAGAAGCATCGCTGTGTTTATCTTGAAGCGCTTCCACGCACCCCATTAAGTATTTCACTTCTTTGCTGGCGTCGTCAGTAATGCGGTAGACCAGGGGTAGAATCTCTTCTGCTTCCGCATATGTAAAATGCTTGTTCTTTTGAACGTTGAAAATCTCGATCAATTTAAGTCCCCTGCTCACGAAAATTTATGGACTCTTTATTTGCCAACTTACCTAAAGTTTCAACGAAGAAATCGGCGATTGTATATTATATAAAATGCGCTATTTGCCTGCGGCATTGTGAATTATTTGCCTGCGGCAAAATGGCTAAAAAACTAGCTGTCGGAATTCGAGTAACCGAGCAATTGTCCCCCGAAAAAGATTACAAGAGCTACGATCATACCGATAATAAAGATCCACTTGATGATCTTACCAAATCCCCAGCCTTCGTCTTTAGTTTCTTCCACATACGCCACTTTTTCAGGAGGTGGGCGCATTAAGCCCGAACGTGGGCCAGGAAGGCTTCCACCTTCGGCTTTAGCAATAGAACGTGAGGTCGGTTTACGACTAATTGAGCTACGCGAGGATTGCTTAGTAATTTGTTCCGCTTCATCACCCAGAACGGCGCGATAACGCGGTCTATCTCTGTAAATAATACGTGATTCACGAGGCTTTCTTTTACGCCCGCGGCCACCTTCTTCGTCGCCCTCTTCTTCGATCAAACGCTGATTACCATCACCACTGGCGATACCATCTGCTGTTCCTCGCCCTGCACGGCGCGGCCTTGTATTCGCATTCTGATCACTGTTACTACCACCGCTACCATTACCGCCTACAGCATCTCTATCACCGCGGCCAGCTTCAGCTGAAGACGGATCACTGGAACTTCCGTTTGAATTCGATGAATTATTGGAATTCGAATTTCCTTTGCCGTTGCTATTTTTACTACTGCCACCAGCAGCACTGCCATTGGCAATCGGTGGTCGACCTTCAGCTACAGTGAAAGGTTTAAAACCTGATTCACATTTATAATCTGAGCTTAAGTGTTTTTTTAAGTCATCATTTCTGATACCTAATGTTGGCAACTCGCCGTACGCCATAAGACACTCTGTATATTTTCCTAAATAATTATCGATGAAGTTACTCATGCCACTGAAGGCACCCTTCATAATAAAAATGATAGCTACGGCGATTGAAACAATAAGAATGTATTCGACCACAGCCTGACCGCTGTTTCGACCACGCAATACGAAGCCGATTTTGCGTGCTCGCAAAATTGAACGTCTTGTTTTTTGTTCTAGCTCTTGTTTCACCTATGAACTTATCGGAAGATAAGGGCAATTGGTGAAAAATATGAGACGATTTTTATTGGTTTTTTCTATTTGTATTTGTTTAATTTGTATCAATCTGGCACAGGCCCAGACCACCACACAACCTCAGCCACCAGCCCAAGTCACCGTTCCCTCTTTTAGTCCCGGAGCCCCCCAAGGAGCAGCACAACCTGTTCAAAATGGCTCTGGCCGACCAGCCATCACTTCGGCTCCTGTCAGTGGCAAATATTATGAGTATCAATCTTACTGTCGTGCCCCGCTTGAGTTTAAATCTTTTCTTTCTGAGTCTGAATTTCAAATGGCTCTTGAACCTTTCAAAACCACCTTTAATGCGAAAAAAACTTTCGCCAATTTTGAACCGATGGTGGATTTTTTAATTAACGAAGGTCACACCAAAGAAGCTCGTTCAATGGTTATTGAAAACAAATCATTACTGACAGTTCCCCAGGATAAAGCCTTACAGGCTCGAATCTTAACAGCTGACCGTAAATACCGTGATGCACTTTCAATCTTAGATTCGATCACTGATGACAGCAAAAATGACCTGATCGTTTTAGCCGAATACTCTCGTGTTTATCGTAAACTCGGAAATTTATTTGAAGCTAAAAGCGCCCTTCAAGACGCAATGAAGATCGACAAGAAAAATGTGAACAAATATCTTTTAGATCTTTGCATTTTAGAAACAGAAGATTCAAATCACGGCGAAGTTGATGTTGTCTGCCCTCGAGTAATTAAAGCGTTTCCAAAAGATAACTTAGCTTTAATTTACTTAGGCATTTCTCAGCGTGAACGTATGAATTATAAAGACGCGCAAAAGCAATTTGAAAAATCAGCCCAGATAGAAAAAAACGAATTTGCTTTAACTTGTTTAGGCGAAGTTTTTTATTTACAAAAAAATTACGGTAAAGCGATCGAGGCCTTTAAAGACGCCACAGTGGTTGAGCCCAAATCAGGCCGCGCCCAGTTAGGCGCTGCTCAATCGTTATATCAACTTTTACGTTATGACGAGGCTTTACCGTATTTCATTAAAGCCTGCCAGTTAGATAAGTCTTCGGCGGTTCGCTTTAGAGAAGCTCAGGCGCCCCTAGAAGCCGCGAAAATGAAGGCTTCTACGGCGTACTACCATGGCATCCAGCAATGCGCTGGAATCCACTAATTGAGCGATGCGGTCAGCCAGGCTACTGAACGATTCCACCGATTAAGTCGTATTCCATACTTTCAGTGATTTCTACTTTAACGATATCACCGATTTTAGCTTCACCGTCGTTAATTAAAACAACACCATCAATTTCAGGGGCTTGCTGTGAAGTACGGCCTTGTAATAACAATTCAGTTTCTTCAGAATAACCTTCAACTAAAACTTCGACTGTTTTACCAATGAAAGCTTCATGTTTAACTTTAGAAATATTTTGCTGAATCGACATTAAAGCATCATGACGGAAGTCTTTGATGTGATCTTCGATTTGGTCAGTCATTTTTCCGCCTGGAGTGTTTTCTTCAGGCGAATATTTAAAACAACCAACGCGGTCAAATTGTTGCTCAGACACGAACTTTAATAATTCTTCAAATTGCTCGTTTGTTTCACCAGGAAAACCCACGATGAATTGTGTACGGATCACAGCGTCTGGAATTTCAGTGCGGATACGTTTAAGCGCCACTTCAATTTCTTCGCGAGTCATCTTACGGTTCATTTTTTTAAGAACGTCGTTATTGATGTGCTGTAATGGCATATCAAAGTATTTTACAAACTTAGGATTTGATTTCATTAAATCGATAAGCTCTTGTGTGATTCCATCTGGATATAAATAAAGCATACGAATCCATTGGATACCGTCAACTTCAGCCAAAGCTTTTAATAATTCAACCGGAGATTCTTTCGCATTCGGATCTTTACGACGTAAATCCCAACCGTAATCTGTGAAATCGTGAGAGATAATAATTAATTCTTTAACGCCACCGGCAGCTAATAATTTAGCTTCGTTCACGATGTTAGAAATTGTGCGTGATTGTAAATTACCGCGAATTAAAGGAATCGCGCAGAACGCACAACGTTTCATACAACCTTCAGAGATTTTTAAATACGCTCTGTGTTTTGGCTGTGAGTTTACACGTGGAGTAGCTTCCTCTTGAAGGTACGTTGGTAGGTTAAAGAACGTTTTTTTCTTTTCGCCCGCGTCGTGGTTTTTTAAGATCTTTGCGATATTTTGAAACTCACCGCTACCAACGAACAAGTCAGCTTCTGGTAAACCTTCAACTAATTCATCTTTATAACGTTGAGTTAAACAACCAGCCACAACCACTTTTTTGATTTGGCCTTGTTCTTTTAAAGACGTCATATCTAAAATTCTTTGGATAGATTCTTTTTTTGATTCTTCGATAAAGCCGCAAGTGTTCACAACAACTGTATCAGCGTCTTCAGCGTCGGCCACAACTTCGTAGCCATCTTTCATCAGCGTTCCCGCCATGATTTCGCTATCAACTAAGTTCTTCGGGCAACCTAAGCTAATAAAGTGAACTTTTTTAGGACCTGTAGTTTCGGGAGTTTGTTTTTGGCTCATTGGCTTACGACCTCATCAGATTTAAGAGCATTGTATTTAAATAATTTAGATGAAATTTCTGTAGTATAGTTCGGCTTTTCAAAATTGATCTGAATTTCTGAACCCACATCGTCTAAGTACGACATTTTTTGTAAAGCTTGGTCTTTTTTAGAAAACACTAAAGTCATTGGTTTTAATGTTTTCGCTTTATCTTCAAGAACTAAAGTTAGTGTCTCGTTATCGCTGGAAACTGTTTTAGTTTTAAAGTTTGAAAAGAATTTTTTTGGATTACCGAAAAGATTAGATAAAAGACCTAATTGGTTTTTATCGTTCACTTTAAGTAAAATAACTTTTCTTTTTCCATCCGGATCAAGTTCTTGGTCAGGATAAGAAATTAAATATGCTTTTTTGCCGTCAAAAATCATTTCTGATTTTTTTTCGCCTTCAAGTGACAAATTTAATTTACCCGTTTGGTGGGTCATTACACCTTTATCAGTTGTTTTAGTGCCTAAGACTTTTTTCTCAGTCAGCATTTCAAGTTTGATTTGCACACCAGATTTTTGATTATATTTTTTTAAGATATTTTCAGCCTGCGTTTGATCGCTGATTATAGCTTTCGATTTCGCAGCAGCAACGCTTGCAAACGGCATTAAAACAATAGCCGTAAGCAAAACAAAAATTTGACGAATTTGAGAGTGAAATTGCATGTCTTTGGTATATCAGATGCCGCCCTTTTCAACAACGGTAATTACTCAAAGTTCACTCTGACAACTTCACGATGAAACGCGGCCCATAGTTCGATGTTTTCCGGACACACCTGATGGTTCTTTAAAACATTATATGCGGCTTCATAAGAAGCTCCTGTAGTAATGACATCATCCACTAGCACAATTGTCGGGGCCAGACGCAGACGCTCTGTAAATTCTTCATTCAGGGTAAAGCTGATTTTACGGCGTTCTTTCTTGGATTTTTGCTTTTGTTCGAGTGAATCTAACGCCGAAGTTTGCAAAGCTTCGATGACTTCACCCCCAAATTGTTCGACCAACCCTTGCGCCAGATAAAGCGAATGTTTACGTTTTTTACGACTCGGAATGGGAACAAAAATCGCGGTATTTTTAATATGTTCTGGTGGTACAAAGTAGCGCGAAAGCTCGTGCCAGAGCGGTTCTGCCAAAGGTGACTTAAGCAAATACACATAGCTTGATAACAGACGGCTTTCGCCGGGAATCCAATGAAACAAAAAACGAAAAGGCAATTCGGATTCCGGAACTTTCGAAGTTTCAACTTGCGAAGAAAGATAATGATCAAGAATATGATATTCACAAGACAAACAAAGCCCGCGCCCATGCACTACAAGCGAACCACAGCCCACACAATCAACAATGAACAATCTGTAAAACCAAAAACGTAAAGCTTTCCACATCATGTGGGTTTAGTTTGCAAATGTGTGGCCGGATTTTTTAAATATTGTGATAAGGAATGCGTTTAATGATGGTAAACGCGCGGTAGATTTGTTCAAGCGCCACAGTTTCTGCAACCAAGTGGTTCATCACCATTTTTGAGAGTGAAACTTTAAGTTGCGCGCGGTTTTTAATATCGTCAGATACGCCGAACGCCCCGCCAATAATAAATACTAAACGTTTTTTTCCAGACATCTGCGCGGTTTCAATTTGTTTTGAAAATTGAAGCGAATCTAGGTCTTTGCCTTTTTCATCAAATAAAATCACGTAATCATCGTTGGTGATTTTTTTTAGTAGATCTTCGGATTCGTGTTTTTTCTTAGAGGCGGCATCATCACGATCCGTTTTTGATGATTTCAGCGAAATCACCTCAAACGGAATAAACGGATTTAATTTTTTAGTGTAGGTCGCAACCGCAAGATCAAACCATTCTTCTTTGGCTGTTTTAAAGTCAAATAGAACGGCTTTCATAATTATTTTTGGCCAGTTTTATCAGTAAGTTTAAATTCCTTACCGTCTTTCCAAAGTTCTTCCATGCGGTATTCTTGACGAACGAAATCGTAGAACAAGTGAACGATTAATGGACCGTAATCCACAACCACCCAACGGCCTTCATCAACACCTTCAACGCCTAATGGGTAAACGTTGAATTCTTCTTTAACGGCTTGAACTAAGTTTTCAGCCATAGAAGCTGCGTGACGAGTGCTTGTACCAGAAGCGATTAATGTAAAGTCAGTTGTTGTTGAGCTGTTACGGATATCGTAACCGCGAACCGCGATACCTTTTTTATCAAAAAGAACCTGAGCACAAAACTCAGTGAATTTTTCGTAATCGCTGATTTTTTGATTCGCTTGACGGTAAAGTTTATGTTCTTTGATATAACTTTCTACCGCTAGTGGTAAAAACTTATCTACAGGACGGCCTACGCGTAATTTTTTGCGTAATTCAGACGAAGAAATGTCCATGTCTTGTAAAGTTAAGAACTCGATTGAACGGCCAGTTGTTAATTCAACCGCACCGAAATCGCTTTCAGCCACTAAACCTGATAAGTACGCTGGAAATTCAGACTCAGTTTCAGGAATTTGATAACCTGGGCGAGTTGTAACAACTAGGTTTACTTCAGAAAGAATTTTTTTAAAGTCTTTCCACTCGTTAAACGTTTCAAAGTTATCAGCACCGATAATTAAATATAAATCTTTTGATTCGTAAGTTTTGCGTAATTCTTTGATTGTATCGATTGTGTAGCTTTTGCCACCGCGTTTTAATTCGATATCATCAATGAAAAAAGCATCGCCGTAAGTAGCAAAAGCTAATTTAGCCATCGCTAAACGGTGTTCATCAGAAGCTGTTTCTGTTGGAACTTTTAACGGGTTCTGGCTATTAGGAATAATATGGATTTTATCAAAACCCATTTTCTTTTGAACTGTTGTTAAGCTGTTAACATGGCCATTGTGTGGAGGATTAAAACTTCCCCCGAAAATACCGATTTTCATTTCTTTTACCCTTGTTCTTCTTCGCCATTTTTCGAAGCCATCACTTTTTCAGCGATCGCCTGAAGTAATTCATTAATGTTTTTTCCTGTAACGCCGGAAATGGCGTAACCATCGACACCAAATTTTTTCTTGAATGTCTGTTTTGTTTTTTCAATTTGGTCAGCTGATAATAAATCGATCTTGTTAAATACAACGATTTGTTTGCGCGCTGATAACGGAAAGAACCCGTCTTTATCTTTATTCATTTCATCGTATTTTTCGATTTCAAAATTGATATCCTGAAAGTCTTGAACCGGATCACGGCCAGACATTCCCGAAATATCTACGATGTGAACGAATAAACTAGTGCGCTCGATATGTTTTAAAAATTGAATACCAAGGCCCACACCTAAATGTGCACCTTTGATAAGACCTGGAATATCCGCAACAACGAAGTTTGAATAATCGCCCACTTTAACCACGCCTAAGTTAGGTGTTAAAGTTGTAAACGGATAATCGGCGATCTTTGGTTTTGCTGCCGAGATACGAGAAATTAACGTCGATTTACCCGCGTTAGGAAAACCGATAATACCTACGTCAGCGATAAGTTTAAGTTCTAAGATGATTTCACGAGTTGTATTGTCTTCACCTGGTTGCGCGTATTCTGGGGCTTGGTTAACACTCGTTTTAAAAAACGCGTTACCTTTACCACCACGGCCACCTTGTAAGAAGTTGATTTCATTTAGATCAGTTAAATCATAAAGAACTTCGTGAGTTTCAGCATCACGAATGATTGTGCCTTCAGGAACGATCATCACCATGTCAGCGCCATTGTGGCCTGAACAGTTAGAAGCGGCACCTGGTTGACCATTGTCAGCCGAATACTTTTTGTAAGTCTTAAAATCGACTAAAGAGTTGATATGCTTTGAAGTTTTGAAGATAACATCGCCGCCTTTTCCACCATCGCCACCATCTGGGCCGCCACGAGGGGCATAAGATTCACGACGGAATGTAACGGCACCTGGGCCACCACGACCCGAAGCAACTGTGATTTTAACTTCATCAACAAATTTCATACGACACTTTTGCGCGCTTAAAGCACGACCCTTTGAACCAATAAAAAAGGAGCCTTGAAGGGCTCCCTCTTTATGCGAATGTTTGTAATTAAACTACTTATTACGCAGTTTTTGGATAAACGCTAACTTTAAATTTTTCTTTCGAAAATCTTTCAAACTTAACGTGACCTTCGATCACTGAATAGATTGTGTGATCGCGTCCCATTTTAACATTGTTACCAATGTGGAATTGAGTTCCACGTTGACGAACGATGATTGTTCCTGATTGCACTAATTGGCCACCGAAACGTTTTACGCCTAATCTCTTCGACTGCGAATCGCGACCATTCTTGGTACTACCACCAGCTTTTTTACTTGCCATTGTATACTCCGTGTTCCTTTAAATTAATTATTTAGTTTTTTTTGTTTTTTTAGCGGCTTTTTTAGCAGCTGTTTTCACTGAGCGTTTAGAAGCAGCTTTTTTAGGAGCGGCTTTCTTAGCGGCTTTTTTCTTAGGTGCAGCAGCTTTTTTAGCTGGAGCAGCTTTAGTTACGCCGTGAGCAGCAGCGCGGCCTAAACCGATACCTGCTTCAGCGCGAGCGCGTGAATCTTCAATTTTAGTTTGGATACGTTCTGCACGTAATGCCGCCATGTCTTTAACAACTGGAGTTGCATCTGACTTAGCAGTTTGTCCGTCTGGAGAAGTGATCGCTTTAACAAATAACTCTGTGAAGTCTTGTTTGTGCGTACCGAATCTTCTGTATGAATGACGACGGCGTTTTTTGAAAACGATAACTTTGCGAGTGCGAGCTTGCTTAGTAACAACAACTGTTACAGAAGCGTTTTTCACAGTTGGAGCACCAACGTGAGTTTTATCGCCACCAACTAGTAGAACTTCGTCGATTTTGAATTCTGAACCAAGATCTTTTTCAAGTTTTTCAACTTGTAAAACGTCGCCGGCTTGAACCTTATATTGTTTGCCGCCTGTTTTAATAATTGCGTACATTACATTCTCCTTGAATGGATTAATTGCGTAATTAAGAGTGACCTTTAAATCATCTGAGCTACGCCTCTGTCAAAGCCATTTGAATGAATTTCAGTCTAGATTTTCATGCCGCACCCCGACCCATATAAACCACTTATATTCGTTTCCATATATAATTTCCGCATTATTAATTCTTTTTTATATTATTTTAAGAATTAATATTGCGATTATTTATAAGACATGTTGTTATTGGTTCATGGATGTAATCCATAAAAGAAGGATCGCCCCTCCCTTAAAGGCCCCTTTAAAGAAGAACCTGCTGCTGCTTTCGCCTCGTCAAACAGGAAAAAGCTCATATCTGAAGTCATTGGCTTCAGTGGATTTATATTTAAATCTGCAGGAGGCGGATACCTTCAGAAAACTTTCATTTCAGAAAAACATCATTGAAAAACTTCTTACACCAGAGATGAAAACTGTAGCGCTTGATAACGTGAACCGTTTGCCATCGCTACTGGATCAAGTGGAGCACTTAAATAAAACGCAGAACGTGCATTTTATTTTATCGGCTTCACAACAGATGAAGAACCACCCTGCTTTAGAGGCAGAAAAAACTGAGACTTTGTCGTTACTGCCGTTTTGTTATGAAGAATTGCAAAACGAATTTAATCTAGAACAGGTTTTAAGTTTTGGTTCTTTACCTTCGGTTTACAGTCATGAGCACAAGGATGTGCTTTTAAATGATTACGTTGGTCTTTTGTTTCAGGCAGATCTGATTCAGACCGGTAAAATTCGCAAGATTGAAAATTTCTCGCGATTTTTAAACGTGGCCGCCGAATACAATGGCCAGTATTTACATTTTGAAGAGATTGCTAAAATTTGCGAAGCGCCGGCACGCACAGTACGTGAGTACTTTGAACTGCTTAAAGAGATGCACCTTGGTTATGAAATCCAATGTACGACATCGCGTAAAGGCGCTAAACGCTCTAAATTTTATTTCTTCGATGTCGGCGTAGCTAACGCTTTAAAAAATGATTTTAATCTGGAACACGATTTCGAAAAATCAGAAAGCTCATTAAAGCATTTCATTCTGTTGGAGCTTATCGCTTACAAAAACTACCGCGCCCCGAACACGAAAATTGAATTTTGGTGTGACTACCAAGGTAATGAAGTTGATTTTTTAATTAACGATGAAGTAGCCATTGAAGTGCGCGCTACAAAATCTGTGAACGCACAACACATGCGAAGACTAAAAAAATTCACGGCTAAATTTCCGGTGAAGAAATCTATTTTAGTCAGCCGCGATCCGCAAAGTTTAGATGTTGAAAACTTTTTAAAAGATCTTTGGCGCGGAAAAATTATTTAACGGCGCCCCCAAAATTAAAGCGAGATTAGCGGTGCCGGTGATGGCAGCGGCAACTGATCCATATCTAGTGGGTATTGTACATTTTCTTTTGAACAGCTAAACGCAGCATCTCCACCTTTAACAACAGCTGTGTAAAAAGTTTGAGCCGCTAAACTACACTCAAAATTTAAGACGCCCGTGGTTTTGCAGATTTTTTTCATGTTCGTGAAAAACTGGTTATCGCAGTCCGCTTTAGATTTATTATTTGTTGTTGGTTCGTGGTGATAACAAAGATCGTGAATAATGCAGGCTTTAAAGAATAAAGTTTTGTACTTACCTTCAGGGGCTGAGCAGCCATTGAAATACATCACTTGGCCCAATGAATTTGTTTGCTTACAAACTTCGCCAGCTCTAACGTTTCCTGTAGCAGGGCAAGTCCATTCCTGAACAATTTCTCCACCGGTTTGTACACAGTAGTTAACCAATTGTTGGTCGGCGAAAGCGGCTGATGTTACCGCCGTAATAGTTGCAACTAAAGTTAAAACTTTTTTCATCACCCTCTCCTTAGGGAATTTGTTCCATTGAAGTGGGATATCTGACACTATTTTTCATACAACGCCAAGACTCTTCACCTTTGAACCGAACTGCGCTGTAGAACATTTTGGCCATGCTTTTACACATGAAATGTTTGTTACCGTTACGCTCATCCTGTTTGCAGATCTTTAACATATTATTTTTAAAATCCTCGTCGCATTCGGCACGGGATTTACCACTCACTTTAGGTTCATTGTGGTAGCAAGAATCATGCACCAGGCAGGCTTTGAAAAAATAAATGCGGTAGCCATCCTGATTATCGCTGTTACAGCCGTTAAAATACAAAGACTGCTGATCTTCATTTGTAAAACGACAGAACTCTTCTTTGCGTACTTTGCCTGTTTCAGGACAAGTAAACTCGGTAATGAACTCACCGCCGATTTTTTTGCA
The DNA here is from genome assembly GCA_966250225.1 of uncultured Pseudobdellovibrio sp. Lineage (GTDB taxonomy): Bacteria > Bdellovibrionota > Bdellovibrionia > Bdellovibrionales > Bdellovibrionaceae > Pseudobdellovibrio. The sequence continues at coordinate 46,103 of CBINGM010000015.1, read as the reverse complement.
ATAATCCTGTAGGTATTGATTATGATGTCTGCCTGCCTGAGCTGAAGGCATAGCCAAGCCCAACACGGCCACTAGAGCCACTGTTAATTCCCTGATATTTTTCATGGCGCGGAATCTATGTTAAAAACTAGAGTAAGTAAACTAGTTAGTTATCAAATATTTCGTATTGCTCTAAGTGGTAGGTCGTTTCGATTTTAAAGGCAATTGAGTGCCCAAAGCGCTTTTCAAGGTGCTCTAAGGTTTCGTTTTCAACCTCATAAATCCAGTCTACAATTTGAGCATGACAGTGAATAATTAAATTACGTTTTGTGTTTTCAGTTAAACCCACTTCACGTTCGATTTCGCGGAAGATTTCGTTCGCGATCGTCGCTTTACGTTTAATATAACCCTTACCATCGCAATACGAACAAGGCTCACACAGAGTTTTAACAAGGCTTGGGCGAATACGTTTACGGGTCATTTCGACCAGCCCAAGTTCGGACATAGAGGTCACATTGGTACGTACGCGGTCTTTTTTAAGCTCTTCTTGAAGAGCCTGTAAAACCTGTTCGCGGTGCGTTTCTTTTTCCATATCGATAAAGTCGATAATGATAATACCCCCCACATTACGAACACGTAATTGATGGGCAATCTCTTTCACCGCTTCTAAATTGGTTTTTAAAATAGTGTCTTCTAAATCTTTTTTACCAACGTAACTTCCGGTATTAACGTCAACCACCACTAAAGCTTCGGCTTCATCAACAACGATATAACCGCCGGATTTAAGCCAAACTTTTCGCTCTGTAGCACGAGAGATTTCTAGATCCACATCGTAAAGATCAAATAACGGTTTTTTCTCGTTGTAGAAGATGATGTTTTGTTTGTACTTCGGCATTAACTGCGTCACAAACTTTGAAACTTTTTTATAAACTTCTTCGTCATCAACCCAAACAGTTGTGACTTCTTCATTCATTAAATCACGAAGTGCGCGAAGCTCGACATCGATTTCGGCATGCACTAAGCCTGCTGTTTTTTTCTTTTCGTAATTTTTTTGAATTTCTTTTCCTAAACGATCTAAGTATTCGATATCTGAACGAAGAGATTCTTCAGTAGCGCCTTCGGCAGCAGTTCTTACGATCACCCCGCCGGTTGGATTAATTTTTTGCACTAATTTTTTAAGACGTTCTTTTTCGCCTTCTTCTTCGATTTTTCTAGAAATACCAACATGTTTTACATACGGCATGTACACGACACCACGGCCTGGAAGCGAAATATGCGTAGTGATACGCGCGCCTTTTGTGCCTAGTGGATCTTTTGCCACTTGCACCATGATGTGTTGGCCTTCTTTAATTAAATCCTGAATCGGCGTTTTGATATCACGCGAGCCGCGGTGATCTTGGTTATCATCACCTGATTTATGCTCGTGATCGTCTTCGTCAGCAAAAAATTCTTTGCCTTCTTCAGTTAAAATATCGCCCACGTAAAGAAAGGCTGCTTTCTCTAGACCAATGTCGACGAAAGCGGCCTGCATACCTGGAAGTACTCTAGTTACGATCCCACGGTGAATTGTCCCGACCCAAGTCGGTGAAGATTTACGTTCAACCTTTAAGTCCATCAGAATCCCCGACTCGACGTAGGCCACGCGTGTTTCTAACGGTCGAACATTAATTAGAATTTCTGCTGCCATAATGGGACTCCTAGACGATTCGCCTGTTAACTTCACAGACAGTTTTACCGAATAATATTTTGTTAAGCAATGTGAGGATAATAACATGGCTACAATTGATGATCTATTTCGATTAATGGTTGAGCAAAAAGCTTCGGATTTGCACGTGACAAGCGGCGCACCTCCGTATCTTCGTGTTCACGGGATGATGTCGCCACTGAATTACCGTCAATTGACAAGCCAAGACGTACAAGGCTTGATCTTCGAAATCTTAAATGAAAAACAAAAGAAGGCTTTCGTAGAAAAATGGGAGTTAGATTTCGCTTACGTGTTAGAAGGCGTGGGGCGTTTTCGTTGTAACATCTTCATGCAGCGTAAAGGCTTAGGCGCTGTGTTCCGTACGATTCCTGAAAAAATTAAATCAGCGACAGAGTTAAATTTACCACAAACTATTGTTGACCTTGTTGAACATGATCGTGGACTTGTGCTTGTCACGGGCCCGACAGGTTCTGGTAAATCAACAACACTTGCTGCGATGATTCAACATATCAATGCCACTCGTGAAGCGCATATCATCACGGTTGAAGATCCGATCGAGTTCGTACATCCAAATTTAAAATCATTAGTGAATCAACGTGAGGTTGGAGCACATACAAAATCTTTCTCGAACGCATTAAAAGCCAGCTTACGTGAAGACCCGGATATCATTCTGGTGGGAGAGCTGCGTGACTTAGAAACTGTTTCGTTAGCCTTAACAGCTGCAGAAACTGGTCACTTAGTTTTCGGTACTCTTCACACGAACTCAGCTGTTAAAACAATTGACCGTATCATTGACGTTTTCCCAGCAGCGCAACAAGCACAAATTCGTGCCATGTTATCTGAATCATTACGCGGAGTTGTGGCACAAACACTTTTCACGCGTGCAGATAAAATGGGTCGCGTTGCTGCGTTTGAAGTTTTAAAAGGAACACGTGCCGTTGCGAATTTAATTCGTGAAGGTAAAAATCACCAAATTCCATCGATTATGCAAACCAGTGCCAGCCAAGGTATGGTTCTCTTTGAAAAATACTTGGATGATCTTGTGAAAAAAGGTCTTATCCTTGATGCAGATGCACGCTCTTTCTTAGGCAAAGAAACACCAAACACAGGTGGCGGCATCACTCCAACTGGAAAAAAAGTTGCCTAACACATAGATCGGATGTCAAATTGAAGAATGACATCCGATTTAAAAAAGTTAACTCCCGAAGATATTGCTCAATACATTGATCATACATTATTAAAACCTGAGTCGACTCGTGCTCAGATTCAAAAACTTTGTGAAGAAGCTATCGTTCATAAGTTCTACGCTGTTTGCGTAAACTCATCGATGATTTCTGTCTGCAAAGAAATTTTAAAAAACACCTCTGTTAAAATCGCCGCCGTTATTGGTTTTCCGTTAGGGGCTTGTGATACTTCTACAAAAGTATTTGAAACAACACGTGCCTTAAATCTTGGTGCTACTGAAATTGATATGGTGGTGCATTTAGGTGCCGTAAAAGCACAAGATTGGTCTTATGTTGAAAAAGACATTAAAGACGTTGTGATGGCAGCCCAAGGCCATCCGGTAAAAGTGATTTTAGAAACACACATGTTAACTGAAGAAGAAAAACGTAAAGTCTGCGAAATCAGTCTTCATGCAGGTGCGCACTTTGTAAAAACATCAACAGGCTTTAGCGGTGGCGGTGCTACCGTTGAAGATGTGACGTTAATGAAATCGATTGTGCAAAACAAAGCCCAAGTTAAAGCTTCTGGTGGCGTTCGTGATTTTGATGCCGCTGTAAAAATGATTCAAGCTGGTGCCACACGCATCGGAACAAGCTCTGGTGTGGCAATTGTCACTGGCCAGGCTGGAAAAACTGGTTACTAATGCTACCTGCAGAAATTATTAAGAAAAAAAGAAATGGCTTTGAGTTAACCGAACAAGAAATCGAAGGTTTTATTTTAGGTTACACGCGCGGAAAAATTCCCGATTACCAAATGTCTGCGCTTTTAATGGCGATTTATTTTAAAGGTATGACAACGGCTGAAACATTGTCGCTTACAAAAACAATGCTTCATTCAGGTATCGTTGTTGATACGTCATCTATCCCCGGCTTTAAAGTTGATAAACATTCAACTGGCGGCGTGGGCGATAAAACAAGTTTAATTCTTGGGCCGATCGTTGCGGCCTGCGGTGTTGCGGTTCCGATGATTTCAGGCCGCGGTCTTGGTCACACCGGCGGAACACTTGATAAATTAGAATCAATTCCAGGTTTTAACACACAACAAAGTTTAGAAGATTTTATTCGTATCACTAAAGAAATCGGCACTTGTTTTATCGGCCAAACGAAAGACATCTGCCCTGCTGATAAAAAAATCTATGCCTTACGTGATGTCACGGCCACTGTTGAAAGTTACCCGCTGATTTGTGCAAGTATCATGTCGAAAAAAATCGCCGAAGGTATCGATGGTTTAGTGCTTGATGTGAAATTTGGTTCTGGGGCTTTTATGAAAACATCAGACCAAGCCCATGAACTAGCGCAAAAACTTATGGCGATTGGCGTGGGTTATGGCAAAAAAGTTGTGGCATTGATTACTTCAATGAATCAACCTTTAGGTCGTTATGCAGGTAACGCTTTTGAAGTTTATGAATGTCTAGAAATCATGAAGAATAAAAAACACATCGGCGTTGATGGTCACGATATGTATGCAGATACTCGTGAATTATCTCTTCAATTGTCAGCGCATATGATTCACCTATCTGGAAAAACTAAATCTTTTGAAGAGGCTTATAAAATGGCTGAAGACGCCTTATTGTCTGGAAAAGCTTTAGCGGTTTTTGAAAAAATGTGTGGAAAACAAGGTGGAAATCTTTCTGAAATCCGTTACGCAAAAAAGCAATTAAAAGTAAATTCTACATCTAGTGGGTACATTACAAACTACAATGTCGAAAAAGTCGGAATTGCCGGTATCGTGCTTAAAGCGGGTCGCAGAATCACTGAAGATGTGATTGATCCTTTAACAGGTATTGAATTTCACAAAAAAATTGGTGATCCAATTAAAGCCGGTGAAACTATTTTTACCATTCATTGCGATGATGAATCTTTACTTTCAGAAACAGAACATTTATTACACCAAGCTGTGACTGTTTCTTTAGAAAAACCTATTGAACATAAATTAATTAAAGAGGTCCTACTATGATGAACAACAATGTCGTACAAAATATCACTGATGCCGTTACCTATATTAAAAGCCAATCTAAAGTAAAACCACGTATCGGTGTTATTTTAGGTTCAGGTTTAGGCCATTTCGTTTCACACATGAACGTTGAAACGACTTTTCCATTCAATGCGATTCCTAATTTTATTCCAACAACTGTTGAAGGCCACTCAGGTAATTTAATCCTTGGCGATATCGCTGGTGTAGAGTTAGTGGTGCTTCAAGGCCGTCTTCACTACTACGAAGGCCACGATATGAACACTGTTGTGTTTCCAACTCGAGTTATGGCAGCTCTTGGAATTGAGATTTTAATTGTGACTAACTCAGCCGGTGGTTACGGTGATGGTATGAATGCCGGTGATTTTATGATCATCGAAGATCATATCAACATGATGGGCACAAACCCATTAATGGGGCCAAATATTAAAACTTTGGGACCTCGTTTTCCAGATATGACTCAAGCTTATGATAAAGAGCTTATCGATACCGCCGAGAAAATCTTTCGCGCCCAAAAAGTTTTCTTTCATAAAGGAACTTATATCGGCGTAACAGGCCCTACTTACGAAACACCTTCTGAAATTCGTATGTTTAAATCAATGGGCGGTAAAGCCGTTGGTATGTCGACGGTGCCAGAAGTCATCGCTGCAAACCATATGGGTTTAAGAGTTGCGGCTATTAGCTGCATTACAAACTTAGCCGCTGGTATCAGCGCGCATAAACTAACGCACGATGAAGTCACTGTGACTGCAAAGCGCGTTGAAAAAAGTTTCTGCGATTTCTTAAAAGAATTTATCTCTAAGATTTAGAATAATGCGTTTTTCGGCGTTCTTGGGAATGGGATGACATCGCGGATGTTACCCATTCCTGTAACGTACATTAACATACGTTCAAAACCCAAACCGTAGCCTGAGTGCGGAAAGCTTCCGTATCTGCGTAAATCTGTATAGAACGAATAATCTTTTGGCTCTAAACCGATTCTTTTCATCTGTGTTTCTAAGATTTCTAAATTATCTTCACGTTGCGATCCACCGATCATCTCGCCGATGCCTGGAACTAATAAGTCCATCGCGCGAACAGTTTTTCCGTCTGGATTTTGCTTCATGTAGAAAGCTTTAATTTCTTTCGGGTAATCTGTTAAGAACACCGGTTTTTTGAAATGCTCTTCAGCTAAATATCTTTCGTGTTCAGATTGTAAATCTGTACCCCATTCAACTGGGTATTCGAATTTTTTACCTGATTTTTTTAAGATTTCGATACCTTCAGTGTACGTTAAACGACCGAATTCGTTATTTAAAACGTTGTTCAATTTATCAAACAGCCCTTTTTCAACAAATTGGTTAAAGAAATTCATTTCTTCTGGGCATTGCTCCATCACGTATCTGATAATGTATTTTACCATCTCTTCGGCGATATCCATATTCGCTGATAGGTCGGCGAAAGCCATTTCTGGCTCGATCATCCAGAACTCAGCCGCATGACGAGATGTGTTTGAGTTTTCGGCGCGGAATGTTGGACCAAAAGTATAAATGTTTCCAAACGCTGCCGAGAAAGTCTCACCGTTTAACTGGCCACTCACTGTTAAGCTTGTCGTTTTACCGAAAAAATCTTGTTTTGTATCAACATGACCTTCTGGTGTGCGCGGAAGTTTATCTAAATTTAGCGTTGTTACGCGAAACATTTCGCCGGCGCCTTCTGCGTCAGATCCAGTAATGATCGGCGTGTGCACAAGTACAAAGTTTTTTTCTTGGAAGAATTTGTTAATCGCAAACGCTAACACTGAACGCACGCGAAAAACCGCAGAGAATGTGTTTGAGCGCGGACGCAAATGCGCAATCTCACGTAAAAATTCAAAACTGTGACGTTTATTTTGTAACGGATAATCGGCATCAGCCTTTTGGTAAACTTCGATTTTAGAAGCTTTCACTTCAAACGCTTGGCCCGCACCTTCAGATTTAACTAACTGACCGATAACTTGAATTGAACTTGCAATTGAAAGTTTAGCGATATCATCAAAGTTTGGAAGTGTTTGATCAAAAACAACTTGTACACCATTAAAAAAGCTACCGTCATTAAGTTCGATAAAACCAAAACTTTTTTGATCGCGGATTTTTCTAACCCAACCTGCTAATTGCACTTGTTGGCCGATTAATTTGTCAGACTCTTTAAATAGGTTACGTACTGTTTTTTTCATGGAGCTAGACTATCTGATTTGTCAGACCTAGGCAACACTGCAAACAAAGACCTGTCGTTAAACAAGGGGCCTTTCCTAAAGCCAAACTTGATGAGCCGCTTCCAGACCTGTTTCCAGAAACGGTTAAAATTATTTTTTCATTCTTATAAATAAAACTTAATAACTCCTAAAAAGCCTGCTTATAGCGGGTCTTTTTTTAGTCTAGATTTTTTTAAAACCAATCAGGCCGGACTTGGTTATGTTTCAAAACTAACCGATCAGTTCTCAAAAGATCGTCACAAGTAAGAACGGGAATGTACTTGTGAGTGCAGAAATGAGAACAATGAAAAACAATTTACAGATCGTGCTATTAGTCTTAGGTCTAGTCGCTTTAACCGGATGTAATAACGGTAAATCTAAAGAATCTGTTTTCTCTGAAACCGCTCAAGCTTACTGTGAAACTAACACTCTTTCTAACCGCTATGTTGTGCAATGGGAAGACGGTTCAATTACCGTAGAAACCACTGATAAAGGCACAACAGACGACGAATTTAGAGATTCTTTTGTTCAAGATAATTTAGCTTTAATTAAACACGTCGATCGTGATTATAAAATTCAACTTCGCCCCATGGCGACGTCTTCTGACGTACAAGCGCAAGCTTCTAGCTTAAGTTGGGGCCCCGAAAAAATCGGCGCTGATCAAGTGTGGGCACAAGGCTATAGAGGCCAAGGTGTAAAAGTCGGTGTTGTCGACGGCATGGTTGATAGCTCACATGTGCAGTTATCTAATGCGGTGGTTTCCAACGAACAGTTTAACCAAGAAGTAAATAATCCTAACTTAAATATTCATGGAACACACGTTGCCGGTATTATTGCTGCTGACGGAAATTTAGGGCCTGTGGTTGGCGTTGCACCTTCAGCAAAAATCTTAGCCGGACAATTTATCAGTAATACTGGTGGCGGTTCTTTAGGTGACGCTATCTTAGCGATGAATTCGGTGGCGAATAAAGGCGCTAAAATCATCAATATGTCTTGGGGTGGCGCTGGTTGTGTGGGTTCACTTAAAGATGCGGTAACGGCTTTATCTAACCGTGGTATTCTAGTTGTTACAGCCGCCGGTAATGATGGTGTTAATTCAGATTATTCACCCGATTACCCGGCCGCCTTTCGCTTAGCGAATCAAATTAACGTAGCAGCGACAACGATTGATGACCGCTTTATCGCTTTTTCTAACCGCGGTTATCATACAGTCAATATTGGGGCTCCTGGTGTTGGTATCTATTCAACAATTCCGTTAAATCGCATTGATACGATGGATGGAACAAGTATGGCGGCCCCAATGGTTTCAGGGGCAGCCGCATTATTATGGAGTGCAGTGCCGTCGGCGACAGCGCAACAGATCAAACAAGCGTTGTTTTCGTCAGTTGACGTCTTTTCAGAATACCAAGTCAGCACGCGTGGCCGTGTTAATGTGAAAAAAGCTTTAGATGCTTTACGTGCGATGTTATCATCGCCGTAATGCGCAGCCCGTTTTTTCAGTCATTTATTTTTCTTTTCTTATTAACACAAGCAACATGGGCTTTGGATTTTGATACAAAAACCGAAGTCTATGTGGCCGGTAACTCTTACGCTGTTGATTCTGAATTCGCTGAAAAAAACCAAGTTTTTTATTTTTTATCCAGCGAAAATAAAATCATTTTTAATTCAAAATACGAGTTCGCACTTTCTCCTGAAGTTTATTATCTCGATAACTTAAAAATTAAAGATCAAGACAAAGCCTTAGTTGAACCCAAAGAAGTAGGCTTAAAATATTTTGGCTCAAAACTAAGTTGGACTTTGGGTTTTTTTCAGATGAAAAAAGAAGGCCCGGATATTTTAGATCCACTCGATTACCAACAGCCTAAAAACTACTTAGATCCTTTGCACTCTGGAAAATTAGCTTTATTAGGATTAAAAGCTGAACTGGCCGTCAATAATTACTTAACTTTTGAAGTGGGTTATACACCAGAAAATCGTATTCCGGTTATTCCGCAAGAAAGTAGCGCTTGGTATCCGCGGGAAGGCGTTCTTCCGACTGAATCAGAGAGTTATTTGATTACTCTGCCCGATAACCCGAATTATCGTATTAATAACGAAGAACGCTCTAAAGAAGATTTAAAAAATAATTATATTTTTAAAACTAAAATTACGACCTCTTATACAGATATCGTTTTACAGATTGCCGAAACATTATCAAGCTCGCCGGATATTTCGCCAACACTTACAGGAACATTGATTTCAACAACTCCGGTTTTTGCGATTAAACTGGATAATCCGATTGAATTAGATGTGCGCTGGAAAAAAATTAAAAACTATGGTGGTGGTTTTAATATTCCGCTTGAATCAATGGGTTTAATTATTAAAGTCTTCTCAAATCAAGAAGTCAGCGAAAGCAAAAAAACTTTAATGAGCACTCTGGCTTTTGAAAAAACCTTAGGTAACTGGATAGCTATCTTAGAAGCGACAACACAGCAAATTAACAGTCGTGTTGACAACAGTAATCTTTCAACAATCACTAACCTCTACGAAAATGCGCAGGCCTTGGGTCTTCGTTATGCGCCAAATGATAAATTCAGTTTATTGGCCGGTGGCCTATATGACAGCAAGAAGGGGTCTTACGTAGCCACACTGCGCCCGAAATACTTTTTTACGCAAAACGCCTACACTGAATTACAAATTGTAGCTGTCGGCGGTAAAGAAGGTGCGCTTCTTTCGTACTTTGATAAGGCCGATTCAGCCTCGCTTAAAATCGGCACAAGCTTTTAGTTATTCAGATTTAATTCAAAATACAATTTATTGTCTTTGCTGTAGAAAATCTTTTTAAGACTTGCTGAAACAGTGTCTGTTAATTTTAAAACACTTAAATTAGCCGTGGCCCAGTTGTCGTTAAAAAATTTCTGTGCTGTTGAATCAACAATACCTGTTGAAATTCTTTTTGAAGCTCCGTAGCGTTTAAGAAAATTTTGATCCCAAACCGCATTTGATGTGAGGGACTGAATTGTCGTTTTTACCTGTGCTGTATTGGCAACGTTTGAACCTGCTGTTAAGTTTGAACGTAAATACACCATCGATTCATTACGTGCCATAATCCAAATTCCTGCAGTCGCTGTCAGATTTAAATTCGATACGTAACTATCAGGCTTTAGAGTAAAACTTAACGATTCTAACATCGGACGTAAGATCAACTCTTGGCCCTTTGGTAATTTCATTAAAGCAGGCCATACGAAAAATTGCTTAAAGCGCGAACGAGTTAACTTATCTAACTCAGTAATATTTTTTGATGAGTACGAAAGTTTTGCCAGCTTTTCTGAAAGACTGTGCTTAATGTACTCTTGCAGTTCTGATTTATCGACAACCATCACCGCATCAGAATTTAAATTGTAGTTAGCGACATGACTAAATGTGGCCTCAGGTTTGTTTAAAGCAAAGCCGATATCGATATACTGATCATTAATTTGCAATAAGCTAAATAACGGCTGTGATAATCCATCAACACTCATCACTTGATCTTTAATCGCCTTTTCAGCTTTAGCGGCGTACTTTTCTACTTGCCCTGCTAAAAGCTCATTCATTTTAGTTAGTAACACAGGTTTATAAAAATCTAATTGTGTAAATTGCTGTAGAATTTCATCAGCCACTAAATCTTCAAAACCTGCGATATTGCTGCATTTTAAATTTTGCACTGAAAGCTTAGGCTTTCCTAAATTCAAATCCGTGATTTTAGCTGACATATTCACGTGCTCAGATTTAGACGAGCCGGAAATCCCGGCTAATACTGAAATCACATCTGTCGTTGTCACAAGTCTTATATTTTCGCAGGTTGATTGCACGCGTACTTTTAAAATTACACCATTCACTTCTTTTACTAAGTACGTGTCGATATCTAATTTAGGCACAAGAATCTCTAACTGCGGTTCAACTAGAGCAAACTGAATATTGTTATTTTCAATCGGATTAAATGAAACATTTTTCCAATCAAGATTGTATTGAACATTATTTACTGAAATCGGGATCAACGAACTGAATGTAAGCGGAGTTTCATATATACCGGCAATAGGTTTTTTCTGGACTATTAAAGCCTCTAAGCTCTGTTTAAGCTTTGTTGTAGAAATAAGAAAATGACCCGAAAGCTTTTCTGCATCAGCGTTTGACGCCGCAGCTGCAACGTTTACCGATAATAAAAAAACAACAAAAATTATTGATATACCTCTACATGTTTTTTTTATTTCGTCCGATGAAAATAAACGTTCCATGTTTTTTAACATATGAATCCCTCGTGGATAAACTATTCGGTAGAAAGAAATTTTTATGAAGTGCTTTCAAAAAAGATTTATAAATTATTTTAGCCAAAAATCCGAGGAAAGTGTGAAAATTTTTATCAGAATTTTTGCACTTTGTTTGTTTACGGTTTTCTGTCTAAGTTTTTACAGTTTAAAACATCTTTCATCTGAATATAATATCAAGCAATTCTTTCCTAAAAAGCATGCTTTGTTAGAGCAAGAGCGCCGCGTGGTGGCTCATTTTAAGTTACAGGAAAAATCAAGTCTGGTGATGATTCTAGAGAACAAAAATCAAACGCCTTGGTTGAGTCAAAATTTAATTACACAGCTACGCGATTTTGCCACAGATATAGAATCGCAAAATTCTGTAAAAACCCTGTACAGTTTAGGTAAAATTCAAGGAACCTTCGAGGTAAATCAGGATTTATATGTCGGAGATTTGTTTGCGCAAGTCCCCGTAAAATACTGGAAAAAAATGATCGCTTCACACCCGATCGCTAAACCAAATTTACTATCACAAAATAATAAACAAACGTTATTTGTCGTAGAGTTAACAGATAATACGCCTGAAAATATGCAGAACTTTCAAGCGTATATTGATGGTTTACTTAAAACAAAATACAGAAATATTTCAGCGCAATATGCCGGTGTTCCGTTATTACAAAATGACGTAGCTAAACTTTTAAAAGCTGAATTAATTCGTTCAGTGATCTTTGGGGTTCTTGTTTTTATCGGTGTATTAATGACGATCTTTGGTGGCTGGTCAGGTTTAGCTTTATCAGTTGCTAATTTAGTCTTCGTCAATATCATAAGCCTTGCGATGTTAGTGCTTTTTGGCATTAAGTTAGATGTCTTATTGTCAACACTACCCGTATTAGTCAGCCTCATGACAATTTCATTAACTGTTCATATTCTGCTTCGTGTAGCTAAAGTTCCTGAATACGCCAGCACTAACTTAAAAACAAAATTCTTGGGCATTATCGAAAATTTGCGTTCGCACTTTCTTGAATACTTTTTAGCAACATTAATGCCGGCGATTGGTTTTTTAATGTTAATGACCTCTGATATCGGTATTATTCACAAATATGGCCAATCAGTTTCAACAGTGATTGTTTTAAGCTGGTTTTTATCACAGCTATTTATGATTCCAGCTTTATTGTTTTTACCTAAAGTTGACCTTCGTTCGTGGTCTTCGCAAAAAGCTTTCTGGAGTTTACGTCTTTTAAGATACGGTCGCCCTGTCATGGCCACCACATACAGTTTGTTTGTATTTGGTATTGTGGGTTTTTTCTTTTTAAACTGGAACACGCGTTTATTTGATGATCTTCCCAAAGACAGCGCCACCCGCATTAACACTGAAAAAATCGACTCTACATTCGGCGGAACAATCCCTGTTTCAATCGTGCTTTTTGGCAGTGAAAAAACCTGGGTTGATCCACAGTCCATGAAAAATTTAGATTTACTTTCTAAAGATCTAAAAAAATTAAACTCTGTAGGTTCGGTGATTACCACGGCAGATTTATTAAAAAAATCTTCGCTTAAAGGTTCGCGCTTACCGGCGACAGCGGCAGAAGCTTCGGAATCTTTGTTTTTATTTTCAATGGCTGAGAATGATCCGACAGCCTCGTACTTAAACCAGTTAAACCATTTAACGCGTTTAGAGTTACGTCTTAAAGACGCTCCTTTTTATGCGCAACAAAAAGATTTAGAACAATCTAAATACTTAATTCAGAAATATTTCCCCGGTATTCGTTATAATATTTCTGGAATGGGTGTAAGTGCTCACCAGTTAAATTCAGAAATGTCGAAAGAGTTAATTTTTAGTTTTTGGCATGCGATTGTAGTGATTGGTTTTATTTTAGTTTTTGTATTTCGCTCGTACAAATGGGCACTGGTTGCGTGTTTACCAAATCTGGTTCCACCACTTGCGTTAATTGCCATTTTAGCTGCATCGCGCACCCCGATTAAACCCAGTGTGGCCATTATATTTTCAATTGCGATTGGCTTAGCTTTTTCTAATACGGTGTATCTATTAGGAAAACTTAAAAAAGTAATTAAAGAAAAAAATCTCGTAGACTATTTACCTGTGAAGTCTATGCTGATTTCAGAGATGATTCCATGTTTGCTGGCAACAGTGTTAGTGGCTTCTGGATTTATCGTATTTACGTTTTCGTATTTTGAAATGAATAAGATTTTTGGGGTTTATATGATTCTTTCAATTTTTGCCGGTGCGTTTGCTGATTTACTTTTCTTACCGTCATTTATTAAACGTTATCCAAATTTTTTATTAAAAAACCAAACCATGGCTCCGCCTAAAATGATCACAGCCACAACGGCGTCATTTGTGTTGTTACTTGTCTTTGCACAAAAATCTTTTTCAGCAACAATTGATGTGGATTCATTATTAAAAAAATCAAAATCATTAATTGCCAGTAAAGATGATGTAGCCGATGTCACAATGAAAATTATTGAAAAAGACGGCACGGTTAAAGAACGTTCAATGCAGATCAAACGTAAGTTTGGCGCAAAGCACATGACTCTGGTGCGTATGAAATCACCAACTGATTTAAAAGGCACAGCTCTTTTAAATGTGATTGAAGATGGCGAAGAAAACCAATGGCTGTATTTGCCCTCAACAAAGCAGGTTCGCCGTATTATGGGAAATCAAAATAAAAAAGCCGGAGTTTTAGGCTCTGAGCTAACACCTGAAGATTTAGACATCACCACAGTAAAAGGTTCTAAAGCAACTCTGCTTAAAGAAATGAAAATGAATAACCAAGATTTTGCTCTAATCGAAATTAAATCGAACTCAAACACGACTGGATATTCAAAAGCTTTAGTTTTAGTTTCATTGAAAACAAGTTTGCCAGCTCGTTTAGAATACTACGACAAACAAAACAAAGCGGTTAAGCGTGTTGATTTTGAAAACTATGTGCAAGTTGGCGGAGCATATCGCGCTCAGTCAATCAAAGTGCGCAATTTAGTTAACAAAAGAGGCACAGATTTAATTCTTTCAAATATTAAATCCAACTCTGGCTTGTCTGAGGACGAGTTTTCACAGCGCGCCCTATCACGAGAGTAAAAGCACTAAAAAGTTTGTTTCTGCAGAATTAACCGTGGTAAATTCTATCTCTTAAAAGAGAGAGGTCTTTACCAAGGAATTACTATGTCAGAAATCATGTTACAAAAGATTCAAGATCTTGAAAAAAGAAACGACCGTGCCTTTGCTGGTGGCGGCGCTGATAAAATTGCTAAGCATAAACAAAATGGCAGATTAACTGCACGTGAGCGTGTTGAAGTTTTACTTGATCCAGGTAGCTTCGTTGAAACTGATCGTTTCATGACTCATCGTTGTACTAACTTCGGCATGGAAAAAAACAAAGTTCCAGGCGACGGTATCATCACTGGTTACGGCCGCATCAACGGAAAGTTAGTTTACTTATCTTCACAAGATTTCACTGTTAACGGTGGATCAATGTCTCGCACGCAAGCGAACAAAATCTGCAAAGTAATGGATTTAGCTCTTAAAAATGGAGCTCCATTTATTTCTATCAACGATTCGGGTGGCGCACGTATTCAAGAAGGTATCGAATCTCTTGGTGGTTACGCTGACATTTTCACAAGAAACGTAATGTCTTCTGGTGTTATTCCACAAATCACAGCGATCATGGGCCCATGCGCTGGTGGTGCGGTTTATTCTCCATCAATCACTGACTTTGTATTCATGGTTGAAAACACATCTTACATGTTCGTAACTGGTCCTGATGTGATCAAAACGGTAACTCACGAAGATGTAACTAAAGAAGAATTAGGTGGCGCTGTTACACACTCACAAAAATCAGGTGTGTGTCACTTCACAGCGAATGATGATAAGCACTGTTTATTATTAATCCGCGAATTAATGAACTTTATTCCGTCTAATAATTTAGATGATTCTCCAACTTTAGGAACTAAAGATTCTCCGGATCGTATCGTTGAAGCTTTAAATACTTTAATTCCTGATAATCCAAAGAAGCCTTACGACATGCTTCAAGTTATTTCTGAAGTTGTGGATGAAGGTTATTTCTTAGAAGTTCACAAAAACTTCGCGCAAAACGTTATCGTTGGTTACGCGCGTATGAATGGTCGCCCAGTTGGTATCGTCGCCAACCAACCACAAATCTTAGCGGGTTGTTTAAATATCGATGCATCTCGTAAGGCCGCTCGTTTTATCCGTTTCTGTGATGCTTTCAATATTCCAATTATTTCATTCGTTGACGTTCCAGGTTTCTTACCGGGCCGCGATCAAGAGTGGAATGGTATTATCACTCACGGTGCAAAACTTCTTTACGCTTACGCTGAAGCAACTGTTCCTAAAATTACAGTTATCACTCGCAAAGCTTACGGTGGTGCTTACATCGTTATGGGTTCTAAATTATTACGCGCCGATGTGAACTTAGCTTACCCTTCTGCAGAAATCGCAGTTATGGGCGCTGAAGGTGCGGTAAACATTATTCACCGTGAAAAAATCGCTAAAGCAGAAAATCCAGCTGCTGAACGTGCTAAATTAACGGCTGAATACGAACAAATGTTCTCTAACCCTTATGTGTCTGCAGATCTTGGTTACACTGATGAAGTGATCGAGCCTGCATTAACTCGTAAACGTATTATTGATTCGTTGGAAATGCTTCGCAATAAACGCGATACAAATCCGCCGAAAAAACACGGAAATATTCCTCTGTAGGTTGGGCGTTAAATGAAAACTATGCACTCACACGAAATTTCAACACCACAGAACGCTCCGTTCAAAAAGATTTTAATCGCTAACCGCGGTGAAATCGCAATTCGTGTCACTCGCGCTTGCCGTGAGCTAGGAATTGGAACGGTGGCTGTATTCAGTGATGCTGACCGCGAAAGTTTACACGTATTCTTAGCCGATGAAGCTTACCACATTGGACCAAGCCCATCGAAAGAGAGCTACTTAAACTACAAAAAAATTATCGAAGTAGCCAAAGCTGCCGGTGTTGATGCTATTCACCCCGGTTATGGTTTCTTATCTGAAAATCCGATCTTTGTTCGTGCTTGTAAAGAAGCGGGAATCACATTCATCGGTCCAACACCTGAAAACATGGAAGCTATGGGAGATAAATTATCTGCCAAAGCTTTAATGAAAAAAGCGGGTGTTCCGTTAGTTCCAGGTTCTGATGGCGGTGTAGAAACTGTTGAAGAAGCTTTAGCTATCGTTAAAAAAATCGGTTTACCAATTATCATCAAAGCCACTGCCGGTGGTGGTGGTAAAGGTATGCGCGTTGTACGTAATGAATCAGAAATTGAAAGTGCATTCCGCGCTTGCCGTTCTGAAGGTCAAAACTACTTCGCTAATCCTACGGTTTATATCGAAAGATTTATTAACGATCCGAAACATATCGAAATTCAGGTGTTCGGTGATACTCACGGTAACGTAGTTCACTTATTTGAACGTGAATGTTCGGTACAGCGTCGTCACCAAAAAATCATCGAAGAATCACCGTCTCCATCTGTTCCGATGGACGTAAAATTAAAAATGGGTGAAGCGGCCGTTCGCGCTGCTAAATCAATTGGTTACGTTGGTGCTGGTACGATCGAATTTATTTTTGATAACCAAACTAAAGAATTCTTCTTCATGGAGATGAACACGCGTCTTCAAGTAGAACACCCGATCACAGAACTTGTTATCGGTGTTGATTTAGTGAAAGAGCAAATTTACGTAGCTAAAGGACATCCGCTTAGCTTTAAACAAGAAAATATCAAACAAAAAGGTCATGCGATCGAAGCACGTATCTGTGCTGAAGATCCAACGACATACAAACCATCTCCGGGACAAATTCGTGCTTGTCGTCATCCGCAAGGTCCGTTCTTACGTATCGATTCTTACGCGTACCCTGGTTATGAAGTGCCTATTTACTACGATCCAATGATTGCAAAAGTAATCACTTGGGGTGATACACGTGAAGAAGCGATTGATCGTATGCAACGTGCTTTAGCTGAATTCGTATTAACAGGTATTAAAACAAATATCGTTTTACACAGAACAATCTTAGGACATGAAAAATTCTTAGACGGTTCATACACAACTCAGTTCATCGAAAAGAACTTTGAAGTGTTAGAGCCGCAAATGTTCCGCGAAGTGAATGACAAAGTATTCTTAATCGCAGCTGCGATCACAGCTTTTGAAGACCGCAAATCAAAAGATGTTAGAAGATTTAACGTGCGCTCTAACTGGCGCTCACTAAGCCGCAAGATTGCATTAAGAACGTAAGGATTAACGAATATGTATTTTGAAGCAGAACTACAAGGTAGAAAATATAAAGTCGATGTCCATGAAGAACGTCATTCTTGGAAAGTATCATTACAGCTTGAAGGCCAAGACTGGAAACATTACGATGTTTCTAAAACTGACTTTCAACACGCTGAAGAGTACGTAAGCTTTCTTTTTGAAGGAAAGTCTTACTTGATCGACGTTTTAGGACAAGACACCGAATACACAGTATTCGCACGTAACTCGTTCCGTACGATTAAAATTTTCAATGATGAAATGTTACTTCATGAATCTCTTAAAAAAGGCGGCGGCGCAGGCTCAAATGTTGAATTAAAAGCCGGTATGCCAGGCAAGATCATCGAGATCTTTGCTAAAGAAGGCGAAGTGGTTAAAGCCGGCAAACCGTTATTAATCATGGAAGCCATGAAGATGGAAAATGAAATGCGCGCATCAAGCGATGTTAAAATCAAACAGATCTGCGTAAAACAAGGCGACTCAGTTGAAAACGGAGCTGTCCTTATTAAGTTCGAAAAACCTTCTTAGTTTTTTGAATTCATTTTAAATCAAATAAAAAACCCAGCTTATAAGGCTGGGTTTTTTTTATTTTGTGATCTCAACTTTTTAAATTATAAAGCCGAAAAATTTCCTAACCCGTCGATGTGATACGAGTAAGACTGAGTTTCTGTTTTTAAGACTGTTGAAACTGTCCAGTTAATATTGATAATCATACCCGCTAAAGGATTTTCTGAAGTTCCTTTATTGTAAACTGATTCAACCTGGGCTTGAACATTAAATGTGTACAAGTAAGCTGTTGAAAACTCTTGTGGCTCAACAGATACATAACCAATGTACTTACCTTGGCCTTTGTAACTACCGCCAGATAAATAAATGATTTTATAAACAAGCTTTGCAACGGTCACGCCGTACAGGTTTTTATAGCTGATTTGATAGAATTTAGCTTTCGGATTATTCCAGCCTTCTAACTGTTGCCACGCTGTAATGTTTTGCGGAACCGCTGTAGCTTTTTGTTGTTTGTAGTTAGCAACTGGTTTTCCTTTTTCAAGAACGTTCCAGATTTTTGTTCCGATATTAATAATTTTATCGACGATAATTTCGACTTTATCTAACTTACCGATGGCTTGATCTAGCGGATCGCCACCTAGTTGATCGCCAAAATTAATCACGTCACCGGCTGCTTTTTCTTTTTGAAATTGCGCATGTTCGAAATTGAATTTGCTGTGATTTTTCTGTTCGTACTTTTCTGTGACATCTTGGACTTCCACGTTCAGTGTAGTCAGTTGGTTAACCATGTCCGCCGTAAGATCGCGACTATCGAGTGATTGCGCGTTGGCTATGAAAGGCAAAGTTAAACTTGCGAGAACCATAATCGTTAAAAACTTCATACATTCCCCCTATGGATGTGGCTGCAACATATGAAGGCTGTACACTTTAAGCAACAATTTTGGGCAGATTTGTAAAGAAAATAGGAACGTACAAAAGTTTGTCACTGCTGGCATGTTCAGTGCTTTTATAGCTGATTTTACGAGGGAATGTGGAACTAACAAAGCCTAACAGCAATTTGACAGCGCTCAGTCTGAAGCTGACTCGGTGGCTTTCTTTAATTGTTTTTTTACTCCCTTTACTAGCTCTTGTTGGCTACGTTTTTGAGGTGCCCTTTTTAACAGGGGCAATTTCAACTTTTCCACCAATGCGCCCGAACACTGTGGTGGGACTCTTCGTTTTATCTCTTAGCATTTTTTTAACATCTCTAAAAAAACAGCTTCATTTTTTGATTTCGCTCTGTGCTTTGTTCTGTGTAGCGCTGGGAAGTTTTACCTTAATGGGGGGGCATTTTTTGCCCTTTGCAAACAATCCCACAGCTCCGCAGGCAGCGTTAAATTTTATTCTCTTTGGTGTTGCCGTTTTTATTTATTCTCTCACTCCGCGCTTTATTCGCTTCGCGCAAATCTTAGTTTTGTTAGCCGGAGTAAATGCAGAAATAGTTTTGGCTGGATATATCTTTAATGCTACCGAGGTGTACGGGTTTCCGATGAAAAGTGGAAGCCTTGGTATGGCGATACAAGTGGCGGTCTGCTTTATTCTGGCCGGCGTAGCACTTATTTGTACGCGTCCAAAATCAGGAATGACTCAATTACTATTTCGAGAAAAATCACACAGTGGTGCCGTCGCCAGAAAATTATTCTTAACGGTTATTTTTGGCCCTTTAGCGATCGGTGCTTTAACTCATCTTGGATTATTTTTTGGCCTTTACCATGACAACGTTCACGATGTGTTATTTGTTTTAATTTTTCTGACTGTCATTATTCGCACAACCTGGCAGTCAGCCAAACAATCCGAAATCGAAGAGCTGCGTGCAGAGAAAGCTTTAGAAGAAAAACAACTCTTTGAAGCTTTTGTTGAAAACTCGTTAGATTTTGCCAGCATCACAGGTATTGATAACACGCCTAAATATGTTAACCCTGCTGGTCGAAATATGGTGGGGCTTGCTCTTGACTATCCGGTCGAAAATACATCCATCACCGATTACTATCTGCCTGAAGATCATGATTACGCCATTGATGTTATTAAACGTTCAGTCAATGAATACGGCCGCTGGCAAGGTGAAACAACACTTCGCCACTGGAAAAGCGGTAAACCTATACCCGTCTGGCACACAGCCTTTCTTATTCGCGATAAAATCAGTCAAAAAATTCTAGGCACCGGTTCAATCACCCGCGACATGACTTACCGTAAAGCTTTAGAAGATGAACTGCGTTTGTCTGAAGCTAAGTCTTCAGGGATTATTTCTATTTCAACCGATGCCATTATTTCAATAGACCAGGAGCAAAATATTATTCTCTTCAACGAAGGCGCTGAAAAAATTTTTGGTTATAGCAAAGCAGAAATTATGGGCCAGAAACTTGATCTGCTTATTCCTGAAAGATTTCGCACCGTTCATCAAAATCATGTTATTCATTTTTTTCATAGCGAAGGAACCACTCGCCGCATGGGTGAGCGCGGAGCCACTATTTACGGACGTAGAAAAAATGGCGAAGAATTTCCGGCTGATGCCGCAATATCAAAAATTGACGTTGGCGGAAGCCAAATCATGACTGTGACGTTGCGTGATATTACCGATCGTGTGCGCGTTGAAAAGGCCCAGCAATTTTTATCTGAAGTGAGTGCTGCTTTAGCTGAGGGGCTTATTTTAGAAAGCACACTTCAGCGCTTAGCAGAACTTGTCGTAAAAAACTTATCTGATTTTTGTATTCTGGAAATTGCCTGCGGTGCTGACGAAGAACCGCTTCTAAAAATTGTAAGTAAAAATCTTGGTCCAGATGAAAAATGTGAAGAATGTATTCAATTAGCCGAATTGGTTAAATCTTCTCCGAGCGCTTTTTCACAGCTTATTCTGAAAATCAGACAACCCATTATGATTGAGCATCTTAACGAAGAACATTTAACATTACTTTCAAGCAGCGAATCCCAACTGCAAACTTTAAAAAATCTGCGTTTAAGTTCACTTTTATCTGTACCCATGACGGCGCATAATAAGTTTATCGGAACACTTGTTTTAGTTTCGGCAACACCAGAGCACCAATACCACGAAAATGATTTACGTCTTGCCGAAGAGTTAGCTTCTCGCGCTGCACTTTCTATTGAAAATTCGCATCTTTATAACCAGGCCAAAAATGCAATCGCTACGCGCGAAGATATTTTAGCCGTGGTTTCTCATGATTTAAAAAATCCACTTACGGCCATTAAACTGATTGGCCAGACCCTGCAGCTCCTCGAAGCTCCGGATAAAGCTACTTGTAACAGGCTGGCTGCAAAAATTGAAAGCTCAGCGCGACAAATGCAAGTTCTTATCGGTGATCTTTTAGACTTTGCAAAAATTGAAAGTGGCACATTTTCGGTGATGCAAAAACCAGAAAGTTTAATGGATGCCGTTCGTGAAACAGTTGAATCTATGCAAGTGCAGGCTGAAGCTAAACAGCAAAGTTTAATTTGCAGCCTTGCAAAAGATTTACCGCGTGTAAATATTGATCTGCCGCGGATTGCCCAGGTAGTTTCAAATCTTGTCGGTAATGCTGTTAAGTTTACACCGGCCGGAGGGCGCATCACCATTTCAGCAAAAGCGCGAAGGTTTAATGTTTTAGTTTCAGTTTCTGATACGGGCACAGGTATTCCCGCAGAAAATTTAACTAAAATTTTTGATCGCTTCTGGCAAGCTGAAGCATCAAAAAACAAAGGCAGTGGCCTTGGGCTTTCTATAGCTAAAGGCATTGTTCAAGCCCACGGTGGAAAAATCTGGGCTGAAAGTCAGATCGGCCAGGGCACAACAATTTATTTTACGTTGCCATTATCAAATGAAGCCTCTTTTGAAAGTGATAAAACCACGTCTAAGCCTTCTTTAGCCTCTGAGCCCTTTGATCTTTCACAACCTGTTCTTAAAGGTTCAAAGATTTTGGTGGTGGATGATTCGCCGGATAACTTATTTTTAATAAAACATTTATTAGAAAGTATGGGTGCTGAAGTTACGGTAGCTGAAAGTGTTAAATCGGCACTATCTAATATTAAATTTTCTATGCCGCACGTTTTATTTACTGATATCGAAATGCCCGAAGAAACCGGATATGACCTGCTTTCACAATTACGCCATTCAACAGATGTGAAAAACAAAACTCTTCCGGTGATTGCACTGACGGCGCACAGCCATGATCAAGAAATGAACCGTATAAAAAAAGCGGGCTTTGATTTTTATTTATCAAAGCCCATTAACTTAGAAAAAATGATTTCGGCGATCTTACAGTTTACGAAACACTAAAACTATATCTTGCTAAGCAGTTCTTGCTTTTTAGCGTCGTATTCAGCCTGAGATAAAGCGCCAGACTGAAATAATCTGTGTAAATCTTCGATGGCTTTAGAAACATCGGCTGACTGAGCCGAAATTGAAGTTGATGAAACAGAGCTTGCGGCATTTGAAACCGTTGTTGCATCGCCAGAAAGTCTGTTAAATAAAACTTTCATCTCTGATTTCCAAACTTGGAAATAATTTAAGTCCGGCGATTCTTGGTTAACAACAACGCTTTCAGCGATCATATCGTGAAGTGTTTGGCGTTTTGCTGTAAATAAATTCATTAAATAACCAATACATAAAACTAAACCAGATAAGATACTGCAAAAATATCTGATGTAGGCTTGTTTTAAGGTTAAACGCTCACCTGATTCAGAAAGAACAACCATGCCCATCATGGCTTTGCCCGGAGTTCCTTTTAACGCTGAAGCTTCAAATACTGGTTTATAAATTAAACCTAAAATAATGCCACCAACGTACGGAAGCAACATTCCTAAAATCCACGCTGGAATCAACATGATTAAACCATCTAAAAACGAAGCTACAAATCTTCTCCAAAAACCTGAATAAACCACAAGTCATCCTTTCGCGTAGCTTAACTACGCCTCTTCGGCCTTAGCCGCTTAGTTTTCAAAACTTTCTGATAAAGCTTTTTTCTTTTCGAATAAGCCTACAACAATAATTGAAATTTCATACATCACCCACAAAGGCACCATAAGTAAAATCATACTTAAAGCATCTGGTGGAGCAGCTACCGCTGAAACTGCGGTAATACCAACGACCGCGTATTTCTTTTTTTCTTTTAAAAATCTTTGCGAGACTAAACCCATCATACCTAAAAAGGTAATTACAACCGGCATTTCAAAAGTTAATCCGAAGATAACCGCAGTTTGCGTAAAGAAACCTAAATAGTGATCGATCGTGATCATTGGTTTGTCGACATCGCCACCAAAGGTCATTAAAAATTTAAACGCCATCGGAAGAACAACAAAATAACTGAAAAGTACGCCTAAGATAAATTGAAATGTTCCAAAGAAAATAAAGCCTGTCGCCATTTTCTTTTCGTTACGATAAAGCGCCGGCGAAATAAATTTCCAAAGCTGGTATAACCAAAAAGGTGCTGAAACAACTAAACCGGCAACGAAAGCAATTTTGATATGAGCCATGAATTTATCAATTGGGCCTGTGAAAACTAATCCGCCGTTTGGTAAATAGGGCTGAATCGGTTTACGGATAATATCAAAAAGTTTCTCGCTAAAACCCCAACATAAACACATACCGAAAAAAATCGCCCACGCGGCACGAGTTATGCGAAAGCGTAACTCGCCGATATGTTCGATCAATGACATGTTTTTTTCTTCGTCTGCGCCCGGCTGAGGGTGATTAAGATTTTGATTCATCTGATTTTTCTGCAGCCACTTCGTCTAAATTTTTAACCGGCGCGGATTGCGTTGGTGCAGTCGGCGTCGGTTGCTGGCTTTGAGCCTGTTGTGGTGGTGGCGCTTGTGTTTTGAGTAAATCAGATGGCTTAAATTCTGCTTCTCTTTTTAATTCGTCAAAAACACCAGAAGTGCTACGGCGAAGATCATTAAACATGCGGCCAATATTGCGCATAACTTCCGGTAATTTTTCCGGTGGAATTACAATGATAAGAATTATTCCCAGAATAACCAAATGACTAAAACTCATGTATTAAGTTTTAGCTTAGGCTTTGTTAACTTTCAATTGTTCTTTTGGCAGGGTCACAATACCCATTTGATTGAGTTTTTCACGGGCGACTTCTGATCCCGTTTTCAAATACTTGTCATATAGCCTTAAAACGTTCTGGTCAGCTTGCACCGCAGATTTTTCGCTCATATAGCTTAGCACTTCGACAAACTCTAAAAAACGCTTAGAAAAGGTTTTATACACTTCACTTAAGTGATCTTCTTTAGTCCAGCTCGCTAAGTTAAAATAAGCTGCTGAACCCATTTCAGAATAGTAATCAATATCGACTAACTTCTTTTGCAACGAATCACCAAAAAAGCCAGCCGTATATAATGACCGGTCTGCTAAGGTTTTCATGATTTCTTTTTTGCGGGTGCTTTCAGAATTCATCGCCACTAAATACATTTCAGCCAGGGTTTTTGGCGGATTTTCTGTCTGATCGTTATGCGTGCTTTGCGGGGTAAATAAATTGCGTGAATCGAGATAGTGTTTAAGCATGTGAACAAGATACGTTTCCAAATACGGAAACGACTTTACTTTTCTTTGCTCTAAAGCTTCCTTTAGCGCTTCTGAAAAATGCTGTTCAGGTGAAATAAACAAAAATCCCATCTTGATATGCTTATCGGCCTTCATCTAGTCGTGCTTAACCTGAAAATAGCACCCAGCTTCAATTCCCGGCTAAAGTCTGGTTAAAATAGACTTAAACCTGTTTCAAAATAATCCGATAAGAACACTATGTTAAATTACGGCCCGCTGAAATCTTTATTTCTTTCAGATGACATGAGCGAAATCATGGTGAATTCGTGGGATCATATTTTCGTTGAACATAAAGGTTGTCTTGTAAGAACTGCTGCGCGTTTTATGGATGCGCGTGAATTCCAAGATTTAGTTTTTTCTATCTTACTTAATGACAAACATGACTACAGTAAAACCTATTCTTTCGATGGCATTTTACCTGAAGGTCACCGTTACAATATCACTTTACCACCGTTAAGCCCCAAAGGCCCAACTCTTACCATCAGAAAATTTTTAGAAAAGAATTTTTCTTTAGATCAAATGATTTCTTCAGAATTTATGTCTGACAAAACCGCCCGCTTTTTAAAGCTGGCCGTTGAAGCCCGTTTAAATATCGTGGTTTCTGGTGGTACCGGCACAGGTAAAACTTCATTCTTAAATACCTTAGCCAGCCTTATTCCCGAAGATCAACGTGTTGTATCGGTTGAAGATACGCAAGAGCTTCGTCCGACGCATGTAAACTGGATTTATTTAAAAACAGTTAAAGGCGAAAAAGGCACCGTGACTGCACGTGATTGTGTTTTTAATGCCCTTCGCATGCGTCCTGATCGTATTATTGTTGGTGAATGTCGCGGCTCAGAAGCTTTTGATATGTTGCAAGCCATGAACACAGGGCACGAAGGGTCAATGACTTCGATTCACTCAAATTCAGCGAATGATTGTTTGGCGCGTTTAGAAACACTAATCAACGTCGCAAACCCTGATATGCCCCTTAAAATGGTGCGCACTCAGATTTCTGAAGCTGTTGATTTAATTGTGCAGTTAAAACGTTTACCTGATGGACGCCGCCAAATTTCAGAAATCATTGAACTTACCGGAATGGAAATTGATATCATTACCCGTTCGCCGATTTTTACACGCAACAAATCCGGAAAACTTGATGTAACAGGTTATGTTCCGGATGTGATTCACAGAATAAACTATTCGGCGAAAAAGATTTCGCCGCAGTTTTTTGATCCCAATACCCAGCTTAAAAAATCAAGCTAGGTTCAGGCTTAAGCTAGGCTGTCTTTTTTCCAACGATACTTGTGATATGCGGCTGACTAAATAATCTTTCAGCCACACGCTTTACATCTTCTGAAGTAATGCTGTTATACACTTTATCGATATGAAGTGATTCGTTAAAATCGTTTCCGTAAAAATCATCAAAAGCAATCGTATTACATAAAGCTGATTTTCTTTGTAAACCAATATCGTTTTGCCCGATTAAATATCTTTTAGCACGGTCAAGTTCGCCCTGTGGAACAAGTGTGCTTCTGATTTTTTCAAATTCTTGATGAAACATTTTAATCGCCTTATCAACTTTATCCGGAGAACACGCAATATATCCGCCGAAATAACCGCACTCTAAACTTTCCATACGAATCGGAGAGACTGAATAAGCTAAAGAATTTTTATCACGAAGTTCAACGAATAAACGTCCGCCCTGGCCCGCCATGATGGCTTGAATGACATGAAGTGCATAACGGTCATGATCAGTGATATCAATGCCCTGCCAGCCCACAATAACGTGCGATTGCTCTTTATTCTTTTCAGTAAAATACTTTTCATTTTTAACGATCGGTTTGTAGTCTACTTTCTTAAGTAAGCGCGGTGAACGGCTGAACTGTTTTTCTAAACGTTCAATGCTGTCCATCCATGTTTTTTTATCAAAATCACCAACAACGACAGCCAGCATATTTTTTGATGATTTAACTGTGTTTAAATAGTTAATCAAATCAGGTACTGCAATATTGTTAGTTGTTTCAATCGTGCCCAACTGATCAAAAGACACCGGATGGTTAGGAAACATGTTTTTAACAAACTGCTTACCGCATAAATACGATGGCTGATCTTCTTTGGCGTGAATTTGGCGCTGCATAGCCTGGCGTTCACGGT
The DNA here is from genome assembly GCA_966250225.1 of uncultured Pseudobdellovibrio sp. Classification (GTDB taxonomy): domain Bacteria; phylum Bdellovibrionota; class Bdellovibrionia; order Bdellovibrionales; family Bdellovibrionaceae; genus Pseudobdellovibrio. The sequence goes on along the minus strand of CBINGM010000015.1, from coordinate 19,217 downwards.
CAATAATACCTGGAACAAAATCAGGCTCTAAAAACAATTCTTCCATAAGACCCACGATTTTTCCTTCGAAAGGTTTCATGTAATCTAATGAAAAACCGACGGTGTTTTTACCGGTAAAAGGTGCAAGACCCGCGGCAGATTCTTCAATCATTTCTAAAATTTGGTGTTCAGATCTTTTTTTTGTGCCGCCCAACCAGGAGCGGCCTAAAAGTTCTGATAAGCCCATTTTGTCAGGTGATTCAATACGAGCGCCACCGCCCAAAAGTAAACGAGCTGACACCGTTGGAATTTCTTGCGACTTTTCAAAGATCACACGCGTTCCGTGACTAGTTGTCAGGACTTCGATAGCTGATTTTTCGGTTTTTTTAATATCTTTAAAAACAATTTTCGGAATTTTTGCCGGTTTGTTTTTTGCTTTTGGACGTTTTTCTTTTTTCTGCGATTCGATTAGGTTTAACCAACACTTATGCGAATCTTTAAGTAATTTTTCAAAGTCTTTTTCTGGCTGTGGACCTAAAACAGAATAGCAGGCCACTTTAGGGTCTAAATATTTTTTTGCCACACGCATAACATCTTTAGGTGTGATCTTTTGGATCATCTTTAAATATTTTTCATGAGCCATGCTATCATTCATGTAAAATTGCGACGAGCCGATTTTGCTCGCGATGCCATCTACTGTTTCAATCGAATAAAACTGTTCTGAAGAAATATTGATAATTGATTTACGAATTTCTTCCCACGACACTTCTTCGTTCTTAATTTTTTCGATTTCGTGGTAAATACCTTCAAAAGCAATTTTTGGATCCTGCTCTAAAACTTTAAAGCTTAACGCCAATAGCCCTGGGTCTTGCGGAGTGTAGCTGTAACTTGAAACACTGCTGACCAAGCTTGACTGCAGACGTAATTTTGAAAATAAACGGCTTGTTTCACCCTGGCCTAAAACCATAGCCATCACATCGAGGGCCGGCACGTCTTTGTGTTTAATGGCAGGAGCCGGAAAAGCTAAGTTAAAATTACTTTCTTTTAAGTCTTTGTGTTTTACTTTGTAAGTTACTTTTTTAGCTTTTGGCTCAACGGTGCGTTTAATTTTTTTAAGTTTGTAAGGTTTAAATGAAGAAAAGTATTTTTCTACGTTTTCACGCATGGCTTTTTCTTCAAAATCACCAGAAATAATTAAGCACATGTTCGAGGGAACATATCTTGATTGATAAAAACTTTTTAATTTTTTTACAGGCCACGATCTTACGTTTTTCTCGTAACCAATGACCGGAATACCGTAAGCGTGCTTTTTAAAGACCGAACTGAATAATAATTGCGAAGACTGACGGCCCGGAGAATCCTGACCCATTTTAATTTCTTCGCAAACAACTTCGCGTTCACTGTGTGTTTCATCGGGATCAAATGTCGGGTGCCCCATCATTTGTGAAACCACATCTAAAGCTACATCCTGAAAAGTTTTTGAAATCGTGACATAAAATACTGTTTGGTCAAACGACGTATAGGCGTTTAATTCCCCGCCAGAAGCCTCAACCAAGGACGCGATTTCACCCACTTTAAACTTCTGTGTACCTTTAAAAACCAAGTGTTCGATAAAATGAGAAATACCCTCTTCACCTTTTTTCTCGTCGGCGCTTCCGGTTTTAACCCACATCTGCACGCTGACCACAGGAGATTTATGGCTTGGAATAAGAATGACTTTAAGCTTGTTTTTAAGTTGAAATTTAATCTGTTTCATCTATAACTTTCCTTTATGTCTGCGACTGAACAATTTGGAATCTACATTCATATCCCATACTGCATTCAGCGCTGCTCGTATTGCGACTTTGCTACTTATGTACAATCAGAAATTTTAAATCCTGAAAGATATGTAGCTTTGGTCAAAGAAGAAATCCCTTTACGAAAACACTACTTTGGTTTTTCGCCGGACACCGAAAAAAAATTAAATACGGTGTATTTCGGAGGCGGTACTCCGAGTTTAATTTCTTCTGATCTTATTGTAGGACTGATTTCTGAACTCAACAAGCATGGGTTAACAACTGGTCCTGATGCAGAAATCACAATTGAAATAAACCCTGCGACAATCGACGAACGTAAAATAGAACATTATTTATCGGCCGGGGTTAATCGCTTTAGCGTAGGCGCGCAAACCTTTCACGATCGCTTATTGAAAATGGTTAAGCGTGAACATAATGCCAAGCAAACACTTCAGACTTTAGACCTGCTGAAACGTTACAAATTAAATTTTTCATTCGATTTACTTTTTGCGTTACCAACACAAACTGTCGAAGAACTTAAATCTGATGTGGAAATGGCTGTGGAAATCGGCTCGTCCCATATTTCACCTTATTGCCTGACTGTACCTGAATCGCACCCTTTATCGAAAAATCGCCCGCTTGAAGATGAGCAAGTTGAAATGTTTGATATTATTCATCAACACTTGACCGCAAAAAACTTCAATCGTTATGAAATTTCTAATTACAGCTTGCCGGGTAAAGAATCACGCCATAACCGCTTGTACTGGGATGATCACAGCTATTGGGGCTTGGGACTTAGTGCCCATTCATATTCAAAAACTTCTGAATGGGGTCACCGTTTTTGGAACCCGAACAACATCGATGTTTATGAAAAACAAATTCGCGGTGAATTATCTGTGCTTCCTGATAATCAAATTGAGCGCCTTGAAAAACATCAGGCACTTACCGACTTTTGTCATACCTCACTGCGCGTTGCAGAAGGTCTTTCGTTGGCTCGTTTAGAGACTAAATTCGACACACCAGCAAGTCATAAAGCCCTAGAAATCGCGCAACCCATGCTTCAACATGGGCTAATTGCACTAGAAAATAATCATTTAAAGCTCACGCATAAAGGTGTGCTTATTAGTAATCAAATTTTTGAAAAATTCACGTTTTTAGCCAGTGATATTTCAGAGTAAAAAATCTGCCCCTTTCGCATTGACATTTTCTATATAAAACTCACACTTTAAGGGTTAATATTTTGAATATGCGAGGACCCTATGGCAGATGAAAAAAACAATACTCAAAATGGTGCAGAAAATTCGGCCGCTGGCGCTAGTGCTGAAGGTGGCGCGACTGTAACCCCAATGAAATCTGATTTAGAGCAAGCTCAAGAAGAGACTGCAAAATGGAAAAACGAATATTTATATTTACGTGCTGAATTTGATAATTACAAAAAGCACGCCATTAAAGAAAGAGCTGATCTTTTAAAATTCGGTATCGAACGTATCGGCCGCGATATTTTAGAAGTGATGGATAATTTTGAGCGTGCCCTACAAACAAAAGTGACTCCGGAAACTGTGCAAACGTTTAAAAACGGCGTTGAAATGACGGCGAAAGAATTAAAAGAAACTTTAAGCAAACACGGTATTGCCGAAGTGCCTAGTGAAAATCAGCCGTTTAACCCTCAAGTTCATGAAGCCATCAGCGCAGAACCTACGACTCAGGTTCCTGAAGGTCACATTACAAAAGTTTTCAAAAAACCTTATAAACTGCACGACAAGGTGATCCGCATGGGTCAGGTTGTCGTAGCAACAGCCCCTAAAGCGTAATTATGAGTAAAAAAGATTTTTATCAAACATTAGGCGTTACTAAATCCTCTTCTCCCGAAGAGATTAAGAAGGCTTACCGCAAATTAGCGATGCAGTATCATCCGGATAAAAATCAGGGAAATAAAAAGGCTGAAGAAAAATTTAAAGAAATTTCTGAGGCCTATGAAGTTTTAAGCGACGCTGAAAAGAAAAAAAATTACGATATGTTTGGTCACGCTGGCGTTAACGGTAACCCTTTCGGCGGAGCCGGTGGCGCACAGGGCGGAAATCCTTTCGGCCGTGGTGGCGGAAACCCCTTTGGTGGCGGTTTTGGCCAGGCCGATATCAACGATTTATTCGGTGATATTTTTGGCGAAGCCTTTGGTGGCGGAGGTGCGCGTACGCGTTCTTCATCCTCACAAAGAGGCTCTGCACGTAAAGGTGCCGATCTTCGCTACACGTTATCAATTACCTTTGAAGAAGCCGCTACGGGTACAGAAAAAGTCATTAGCTTTGTTCGCCAAGTAGGTAACAAAGAAGAGGCGGCTAAACTATCTGTCACTGTTCCTGCGGGCGTTAAAGAAGGTCAGCGTTTAAAATTATCTGAAGAAGGTGATAAACCCACTTCTGGAGCAGCCGGTGATCTTTACGTGATCATTAATCTGCAAGAGCATTTATTATTTAAACGCGAAGACGCTGATGTGATGTTAGATCTTCCGGTGAAATACACAGAAGCCATTTTAGGAACTGAAATTGAAATTCCAACCTTAACCGGCAAAGCGCAAATTAAAATTCCTGCGGGAATTTATTCAGGCCAGGTTTTACGTTTAAAAGGTAAAGGCTTTCCGCGCATTGGTGGCATCGGTAATGGCGATATGCTGGTTCGTCTTTTAGTGGACACTCCGCAAAAAACGAACAGTCGCCAAAAAGAACTTTTAGAAGAGCTTAACCGCTATGCTGAAGAAACACCGCTGGTAAAAACTTATAAAGAAAAATTAGAAAATTTATTGAGGTCTCGTAAATAATGAAAAAAATAATTATCACGTTAGCTGCATTAGCTGTGTTTCATGGTTGCACAAGCACCCCTTCAATTCAGACTCATCACAAAACGATTCCTTCGAAAAAAAATGAATACGCGGCGATTGAAAGCAGCAACACTCAAGCTGCCCCTTCAACAATTTACAGTCCGTTTCCGGCCGCTGTGGCCGCAACTCCGCAAGCAGCTATCGTTTCAGCGCCACAGCCGGTTGTGGTGGTTCCAGATGTTAAACACTTTGATTTTAACGAAGATAAAAAAGAAAAACCTCGTTCAACCATTAGTTATGATTCTGACGCGCAAAAAATCGGCGTGATTCTTCCGATCACCGGAAAAAATGCAAGTCTTGGCCAGCGCGCTTTAAACGCTATTCGTTTAGGTCTTGGTCTTGAAGAAAAAAGCAATTTTCAATTAGCAATTTACGATAGCCAAAGTAATCCGGACTTAGCTTCACAAGGTGTAGAAAAACTTTTACGTGATGACCATGTTGTGGCGATCTTAGGTGGTTTAAGTTCAAAAGAAGCGCAAAACATTTCATCTAAAGCTGAATTTTTTCAGGTTCCGTTTTTTTCGTTCTCACAAAAATCAGGTTTAACAACAGATGCTGAATACACTTTCAGAAATTCGGTAACTCCTGAAATGCAGGTGGCTAGGCTTTTACAGCACGCTTTTAAAAATTTAAATGCAAAACGTTTTGCCATTCTTTATCCAAACGATGCCTACGGAACTGAATTTGCCAATAAATATTGGGATTTAGTTTTAGCCGGTGGTGGCGAAGTTGTGGCCGCGCAAGCCTATGATCCAAAAGACACAAACTTAGATATTTATATTAAAAAATTAGTTGGCACTTACTATGTCGATGCCCGTTCTGAAGAGTATCAGGCCAGACTCAAAGAGATCGCTGAAAAAAAGAAAAAACAAAAAGAATTAGAACCTAACAAAAAGAAAAGTACACGCGAGCACGAAGCCCAAGAAAATATCTTACCTCCGATTGTGGATTTCGATGTGTTATTTGTTCCAGACAGCGGAAAAGCTTTAGGCCAAATCATGGCGTTTATGAAAAACAACGACGTGACACAAATGACCTACTTAGGAACAAATCTTTGGAACACGCCAGACCTGTACCGCCGCGTAGGTAACAACACGAGCAATGTCTTTTTTGTGGATGCAAACCTATCTGTTGATGACCAAAAGAAATCAGATTTTCACAGCAAATACGTTACAAAGTACGAAGAAGAGCCAACGATTGTTGAAGCTCAGATTTACGAAGCTGCTAAAATCTTAAAAGACGCCATTGGCAGCAGCTCTATCAGCCGCAGCTCGTTAGCCTACCAGTTAGGTATCTTAGGCCGCAAACAGGGCGCCTACAGCGAAATACGCATGAATAACAACCACGAGATTGAACGCCCGTTACATATCTTTAGCCTTACAGAAGGCGCTATTCAAAAAACTGAGTAAATTTGTTTTGATCTGCCCACGGCAGACCCCTTCTTTTAACAATTCGGCCTTGCTTTTATAAAACAAGGTCGACTTTAGTCCAAATTAGCTACGATTTAAGAACATTTTGCGACTTTTTTCACCGGGCGCTAACCGCTTTTTCCCCCACCTGCATCCAATGTCCAAGAGCTAGCAGATAGTCTAGTCCTTAAAACACGGTGGGAGGGTTTCGATGAAAAAGGATTTTTTATCAGAACAAACGGTTCAGGTTTGCAGAACAAAACTTTTAAATTTCAAAAGCAATATTCTGAATCAAATGAAAACAATGGCTGCCGATTTTAATCTGGTTGATAAATCCCGCGGTGATGAAAGTGATCTCTCTGCAGCTCATCAAGAAGAGCATAATTTTTTAATCGCACAAACAAGAATGAAAACCCAATTATTAGAAATCGAAATGGCTCTAGGCCGCATCGAAAGCGGAAACTACGGGATCTGCGAAGAAACGGATGAGCTGATCGAGACTGAGCGTTTACTGGCCATTCCTTGGACACGCCTGAGCATTGAAGGGGCAGAAATCCGCGAGTCGCAAACAAAAAAAGCAGGCAAAGGTTATCTTGCTTTTTGATTCTACAAATTACAGATTTCGCGTAAGAATCTGAACAGCTTTTTACGCGGTGTTTTTTGATGACAGAAATCCCTCTTTAAGTGAATTATCGCGCCAGATTCGGATGTGTTTCAACATTTCAACTGGCGAATGTCAGTGAGGGGGATTTGGTGAAAAAAACCGACAACGTAGAAGCTTTAAATATGTCGCCAGAACTGACTATCATCAGAGATTCATTATTATTGCAAAAGAGCGAAATCTTAAACCGTGATAACGAGTTTAAGTTAGCGCAATTAGATGTTTCAAAACTTTCTGATGAAGGCGATCAAACAGCTCAAGAACAACAAAATAATATTTCAATTCAACTTCATGAACGTGAGAGAAAATCTCTTGTTCTAATTGAAAAAACTCTTTCAAAATTTGCTAATGGCACCTACGGTGAATGCGAATCTTGCGGAGAACAAATTGCGATCAAACGTTTACAAGCTAGACCTTTGACTCCTTTCTGCATCAACTGCATGGAAGAGCACGAAGAGCATTCGCAAAATTCAGGACTATTCCAATAAGCGGTCGTTTAATTCCAGCCTAAAGTATCTATGAAAACTCAAGGTTTTCTCACGGAATGAGACCCGCTGACATGGATGTCAGTCTTGTTTTTAACAAATTTTTAAAATCCAGACTTAAAATCATTCAAGCTGATTCATTTTGCTCCGATGAGTTTCTTAAGAAACAGGAGCCGACATGACTTTTGATAATCAACCAGTTGAAGTACCACAAACTCTACCGATGTTACCAGTAAGAGATATCGTTGTATTCCCTTACATGATCATCCCACTTTTCGTAGGACGTGAATCATCGATCAGATCAGTAGAAGATGCTTTAGCTAAAAATCGCCTTATCTTTTTAGCATCACAAAAAGATATCGCTGAAGAAAATCCTACACCAGACACAATTTACAAAGTTGGTACTGTAGCGAAAATTATGCGCATGAGAAAACTTTCTGATGGCCGCGTAAAAATCCTTATCCAAGGTGAAGCGAAAGCGCAAATCACTTCATTTACTAAAACAACCGGTAGTTATGAAGTGGCTATCGAAAAAATCGAAGATAAAAATTCTGCAACTACTCCTGCTGAAATCGAAGCTTTAGTTCGCACAGCGAAAGAGTCGATCGAAAAAATCATCGCTCTTGGTAAAGCTTTATCTCCAGATATCTTATTAGTATTAGATGATGTTACTGATCCAGGTCGCATCGCTGACTTAATCGCATCTAACTTAGGTGTGAAAGTACAAGAAGCTCAAAAAGTTTTAGAAACAACTGACGCTAAAGAACGCCTCTCCCTAGTGTGCCAAATTTTAGCTTCTGAGTTAGAAGTATTACAAGCTCAGGCTAAATTACGTGGTAACTCTCGCGAAGACCAACACAAAAATCAACGCGAAAATTTCTTACGCGATCAAATGAAAGCGATCAAATCTGAGTTAGGTGAAAACGCAGCTCAGGATTCTAAATCTGAAGAGATGGAAGAATTACGTAATAAATTAATGAATGCAGGTATGCCTGAAACTGTTCAAGCTGAAGCCTTAAAACAATTAAACCGTTTAGAGCGTATGCACCCAGATGCTTCTGAAGCAACTATGGTTCGTACTTACCTAGACTGGATGGTTGATCTTCCGTGGAATAAACAAACTGAAGACATTCATGATCTAGCTCATGCAAAAGCAGTTCTAGATGACGATCACTATGAATTACAAAAAGCTAAAGACCGTGTAATGGAATTTTTAGCTGTAAGAAAATTAAAAACGACAATGAAGGGTCCTATCTTATGTTTTTCTGGTCCTCCGGGCGTAGGTAAAACATCTTTAGGTCGCTCAATTGCAAAGGCAATGGGTCGTGAATACTTCCGTATCGCACTTGGCGGCGTAAAAGACGAAGCTGAGATCCGCGGTCACAGAAGAACATACGTTGGAGCTATGCCAGGTAAAATCGTGCAAGCTTTACGTCAATGTAAAACTAAAAATCCGGTTATCGTGTTAGATGAGATCGACAAAATGGCTTCTGATTTCAGAGGTGACCCAGCTTCTGCAATGTTAGAGGTGTTAGATCCAGAACAAAACACAACTTTCCGTGATAACTATTTAAATGTAGATTTCGATTTATCGAAAGTTCTATTCATCGCGACAGCTAACGTGGTTGAAAATATTCCACCAGCTTTACGTGACCGTATGGAAATGATCTACATCCCTGGTTACACAGAGAATGATAAATTATTTATTACTAAAAAGCATTTAATTAACAGACAGATGGAAGCCAACGGTATCACATCAGATAATATCAAATTCACTGATGAAGGTATTAAGTTCTTAATCGCAGGATACACTCGCGAAGCAGGCTTACGTAACTTAGAAAGAGAAGTTGGTTCTGTTTGCCGTAAAGTAGCTAAAAAAGTTGTTATGAACGAATCTAATTTCGTAGAAGTAACAGCGCAAACTGTTCCTGAATTATTAGGTCCTCCACGTTTCTTACGTGATGACAAAATGATTGAGCCTTCAGTAGGTGTAGTTCAAGGTTTAGCTTGGACTCAAGCTGGTGGTGAAGTTCTTCTTATCGAAGCACTTAAAATGAAAGGTAAAGGATCTATGATGCTTACCGGTCAATTAGGTGACGTAATGAAAGAATCTGCTCATGCGGCGATGTCTTATGCTCGTGCTCATATGGACGAGTTAGGTATCGAACAAGAGATGTTTGAAAAATTTGATGTTCACGTTCACTTACCAGCAGGCGCTATCCCTAAAGATGGTCCTTCAGCAGGTATCACGTTAACAACAGCTTTAGTTTCTTTATTAACTGGCACGCCAGTAAGAAACGACATCGCGATGACTGGCGAAGTGACTTTACAAGGTCGCGTATTACCAGTAGGCGGTATCCGTGAGAAGTGCTTAGCGGCACTTAACTTAGGAATCACTAACGTGATCATCCCTATGGCTAACGGAAAAGATTTAGAAGACATCCCACAAGTTTTCAAAGATAAGATGAATTTCATCTTAGCAGAAAACTTAGACGAAGTTTTCGCTGTAGCTTTCGAGAAATCTGATCGCTTCACGAAAAACAAACCAAGCGCTAAGAAAGATCCGAAAAAAGGATCAACGAAGTCAGCAGCTGCTTAGTTTGCTGATAGAAAAGTAAATTAACAAAAAGCCTGGATAGAAATATCCGGGCTTTTTTTATTCTTAAATCGTTAATTCAAGTAAACAGCGACTAACTAATTTTTACATTTAGAGCGAGTACTCGGTTCCACAACAAAACCACTTCTCATTTCGATTTCATTTAGCTCTTACTGCGTTTTCAATTACATTTTTTTTTCGTGCCTCTATTTTAAATTTCTGAACCATCATTTATAGACAGCCATCTATGCGATCACTACTGTCTGTACTTTTATTATTTATCTCTCAATTTGTTTACGCTCAATACGACTACTCTTTTAAACAAAGATATGTTGGCGAATTTCAATTCATTCAAGAAGACCAATTCAAAACGGTAAATAACCTTTCACCCTACCAGCGCAAAACTTTCGATATGAAAGCCATCGAAGCTGAATACGAAATTCAACTTAATCCAAACAATAAGTTTGAATTTGAAGTTGAATACGAACACGGCGGTGTTGGTTCGGCGGTTGAGTTTGATAATTTTGAAGAGTTCGGTGAATTTGAAACTGAAGTTGAAAAAGGTGGTGAGGTTGTTGTCTCTGAAGCCTTCTTACTAAAAAAAGTCACACCAAAAACTGAACTTTACATTGGTAAGTCACCGGTTGCGATCACTTTAAATAACGCCATCAATTCTCCCCTATTATATAGTTCAAATGCGCCTTCACAATTAGAGGCGCGCATTTTACCACAAGAGTGGAACGAGCTGGGCTTACAGTCAAAAACCCGCTTAGGTGATTTCAGTATCTATGCCGGTGTTGTGAGTGGTTTAAACTCTGAGTTTTTCCGTAAATACAACTGGATCGGTGGCGGTTACCAAAAACAATTCGAAAATATTAACGCCGACAATTTAGCTTACACTGTAGGTTTAGAGTTTGGTGATGTGGTTTATGGCCGCGGCATCAGCGTTCACTATTACACGGGCGACACACAAAACAACCGTTATAAATTAGATAAGTTAATCGTTCCAGCGACTGTAAATGTGTACACTGCACTTTTACAATGGAAGTTTTTTGACCGTTTAGGAATTATGACTGAACACGTGAAGGGTTCTTTACAAAATTCTGAAGAAGTGGCCTTAGCCAACGCCACATTAAGTGGTGTAGCCAAACCAAAAAGCTTTGCGGCTCTAGGTTCAAAAGCTGACTTACAAGTGTATCAGTTAAATTTTGATGTGACAGAAACTGTAAATGTTTTCGGCCAATACGAGCACGTAAATACTTTTGCAGAAACTGAAGGAACAATCACAAAAGATCCAAGATATGAAGTGGTTCATAACGGTTATGGTCTATCGTACAAGATGGACGAAATCACTCATATCAAAATGCACTATTATAAAGAAAAAACAAAATTAGACGGTCTTCCTGAAACTAAGCACTTTGTTCTTAGCTTCAACATGGATACCGGCGAATTCTAAAACGATGTGCGATGCAAGCGCACAGAAGGAAAAAAACAATGAAACTAGTAAACTTCGTGGTAGCCACGTTAATTTTCGGATCGGTTGCAGTAGCCGGCCCACTTGAAAAATCAGTGATCGATAACGTTTCTAAAAATGTTATCTTACAAACTTACGCAGACTTAGCCGCTAGATCAGCAGATATGTTAGTTGCTGTTAAAAATCTTGAAGCTAACCGCACACAAGAAAATTTAGTTAAAGCGCAACAATCTTGGATTGCCGCACGTGTTCCTTGGGAGGCTTCAGAATCTTTCTTATACGGCCCCGTTGATTCTTTAGGTATTGATCCAATGATCGACACTTGGCCATTAAGCCGTATTGATTTAGATTCAGTTTTAAGTTCTGGACAAAAAATCACAACTGAATACGTAAGACCATTAGGCGTTAACCTTCAGGGTTTTCATACTTTAGAATATCTTTTATTCGGTAGCGGTATTGATTCAAACACAAAAGACATCGCAAGCTTTACGCAACAACAATTCGACTACTTAATTGCGACAGCTACATTACAAGCTGAATACACACACAAATTACACTACGCTTGGACAACTCAAGCAGATCCAGACGATTCTTCTATGCCTGGTTATATTGATGTAATTTCTAAACCAGGTTTAGACAATCCGATCTACTCTTCTGAGCAAGCCGTATTATTTGAGTACGTTAATGGTATTCTAGGCATCTTAGACGAAGTGGCTAACGGTAAATTATCTGATCCATTAGGTGGCGATATCTCTCACGCCAATGTTGAGTTAGTTGAATCACCATATTCTTGGAATTCATTAGCAGATTTCGAAAACAATATCCGTAGCGTTTACAACATCTACACTGGCACTTACGGTGCTCACAAAGGTGCAGGTCTTAAAGATGTTATCGCACAAAATAACCCTGAGTTAGCTAACCGTGTAGAACAAAGAATTTTACAGGCGATGCAAAAAATCAACAACATCGGTGGCGGCACTGGCATTCCGTACAACAAAGCTATCCTTAACGAACAAGGCCGTGCTTTAGCAACTGAAGCTATCAACGACTTGAACTCGCTTTTCCAATTAGTGGAAAGCGAAGTATTACCTCTATTCCAATAGGACTTACCGATGAAGATTTCTTTATTACTCGCATTTATTTTCTTAAGTATTAACTCTCAAGCTGAAATTATTTTTGACGATAGCTACGTGTTACAAAGAAATCTTGGCGGCGAAGGCAGCTATCTAGCAAACTTCGGTTCCGTTGTTTCTTTCAAACAACCGGTGACAACACTGTCGCCGGAATTAACTGAAAAACATATTACTGGCGACGGGTTATTTGAAAAAAACTTTTCTGATGACCCTACCCGTTCAGATTATGGTTTAGGCCCAGCTTACAATAATATCAGCTGTGCCAGTTGCCATATCCGCGATGGCCGCGGATCTTTGCCTGTTGTGAATAACAATGCCTGGACAAAGCTTGGCCAAAACGAAGCGATCTTTTTAAGAATCAGCATCGAACCTAAAATCAATGCGTATGTAGCAAATGCATTACACGGCGAACCGACTCCTGTTCCCGGCTACTCGACTCAACTATTTCATTTAGGCAGTTATCATTTACGTAAAAATGCACCCAACGTTGGACAAGCTGAAGTTTGGATGAAATATGAGTATTCAGAATTTACTTATCCCGACGGACAAGTTGTTAAACTTAAAAAACCTATTTTTGAAATTAGAAATCCTTACGATTTATCAATAGATGAATCAGGTAATGCCACAAGCCGCATTTTTCAAAGTGATGTGCGCATGGGGCCTCGTATGACTCCTCCGATGATCGGTTTAGGTTTGCTTGAAGCTATCGAACAAAAAGATATTTTAGCTTTAGCAGATCGTGATTTATCAGCTTGGGGTGTAAAAGGCCGCCCTAACTGGGTTTACGATGTTGAAAAACAAAAAAATAATTTCGTAAACGTTTATAGTCTTGGCCGTTTTGGTTTAAAAGCCAACACACCTTCAGTATTACATCAAGGTTTAGGTGCTTTTCGTGGTGACATGGGCGTAACAAACTCTTTCTTTCCTGAAGAAAGCATTGCTGGCACACCGTTAATCGAAAGTATTTTACCGACACTTAAAAAAGAAGTTAACCTTAACGATGAAGACGCTTTTAATGTGGTGTTCTACTCACAAACTTTAGCGGTACCAAGCCGTCGTCAAGGGTACTTAGAAGCTGACATTATCTCTGGCGGTAAAACATTTAAAACTGTGGGTTGTGCTAATTGCCATCAACCTGAATTTGTAACAGGCAAACATTCAATTGAAGCTTTAAGTTATCAACGAATTGCGCCGTACACTGATTTATTACTTCACGACATGGGTGAAGGTTTATCTGATAACCGTCGTGATTTTCAGGCCTCTGGCCGCGACTGGAGAACCCGTGCTCTTTGGGGTATTGGTTTAACAAAAACAATCAATGCACGTGGCGGTTTTTTACATGACGGCCGTGCAGCGACTATCGAAGAAGCTATTTTATGGCACGGTGGCGAAGCGCAAATGAGCCGCGATAAATTTGCAGCTCTTCCAGCAGCAGCGCGCACTGAAGTTATTAAATTTGTGAACTCTTTATAACCGGTAAGGAAAAACTTTTATGCTATTATCGTTATTATTATTTTCTAATTTAGCTTTTGCAGAAGATCTAACTTTTAAGATCGAACTTAAAAACAGAACTATGAATCCAAGTGTACTTGAAGTTCCTGCAAACACGGCTTTCACTATCGAAGTCGTAAACACTGATAACACGGCTGAAGAATTTGAAAGTAATTCTTTAAAAATCGAAAAAATTATTCCACCAAAACGCACAGCTAAATTTAAAGTTAAACCTTTAACAGCTGGCGAATACGACATCTTTGGTGAATTTCATATGGACACTTGCCAAGGTAAAATCGTCGTTAAGTAAAGGTGTTTATGAACTGGACAACATTTTCTATCGTGTTACGCGAAAGTTTAGAAGCCTTATTAATTATCGGCATCTTAACTTCGGTTTTAAAAAAAGATGAAACAACGACAAAAAAACACTGGATGTTTTTAGTTTTCGGTGTGCTAGCGGGTATTTTTGTAAGTATCGCACTGGGCACTTCGATCATGTTTATTCCAGACGCCGTTTCTGAGTCGACGATGAACTACATTGATGTCGGCTTTCCTTTAGTGGCCGGCTTAATGATTATCCATGTTATGTGGTGGATGCATAAAAACGCTAAAAATTTAAAATCTGACCTAACTGAAAAAGTAGAAACGGCTTTAAGCAAACAAAGTTTAATCAGCTTAAGCTTAATTGCTTTTCTAGCGGTAGCCCGTGAAGGTTTAGAAACAGTTTTATTTTTAAGTGGTGAATTAATCGAAGCTACGGCGAATAAGTTAATAAACTTATCGTTACAAATTGGTTTAGCTGTTGTTGTTTCGTATGTGATTTATGTTTTATTACAAAAAACTTTAGGAAAACTTCACTACAAATGGTTCTTTAGAGTCACGAACGTATTATTATTTGCAGCTGCCGTGCAGTTGATCTACACAGCCTATAGCAAATACCAAGCTTTAGCGTAAATTATTAATAATCTAAATTTTGTTCGCGAGAATAGCCCGTGTATTGCGGGTTATTTTTTTGATTCAAGCGTTGGTTTTCAGATTCAAGAACGCGAACTAATGTACGTAAATCAGTGATTTCTTCTTTTAACGAAACAATTTGTTCTTCTTTTTCTTGTAACACTTGCGTGTAGGCTTTTTTCAGATCCGTTAATAAACGGTTGGCTGCGGTGATCACGGATTCACCTTCGGCTTTGGCTGAAGCTTCCATAACTGCTGAAGAATCACTCTTTAGGGAGGGGCGATGGGCCTCAGCACTATTATGGGTTTTGCCTTCGGCAAAACCTTGGTTGCTCATTCTATTTTCGACAGTTGTTGTTGTTGTAGCTGTTGGGTCTGTGTCGAAAATAAAATATTTTCCGTCTTCCAAGCGGTATTGAATGTCCTCAGCCTTAATCCGACGTCTTAACGTGGAAATACTCACTTTATGTTTCATTGAGTATTCAGCTAAAGGTAACCACATTCTTTAGGCCTCCTGGTGACTATTCAAGCCTAGCACAGCCGAAAGGCTTGTCAAACAAGGATTCTAGACTTTTTTCATTCCAGACTTTTGACGTGGCTATCCAAAAAATTGCGTCATTATTTAAGCAAAAACCGTGAGTAGTCACGACTTTGGTGGGGTTTACACTAGACCTTGATCGTGCTTAACTAGTCTTATGTCGGTGAATATTCACGATAAGAAAAAGATTGCCTTAGTATTAAGTGGCGGCGGAATTAAAGCGGCCGCGTTTCATATTGGCGTCTGCTTAGCGCTGAAAGAAAAAGGATTTATCTTTGAAGGTGGAACAAAAGAGTCCGTTCAAATCCGCAATACCAAGGGTCCAAAGATTCAAACTTATGTGGGCTCAAGTGCCGGCGCGTTTGTCAGTGCCGTTTTAGCTTCGGGCCGATCAATTGAATCTTTAATTACAGCCTTTCAGGTGGGGGCTGGAGATTCGCCATTCTACACTGTTCCTGACGAAGAGAACTTAAAACCTATCGGTTACCGCCACATGTTTAATATTAACAGTGCCCGTATTTTAAGTTTTTTACCTGAAACATTATTTCGTAAATCAATTTTAACTGGGGGGCTTGAAGTCTTTTTAAAAGAAGGTTTCAAACTTAACGGCTTATTTAACACTAACGGTATTGAACGCTATTTACGCAAATACGTTTTAGATGAAAACGAGTTTTCACGCTTAGGTGTTGAACTTTATATTATCGCCACACAACTGAACCATTCCCGCAAGGTGGTTTTTGGTAACTACTTAGAAAACAGTAAAGACGAAAACGCCTTATACCTTGGAACTTCAAAGGTTTCTGAAGCCGTGGCAGCATCAACAGCTCTTCCGCCGGTTTTTGCACCCTACCCGATTAATTTACCTGATTATAAAAAAGAGATTTATCTGTATGACGGAGAAATTCGCGATACTTTAAGCACACACGTGGCGGCTGATCATGGCGCGGATTTAATTATCGCCTCTTATTCGATGCAACCTTATCACTACGCCGAAGAAATGGGTTCGTTACATAAATACGGAATTCCGGCCATTGTAAACCAGGCGCTTTACCAGGTTTTAGAACAAAAAGTAGCGCGTTCAATTCAATATCAAGATCAGAAGAAAAAACTTTACGGCGAACTTAAAAAAATCTGCGCAACCGAAGGTTTATCTTCTGAATTAACAAAAAAAATCTTAAGCGCTATCGAGAAAAATTTAATCTTTAAGCCTGAAGTAGATTATGTCTACATCGCGCCCCGCCCTCAAAACTATGAAATGTTTTTTGCCGACCACTTCTCATTAAACCCTGAAATCTTAGAGAAAATCCTATGGATCGGGTTTAAATCAGGGTTAAGCACTTTACGTCATCTGTAAAAGCTGTCGACAATCACCTCCTCTAAAACAGCTTTCCCTGTGGAGCGCTTCTCGCATTGTATTGCTTCGTCTTGAGAGGAAGTCGGCCATGAAAAAGTTAGCTCTATTTTTTGTCTCATTTTGGGTCACTCTTGCAGCCCACGCTGAGTGCGATAGCTATCTTAAACTTCCGCAAGAAAACCCACGCAAAGCCAAACTTTTTCAAAAAGATTGTGAAATTCAGGATCGCTACGGCAAAGTTAAAAACTATTTTGCAGCAATCGGAATCAACATCGCAGAACTGGCCGAATACCGTTTGCTTCGTTTTGTTGATCGCACAAGTTATGAAAGCGCCCGCCAGATAGAAATGATGCCGTCGTTTATCTACAAACCAGCCCCAACAACTTGGGAAGTTTGGGATTCAGGCATTCGTTCTATATTCGGTGACGATGATTTATCTTTTGTTCTTTTTAAAACCGGTGGTTTTGAATCGCGCGGTTTAGGTTACGACCATTTAAATTTTTCAAACTTTAATGCAGCCTTATTGAAAAATTCAAAAGGTGATATCAGTCGTAATCATTTAGATGGAATTAAAGATTCTAGTTCTGTTCCGGGAACTTACCGCCACAGCGGCGATGACCGCGTGGGTTGGACGGCGTCTAACTCTGGACCGAAAGATCAAGTTCTTACAGCCCAAGAATCCATGCGCGAAGCTCAAGCCTTATGGGAAAACTCTATCGGCGTAAAATTTTCTGATGTTGTAGAAAAATATAAAGGTAAATCGCCTGCACAGGCTTCGTTTGCTGTAAACATGACATTCTCTCCTCGTGCTGGCGGTAAATATTTCGTGGGCTTTGCTTCAAGTGATATGGTTCCCGCACAAATTTCTTGGTTAAACAGTTTTGTTAAAGCAAACATCGAGCTTTACCGCATTGGTAAACCTGTTATGCCACCCATTGAGTTTTCAGCGTTAGTGCAAAAGTGGCTGGTCACAATTCATCCTTTCTCTGATGGTAACGGAAGAACTTCGCGTGCTGCTCAAGATATAATTTTAGCTAATTTTAAAATGCCGTATTCCCCTGGTGGCGATTTACAAAATGATGTTCTTGAAACATTCGACAGATACGTTGATCAAACATATTACGTGATCGAAACCATGGTCAGAAGATTAGAAAATTGCGCCGAAGAATATCGCCAGAAAAAAGAAAAACCGTCCTACGGCTGTAGAACGGTTAAATCTTTGGAGCAAAAACACCCCTGGAACAATAAATTTAAAAACTTAGATGAAGTTAACCCAAGCTTTTTTCAACAAGGTCAAATAAAGGTCCCGAAAATAAACCTACCAAAATAATAATGAAGGCACATACATACACAGTTACTGTTGTTGCATGTAATGAGTGGTCTGCAACATCAGCTTCGCCATCTTTCATGTACATAACAACGATTGGGCGTAAGTAGTAGTAAACGCTGATCACAGAGTTAATAACACCCCATAAAGCTAACCATAATAAACCTTCGTTCACAGCAGCGCTGAATAAGTAGAACTTACCGAAGAAACCAAGTGCTGGTGGAATACCCGCTAACGACAACATAAAGATCGTTAAGCACATAGCTAATGCCGGTTGATTTTTTGCAAAACCCGCTAAGTCATCAGTACCAATCACTGCGTTTTCAGAACGTTCAATTAACGAAACAACAGCAAACGCACCTAATGTCATAATGCTGTAAGCGAATAAGTAAAACATTACGCTTGAAGCCGAGTACGCTGAGTTTTGGCTGATACCTGAAGTGATTAAACCTACTAATAAGTAACCCGAGTGAGCTACCGACGAGTACGCTAGCATACGCTTAAAGTTATTTTGCATAATCGCAGCTACGTTACCCACCGTCATCGTGATAACAGCTAACCACTGCATAACATCGAATAAGTTTTGTGAACCTACCAAAGTTTGAGTCGCGATAACACGTAAGAACGCTGCAAAAGAAACCGCTTTTACCGCAGTCGCCATGAAAGAAGTTACCGGAGTTGGAGCTCCTTGGTAAACATCTGGCGCCCAGGCGTGAAATGGAGCGATTGAAACTTTAAAGCAGAAACCTAAAATCACAAACACGATACCAAATAAGAATAATTTATTCGTTTTAACTAAAGTCGCTGCTGATTGCATGAAATCAGTAATGTTCACTGAGCCTGATGAACCAAACACGAAAGAAACTCCGTATAAGAAAATCGCTGAAGCAAAAGAACCTAATACGAAGTATTTCATCGCGGCTTCTTTAGAGATTTTTTGTTCGTGTGACATCGCAATCATTAAGTAAAGCGATAACGACATTAACTCTAAACCGATAAACACAGTAATTAAGTTAACCGCCGCAACTAAGATAATCATTCCAAGCACTGAATTTAAAGCTAAGAAAATTAATTCAGAAAACTGTTTACCGCGTGTCGCTGGGTTTTCGTACATCATTACTAAGGCGCCCGCTGAAGCGATAATCGCTAACAATGCCGACCACTGA
>CBINGM010000014.1:0-94003 GCA_966250225.1 uncultured Pseudobdellovibrio sp. | reverse complement strand
AGTGGTTTTGAAGAACCAGTAGATCCAGCTACAGAGCCACCTTTATACACTGAAGAAGAATTCTTCCAAGTTGGCTAATTAAAAAAGAATAAGTGAAATTAAAAGTCTCTGGGTTATAAACTCAGAGACTTTTTTATTTTAAGAACCTTTGTGATGCTCGCCTGTAGCGAAATAATTTCCGCCAGCAACATGATGAATGCTTCGTAAACTTGGATCAGCTTTATCAAAGCTCCAATGAGCGTTTTCATTCACAACGCGTGAATCAGCCCAAGCGCCGATAATTTCACCGATAAATAAATCGTAAGTATTTTGATTATGTGGCTCAGGAATTACTTTGCAAGCCATCCATGCCGTACAGCCAGAAACAAACGGCAGATCAAAACCATCGATATTGAATAACTCAACGCCTGCTTTTTTAAGTTTGTCCGGGTCATCAGCTAAACTGTGTGATCCAACTTGATTCGTTAGGTTAATCTGCGCGACCGTTGGTACCTGAATCACAAATAATCCCGTATTATCGATAAATTCGCGGGTTTTTGTTTCGCTATCAATCACGACAGTTAGTTTTGGTGGATCAAAATCAAGAGCGCACGCCCAGGCTGCGGCCATTACGTTATCAACACCATTAAAGCGCGAAGAAACCAAAACAGTCGGGCCATGATTAATTAAACGGTAAGATTTCTTTAAATCGATGGAAATAATGTGTTGATTCATGAGAAACTCCTTTTTCGATGCTAAAAGATTTTTTATTCATTTTCTAGACTAAAGTTCATCGGAGTGTTGGATGTACCAAATGATTTGGTCAATAGACTAGATGCAAATAAGATTTTATTGATATGAACTTAAGTGGTGAATAATAATCAATGCGAGGTGCTCGCATGTACAACAAACAATTAATGAATCCGCATACGTTAGATATTTATGAGAAGGCTGTGGAGGCTTTACAAGCCATTAAGAAACAGCATAAAAAATTAATAGAAAAAGCCAAAAACAAAACTATTTCTAACGATGAAAAAGCACAATTAAAAGAAATTATAAAAGTTTATAACAAGGTTGAAAAGCTGAGAAAAGAACTTTGGGATAATCACTCACTTATTAAGGCAATTCTTAAGTAGTTTATGATAAAAAAAATTAGAATAAAAAATGTCGCTAGCTACAAAGAAAAAGAAGCTTTGTTGCAAACAAATAAAAAAATTAATTTAATTTATGGACTTAATGGAGCCGGCAAAACAACAATATCTAATTTTCTTTTTTCCCCTGCAGCAATAGAATACAAAGATTGCCTGATAGATAAAGATGCGGATGATAAATTATATGTCTACAATCAAAAATTTATAGCTGAAAATTTTTTTGCGTCAAATCAATTGCCGGGAATTTTCACTCTTTCTAAAGAGAATAAGGATATTGCGGATAAGATAAACGCAGAAGGTGAAGTTTTAAAGAATCACAGAGCTACTCTTGTCTGCTTGGAGCAGGCTTATAGCGGATTAAAAAATGATTTTCAGGATAAAGAGCAAAAGTTTGAAGAAAGTATTTGGAATATAAAATCTACTTATTTTGGCGGGGATCGGATTTTAGACTTTTGCATGCGAGGTCATGTTGGAAGTAAAAAGGATTTAGCCGCTTTTATGATGACTATTGGGGAGCAAGAAAAGCCTAATTTTGAAATAGAAGATTTGAAGAAAGAAGCCAACGAAATTTTAGGTGATTCTACAAAACTAGAGCGTTTAAAATTGGTAATTACAAAATTTTCTGAAGTAGAAAAGAACGAAATTTTTAAAAAACAGATAGTAGGCAACTCTAATAGTACAGTAGCAGCATTAATCAATAAACTAGAAAATTCAGATTGGGTCCGGGAAGGTATGTCCTATGTAGGCGGACAAAGTAGCGACTTCTGCCCGTTCTGCCAGTCGCGCACTATAACTAATAAATTAATTAAGGAAATGAGTGAGTTCTTTAACGCTTCATTCGAAGAAGATTTAAATCAGTTAAATAACTTACTTTCTGCATATCAAACAGAAGTAGCAGCTCTGGCCGAAGAGGAAAAGTTTACAGCACATAGCAAGATGCAAGAAAATAAAGTTGAATTTCAGCTTGCGTATAGAGGATTAAAAGAGCTATTGGGAGCTAACCTAAAGCTAATGGAAGACAAATTGAGATCTCCTAGTACTGTGGTTCAATTAAATTCTTCAGAAGAAGTTATCAAAAAAATTAATGTTTTAATTGAGAATTCTAACTCTGAAGTAGATTTACATAATAGAAAAATTGATCAAAAAGATGAAGTAAAAATTGAAATTAAAAGTAATTTTTGGAAATTAATGAGATTTAACTATTCACGAGACATAGACAATTTCTTAGCCGAAAAAAAAGAAAGTAAGGACAAATTAAGTGCAGTTGAATTAGAGGCAAAGGGAGTTCAGACGTTGATACAGAAATCATCAGACCATATCGTGCAATTGCAGAAGCAAACCATAAATATAGAAGAAGCTGTGGCAAATATTAACTTACATTTAATCGATATGGGAATTACTCATTTTAAATTGATTAAGCATAATACCAGTGATCATTACATTCTAAGAAGGGAAGGAGCTGACGTTAATATATATCAGTCTCTGAGCGAAGGCGAAAAAACGGTTATCAGTTTTCTATATTTTGTAGAGACATGCAAAGGAAAGAAAACGCCTCAAGAGGCGAATACAAAAAAAATAATTATTATTGATGATCCTATTTCTAGCTTATCACATGTCTATATTTTCAATATAGGTCGGCTAATAAAGAAAGAGTTCTTTGAATCTACTAAATATGAACAAGTATTTATTCTAACGCATAATCTTTATTTTTACTATGAACTGGCTAGACAGAAGCGAAAAAAATCCGAAGATGAAGATAATCAAAATTTATTCCGCATTTCTAAGCCAGATACCGGTAGTGAAATAAGTTCTCTAAAGTTTAGCGAAATTCAAAATGATTATCAGGCCTATTGGCATTTTTTAAAGGAAAAATCCACTTCTGAAGCACTTCTTGCAAATTGTATGAGAAATATTTTAGAGCATTTTTTTGGTTTTATGGAAAAACGTGAAAGTTTAAACACAATTTTTCAACACCCAAAGCTTCAAGAGAATAAATATCAAGCGTTTTTAAGATATATGGATAGAGAGTCTCACTCGAACACTCCTAATATTTCAGATCACAAGGATATTAATCACGAGCATTTTAGAGAAGCATTTCAATTTATTTTTGAAAAGACAGAATATATGGAACATTACAATATTATGATGGGAATAAAAAAGGGGTAAGTAGATTTCTCTACTTACCCCTTAGAAAGTCTTATGAAAACTATTTTTTAGCAACGATTTTTAAAGTTAATTCAATTTCGTTGTTAATGATTTTATCAGCGGCTAAATCTTTGAAGAAGTTGCCAGAGTTATATTTTAAACCCCATACAGTACGGTCGATTTTAAGTGTACCTTGACCAGTTGCAGTTCCGTTTTCGAATTTAACAGTTGCTGGAAATTCTACTGGGTGAGTTTGACCGATCATTGTGAAATCACCTTTGATTACAACTTCGTCTTTACCTTTGCTTGGAGTAACAGAAGTTACTTTGAATTCAGAAGTTGGGTATTTTTCAACATTGAAAAAATCAGGGCTAGATAAGTGGCCTACTAATTTTTTGTTGTCTTTTTCTTCTTTGATATCAACGTTGGCGATTGATTTCATATCAGCAACAACGTTTCCAGATTTGATCATATTTTTTTCAACTTGAAATTCACCAGATTGAACTTTTAATGTTCCGTTGTGACCGTAAGCTACTTTTTTACCTTTCCATTCGATCGTGCTAGCTGCTGTGTCAACTTTGTAAGTTTCAGCTGTAGCGGCTGCGGCAGCTTTTTTATCAGCTTTCTTTGCATCAGCAGCAAATACGTTAAAAGATAAAGCTAATACGCTTAGTAAAAGTGTCATTTGTTTCATGGGTGGGGTTCTCCTTCAAATAATGTAGTTCTTCATCTTATTATTAAAATTTTATTTACTTCAACGGTTTCTTAACACTCTTACCTAAGGGCAGTTTCAAACTGGAACCTTGGATTTAACTAAACTTCATTTAGTTATCACTTAGACGCAGAAAGCCCTGCATTCAAAGCCGTAAAGAAGTAAACTGGGTTTATGAACGCTCAAGCTTTGCAAGACAAACTTCATTCTGAAATACCCATGAGTAAATACATGCAGGTGAAGGTCGTTCGCGCTAACCAAGAAGAAATTGAGTTAGAGTGCGATCTTGCTCCAAATCATAACCATGTGGGAACAGCTTTTGGTGGGTCTCTTGCGACTTTAATGGTTTTAGCGGCTTATTGCCAACTTTTTGAAATCATTAATGAAACAGGGCATGTGTTATTAAAAAATACCTCAATGAATTTTATTTACCCGGTTGAAGAAAAACTTAGAGCTGTGTGTAAAGCACCACCTTTGGACCAGGTTAAAAAATTTCAAGAAGCTTACGCCAAAAAAGGAAAAGCTAGGTTAGAATTATCTAGCCAGATTGTTTTGGCTGACGGGCGCATAGCGTGTCAGATGACCGGCGAGTTTGTCGGCGTCACTTAAGGTTATATGAGTAAAAAAGTATTAATGGTGTGTTTAGGTAATATCTGCCGGTCTCCGACCGCAGAAGCGATCTTGCGTCACCGTTCAGAAAAATTAAATTTAAACATTCATGTCGATTCGGCAGGAACTGCCGGTTATCACATCGGTGAAAGATCTGATCATAGATCGATTAAACACGCTGAAAACCGTGGTTATCAGATGACTCACTTAGCGCGAAAGCTATCAGCGCAAGATTTTGAAGTGTTTGATCATGTTTTAGTGATGGATGATTCAAATTTTTATAATGCCTCACTGGTTTGTCCTGAAAATTTCAAACATAAGTTAGAAATGATCAGCTTTTACGATCCGGCACAAAAGATCACTGAAATTCCTGACCCTTATTACAAGGGCCCAGATGAATTTGAAAAGGTGATCGATTACTTAGAAACCTGCATTGAAGGTTTTATTAAAAAACATTTTTAATTATTGATTGGAAATTTCATGTTTGTAGATATTTCTCCGTTAAAGAATAACGCTGAATTTAGAAAATTATTTACCGGCCAAACGGTTTCATTCTTTGGCAGTATGATGAGCTATGTAGCTATTCCGTACCAAACCTACGAAATCACAAAAAGTTCATTTTTAGTTGGTCTTATTTCATCGGTGCAACTAGTTCCGTTATTGATCGCAGGATTATACGGCGGCGCTTTAGCTGATATGGTTGATCGCCGTAAATTACTTTTAATTGCTGAAGTGGGTTTATTTATTACAACATTGCTGTTTTTAGTAAATTCAGTTCTGCCGACGCCATCGATTTGGATTTTAATGGTGCTAGCGGCTTTATCATCAGCCCTTGTGGGTTTACATCGTCCAGCCATGGATGCGATTGTTCCGCAATTGGTTGAGAAAAAAGACTTACAAGCGGTCGCTGCTCTTGGATCACTTCGTTATGCTGTCGGTGCTGTGGCTGGTCCGGCTCTAGCCGGGGTATTAATTGCAGCTGTTGGTGTAAAAGCCACCTACGCGATTGATGCGTTAACTTTTTTAATTTCAATTTGGGCTTTATGGTTAATGAAGCCAGTTCCAACGCCTGAAGCTTTAGAGAAAGCTGATTTAAATTCAATTAAAGAAGGAATTCAATTTGCGTACAAAAATAAATTAATTCTTGGAACTTATTTGGTTGATATTA
This sequence comes from uncultured Pseudobdellovibrio sp., assembly GCA_966250225.1. Taxonomy (GTDB): domain Bacteria; phylum Bdellovibrionota; class Bdellovibrionia; order Bdellovibrionales; family Bdellovibrionaceae; genus Pseudobdellovibrio. The sequence goes on along the minus strand of CBINGM010000014.1, from coordinate 88,239 downwards.
TCGCGATGGTGTTTGCGATGCCATTAGCTTTATTTCCGCAATTAGCTGAAGAGTTTAATCAGAAAAAACATTTAGGTTTATTGTACGCAGCTATGCCTATCGGTGCCGGGGTTGTTTCTTTATTTTCTAAGCCGTTAAATAAGTATAACCGTCATGGTGCCGGTGTTATTTTAGCAGCTACGGTTTGGGGCGTGTTTGTAACATTAATGGCTTTTTCGCCTGATTTATTATGGATGTCAGCTGCGTTATTTATGGCAGGCGCCGCCGATTCAGTCAGTGCGATTTATCGCTCGACGATTTGGAATGAAGTGATTCCTCCGAATGTGCGTGGCCGTTTAGGAAGTTTAAATATGCTTTCTTATATGGTGGGGCCGTTAATCGGTAATATGCGCGCAGGATCAATGGCTGCGGTGACCGGAACACATCATTCAATTTTATGGGGTGGTGTATTATGTGTTATTGCATGTGCATCATGTGTTTGGATTTTTCCAGCTTTCTGGAACTATAGAAGCGCAACAGTTTACAGCGAATAGCTGTGAGGATTCTTAATGTCGGTTCATGATGAAATTGTAAAACTTGAGGAGCGTTTAAATAAAGCTGATAGCAGTTCTGAAATTGATACCAGCTACATTTTAAAAGAACTTCTTCACGATGATTGTTTAATCGTTGGCCCTAAAGGGGAGTTGTACAATAAATCATTTATCATGAATGCTCACGGCCCGAAGCGTGTGCCTTTTCAGGCCGTGATTGTTGATGAAATGAATATCACAGCTTATGAAGATTCTGCGATTGTTCATAGTCTTACGACTTATCAAATGAAAGATAACTCTTTTTCGTTACGCTTTTTTCGTGTGTGGAAAAAGCAAAATAACAAATGGCAAGTGGTTGGGGGATCAACCACTATCGTGCCTAAAGAGTAAATTCTTCTTCGATCTTACAGTTTTCTAAAAACACTTCGTCATGTGAAATCACAATCAATGCGCTTTTAAATTCACTAACTAAGTTTTCTAAAAATTCGATATTGGCTAAATCCAGGTTATTTGTTGGTTCATCTAAGATTAAGAGCTCTGTTTTTTCGGTCTGTAATAACCCCAGAGCTAAAGCTGCTCTTAGTCTTTCGCCACCGCTTAAAGAACTTACTTTTTTAAAAACGTCATCGTTAATAAAAAGAAATTTGGCTAAGCCAGATCTGATATCGCTTTCGCTTAACGGTGATATATCTCTGATATTTTCAAAGACCGTTTTATTTTCATCCAGCGTTTCACAGCGTTGATCGATGTAAAGCGTTCTCAAGCTTCCACGGCGAAATTCACCGCGCGTGTTGTAATCTTCTCCTCGCAAAACCTTAATCAATGTTGATTTGCCAGAGCCATTGCCACCTTTAATCGCTAAACGAATGTTGCCCCGCCAAGAAAAATTGAGATCTTCTTTATAGAGCCAGTCATTAAAACGAACATTAAAGTTAAACGCTTCAGCGACAAGTTTTTGGGTGGGAATCTTTTCACCAATAAGGTCAGCATACATTACTGGATCAATCTTTAGTTCACTTAAAGCTTCGTGCGCAGCAGTGACCGCATCGTTAGCGCGATTTAAAGTGTCTTTGTCGATTTTTCCGGTTGAGACTTGAGCCTTTCTTTTTCTTGCGCCAAGTAAGATCTTAGGCATTCCACCGCGTTCGCCAGCTTTTACGCCTGCGCGATTACGTTTTTCTTGTCTTTCGATTTGTTCATGACGATCAGAATAGGCTTGATCACGTTTTCTTTCGGCTAAATCAAGTTCGCGTTGTAAGTTATTACGCTCGGTTGTTTTAGCTTCACTATAATCAGAAAAATCACCTCCGAATTTACTTAAGCCTTTATTTGAAAGTTCTAAGATTTCATCGCATAGACCTAAAGCTTCACGGTCATGTGAAATTAATAAAATTCCGCCGTTACGCTTTTTTAAAAACTGCAGAAGCATTGCTCGTCCTTCGCGGTCTAAATCGTTGGTGGGTTCATCTAGAATTAAAAACTGATCGTTTAACGTATTGGCTAAACGCACACGCATCCATTGGCCGCCACTTAAAGTGGTGCAAAGATTTTCGCGCTTAATTCCAGTTAATAACTTTTCACCTAAAGCAGGCCAAGCGTAATCGGGCCCAAGATAATCTTGAACAGAAATAGCCGGGGGAACTTCTCTTTGTGAAAAGTAAGTGACCGGGCTATTTCGTTTAATTGACCCTTTGGTGGGTTCTACCGTGTTAGCAATAAGCTTTGCTAAGCAGGTTTTGCCAACGCCGTTGGGGCCCACTAGACCTGTGACTTTTGAACTTAACGAAAAATTTAGATTGTTAAATAAGACGCGTCCGTTTGGTAACTCAAACGTAACCGCGTTCAGTATAACGGTTGCTAGCATAAATATAACCTCGAGCGGCTTAAGATGCGCTCTTAAGAAAGAATTAAAATTTAAATGAAATAAATTGGGTTATTTATGCTGTTCTCATAGGTCTCTGGTTTAGCACCAGAGATTTATAGAATACCAAAACATAATTTGTTGTTAAATAGAAAAATACTCTTTACGATTTTTATATATGGAAAAATCGTACTACCACGCGCATGAATCAGCTTATCAGCAAATAAAATCAAATGGTTACGTTGGTTGGGGTAACGCCAAAACCCTAAATGATTTAGGGGATAACGTCACTAAGCAGTATCTGACTGATACGGTAAACCGCTTTTTTCCTGAAGTTAAAGGTAAGAAGGCTTTAGATGTCGGTTGCGGTACCGGAACCACAGCTTTTATGCTTTCAAGCATGGGAATGGATGTAACGGGGGTTGATATCTCTGAAACAGCCATCGAAATGGGTCGCGATTTAGCTAAACAACAAAATTTAAATATTAACTTCGTTCGTGGTGATGTGCTTGAGCTAGATAAATTAAATCAAAAGTTTGATCTGATTTATGATAGCCACTGTCTTCACTGCATCGTTTTTGAAGATGATCGCCAAAAAGTTTTAACCGGTGCTAAAAAAGCTTTAAACCCTGGCGGAATTTTTATTCTAGATACGATGGTTATGCCAAACGAACCGCATGATCCGGCTCACACATACGATACTTTACGTTTTGATGAAGACTATATTCTTTGGCATAAAACGAAATCGTCATACTCAAAAGGTGTGATTGAATTAAATGGCCAAGCTTGGTGTGCTCAGCGCCGTATTTACCCACCGCATATGATTATGGCTGAAGTGGCTAAAGCAGGCTTTGTGGTTATTTCGGATAGACTCGATGCCCAGCCAAACGAAGTATCAATGCTTCGTCTTGTTTTGAGGTAATTTGCCCTAGCAAAAGAATTGCTCCTGATATCTATGACACAGAGAAGGAGCAATTTATGAATTATCTGCAAAAAGTAATCGATGATGTAAATGGAAGAGTGGCCGTACCCATGTTGATGTGGTTTCTAGGAATGCCACTGGGTCTTGTTATTTTATTATGGTTTTTCTTTTTTAGAGGTAAGTAGTTTTTTGGTTTAATTTCAAAATAGTATCAAGTTCTTGAGTGAATATTTCTCTTTCAGGTGGTGTGAGACAACGATAAAATGGCTCCGACTGTTTTATTGATCGAAGAGCGCGTAAAGCTTTTTCAATGTTTTCAGGACCACCCTTATTCATATAACAGTTAGCAACTTTACGAATGGCCTGACTGAATAAGTCAACGCGTGGACAGCGAAATGGTTCAGTAGACTTGTAAGTTAACTCACCAAATTGCGTGTCAGGATTGATATTATATTTTTTCATAGCTTTTTTAAGGCAGGCTTCGGTTAATCTGCTTCCGCCAAAATGGCCTTCAACTATAGCAGGCATGATGCAGACGGTGTACATCATCCCTGCTACGGTAGATACAAAGATAGCTACATCTGCAGTGTAAGCAGCTCCCGTTGCTGAGTACGATAGTAATGTGCCTGCCGCGTATTGTGTTTCGGACACCAGTTTGTATTCAGAGAGATTTTGGGGTGCATATTTAAGCGATTCTTCACATTTTTCAATGGTTAGATTGTGTTCAAATTTTTCCTTATTTGCACATGATGAAATAAAAATAAAAAATGCGATCAATAAAGCTTTCACTACTTTAATGATCGCAAACTATAATTAAATATCAATATTTTATTATTTAGTGTCTCATTTCGGTCGTTGTAGATTTCTCAGCACCTTTATTCAGAAATCTAACCAGCGCCGCATTCACTTCTTCAGCGTGGCTTGCCAGTAACCCGTGCGGGCCACCATCGATTTCCAGATATTCGCAACGAGGCAGCATTGATTTTAAACGTCGACCGCAAATATCAACAGGTGTGATTTTATCGCCTGAGCCGTGAATCACTAAGCTTGGCACTTGAACTTTTTTAACGTCGTCTCTGAAATCTTCGCCCCAGGCGTCGATACAGTTTACGGTCGCAATACCTGAAGCTTCCATGGCCAGCGTCCAGCTGAATCTGATCATTTCATCGCTGACAGCTTTTCTTCCGATAATGCCGTGGCTGTAGAAATCAGTTAGAAACTTATGCATAAACTCAGGTCGATCTTCGATACATTTTCTAATCATGTCATCGAACACTTTTTTCTCGACACCGTCTTGATTGCTTTCGGTTTTTAGTAGTGCTGGTAGAATTCCTGAAATAAAAACAGCTTTTTCGATACGCTCATCACCGTAAAGAGAAATGTATCTTGCGACTTCGCCAGTTCCCATTGAAAAACCGACAAGCGTGATATCTGTTAAATTAAGTTTTGTAATGATGTGATGAAGATCTTCTGCAAAAGTGTCGTAGTTATATCCTGTAGCTGGTTTACTTGATTCACCAAACCCACGACGAGCATAACTGATTACGCGGTAACCATTAGCCAATAATACGGGAATTTGGGCTTCCCACGAACGTTCACTTAGCGGCCAGCCATGTAAAAGAATAATTGGTTTTCCGGTTCCGTGATCTTGATAGTGTAAATCTATTGTGGCTTCGTTTTCTTTACCGACTTCAATGTAATGCATAAATCTCTCCTAGGTTTAAAACGCTAGGAGAGAATGCAAAATATATTCTTGTGTTAAAGTGGGGAGTGTTGCCCCGATTATTTTGCTAAGTACTCTTCAAGTTTATCGAATGAACCTGTCCAGCCTTGAGTTATGCCGCCACGTTCTTTGATGAAAGCTTGTAGTTCTTCTTGAGTGTATTTACCGTCAACTTCCCACTGAATGGTCACACGTGTTTGGTTTGTATCTTCAGCTGTAAACATCACAGTTGTTAACATTGATTCAGGCCAAGTCGGTGCCCCTGGGTGACGAGAGATATTTTCTTTTTCATCAGCAAATTGTTGTGAATATACAATTTTAGTTGGCGTGATTTCTTTGTACTGAAGTGTTCCGTACATTGTAAAATCATTGCCTGACATTTTATAAAAAGATTTACCGCCTGGTTTAATTTCAGCGCGAATAAATTGCATATCAAAACCTGTCGGAGCTAACCACTTAGAAAAATGATCTGGATCAGTCCACATCTTATACATGGTGTTCATATCGGTGTTGAAAGATCTGTTGATAATAAAGATTTCTTTTTTTGTTTGCTCTTTTTCTAAGTACTCAGCAAAGCGATCCCAAGTTGAATTTCCGCCAGCGGCTTTAATAAACTTAGCCGTTTCTTTAGCGGCTTCTTCAGTCGCTAGAGCCATCGTCATTTCGAATTGGGTTTTGTTTTTACCAAGTTCTTTAAATTCAGCTGTTACGCGAAATAGGGGAGGAGTCGTTTCAGTGGCACCGTGATCATACACCAAACGAGAGTACTTTTCGACTTCGTGATAAGTGGCAATGTTTGGCCAATCTTTTCCATCTGGTCCGTGCATGGTGTAAATCCATTTGCCGCCCGGTTTTAAATCTTTTGATTTTGTTGTAATGGTAAAACCACGTGGTCCCCACCAATGGGCCGCTTGATTTGGATCAGTGAAAGCTTCCCACACCATTTTTAACGGAGCATCGTAAACGCGTGTAAGATATAACTCATTTGGTTTATTTTTTGCGGCCATGGTTTTTTCCCTTCGTGCTTTTTTTCTTTTTAGTTTCTTTTTCTTTTGCAGTAACAGTTTTTAAATATTCACCTAAACGATCTAAACTTTCTTCCCAGTAGATGCGGTATTGTTCCATCCAGTCGGTGGCATCTTTAAGTGGAGTGCCGTTTAATTTACACGGTCTCCACTGCGCATCTTTTGATTTCGTGACAAGCCCGGCATTTTCTAAAACTTTTAAGTGCTTCGTAATGGCCGGAAGACTCATGTCTTTTAAAAAAGGTTTCGCCAAATCTGACACGTTTGTTTCACCTTGCGAAAGGCGCGCCAGAATCGCCCGACGAGTCGGGTCAGATAAAGCGTGAAATGTCTGAGATAGCTGATCTTGCATCATGTGTATTATACCTTTTGGTTAATTAACCATTTAGTTAAATATCGGACTAATTTGTGCAAAAGTCAATAGCAGTCCAGATGAAATCGCGTAAGTGGTGGAAATGATTGAATAACTTTCTGTCTTTAGATAGAACAAAAGCATGAAAACCAACGATTTATTACGCCTTTTATTGTTAGCCGCTATCTGGAGCGGATCATTTATTTTTATGAAAGTTTTAGCTCCGGTGCTTGGCCCCGTGGCTACAGCAAGTCTGCGGTTGTTAATTGCGGGTGTAGTTTTAAGTATTTATTTTCGCGTAATCAAATTTGATGTGAACTGGAAAGAACACTGGAAGCATTACGTACTTATTGGTGTAGTGAATTCTTCAGTGCCATTTTTATTTTACGCTTTTGCAGCACTTCACATTCCGGCCTCTTTATCAGTGATTTTAAATTCAAGCACACCGTTATTTGCGGCGATCTTTGCAGCCCTTTGGTTAAACGATAAATTAACTCCGCTAAAAATCTTAGGATTAATTTTAGGAATTACTGGCGTTGGCTTTGTGGCTATCAAAGAAGCGATCACGATCAGTGAATTTGGAATGATCGCCGCTATCGCGTGTTTAACAGCGGCGATGTGTTATGGTATTGCTGGAACTTATATTAAAAAATACGCTTCATTTTTAAAACCGTTAGCGGTGGCAGGCGCAAGCCAATTAGCAGCTGGTGTAGCACTTCTTCCGTTTATTGCTCTTTCGCCGATTAAAGGTGAAATCAACTTAACGATTGTTTTAAATATGTTGGCACTTTCACTGTTATGCAGTGGCTTAGCCTATATTCTTTATTTTCGTTTGATTGCAAATGTGGGTCCGGCTAAGGCGGCCACAGTACCGATGATTATGCCTGCATTTGGCTTAGTGTGGGGTGTGATTTTTTTAAACGAAAAGATTACTGCACAAATGATTTTAGGCTGTGTGCTGATTGTAGCAGGACTTATTTTAGTTTTATTTAAAAAGAATAGCGAAACGTTAAAGCCAAGCCATCGCCCGTAGGAATTGCCGCAAAATCAGTATTTGATTTTTTATTTTTATATCTTTGCGAAATACTAATCCCGTAACTAGCACCAATCGCGGCACCGGCTAAAACATCGTGAACATAATGGCGATTATCATTCATACGACTATACGCCACAGCTGTAGCTAACGCGTAAGCGGGAATTCCCCAAGCAGATCCGTGCAGTTCATTCACCGTTGAAGCAAAAGCAAATGCCCTTGTTGAATGTGCCGAGGGAAAAGAAGTTTTATCATTTTCATCACCTGGTCTTGGTTCTTGAACTGTCGATTTTAAAACGCCGGTCACAACACTTGAATACAAAGTTGATTTTAACATCACGATAGCAAACTCATGTGCTTCGGGGTCATCGGCAAAAAAAGAATAAGCTTCCATTCCTGCAAAATACAAAATATTCGGTAAAGTTTGGCCCGAGAGATTGCCGTATTTACTGTAACCACCCATTGGTTTTTTCTTAACTGTATCTTCTTGCAAAGGATCAACCGTAAATTCACGGGTTAAAACTAAACCTGCGGTTAATGCAGCTCCGCCGAATAAAACTTTTTGCCCGGTGGGGTTAACAAATGGAGAAATAAAATCATTTCCCACATTAGCCCAGAAAGAATCTTCTTCAGAGGTAGGAGAAGTCGCAGAGACAGGCTCGTCTTGCCCAAAGCAAATTTGAGAAATAAAAAGCATGGCTAAAAATAAATGGCGCATGAAAAATTAGTGTAACAGCTCAAGCGTAAAATTTATGATCCAGTAATGGTACAGTCTGTGAAGTGAAAATGATTTGTAAATTAGAACTGATGTTGAAAGTAAATACCTAAACCATCGCCCGTTGGAATTGGCATCCAGCTTAAGTTTGCAGTCTGTTGAGTATGAGTTAAATAACTTGCGCGGGCCCAGAATACGCCTAGGGCAATTCCTGAGGTGACATCACTAATCCAATGCGCGTTTTCGGCAATGCGCGAAACTGAAATACCGGTTGCTACTAAATAAGCTGGCACACCGACTTTCCAGCCGTAGGCATACATAAGTGATCCGGCCGTGGCATAAGCCGATGACGCATGCCCTGACGGGAACGACGACGGAAATGGTAAATAATCACCGCGCCCATCGGGTCTATGACGTTGAAATAAAAATGCTAAGGTCACATGACTCAGTGAAGTTAAAGCCAAAGCTCGACCGTGCATTAAACCATTTTCTTGATCCCAGATAATTTGCCCGACGGCAATGCCTACACCTAAAAATCCACTTCCTATTTTTGCAAAGTCTTCAGATGTTGTTCGATCCATTAAAACATCGTGACCACGTTCGTTGTGTTCAACCACGTCGTAATCATATTGATGAGCCGCAATCGTTGTAAGTGCGCCAACGCCTAAAATGGTAAATCCTGTGTTATCAAATCCATTTTTTATTGTGGGTTTAAATTGGTCTTCCCAGATCCAGGGAATAAAAGCTTTACCTTTGGTAGGATCTTCAAAACTAAAGCTTTTCCATGAGAGTAAAATTAACGCGAAAAAAACAAAACGGCTCAGCACCACTGTTTTTGATTGTCTGATTTTGTCGGTTAATTTGTGAGCAAGCCAACCAAGAGCTGAACCTAATAAAGCTCCGCAGAAGACATCACTTGGAAAATGTACGCCGCAGTAAATACGTGAATAAGCTGTTAAGCTGGCTAAAGCGATAAACACCCAGCGAAGTTTCGGAAAATAAAAACCTAAAAACACCGCAATAAAAAATCCATCAGCCGCATGCCCAGATGGAAACGATAAACCACCTTGTGGGTCGCCGCGAAAGATAACCGGAAACGGCAATTCAGCATTAAAGGGTCTAATGCGGTTAAAATAAGGTTTTATAATATTCACTAATTTATCAACCGCCGTGGTTAGCACAACCGCCCAAAGCATAAGAGCAACGCCTTTACCGCGCGCTTTCCAAAACACATAGGCTAAAATAATTGGTGCGATGATGTATAAAAAGACCTGCAATTTGTGAAAGTTGGTCCACACAGGTAAAAAACCATCAAACCACGAATTAGCCCAGGTCGTGTTGATCAGATGAAATATTGAATAATCAAATTCTAATAATTTTTCTTTCATATTAAAAAAGCATTATCCCCACTGTTGCTTGCAAGCTGTAGATCGTCGAATTGTCATTCACTGATTCGCTACTAGTTGCGATTGGTGTTTCACCATCGACAATAACACTATCACGATGTTTAATCCATTGAACTGTGCCGTTCAGTTCAACGAACCAGACTTTACCTTTTTCTGTTCGGTGAATTTTTCCAAACCCCATGCCCAATGCAGGGCCATCCATATGCAGACGAGTGGTATCTTGTCGGGCTGTGGGCTCATCTTCGCCGATCACGACAACTAAAACTCCAGCTCCCGCAAAGGCCCGGTAATAGTAATCTTCTAAGCGGTAACGTAAACCTAAAGTTAAAAGTGTGTCCCAAATGAGATCGCCATTTAAGTGATTAAATTTAACACTGGCACTCGATTCAATAGCCCAATCATGACTAAAATACCAGCCCACATCAGTTTTAAAATTAGTTCCAACCCCCAAGTAATCACGCCGTGTATTTGAATGGTAATTTGAAGAGTTAAAACCCGCGCCCGCAAAAATATGTAAGCCTTCACTCCAATCGTCAGTCAAAAATTCTTCGCCGGTATCTAAGAGTTGCGCCTGCAGCGAAAGGGGAAGAATGAAAAATAAAATTAGAAATATTTTTTTCATTCAAAACTCCAACCGATATGAACGGCCACTTGGTTTGAATGAACTTCGATTGCGCCCACTAAGTTATTTGTTGGTGGTATCAGAGTAAACGGGTTTAAAAGATAGCCCAGTAAATGCCCGGGCCAAGTTTCTGTATCATGTAAATAGTTTGAAAGTTTTTCGACACCCACACCAAGCACTGTTCCGAACACCGGTGTTTGATAAAGATCTTGGTAACTTGGGCGTTCAGTGACTGTTTCTATGGTAAATTCAAAAGCAAATGAAGAAATCGCCGACCAGATAAACGCATTTTGTTCTGAATAATTTCTTGAACGGTAAAATAAATAATAATACTGACCTGCTAAAGTATGGCGGTAAAGATTGTATTCAAAACTATCGCGGTCGTAATGTGGGTTACGAGGATAATTAATCCAGTTATCAAAAGACCCGTATTTATCGATTTCTTTTTTATGAACGATGAGGTAGTACGTCCATTGCGCAGCGTAGACCATCGTAAAATTAGCAATTTTTTCTTCGGGCGAAACATTCACAGGCAAATCTGATGAGTCATTTTGGGCGTGCGCTAGGGCAGAAAAGCAAATGCTTAGAATGTAAAGAATTATAGCTTTTCTCATACATCGCCACCGTGAAATTTGCAGTGAAATTGCTGTAAAAGTGCAATAAAGCGGCCCGCTGTTAAGCAAAAACCAGGTTAGCGTCTAATAATTTGACATCTTAAAACGGCTTAAATCCCCCCAAAAAGCCGGGGGGCCTGGTCTAAGATTCGCTATTAAGATTTCCGAACAAAATGAATTCTATTTTAACGAGGTTTTAATCATGAAAAAATTTGTAGCGGCATTGATTTCAGTAGTGGCTTTTTCTCAAGTTGTAACTGCGGCACCTTATTACACAGGTATTGGTTGTAATGCAGAAGGTACGAAATGCACTTTCGGTAAACCTTCAAAAAGAGTTTTAAATTGGATGAAACAAGGAACAGTATCTGAGCTTGGAAATAAATGCGAAAAATTCTTAGCTCATATCGAAGGTCGCAAAAATATGATCGCGCAAAATCGCCCGGTGGTTTTAGATTACAAAAATTTTACTTACTCTTGGTCAAACAAAGTCGATCAAAACGGTCAGGCTGAAATTATCTGCCAAGTTGAAATTCATTCTGAACTTGAAAATGTAAAAATCGTTTCTGAAACATATAAAAAATTAAACTGGGTGTGTGATACAAAAGACCAACCAGGAATTTGCGCGCACTTAAAAAGTGAATGCGAAGCTTTACGTGACCAAGCGTTACAAGACAACACTGTGTTAGACGCAACTATCTATAAAGGTGGATCTTTGGCACAAGGCGAGATCTGCTATGTAGCTACGGCTAAATTTAAGTAATCCAAACAGAATCCTAACCAAAGGTCTAGGTTATATCAGACAAAACTTTTTCTAATTTCGTTTGCTAGCAAAAGCTTGCTAGCGTTTAATCAACAGCGAAGTTCCAAGGAAGGAATGTAAATGTTGAAAAAAATCACGAGCGTTTTTTTGATATTGTTCTCAAGTCATTTCGTTTATGGCTGGGGAGCCAAAGGCCACCAAATCGTAGCCTACGTAGGTGCGAACATAACTACGGATGGCGCAGCTTTCTGGCAATCTAACCTTGAACCTCTTCGAAAATTAACAACAGTTCCTGACCGTGTGTGGAAAGCTCCCGCAACAAAAGCTGGCGAAGCAAACACGCACTGGTTTCAAGTCGACGCTTATTACGCTCCACAAGATTATAATCAGATTATTAGATTTCCGAGCAGTTATTCAGATGCCGTTACCAAATACAGTCAAAGCACGATTGATATTAATGGTGTAGCGCCGTGGCGCATTCGTCAGTTATATCAGTTAGCTTTTTATAGCTTTACTCAAAACGATATGAAAAGTGCTCTCGAGTATGTTGGCGTAATGACTCATTATATTGGTGACTTATCTCAGCCACTGCATGTCAGCGAAAATTACGACGGGCAGCAAACAGGTAATAAAGGAATTCATTCTTACTTTGAAGCTTCAATCATTAAAGATGAAATCAAAATTCGCGAAGATGTGGAAAAACGTGCGCAAAACTTACTGCGTGATCCGAATTTCTTAAGCCAATTTAACGGTAATCTAATGGATGCCATTTTATTAGAAATCGAGCGTTCGGTTTCTTACCGCGACCAGATCTTTCAGAATGATGATAAGTATGGCCGCAGTAAAAATGGCGCAGCTATTCAGTTAGAACTAGCTAAAAACAGAATGGCCGATGGGGCTGCGACAACGGCGATGATTTTAAACCAGCTTTGGCGTGATACAGGCCTTGTCGCTCATGCAACGCCAATGACGGTGCAAGATCCTAAATGGGTAAAACCTGATTTTAATAATTTACCTGAAGAGCGCATGACTCCGATTCATCAAAAATTTCTTCGTGATGAAGAAGACTGCGCCCAATAAGTTTTAGCGCGTAATTGGGGTTAACGTTGGCCCTAATTCACCTTCGTGATCTTTTTGCATATCATCGTGCGAATGAATAAAGTGCCCTGAATACCACATCACTAAATCTTGATTAAAAATATTTTCACCGGTCACAAAACTATTAAGCGCTGCACGTGTTGAAGTGCGAATACGGTTATCATCGATTTCGCTGGCTTTTTGACGAAGCAGCCACGCATCGGCTACACCATAATAATCAGCTGCACCATCGTTTTCACCAGGCATAACATCGTAGATACTGTTGTCATCGGAACTTGTGATGCGCCAGTATTTATTATTGTCATTTTTTCTAAACATTGTTTCGTAATCAACCGGTCTAAATTCAGAACCATTTGAAACCATCGCTGAATTTGGTTTTCCGTCTAAGTCAAAATCAAAACGCCAGTACACATGGTGGTGATGGGTGTAACACACGCACGAATTTCTAACGGCTGAAAACTGAAAGATCGGTTTAATGGTTCCGTCAGGATATAATTCAAACTTACTGGCATATCTATACCACCCAGCAGAAAATTCTGTAACTAGCGTTACTTTTTCTTCATCTTGATAAATCGCAACACCTCTGAAATTTCCGCGGTCATTGCCGGTATCAAAAATAGTTGTTGGAGGTTCTGAAGCAATACGAATTCCTGGAGCTTCATCAGAACCCACAGCACTAAAATAATTTTCGGCATAAGACCAGTCACGATAAGGTCCACATACACCACCGGAATACTGCACATTTAAAATCGGCGTATGAGCACGCGCTAAGATTAATTTACCTTTGTAATAAACATTTCTAAGTTCTAAACCAGAACCTTTGCTGCCTGAAGAAGCTGACGGGCGAATAGCTATAAAATTCCATAACGGCCCGTTATCATCGTTAATGTCAATTTGTGCTGATCCTGCGCGCCCTTTTCCTGTTACGGCTTGTCCGGCATTAGGTAAGCCGCAGACTGCTAAAGTAGCTAGTGATGTAGGCGGTGCTTTTTCAGGAAAACGAATCACTTCCATTGTACTTAAATTGACTCCAACGATTTCATGAATCGTTGGATCAGTTTGTGAACGAACACCAACACCTACAATGCGTGGTCCACCAATTCCGCGAAAGGTATCCGGACTTGCGAGCGTGCTTGGCATCGGTTCGTAAGCGACTAAATCTCCGCTAATTAAACCTTGTGAAAAATCAGAATTATCTGCGAGCACTTGCACAGCTTCTTCGTACTCCTCAGGAGACGCTGCCACATCTTCAATCGTCATTTCAATTTTTGGAAGAAGTGAAAAGTCACTGGGCCCTGTGATTCTTAGCATTTTTGCATCAGTGTAATTAAAAATATGCACGGTATAATCAACACCTGATGAAAAAGGACGGTCTTCAAGTGATGACGCAATTACGCGGTAGTCTTTATGATCAAGAGCTTTTAAAACCACTGGGTGATGTAAAAGTTTTTCTGTGATTATTTGGCGATCTTCTTCGGTCGGGCCAATTTGCCTCGCTGAAATCCTTAAGGTGTTCGCGTAAGTTAAAATTCCACAGAAAAAAGTAACGAAAAAGTATTTAAGCATATTGCATCCTTTGCTGGTGAATAGGAGCGTAATCCAGCAAAGAAAGTGCCACGAAAAAATTAATGATCGAGTGGTTTTTCAGGAACCGGTTGCGGGGGATTATGAATTCTAGGTTTTCCGAATTTTTTCCAGAGTTCCATAAGCTTTGGTTCATTTAAAGTTTCTGATTCGCGCAAAACTTTAACAGCTTCAAAAATAAAATTTTTATTTCGTGTTAAACATTCTGTCGCGCGCGCAAAACTTTTATCTAAGATATTTCTGACTTCTTGATCAACATCTGAAGCAGTACGGTCGCTTAAAAGTTTTCCGCTACCTTCAAACTGCCCTTGTAGATAGGCAGCACGCTTATTTTCTAAAGTGACCATTCCGATTTTTTGACTCATACCGAATTGAGTTACCATAGCGCGGGCCAGATCGGTGGCTTTGGCTAAGTCATCACTGGCACCTGTTGATATTTTTTCGCAGAAAATTTCTTCAGAACATCTGCCGCCTAAAAGAACTGCGATTTTATCTAAAAGTTCATCTTCATCTAAAACATAACGGTCTTCGGTAGGGCGTTGAATGGTGTAACCTAAAGCGCCCATTCCTCGCGGAATAATACTTACTTTGTGAACTTTATCAGTTGTGCTTAACGCTAAGCCTACAGTTGCGTGACCCATTTCATGATAAGCGATGCGGGTTTTTTCTTTTTCGCTCATCACTTTACTTTTCTTCTCTAAGCCTGCAACCAGGCGTTCGATGGCTTGGGTAAAATCATCTTCGCTAACGTAATCAGCGTTTCTTCTTGTGGCCACGATGGCTGCTTCATTCACAAGATTGGCTAAATCAGCACCAGAAAATCCTGAAGTTAAAGAAGCGATATGATTTAAATCTAAATGAGGATCTAAAGTAATTCTTTTGGCGTGCACTTTTAAAATTTGCAGACGGCCTACCTGATCAGGAGGGCTTAATAAAATTTGTCTATCAAAGCGCCCGGCACGAAGTAAAGCTGGATCTAAGATTTCGGGGCGGTTAGTGGCCGCAATCATAATAACGCCCTCAGAGGTATCAAAGCCATCCATTTCGGCTAACAATTGATTAAGTGTTTGTTCTTTTTCGTCATTACCGCCGCTGCCAATCACACCAAAAGCGCGCGATTTTCCTAAGGCATCAATTTCATCGATAAATAATAAACATGGCGCTTGTGATCTAGCTTGGTCAAAAAGATCCCGCACACGGGCTGCGCCAAGGCCAACAAACATTTCAACAAACTCTGATCCATTAATAGAAAAAAAAGTGACTTTGGCTTCGCCAGCGACAGCGCGTGCTAATAAAGTTTTACCAGTTCCCGGCGGGCCAACTAATAAAACTCCTTTTGGGGCACGGCCGCCTAAACGTGAATAACGTTGTGGATCTTGAAGAAAATTAACCACTTCGGCGAGTTCATCTTTAGCTTCATCTACGCCAGCCACATCGGCAAATGTGGTTTTTACAGCTTTTTCCATGTAGATCTTAGCGCGGGATTTGGTTAAAGAAAGAATTCCGCCTGCCCCGCGGCTCATGCCTTTAGCGGCAAAATTAAATAGAAAATAAATAAATAGAATCGGTACAAGCCAGGCAAAAGCGATTCGCCAAAAAGGATCTTTAAATTCGCTACGAAAGGTGATGTTTTTATCGTGTAGCTTTTGTACTAAGGTTTCATCATTAACAACGTTAGTAGAAAAGAATTTTACATTCTTTGGGTCATCAGCTTTAATTTCACCGCTGACCGTCGTTTCGCTAATAACAACATTGGTGATTTGGTTTTTATCTAACAACTGTAAGAATTCGCTGTAAGGAATCGTTTCGGCGCGCGAGCGGAACAGAAAGTTATTCAGAAGAACTATAGTCATTAAGACAATAAACATCATACCAAAATTCAGTTTATTTTCGCCGGGCTTAGGAAGTTTTGTTTGATCGTCTTGCATGCTAAAAATATAAGAAGTTCAAAATTTATTCCACGCACAGACGCTTTTTATGCCATGTCGCTGTGGCAATATGGTGGCAACTTGACTAACGCGAGTCGCCTTGGCCTAACGAAGTATGTTTTTCTTCCACGTGAGCAGGTATGATTGAGTTCGTGTCGTCGATCAATAAATATCCTACTTTTCATTATTCGCAGCCCAGCGATTATCATTTTAGTCATGATTCGGTGTTTCTAGCGCGCGAAATATTTGAAAGACACAGTGATCAGCTGGCCCATGACAACATACACATTCTAGATCTGTGTGCTGGCTGTGGCATTGTAGGTCTGGATTTACTGTTTCACCAGTTAAACGAAAAATCTTTTAAGGGCGAAGTTGATTTTTTAGAAGTGCAAGAAATCTATCACGAGCATTTTTTAAAGAATAAAGAGCTATTACAAAGTCATTTTGCAAATCAGCCGGTTTCATTAAACTGGGTACAAAACAGTTACGCTTCAGTTAATAATGACAAAAAATACGATTTAATCGTATCAAATCCTCCTTACTTTGTTGTGGGCCAAGGTATGTTGTCTCCGAATGAATTTAAAAATCGTTGCCGCTTTTTTGTCGATTCAGATTGGCAGACAATGATTCGCTTTATAAAAAGTTCGTTAAAACCCCAGGGGCAAGCGTACTTTTTGGTCCGCGAAGAACTTAAAGCCCCAATGTTAAAACTATTTCCTGAAATTACTTTTCCATTTCAAGTACGCGGCACGTGGGTTGCACACCTAAAACTAACTTGAGAACTATATGAAGCAAAAAACGGCCGTCAGTAAAATTAATGCCCGCGGAGCACTTCTGGTGTTTCCGATTAATAATAAAAAAGAACCAGCGTCTTTGTGGTCAGAATTTTATCCAAAATCTAAAATGCGCTGGGAATGGGATTCAGACGGTGATGACCGCGTTGGTGATCTGTGGGCCTTAATGAAAAAGCTTTCAGATAGCCGCGAAGTCGTTTATTCAAAATGGTACCAGGGGCGCGCGACTTTTTTTTCGCGCAAGTTATTTACGGCATTACTTCGAAAGTCGTTACACCAGTTTGATGAACCGCATATTTCACCTATAGCTAAAAACTTACTAGAAACTTTAGAAAGCGATTCACCGTTATCAACAAAGCAGTTAAAACAGCTCACTGATTTACGGGGTAAAGATAACGAACGTTTTTATAATCGGGGAATGAAAGAGCTATTCTCTAAATTTTTAATCGTGGCTTTCGGTGAAGTCGATGATGGCGCATTTCCGTCGTTAGCTGTTGGCGCCACTAAAAATTTATATGAAGACCTTTTAAATGAAGCTCGTGATATGACTGACGTCCAGGCTGAGAAAATTATCGACGATTATTTGCCAGAAGGTAGTTTGTTTCGTAAATTTTTAGATAAAGCTCAGAGGGAAAAATGAAAACTGCAGTGATTATCGGGGCAACAGGTCTTGTTGGCACAGAATTAGTAAAAGCCTTAAGTTACAGCCAACATTATGATAAAATTTATGTGATCGCGCGCCGAGCTGTTGAGTTTAGCGATAAAAAAATTGAAACCGTCGTTTTAGCTTTTGAAAATTTAGAACAACAAAAATTCCCTGCCGGAGCTGATTATTTCTGTGCTTTAGGAACAACGATTAAACAAGCCGGCTCACAAGAAGCTTTTCGTAAAGTTGATCATGACTATATTTTGAGTTTCGCAAAAGTTGCAAAAAGCTGTGATGCGAATTCGTTTCATTTAGTTTCGGCGATGGGCGCAAGTGTATCTTCGACAAATTTCTATTCACGTGTAAAAGGCGAAACCGAAAAAGACGTGTTAGCTTTGCATTTAAAGAAAACTCGTATTTATCAACCAAGTTTATTAATCGGTACACGTGATAACTTAGGCCAGCCTTCACGCTTAGGTGAAGAAATCGTAACAGCTGTTTATAAGAATGCTAAATTTTTATTTAAAGGCTTTATGAAAAAATACGAACCGATCACCGCTGAAAAAGTCGCTCTAGCCATGGCTAAAAACGCAATTTCTGATTCAGCTAAAGATAAGATGATCGTTTCGAATAAAGAAATGCACTAGAAAGCAAAGCCCAGACCGAGTGGAATGTAAACCTGGGGTCCTTTAAAAGACGGATCTCGGTAGCTATAAGTTTTATATTGAAAATGTAATCCTAGCCCCAAGTGTATATATAAACCCCAGTCCCAAATCCAATTGTAGGCCGCTGATACACCCCATAAGTAAGCCTTCATATTTTCATCGATACAGGAATTGCACAGATTCCGGTCGATATCCGCACGAGCAAAAAACAGATTCACATGACCTGAGTCTATCAGTTCCTTAAACGAAAATGACATTCCATAGCCATTGCCGGTATAATCGTAAGTATCGTCAGAAAAATCAAACTTCTGATACATTAAGCCGAAAAATCTTTTAGGTTTTATTTCGTGTTCTAAAACGTAAAATCCGTGGCTAAAATCATAATGAAGATCGGTCTTTTTCGCCTGAGCCCAGTTAGTTATAATCAAGACTGTTAAAATTAAAATGTATTTCATTTTTTTGCTTTCAGCTCAGAAATAAAATCGTCATAAATATTAACAATTTGCTGTTCGTCCAAATGGGTTTGTGCATATTGAAAAAAATAAAACAGATGCATAGTTAAAGATACATCATACGGGTAAACTTTTTTAAAGCCAGTTTTTGAGTCTTCTAAAATCATCTCATTATGAAAATTTCCATGATATGGAACTAAAAACAAAGTTGCTGCAGATAGCATCACCCATAGGGTGTGACCGACAATTTTTACGCTGCTAGTATGGGTAGAATAAGAAAGTTTAATAGTACGGTCGAATTTTTTTAAATCTTCAGGTTGGGAGACCCAGCGAACTTCATTGAAGCACTGGGATTTTTCCATGCGGTCAGTGAACGGAGATTTCTCGTTTTCGCGATTGCTTTCAGTCGCCTTTGAATTGATATCATAATCGCTAGTAAGAGCTAGCTTATCGGCAAGTAAACTTTGGCATGCTAATGATGTGGCACTAGGTAGTCCCTCAGTTTTAAATACGGTCTTACAAGATGAAAACTGAAAAAAAATAATAAGTAATGAAATCGAACGTGCGATGATGCTCATGCGGTAAGTATGAGCGTTTAAGAGTTAGAGGGCAAAACCTTTTATGAATAAAAATATATTTAGTCTTAAGCCGAGATGACTTCAAAGTATTGTTCTAATGAATCATATAAGGCGTGAAAAGCTTTTGGCTCATCTAAGCCTTTAAGCATTCCGTAAAAACCTTCGTGCGCCATCACCACAAATTGGGCGACCTTTTTAGTGTTTACATCTTTTTTTAAAAAGCCGTTGGCTTTGGCGCGGTTAAGATGTTTTTCGGTTTCATCAATCCAAAGATTTAAAGCCGTTTGTAAACGTTTATGAAAACCTTTATCTACTGGCGACATCTCTTGCACCAGATTATTTAAAGGACATCCGAGCTTTAGGTGCGCCGGTGGAGAATTACCAATTAAGTTTTGCAACTGCTGAAGAATGCCATGTAAAGGGTTATCAAATTTTTCAAGCGGGGTAATCCAACGATCAATAATCATTGGGCTGATCACATCTTCAACTAAGGCATAGCCTAAATCTAACTTCGTCGGAAAATGGTGGTAAAAAGCCCCCTTAGTCATCGACGTCTTTTTTACGATGTCATCAACGCTAACCCCTTGGAAACCGCGCGAGAAAACCTCCATAAATGCCACATCTAGAATCTCTTTTCGAGACTTCTCGAGGTCGCGGGTTTGCTTTTTAGGGGCCTTGGTGGCCGGTTTCTTGCTTTTCATACGTTTTAAAGTCTAGCAAATTTAGGGGGAGTTGACAACATACTAATTAGTATGTTAATTTTTAATCAGATCTAAGTATAAGAAAGAGGAATTTATGATCAAAAAGATTTTTTTAGGTTTAGTTATCGCGCTTATTGTGTTCTTAGGGTTTGTTTCAACCAGAGAGAGCAAGTTTCACTATGAAAAAAGCACGGTGATCAACGCACCAGCTGAAAAAATTTATCCTTATATCAGCAATTTTAAAAACGGTTCTGCCTGGAATTCATTTGATCAAAAAGATCCTAATGTAAAACGTACTTTTACCGGTAATGACGGCGAAGTCGGTGCGAAAATGGAATTTGAAGGTAACCAAGAAGCCGGATCAGGTTATTTAGAAATGTTAAGT
Source organism: uncultured Pseudobdellovibrio sp. (assembly GCA_966250225.1). Classification (GTDB taxonomy): domain Bacteria; phylum Bdellovibrionota; class Bdellovibrionia; order Bdellovibrionales; family Bdellovibrionaceae; genus Pseudobdellovibrio. The sequence goes on along the minus strand of CBINGM010000014.1, from coordinate 67,845 downwards.
CTTATTCCAAACACTGAAGCGCAAATGAAATTAGTTATGACTAAGCCAATGCACGCTGAAAATCTGATTATTTACAAATTAACAACAGAACCAACTGGTGGCACACGTTTTACCTGGTCAATGTCAGGTGATGCGGGGTTTATGGGTAAATTAGTTAATGTCTTTATTGATTGTGAAAAAATGATTACTGATGAATTCGAAAAAAGTTTTGAAAACCTAAAAGTTGTTATCGCCAAGCAATAATTAATAGAAGGAATAAAGATATGAAACTAATCACTACCCCAGACTTAACTCAATTTCCTGAGACTCATTATGTGTTCGTTGAAAAAATTGGACCCTTTCAAGAAACAGCGATGGCTGCTTGGCAAGAGTTACACAAAAATTTAGAAGTGATCAGCGGTAAACACCAAGTTTCAGCTTTCTTTGCACAATATAAAGTGCAGCCGCAAATGATTTATCGCGCGGGTGTAGCTGTTGAGACAAAACCAGAACAGTTGCCAGAAGGTTTTAAATACGAAAAATTTGAAGGTGGTCTTTATAAACGTTTTACATTAATCGGTGGGTATCAAAATCTTCCGGATGCGTGTGGTGTTGTATTTGCGCAAGTTGAAAGAGAAAAAACACCGATGCGTGAAGGTTGGTTTGTTGAAAATTACATTAATAATCCTAAGGCCCGTAAAGAAGAAGAGTTAGTGACTGAGATTTTAATTCCTACAACATCAGAAATTAAACCATTTAGAATCAGCCGCGACTTTGAGGTGAATCAAGAAACAATGTGGAGACTTTGGACTGAAAAAGATCTTTTAGAAAAATGGTCTGGCCCTAAAGGTACAAAGTTAAAACAATCTGACTTTGAATTAAAAGCCGGAGCTACAAATCATTACTGCATGATTTCTCCAGACGGCACGGAGATGTGGGGTAAGCAGGTGTTTCGTGAAATTATGAAACCTGATCGTTATATCTACATCACAAGTTTTTCAGATGCCCAGGGTAATATGACAAGACATCCGATGAGTGCCACATGGCCGCTTGAAATGCTAACGACAATCACACTTTTAACTTTGGGTGATAAAACCAGAGTTACGATTGAATGGATGCCTTTAAATGCTTCGCCTGAAGAAATTAAAACTTTCAACGAAGCTCATGAAGGTATGAAAATGGGTTGGGGTGGTTCATTAGATACTTTAGAAGAGTATTTAGAAACTATTAATTAAAGTTTTATATTCCAGCCGGATTCAAAAGCCCCGTGAACGGTACCGCGTGAAGCATCTAAAGCGGTACCTTCACCGATTATATAAAATGTATTTTCAAAAGGTTTTTTTAAGCGCTGGGCTTTACTTAAACCATCAAGTGCTACGTAAGAATAAGCTCCGCGGGCAAAAGGGTCTTTTGACCAATTGTGCGAAAACCAAGATTCGATTTGCGCATTTAAATAATTAAAACTTTTTCCGGTGATAAGTGATAACGTTTTAATCGCTGTGTGTAGTTTTTCTTCTTCACTCCAGTTTGACATCTGTAAAGCTTTTGGTCCGCCTTGCCACGCTACCATGTACGGTGTGCGCAGCGGTTGCTGGTTCCACCAGGTCGGAAAGTAGTATTCAGGGCCGCAGTGAAAAAACGTTTGTGGCACATCGCTGTCTTTTTCCCAGAAGCGTTCGCGAAATCGAAAGACGATTCTTTGTACATGCCCCATGTTCACGCTAAAAAGACATTCTTTTAAATCTTTTGGCCATTTATTCCATTCAATAGATTCAGATTGTAAAACCGAAATTGGTAAGCTTAGAATTAATTTTTTACAATGGTAGGTCTTCATCACTTGGGTAGGACCTTCCAGGCAAGTTAAGGTCACATCGTTTTTCTTCCAGTCAATTTTTTTAAGAACTGTGCTTAAACGAATGCGTGAACTTTCAATAAAACAATCAGCCATTTTTGTAAAAAGCTGGTCGTAGCGGTAAAGTGGTCTAAATAATAAAGAGCCATTTAAAGAATCGTCAGGCGCATTTTTAGTTGTGGCTAAACCTTTTTCGCCAACCAGGCGGGGATCGGCGGCGTGAAAACCTTCGACATAAGTAATAAAATTTTTCTTCATTTCAGACGACAAAGATTTTTGTTTTCGAATAAAATCTTCTAAGCTTCGATCGGTTTTTCGGTCGGCCTGTAAGTCTTCTAAAATATTTTCTATTTTAGTCCAGTAATCAGGAATTTTTACTAATTTATGATCACGTAAAAAATAATGTTCGTCTTTAACATCATAGAAAGGAAAATGCAGTCTTTGAAATAATTCAAGAATTCGCTTTGGCGCGCCGTGAATGAATTCTGCACCCAGTTCGATTCCGGTTGTCATACCTTGTTCAACAAGACTGTAAATGCGCCCACCTAAACGAGGGCGCGCTTCAAGAAGTTTAAAATCTACCCCTTGAAGACTTAGTTTTTGGGCGCAAGCTATGCCGGAAGCTCCGGCACCTACAATAATGACATCCGCTGAATAATCCATTCATACCAGCGGAGCAAGAATGTCGCCTTTATGTTGCTGGGGCAATTTGACTAGTTTCGCGTTTACTTAAGACAATAACTAAACCAATTAAAGATGAAATACACATCACGGCTGCCGTGGGAAGACTGCCACTGACATTAAGCATTCCAACGCCGGCACTAGCAAATGATCCAACACCTAATTGTAAAAATCCAAGTAGCGCTGAAGCAGCGCCTGCATTTTTCTCAAAAGGTTCTAAAGCTAAAGCGGCCGCGTTCGGGTACGTGATACCGGCACATAATAAAAGTAAAAATAAAATCACAACTGTAGGGATAAGTGTAAGCCAGTTGTTAAACACACCGACAAAGAAAATCACACCCATAACCACTTGAAAAAATAAAGCTACTTTAAAAATCTGCGGGCTTTTAAATTTTTTGGTTAAGAGTAAATTTAATTGGCCGCCGCCAATCATACCTACAGCTAAAATCGCAAAAATAATTCCGTAAACCTGAGCGCTGACTTTAAAACCTTCCATAAACATGGTCGGTGATCCCGCGATATACACGAACAATCCAGCAAATGAAAAAGATCCGGCAAAAGTGTAAATTGAAAACTGACGCACTTTTAAAATATCTTTGTAACCCAGAATGATAGACTTTAAATTTAATTTGGCTGTCGCATCTGGCTCGTATTTTTGCGGTAACACGAAATACGCTAAAGCCAGGTTTAATAAACCAAGACCTACAAGGGCTCCGAAAATCACACGCCAACCGAATGATTCAACAACAAAGCCGCCGATCGTCGGTGCCAGTAACGGAGATACGCTTAACACTAACATTAAAAGTGAGAACACTTTGGCGCTGTCTTCAACCGGAAAGAAATCGCGCACCATAGCTATGGCTCCGACTGAAGCCACACAGCCGCCAAGAGCTTGCACAAAACGTAAAGCTAAAAACCATTCAATGGAATGACAGTTCATTAACGCAATTGAAGATAAAATATAAATAATAAGGCCTGTGTATAAAGGTTTTTTACGCCCGAAATGATCTAATAAAGGGCCATAAACAATTTGCCCCAAAGCAAAACCGATAAAGTAAGTTGAGATAGAAAAAGAAACTTTAGCTGTTGTTGTTTGTAAATCACTGGCGATCTGAGTGAAGGCCGGCAAATACATGTCGATAGAAAAAGGAGTTAAAGCTTCAAGTGATCCTAAAATCAGGATTAAAAGGGCATTTTGTTTTTTAGTACGTTCAGACATCCATGCAGATTACAACACTTTGCGCGGTATTTGCCAGAGGCATTCTTCGCGTTTAGAATTTTTATCAGCAAGAGGTTGATATGGTTCCAGAATGGGAAAAGTTATTTGAAGATAAAATTAAAACGGTCGCCTCAAGTGATGATCCGGCCCACGATTTAAATCATTTTAAGCGGGTTGTAACGATGGCTAAAAAGCTATGTGTTCAAGAAAATGCCAAAATGGAAGTCGTTGTTCCGGCAGCTTGGTTGCATGACCTGGTTATTGTTCCTAAAAATTCTCCGTTAAGAAGCCAGGCTTCAAAATTGTCGGCCGAAAAGGCGTTAGAATTTTTGCGCGAAATAAATTATCCACAGGAATTTCATCAAGACATTGCGCACGCGATTGAAGGTCATAGTTTTAGCGCGAATATCGAAGTTAGAACTTTAGAAGCTAAGATTGTGCAAGATGCAGATCGATTAGATGGGTTAGGGGCCATCGGTATTGCCCGTTGTTTTGCAGTCGCTGGAATGCTTAAGCGATCTTTTTATCAAGCTGAAGATCCTTTTTGTGAAAAAAGAAATCCTGATGATCAGAAATACACTATCGATCATTTCTACCAAAAACTTTTTAAGACGGCAGATACTTTAAAAACCAGATCTGGACAAATCGAAGGTGTTTCACGTGTGCAGTACATGAAACAGTATTTGGAGTTTTTAAAATCCGAAATCATTTAGCCAGAAATTTGCAAACCCTTCGTGAATTACAATTTACGAAAGGATCGTTATGCAAATCGGGGTAAAATGGAAAAATATTTTGGGCATTTTGGTGTTCTTTGCGGCGCAAAGCACATTCGCTTATCGCGTTATCACGGATCGTATTCCACTTGGAGCTAAAGGCACAGTGTATTCATTTGTTGAATATACTAGAAACAAAGTGCCGACAGCGATTGGGGTTGCCATTTCTGGTTCGGCCTTAAAAACATTACCAGATGAAATGCAAATGTTGGAACTTGTTCCGAAAGGCATGCACAAAGTAGAACCGTACACTCATATTGGATTTGATTGGAATCCTATGGGACACGAACCTCCGGGTATTTATGATCTTCCGCATTTTGATGTTCACTTTTATATGATTCCACAAAGTGTACGACATAATATTACCTGCGCCGGAGCCGATGCCTTGAAATGCACAAAAGCTGTAGCGGCCTCTCTTATTCCGCCTGATTATATTCCGACTCCTGCGGGTGTTCCGATGATGGGATGGCATTGGCTGGATGCAAAAGCGCCAGAGTTAAATGGCCAAACTTTTACAAGAACACTTATCTATGGATTTTACGATGGTTCAACGGCGTTTATTGAACCAATGATTACTTTAGCGTATTTAAAAACTAAACCGCACGCCGTTTTTCCGGTAAGATGGTCACAAAATATTTCTGTTTCGGGAATGTATCCGAAAAATTATTCTGTTGATTATAAACCGGTGACAGACACCTATGAAATTGCCTTGATCGATTTGGTATCCCGCACATCGAGCAGATAAACCTGTACAAAAATAAAATCTAAGATCACGATTAAGCTTATGAAATATTTTTTTTTGATAAGCTTAATCGCATCTTGCGCCTGGGCTCAGCAAACGCTTTCGCCTAAACATTTGCCGGCTGCAAAGCCTAATGAAGCTGCGAAACAATCTTCGCCAATTCCGGCTCAAGCTACAGAAAAGGCCCGTTTTATTTACCGCGAATTTTTAGCTAACCGCGAAGATTCATTTATTATTCAAGCCACAAAATGTAGTCCGTCAGCGAAAGATGAATTATGGATTGAACAATTTAAAGCCGATCAAAAAGTTGTCGGCGGTGAAGTGCATACGTTACATATCTATGCCCGCGCCGGAGATTGTACCCAAAGCTCGTTAAGCAGCGTATGGTCACAAATTATTAAAATTCCAAAATCGAATAAAATGACTCATGTTTATATCACTCTTTTATCTAACAATGTAATGGTGCAATAATGTCTGTTGAATCTACTCACTTATTAAATAAATTAACTTTTGAAGTTCACTCTCGCAAATTTACAGTAAACACCGACGTAGTTGAAAAGCTGGGCGGCGATGACAGTGCCCCAGATCCACATCAGTATTTGGAAATCGCTTTGGCAAGCTGTACGTCAATTACAGTTATGATGTATGCGAAAAGAAAAAATATTCCTTTAGATGATATTAACGTAAGTATTCATATTACAGCCGAAGGCGAAGTGAATGCGATTTCTCGTGGCGTGCAGTTAATCGGTAATCTGACTCAGGAACAAAAAGACAGCCTGATCGCTATTGCTGAAAAATGCCCGATTCATAAATTTCTTTCGCGTGGTGCACAGATTACGACAACGGTTAAAGAAGCTTAAAAGAAAGTATTTATATGTTAGAGCACGATATTCTGATCAGTGGAAAGAAAAAAGACTTAGGCGGATTTTTTGTAAGCCGCACGCTACCGAATATCAAGCGTCGTCATGTGGGGCCTTTTGTTTTTTTAGACCATATGGGGCCACTGCAAGTTGACCACGAACATTTAATGAGTGTGCGCCCGCACCCGCATATTGGCTTATCGACGGTGACTTATTTATTTTCTGGACGTGGATTACACCGCGACAGTTTAGGTTCAAAACAAGTGATTTCGCCGGGTGATTTAAACTGGATGACCGCTGGTCGCGGTATCGTTCATTCGGAAAGAACACCGGTCGAAGATTTATCAGCGCATCCGAAAAAAACCATGCACGGGATTCAGATTTGGGTGGCCTTACCAGTCGAGCAAGAAGAGTGTGAACCAAACTTCACCCATTATCCGAAAGAAGTTTTGCCAAAGTTTCAATTAGCTGAAAATTTTTCTGGAAAATTATTAATTGGAAATTATAAGAACATCACTTCACCGGTTAAATGTTATTCACAAACATTTTTTGCCGATATCACTGTGGAAAACGATGTTGATAGTGTGATTAATATTCCTGAAGAAGAAATCGGTGTGTTTTTGTTAACCGGCAAAGCTACGGTGAATAACCAAGAGCTTTCAACCGATGATTTATTATTAATCGCAAACCCTAAAGAAATTAAAATTCAGGCCACAAAAGAGACGCGTTTAATTTTTATCGGGGGAAAAGAATTTCCAGAACCTAGATATATTTGGTGGAATTTTGTTTCTTCAAGAAAAGAAAGAATCAGAGAAGCTGCTGAACAGTGGAAAAAGCAACTCTTCGGCGCAGTGGCCGAAGAGTCTGATTTTATTCCGTTACCGGAAGACCCGCTTCCTTAAGAACTTAAGCGATCGGGTTAGTTAAGTGACCCATTTTACCGCTGTTAAAATCGTCGAACGCCTGACGAATTTCTTGTTGGGTGTTCATCACGAATGGACCATACCCTACAATCGGTTCGTTTAACGGTTCGCCACCTAAGAATAACATTTTTGTATCCTCAAGCACTTCGATTTTAAAAGTGGTATCAGCGGTGTCCATTAACGCTAACTCGGCTGAGTTAATCACTTTATCATCGTTTAATTTAATACTTCCGCTTAACACAAACACAGAGGCTGTTTGGCCTTCAGGTACAGTAAAAGTATGTGTGCTGCCTTTAACTAAACGCATGTCCCACATATTGATGGGTGAATGCGTAAGAGCAGGGCCGTGTGCGTTTGAATAATCACCAGCGATCACACGAACTTTTCCGCCTTGAAGTTCAACCACAGGAATCTGTTCATCTCTGATACCTTGGTAACGTGGTTTATTCATTTTATCTTTTGCAGGTAAGTTCACCCACAATTGAACCATTTCAAATAAGCCGCCGTTTTTTGCGAAATCAGCACCATGTCTTTCTTCATGAACAAGACCTGAAGCTGCCGTCATCCATTGGACATCGCCGGGTTTAATCACGCCGCCGCCACCAGCTGAATCGCGGTGTTCAACTTCGCCTGAATACACAACCGTCACTGTTTCAAAACCACGGTGTGGATGTTCACCAACACCACGACGGTCTTCGGTCGGTTTAAATTCAGCAGGTCCTGCGTAATCCATTAATAAAAACGGAGACATGTATTTTGCTAAATCCTGGTAATGAAAGATCGTGCGAACTGGAAAACCATCTCCCACCCAGTGGGGAGTGTCGCTTCGTTGTACGTGTAAGATTTTTTTCATATAAACTCCCTTTGTTTATGACTTATATTACGGTAAAATGCAGGGGTTTGACTAGACGGTATAATTTAAATTCATTGTTCAGCCTATTGGACAATAAAAAGAGAGGATAGACTGTAACCTCTATCCTCTCTTAAAAACTTCGACCGCCTGTCTAATATAAAACTATCTGCGGATAACTTCGATATCGATACGACGATTTTGGCTACGACCTTCTTCGCTGGCATTATCAGCCACCGGTTGTACTGAACCCATTCCGGCCGTCTCGATACGATCAGCGGCAATGCCCTGATTAACGAGTGCAGCCTTTAAGGCTTCAGCACGATCCATAGAAAGTTTTTGGTTTGCACTTTCAACACCCACATTATCAGTGTGACCGACAATGCGGATGCGTGCTGTTGGAAATTGATTTAATAAAGTTGCTAAGTTGGTTGCTGTTACCGAGCCTTCGCCGCTAAGAACCGCTCCGCCAGTCGGAAAATTTAATTCACGAAGTGAAAACGCACGCGGAGCAACCGCTGCAGGGTTTGCTAAAAATTGCGATAACTCACCCATAACAGTTTGGTCTGTGGCTGCATAAGCTGTGGAACCCGTGGCAACCGGAACGGCTTCTGAATTAACCTGCGGGTTGGGTACGTCTCGGGCGGTGTTCCTCCCTTGGCTCCACCAGATAATTCCGATAGCAATAGCAAGAAGAACCCACGGCCAGTATTTTCTAAGGGCTGATTGTTTAATATCGGGTTGAACACCTGTTCCAGTTAATGGAACTGAACGAGACGCAAACTGGTTGGCCGCAGAAATGTCTGGAATAAAACCACTGCCTTGTCCAAGAATATTTGCAAAAGCTGATGGCGCTAGAGTTCCGCCTTTCATTTTTGATCCGATAAAGGCAAAAACCGCAGCTCCGGCAGCGCCTAAAAGTTTTGAACCTTGCGAAGTACTGACTCCTGCCGCTGTTGTGACTTTTCCAAGAAGTGAATCTGTTTGTCCCGGAAGAATACGGCTTAAAAGATCTTGGCCTTTATTAATTTGTGTTGTCACATTTGAAGTATCGCTTGTCATGCTGGTGGGATTGTCAAAACCGCTGTCATGAATAGCGCTGGCGACGTTTTGAATTCCCTCGGGGCCGCGAATTTTTTTCTGCAGTTCTGTAAATACAGCGGGAATTGCCGTTAGCATTGTGGCTTTGGTTTTTTCAACCGGGATACCTAACGTTTCGCTGATTTTGTTAAAAAATCCTGTCGGCAGAACGTTTGAGAACGAATTCAGGGCATCGGCTGTAAGTTCCATAAAATACTCCTTTTTTTGTGGTAAAATGACATCCATGTACGATCGCAGAATTAATAAGCAAAGTGGGTGCCGTTAGATGAAAATTAGGCATTCCCAACCGGGGCAATCTGGGGTATGAATCACTTATGGGAAAAATCGAAATTCTCAGATTAATGGCCGGCTTTAAAAAATTCCGCGATAAATATTTCGCCGGCGAACATCCTCTTTATGAGCGTTTAAATTCTTTCACTGGTCCTGGCCAGTCGCCGAAAACTTTAATTATCGGCTGCAGCGATTCACGTGTTGACCCGGCTTTAATTACTTCGGCTTCACCAGGTGAATTATTTATTGTTCGCAATGTGGCAAACTTAGTTCCACCTTATGAAAAAGGCGGAAAGTTTCACGGGGTGAGTTCGGCGATTGAATTTGCGGTTGTGAATTTAAAAGTTGAAAACGTGATTGTTCTTGGTCATCGTCAATGCGGTGGTATTCGCGCGTTGATGACAAGCGATTTATCTAACCCGGGCGAAAGTTTCGTAAACCGTTGGGTCAGTATCGCCGCCGATGCCAAAGAGCGTGTGCTTGCGGCTCATAAAGGCGAAGACGAAGAAAGCTTATGTCGTCACGGCGAATTAGAAGCCATTGTCACTTCGTTAAATAACTTAAGAACTTTTCCATTCGTAAAAACAGCGATTGAAGAGCGTGGCCTGGCATTGATGGGAATTTACTTCGATTTAGAATCAGGCCACTTACTTGAGTACGACGACGACGCGAATAATTTTCGTTGTATTGAATTATAATCCAAAAAAATTGAACCACTACTTAGGGTGAAGGGCGGTGCTCTTCACTTTGCTGTTGCGCTGGTCTTGGACGCTCATATCTTCCGGTAATTTGTGCGGTTTTTAAAATATGATTATTCATCGTATCGTGAATGGTTTTAAGTTCGGCGCGGGCGGGGCCTAAATTTTCAATATCAAGAGCGAACAAAGTAAAGATATAACGATGAGCTAAATCGCCTGACGGAGGTTTTGGGCCGTCGTAACCAACACGTCCAAAAGAATTTACGCCCTGATCGATGCGAAGAGGATCGTGCAATTCTTCTTTTTTTTCTAAACCTTCGTGTAAAGCCGAAATTGAGGGACTGATGTTATAAACTACCCAATGCGTAAACGTGGGGTCTTGCGGCGATTTTTTCGGAGCATCTAAGTCTTCACATAATAACGCCAGACTTTTGCAACCGCTTGGTACATCTGACCATTCTAACGCAGGCGACACATTTTCTCCGTCGGCAGTAAAACGTTGTGGTATTTTGCCATAGTCTTCGAAAGCAGAGCTATTTAAATGCATAGAGAAATCCTTCCGTAAATTTTCAATTTGAGTTTCACGTAAAAGATTGCAAAGCTTAAGCCATTAATAAGGATGTGTTTATGGCAAAATATGTAGATGGATTTGTGATTCCAGTTCCGAAAAAAAATATCGCTGCTTACCGCAAAATGGCTGCCGCTGCTGCTAAAATCTGGAAGGAGTATGGCGCTTTACAATACTTTGAAACAGTGGTCGATGACATCAACGAGGGTTTCGGCGTTCCATTTACAAAATTAGCAAAGACTGCAAAAAATGAAACTGTGGTTTTTTCTTGGATTGTTTATAAAAACAAAGCTCAGCGTGATAAAGCAAATAAGTTAATTATGAAAGATCCGCGTATGGCAAAAATGATGGAAGGTAAAAAGATGCCATTCGACGCTAACAAAATGTCGTACGGCGGGTTTAAAGTGCTTGTCGAAAAATAGAATTGCTTAATATGATATCTTTAGACAACAAGGAGATATCATCATGTCTAAATTAAAATCTTTTTTACAACCCCATGCTTTACCTAAAGGAGTGTCTATCGCTCTTTTACTGGTTCGTTTAGTAATGGGTGTTGCGCTAATTATGCACGGTTGGGGAAAAATCCAGACACCATTTAGCTGGATGGGTCCAGACGCGCCGGTTCCAGGTATTTTACAGTTTTTAGCTGCTTTATCTGAATTTGGCGGAGGGATTGCTCTTCTTATCGGGTTACTGACTTCAGTGGCGATGTTAGGTTTATTTTGTACAATGGCCGTTGCTGTTCATATGCACGCGGTGATCAAAGGCGATCCGTTCGTTGGTGGTTACGAGCTAGCTTTAGTTTACTTGGTGCTTGCTGTAATGTTTATTCTAACTGGCCCAGGAACATTTGCTTTAGACGCTAAAGTTTTTGGTAATAAATCTTAATCGAGGTTAAAAATGGCTAAGGCTTCAAAATATATTGATATTTGTATTCAACCGATTCCTAAAAAGTTAGTAGCGGAATACCGCAAAACAACTAAAGTGATCGGCCAAATTTTAGTAAAACATGGCGCTTTAGCTAGCCGTGATTACGTGGGCGAAGATAAAAACGCCACTTCTTTAGTGGCACCGTTTGGAAAAGCTGTGAAGCTTAAAAAAGGCGAAGTTGTGATTTACGCTGTCGCTGAATTTAAATCTAAAAAACACCGTGAACAGGTTTTCGCTAAAATGATGAAAGATCCTAAAATGAAAGAGATCGCCTTCATGATGGACGAAAAAAGAATGTTAATGGGTGGTTTTGAACTTTTAGTAGCGGTCGACTAACGTGGTTATGCACAAAGGAAGACTTGAAGCGTTTAGTGATGGCGTAATCGCTATCATTATCACGATCATGGTTTTAGAATTTAAAGTGCCGCACGATGCAAGTCTTTCGGCGCTTTTAAATCTATGGCCTATTTTTATCAGCTATGTTTTAAGTTTTATCTACGTCGGTATTTACTGGAACAATCATCACCACATGCTACAAGCCACATCTAAAATCAGTGGTGGAATTTTATGGGCCAATTTACATTTATTATTTTGGTTATCGTTAATTCCGTTTAGCACAGCGTGGATGGGTGAAAACCATTTTGCTGAAGGGCCAGTGGCGGTTTACGGGGTTGTTTTATTTATGTGTGCGATTGCATACGTTCTTTTGCAAAGCCGTTTAATCAAACATCATGGTAACGAATCGGTTTTAGCCAAAGCGATCGGATCAGATCGTAAAGGCAAAATCTCGATGATCTGTTATATTTCAGGAATTGCGCTATCGCATGTATCGCCTTGGATTTCTTCGGCGTTATATGTGTTTGTGGCATTAATCTGGTTAATTCCAGATCGTCGTATTGAAGAAGCTATGTAAATAGCTTCTTTTATTAATTTACTAATTTCTTTTTAATCTGTGAGTAAGCTAAAGCGCTTAAGATCACACTTTGAATCACTAAAATTCCACCGTTAATCATTAAGGCTTCAAGAATACCTTTTTGCCAGAACATACTTTGCGCGATACGAACACCGTGAATTAACGGAAAGAAATTGGCTAAACCACGAACTACCGGGTGCATTTGTTCAATCGGAAAGAAAATTCCAGATAAGAAATATAAAGGCGCAATTAAAAACGAATACACCGTTTGAAACTGATTAATATTTCTAACCCACGCTGTGGCCAGTAAGCCCATGGCTCCGCAAGGAATGGCCACTAGTAAACCCACAATTGAAAGTGCTGGAATTAACCACGGGTTTACCATTAAACCAAAAAGTGCTAACACTAAAGCTACACCCACGGCCATAACAGCGCCTTTAAGACCCACCCAAATTAATTCACCGAACACAACTTCTTTAACGCCGATGGGAGTTGTCAGCATAGCTTTAAAAACATTCTCAAAACTCATGCGCACGTAAAAGCCGTAACTTGATTCAAAGAATGAAGTAAAAAGTGCTGTCGCCACAGTTAAACCTGGCGCTAAGAACTGCATGTAAGACATACCTTCAACGTTTGTCAGATAAGATCCAAGGCCTAACCCCAGCGAAACCAGAATTAATGCCGGATCGGCAATCGTTGGCGAAATATTGGCGATAAAATCTTTTTTATACACGGTCCAGTTACGAAGCGTGATATGAAAAAATAAAACAATAGACTCACGCATCGGCTGACAGCTCCTGTCCGGTTAATTTTAAAAATACGTCTTCTAAGTTTGAAGGACGAATTTGTAACGGGGTTAAATTGTTTTTCGTGTGCAGCGCTGTTAACTCGTCTAACGAATTTGTGCGAATGTAAATTCCTGAAGTGTCTTCAGTTAAAGCGTAAGTTTTATTTGTTTCAACGATCTGATGAATTTGTTTGCTGTGATCTAAAGAAAAAATTCCGACATAGCCTGGCGTGTGTTGGTTGATTAATTCTTTCGGGCTTCCGTGACCTGCGACAACACCTTTATTCATAATCACTAAACGATCACATAAAACTTCGGCCTCATGCATGTAGTGAGTTGTCAGAACAATCGTTGTACCTTGGGCGTGAAGCTCTTTCACTTTACCCCAAAGTAAGTGTCTGACCGCTGGGTCTAATCCTGTGGTTGGTTCATCTAAGATTAGTAATTCAGGTTTTCCTAAAAGTGCGCGCACAAACACTAAACGGCGTTTCATACCGCCTGATAAAGCGATAATCGGCATGTCTTTTTTGTGCATCAAATTCATGTATTCTAATAATTCTTCAACGCGTTTTTTACGTTCGTCTTTCGGTACACCGATAAAGGCGCAGTAGATCATCATGTTTTCAAAAACAGTTAATGATTCATCAAGCGCATTTTCTTGCGTCACTACACCCATGCGGCGTTTGATTTCGCGGTTCTGAGTTTTTGGATCATAACCAAATACTTTTAAATCACCGGCTGTACGCTGAACGGTTCCGTAAGTCATGCCAATGAATGTCGATTTACCGGCGCCGTTGGGGCCAAGCAGCCCGAAACATTCACCTTTATTAATTTGTAGATTAAGTCCATCGACGGCTGCAAAGTCGCCAAATTTCTTAACTAAAGAAGAAGCTGTAATCATTTATTGTTTTTCCGCTGCTTGGTTAAACATCCAGTTTACACCGAACTTGTCTGTTAACATTCCAAATTTAATCGCCCAGAACGTTTGCTGTAAAGGCATCGTCACTTTTCCACCTTGAGCTAATTTATTAAAAGCTTCAGTGGGATCAGTGTTTTTATCAAAAGCGACTGAAAGTTGAATATTGTTTCCGAAATGCACATCGTTTCCAGAATGCGAATCTGAAGCCATCACTTCAGTGCCGCGAATTTTAAAAACCATGTGCATAATTTTATTTTTAGAATCTTCAGTAACATCAACCGGAGAATCGCTGTAGCGGGTAGAAAAAAGCACTTCGCCGTTAAAAGTATCGCAGTAAAATTTTACCGCTTCTTCACAGTTACCATTGAAAAGTAAATAAGCTTCAAGACCTGCCATAAGATTTCTCCTTGTTAAAGATTGATCATCTTAGCCCGAAATGCCAAGCTAAGAAAATGAAAATCACCGTGGCCGTGAAGCCCAACAGCAAAAAAGAATTGGTCGAACAACAACCCGACGGGTCGTATGTGGTTCGCGTTAATGTACCTCCTGTTGAAGGCCGTGCGAACGAACGTGTTATTGAGTTATTGTCAGAACATTTCAGACTACCCAAGTCATTGATTGCCTTGGTGGGCGGGCAGAAAAGCAAAAAGAAAATATTTTCTATCGGGAGCAAATAGATGAAACATTTAGTCTTAGTTATTGCAGGATTAATTTTTACAGCTAGCTGTGCTTCTATTCGTACCGATTCATCAAATCCTTCGCTACAAAGCCCGATCACGACTAAATCCGGTAATACGGCTTTTCATGGTGAATTAGGATCTTCAGACCGCATTAAATTTACTGACGATGCCAGTGCTCGACCGCCGGATATTTCTTTGGTGCACAGTCGTAGTAACGACGCCCGTTTAAATTTAGCTTATGGGGTAAGTGATCGTTTTGATATCGGTGCCGGTATTACAAGTAGCGCGGGATTAAACTTAACTTCGCGCTTTCGTTTTAGTGGAGATGAAAAATCAACATGGTCAACAGCGGGAACATTATTTATAAATTACGATGTCAGTACAAAAGACGGTGATCAAAAGGGAGAATTCGGACCTGGGGGTTATAACTGGAATGCAAAAGCCAGTTCAACTTTAACAGCTCTTGGTGTTGCCGTGGGTTACCGCGCTTCTGAAAATATATTATTAATTGCCAATGCGGGTGGCGGTGAAACCCGCGCCAAGCTTGAAATCGAGCAAGATGCGGCAAACGGTGATCCTGGTGGAAATTACAGCAGCGATATTAAAGCGCCATTACACAACTTGGGATTTGGTATAGCTTTCGGGCACGATACTTTTGTTACTTTAGGTGTGATGTACACGCATAAACAGTGGAAAGACACGACGTTAGGTGATACATCTACCACTCACGCCATCTTAAAAATTGAAACGCATTAGGATTGTAGAGTTATGAAATATTGGATTTTTGATTTAGACGGTACATTAGTTGATTCTTTCGGTTTTTATTTTAATGTCGTTGAAAAAATCATGAATAAAACAATGAGCACTGAAGAACGTAAACACTGTGTAAGTCTTCATGCCTCTGATTTGTTTAAACATCACTTAGGCGAAGAAAAGGCCAAAGAAGCTTTGCTTCAGCTTAAAAAAATTAATGTTCAAGATTCTTGGGATACGCAAAAGTTTTCTGCCGTTGAAGAATTGCTGTCGTACCTTAAAAGTAAAGACTGCCATATTTCTATTTTTACAAGCCGTGATTTAAATTCAGCAAAATACACGGTAGAAATCACAGGTCTTAAAAAGTACATCGATCATTTGATTTCAGGTGATTGTGTTTCAGCTAAAAAGCCAAGCCCTGAAGGGTTACACAAATTACAAAAGCTTTATAACTGTAAGCCCGATGAAATGGTCATGATCGGTGATCACGAATGCGATATGGAAGCCGGAACTACAGCGGGAGCTTTTTCGGTGCGCGCCAGTTGGCATCCGCACTGGGAACACGACGCCTGTTCTTTAGCGCATAAACAGTTTCACTCTGATCAAAACTTTCTATCTTGGGTCAAAGAAACTGTTTAAAGAATTTCGCTTAAAGTTTTTTGAGTCGCGGTAAAAACTTTATCGCTGACTAATTTTAATCTTGCTGATGAAGCCATTGAAACCGGCGATACAAGGCTTACGGGCATTCCAACGCTGTGCCAACCCGGTAAAACGCGCACTAATTTTTTCTGCAGCAATTCGTTCTTACATAAATAACTTGGAACAAGGGCTACACCGCCGCCAGCGATGGCGACTTGAAGTAAACTAGTCATTTGATTGCTTTCAACTTTTACATTCACCATAATTTTTGCCGTTTGTGATTTGTTTTTTAAATCCCAGCGTTGCATGAGGTTTCCGGCCGAAATACTTAAACAATCATGTTTTAATAAATCTTGCGGGGTAGAGATTTTTCCGCGTTTTTCTAAATAGCTCGGAGCCGCTACGGGAATAAGTGTAACTTCACCGATACGTTTTGCTTTTAAACCACTTTGTTTTAACGTGCCGATACGAATCGCAAAATCAAATCCATCTTTAACTAAATCAATTAATTGATTTGTGTATTGCAGTTCAAACGAAAGTTTTTCGTGAAGCTGGCTTAATTCGCCGATGATAGGAGCTACAACGTGCGTTCCCAAATCTTCAGGAGCGGTGATTTTAATTTTTCCGGCGACAATTGCATCTTGGCCAAATAGGGACTTTTGGGCGTCTTCTAAGATCTGAAGGGGTTCTAAACAGGTCTCATAAAAGGCGCGACCTGAGGCGGTAAGGGTTTGGCTGCGGGTGGTTCGAAGTAAAAGCTTAGTTCCAGTTTCGCGTTCTAACCGCGCTATGGCTTTACTGACTGTAGATTTAGGAATTTTCAGTAATTCCGCAGCTTTAGAGAAGCTGCCTTGCTGCACGACTTTGATAAAAATGCGAGTCAGTTCAATGCCTATTGTTTCCATATAGAAACAATATAATTCAATTAGACCGTCTAATCAACAATCCAAAAAAGCGCGATACTGTTTGCATAGGTTAATAAGTCGCGTTGAAAGCGCGCAAGAAAAACAGAGGAGTTAGTTATGAAAAAAGATTTAATATTAGTTGTTGGTGCTTCAGGAACAGTGGGATCAGAACTTTCACGTTTACTTGAAGAACAAGGATACAGTGTTCGAGCAACAACAAGTAAACCAGTGAAAGAAGATTCTTCATCGCTGGTCCATTTAAACTTAGCGACCGGTGAAGGAATCACAAAAGCTTTTGAAAGTGTTGATAAAGCCTTTTTCTTATCGCCTCCTGGTTACGCTAACCAGTACGCGATGTTATCACCGCTGATTCAAGAAGCTAAACGCCGTGGCTTAAAAAAAGTAGTTCTTATGACGGCCATGGGTGCAAACGCCAGTGAAGATACTCCATTTCGCCGTGCCGAAATTGAATTAGAAAAATCAGGTTTGGCTTATAACATCATTCGTCCGAACTGGTTTATGCAAAACTTCAATACGTTCTGGATACAAGGTATTCGTGAGCAAGGAAAAATTCTTTTACCGGCCGGTAATGCCAAAGTTAGCTTTATTGATGCACGCGATATCGCTTCAGTGGCCGCAAAACTTTTAACAACTGATGAATTTAACAATAAAGATTTTGATTTAACAGGTCCGGAATCTGTCGACCACGCGCAAGTGGCTGCGGCGATTAGTAAAGTGACGGGTAAAACAATCACTTACCAAGAAATTAAACCGGAAGAATTAAAAGCAGGATTACTAGCCGCCGGTTTACCAAAAGATTACACCGATTTTCTATTGTTGATTATGGGATTTTTACGCGAAGGTTACAGCGCCCGCACAACTGACAACGTAAAAGCCATTACCGGAAAAGCACCGCGTACATTAGCTGCCTACGCACAAGATTATAAAGCGTCTTGGTTATAGTTTTAAGTGGTCACCTTACCCTAGGGAATTTCGCCTCTTCAGTGGATTAATGGGCCGATCAATTTTATCAAATTGGCCTATTTTTCCTCTGTGTTTGGCGACTTTTTTGCACATTTTTTTGGTTTTGGGGTGGCTATGAAAACAGATCGACATTTTATTTTTTTAGTTGAAGATAATGCAGACGATGAAGCTCTGACCTTGCGTGCTTTAAAGAAAAATAATATCAGCAATCAGGTTGTCGTGGCACGTGATGGCGTAGAAGCGTTGGATTTTCTTTTTGCAAAAGGAAAATACGTCGAGCGAGATATGACAGTGCAGCCGCAAGTGATGTTACTGGATCTAAACCTTCCGAAAATTGATGGACTGAGTGTTTTAAAAAAATTGCGTGGCGACGAACGCACCAAACTTATCCCCGTTGTTATTCTAACTTCTTCAAAAGAAGACCAAGATATTATCGAAGGCTACAGCTTAGGCGCTAACAGTTATGTGCGAAAACCTGTGGATTTTAATGATTTTACCGAAGCCATTCGCCAGCTGGGTTTGTATTGGTTAATTTTAAACGAAGTGCCGAAAATTCCACAAACTGACCAGCTATCACAAATTAATCGTGCGCCTTTAGGACATCCGACCTCGGTTACACACCATTAAAGCAGGAGAAAAATTTTGTGAAATTTTTTTTCTTAGTTTGTTTTTTTGTGATTTCAGCTAAAGCGGCTGAACCCCCTAAAAATAATGATACCGTCATCGAAGATTTAGAAGCCCGTGTTATTGATTTAGAACAACGGCAAAAAGAAATGAGTGATTGGTATAACAATTTTTACCTTCTCGGAAAAGGGCGTATCGTTCCTTACCTAAACGAAAATATTTCACTCGGCGGTTTTTTTGAATCTGCAGTTACGCATATTTATGGCCCTGATACAGAAACTCAGACTTCGGGAAACAGCCATATTTTGGGAATTAATTTAACAGCCCAGTTTAACGATCAAATGCGTTTTGCCACGCAGACACTAACATTACTTTCTATTCCGTTAAGAAACATTCATAACAATCCAAACCTAACACCGTCTGAAAGACAATTTAAAGGCGCATCGATTAATTCTACAGTGGCTCAAGGGTATTTCGAGTATCGTTCGAACGAGTATTTTAACGTACAAACCGGTATTGGCTACGCACCGTACGGAATTATTTATCAACAACGTGAACCCGAGCTTTTTCGTTTGCGCGGAGGTTCGCAAATTCTGACGTCAGACGACGGTGATACGGTAGGTATCGCTTCGCCGCTGTGGATGGGGTTACATTTTTACGGCTTTTTACCGTTTAGCCCCAGCGTCGGCTATAACATTTATTCGATGACTCCGAAAAATGCTGTTTCGACTTTAGGAGTGGGGGCAAGGCTTTGGAAAAAAATCAGCGAGTACGCCACCTTTGGTATTTCTGCACAAAGTGGTGAACAAAATGACGGAAATTTTTTTGCTCATGGATTTGATTTAGATTTGAAATATAAAAAATTCGGTTTTGTGTCTGAGTACGGGCGTACCAGTAATTCAGGCGATACGCTGGACACAGAATTTTACTATTTTGAACCATATTATAAATTTGTTGAAGATGAATGGTTAGTTTTCTTAAATGCAGAATACGTCGACCATCTGGCCCGCACTGATTTGCTGACCCATATTCCTGATCCGGTAAAAAAGTGGCAATACGCGATCGGCTTTAATTGGCTGCCACTTCCTAATGTAAGATTTCGATTAACTTACCTGAATCACGATTACATCGATGAACTTGATGCGATCGCTGAACCGGAAAGAGATTATGAAGCTATTGATTTTTCAACGGCGATAGCCTTTTAGGTGAAACGATGAGGTCTATTGTGCTTGCAGTTGTTTTAATAATGCAAATTTCGGCGGAACAAATATTTGCCGCTACTGATTCTGCGCGCACAAAAAAAATCGAAGAATTACGGCAAAGAATTAATGAACTGGAAAAGAAACAAAACGATTTTGACGATTGGTACAATAATTTTTACGTTTTAAAAAAAACACGTGTTGCTCCATTTTTAAATAACAAAATTTCTTTGGGCGGATACTTCGAAACAGGAATTATCAATATTTATGGCGAAGACACCGAAAACCAGCTTTCAGCCTATAGTCATGATTTAGGAATTAACATCAGCGCTGAATTTTCAGAAGTCAGCCGTTTTGTGGCGCAAACTTTAACGATCGTAAATATTCCTTTTCAAAATCCGCATAATAACCCTGACCTTACACCCAGTAGACGAAAATATTCTGGCCTGGTGTTCGGATCGCTTGTGGCACAGGGTTTTTATGAATACAGTGCCAATGATTTTTTTAAAATCCAATCGGGTATTGGCTACGTTCCATTTGGAATAGCTCACCAGCAACGAGAACCTTTTTTATTTCATATTCGCGGTGGGCCGCAGTTTATTAATCCTGATGGCACCGATATTACAGTGATTTCAGCTTTATGGATGGGAATTCACATTTCTGGTTTGTTGCCGCTGGCGAAAAACACGGCGGGATATAACGTGTATAGTTTTACACCCGGAAGCAATGTTAAAACTTTAGGTGTTGGCGGCAGATTATGGTGGGCTGCTAATGATATGGTGACAACCGGTGTTTCGGCGCAATATGGAGAAAGAGAGTTCGGAAGTTTTCTGGCTCATGGGCTCGATGTGGATCTTAAATATAAGAATCTGGGTCTTATTGCCGAATATGGCTTAGTCAATAGCTCCGGAGAAGCCGGAGATTTAGAGGCCTATTATGTCGAACCTTATTATAAATTTAACGAAAATAAATGGCTGGTTTATATCACTGCTGAATATCTGCATGAACCAGGTCGCCGTGATCCGGCCACGCGTTTGTTAGACCCTTTCGAAAAAAGATTTTTCGGTGGAGGGGTTAACTGGTTTCCAATTTCTAACGCAAAACTGCGTTTAGGTTACTTAAAACATATTTATTTAAACGAACAAAAAAACGCCGGTGTTCCAGAAAAAGATTATGACACGGTCGAATTTTCAACGGCGATGGCCTTTTAGGACGAACATGACTTGGAGAAATAGTTTAATCATCATTGCGATTATACTGGCTCTGCAACTAGCCTTAGCCCAGTCTTCAAATGTGGTTTTTATTGTTAACACGCAAAATCCAGCCGAAAAAATTACCGTCAGCGAATTGCGCGATTTCTATTTCAAACGCAAACGACGCTGGGCTAATGGTGAAAGTGTGCGTTTTATGGACCGAACAATGGGGCCACTGCGAGATACCTTTTTAAAAAAGTATATCGGTAAATCAAATTCAGACGTTGAGCTTTTCTGGATCGGCCAAAAACTTTATTCGGGTGACAGTGCGCCACTTAAAGAAAGTTCAGATATTACAACGATGAGTTTTGTGGGTTCTCTTAAAGGGGCCATCGGTTATGTGTCGGAAGCAACGGTGTTACGTAAAAACGTTAAAACTATTAAAGTCGAGATAGATGACGAATGAGTATTAACACTTTAAAACAAACCAAATCTATTGCGCGTAATTTAACGATAACCATCGTTGCGATTTCGCTGTTGCTATTTTTCGAAGTGATTGGAATTTTTTTAGCAAGTCGCAATACTTTGGCGGGGTTGACCGATATGCATCGCACGATTCAGGTTATTAACGAGGTCAGAAACTTACGCCAGGTTATTGCAACTCGCACGCAGTTTTTAAAAGACTTTGCACGCGACAATGCGCTAAGCAGTGAAGAAACTATTATTCTGGATAAATCAGAACGTCAGGTTGACGAGCTTTTTGTGGTTTGTCTTAACTTAAGTAAATCTTATCCTGAAGTTTACGAACTGATTTCGGATGCGCAAAAAAAATTGTTGGAAGAACGTGCGATTTCCAGGGATATGCTGAGCGATCCAAATAAAACAATCACTCCTGTTGTTATTGATCAACTCACTCTGGAAGCGCAGGATTCTCTGGGAAAAGTTCAGTTAGTTCTTTCGACAAATTCAGATAAAATATTTGAGCGTATTTACCGCTCACGTTATTTACCTTTAACTGTGGCCTTAATACTGGCTCTTATTTTCGTAGTGTTTGGTTTGTGGATTGGCGCCCGTCTAAAAAAACAAATTAATTTGCCAATTCAAAACTTAATGCAAAGTACACGGCAGTTAGCTGAAGGTAATCTTAGAACGCGCGCCACGATTTATGATTTAGATGAATTAGGATTATTGGCGCACGCCTTTAATATGATGGCCGCTAATCTTGAACAGAGTACGGTGTCGCGAAGCTATATTGAAAGCGTTTTAGAATCCATGTTTAACTGCGTACTTGTTTTAGATGAAAAAGGCACAATATTAACGGTTAACCGCTTAACCGTACAAACGTTTGGTTATTCAAAGACAGAGCTCATCGGTTTATCGATGTATGAAATTTTACATGAAGACATGCGTTTACTCAGTCCGAATACAAACATTGAAACCGAAGCTTATACACGTTCGGGACATAAATTTGCCGTCTTAGTGTCAGTAGCTTCTTTGGATGCACAGTCAAAAATGCCGTCGAAATTAAGAGTGTGCGTGATTAAAGATATTTCTGAAAGTAAACGTTTAGAAAATGAAATTAAAGAAAGAAATTTAGCATTAAGTGCCGCTAACCAGGAACTTGAAGCTTTTAGTTATTCGGTTTCACATGATTTAAGGGCTCCATTACGTATCATTGATGGATTTAGTCAGGCTTTGGTTGAAGATGCTGGCGATCAATTGCAAGGCGAAGCTAAGGTTCATCTTGAGCGCATTCGTGCCGGCGTCCAAAGAATGGGTCAGTTAATTGATGCTGTTTTAAATTTATCACGTTTAACCCGCGCAGCCATGACAATCACAGAATTAGACTTAACCGAAATGGCAAAAAATATTATTGCCGAACTTAGAAACCTGGAGCCCGGGCGTAAAGTTGAAGTGATAGTGCATGAAGGCTTAGAAGCACACGGTGACCAGGTGTTGGTTAAAGTTACTTTAGAAAATCTTTTAGGCAATGCCTGGAAGTACACTTCAAAAAAAGAGGTAGCGAAAATTGAGTTTGGAAAAACCGTGAAAAACGATATCGAAGCTTTTTTTGTCAGAGATAACGGAGCAGGTTTTGATATGAATTATGCTAAAAAACTTTTTACTCCGTTTCAAAGATTACACACGCAAAGCGAATTTTCCGGAACCGGCATAGGCTTAGCCAGCGTTAAAAGAATTATTCATCGTCATGGTGGAACTATCTGGGTAGAAAGCGAAGTTGATAAAGGAACAACTTTCTACTTTACATTGGGGGCGCCACTTCCGGCGGGGTAAGACGATCGACTTTAGGTTTTCTGTATTTTGCAATACATTCTACTAAAGCACGTTTTTTAATGGGCTTAGACAGAAAATCAGTAAAACCGATACTTAAACAGCGCTCCCTTTCTTCTTCAAAAGCATGAGCGGTAAAAGCCACAATTGGTTTTTTATAGCCGTGCTGGCGTAAGGCCGCCGTTGCCGAGTATCCATCCATTACGGGCATTTGAATATCCATGATCACTAAGTCATGATCACCGTCTTCAGCTTTTTTCATGCCTTCTTCGCCATCCGAAGCCAGATCAACCGTAACGCCTTCCATTTCTAAAAAGTTTTGCACTAAAAGTTGGTTGTCGAGCGAATCTTCGACTAACAGAACTTTAAAATCAGAAATATTGTGTTTCTCGTTAGGGGGTTCAGGAGTCGTGTCGAGCATTTCTGCAGGCTCGCTTAATAAATTTTCAAAGCTTGTGATCGTAGAATATTTTGAAACATCACCGGTTTTTACAGTCGCAACAAATGTACTTCCTTCGCCGGGTGTGCTTTCTGCCAGATAAACATCTCCACCTAAAGCTTTTGCTAATTGTTTGGCTAATGTTAAACCCAAACCTGTTCCGCCAAAACGGCGGGTCATTGAACTATCAACCTGGGTGAACGGTTCAAAAAGGTGTTTAACTTCTTCTTCTGACATACCTATACCCGTATCGATCACCGTGAATTGCATTGTCGGCTCAGAATGTTCGTTAATCTGCTTTACACTTAAGGTAACTGAACCCTGGTTACTGAACTTGATGGCGTTGCCTAAAAGATTTAACAGAATATGCTGAATTTTTGTTGAATCTGATGTGATTATAGATGGAATTGGCCCGTCAGTTTCAAAACGCAAAGCTAATTTTTTTTCGTTCGCCAGCGGTGAAAGAATTGATTTTACCTGAGCTATCACTTGAGGCACAGAAAAGCTTGCGATCTTAAGTTGCAATTTACCAGCTTCAATTTTTGAAAGATCTAAGATTTCATCAATGACTTTTTTTAAATGTTCGCTGTTACGGGTAATTTTTTTTAGCCATAAAATGCGCTCTTGTTCATCTTTATAGTTTGTCTGTAACAATTCTGATAAACCCATAATCGCATTAAGCGGAGTGCGAATTTCATGGCTCATATTTGCTAAGAATTGGGATTTGGCATTGTTGGCTGATTCAGCGTCACGCTTGGCTTTTTCAAGTTCGACTTCGTAGGTTTTGGCTTCGGTGATGTCAGTCATCAGGCAAACATAACCGCGTAAAACATTGTTTTCGATTTCAGGTGCCAGCGTAAGATTCACGTAGCGGGTCTCAGCCGAGGCGGGAAGTGTACTTTCAAAACTGACCTGTTCACCACGGTCAAGAGCCGCAATATTTTTTTTAATCTGGTGGGCAATTTGGCTTCCGAAAATAGATTCTACGGTTTCGCCGACAAGAGGTTTATGAAACCATTCAGAACTTACTTTGTTTGAAAAAGTAAATCTTAAATCTGGCGTGATATAAACTACAGTGGCCGGAAGAATGTCGGTAATGACCTGTAATTGTTTTTCATTTTGGCGTAAACGTTCTTCGGCAAAAGATCTTTCTTGCTGCGATTTTTTAAGATCAAGGGCAATTTTAATCGCTGACGGAAGCCGTACAATTTTATCTTTGATCACATAATCAACAGCGCCTTTTTTTAAACACTCAACAGCCATTTCATCTGAGAGTGTTCCGGTAACAATAATTAACGGAATCGATAGTTTTTTCTGATTTAAAATATCTAAGGCCGCCAGAGCTCCGAATTGGGGAATCGAATAATCGCACAGAATAATTGTCGGATTAAAATTTTCAAGGGCGTCTAAAAAAGCTGCGCGGTTATCAATAGCGATAGAAGTATAATTTAAATCAGATTTGCTTAAAGCGCGCTGGACCAGCAATTGGTCCAGTTGATTATCTTCGACGATTAAAATTTTAAGGCTTTTGTCCTGTGTATCGTCCATGGATTACTTCTAGCATGGCCTAAAGGAAAGAAAAATACATATGTAAAATTGGGCTCTGTTACATAAATTTATGAATGAAAATTTCGGATCTGAAGTAATTTAACTTGCCATGAAAAAATGTGACAAAACGGTACATTTTCACTCTGAAAATGCCGATAGATGCACTGTGAGAAACACCAACGCAGACCGTAAATGGATAGGCCTCATTGTGCTTTTGCTAATCGCAGAAGTTTTATGGCTATTAATGGATCTGCAAGTGATCAATATTTCTTATTTTTCTAAAAAATCTTCTGGCGAAAATGCGAAAGAAGCCGGGTACATTATCAGCAGTAAAAAAGATTTAAAACGCCGCGGGGCAAATAGTCTCATCTGGGAAGACACACAGCCAAAAGATATTCTTTTTTATCACGATTCAGTTTTAACGTTATCGCAAAGCTCGGCAAAACTTTATCTGAAAGATCAAACTGATCTAGAGCTTTCTGAAAATACACTTGTGACCTTAGAAGAACCCGAAGATAAAAGTAAATCAGAAATTCGTCTGCGTTTTTCGCGTGGTGATCTGCGTGCACGAAACCCGTCGTTTAAAACTTCGGTCGTCGGTGATGACTGGGTCATTAACTTAGATAAGGGTTCTGATATCGTACTTCGTAAAGATCAGGGTTCTTACGAATTTGAAGTCGTTTCTGGCTCTGCGACGTTAAAAACAGAAACGGGCGAACAAAATTTAACACAGGATAAAGTTTTAACTCTTAACGACAATCACAAAATTGAAACGGTTGTAAAAAGCGAAAACTTACAATGGAAAGAAAGAAAACCGGTTCGCATTTACACGTTAGATGACAAAGCCGAAATTCCTCTTGAGTGGAAAGGTGATGCTACGGCTCTGGTGATCAATAAATCAGGCGCAGCAGAAAAAGATCAGGAAATTAAAGAAAGCCGTAATACAGCTTCAGTTAAGTTAGATCACGGAAGCTATAAAATTCGTCTTAAGAATGAAAGCGGTATTTCAGAAGCTAAAACAGTCGAAGTTTGGCGTGCGCCGCATATTTATCTGAAAAAACCATTGCCGCGCGACCGTTTAAAAACAAATGAACCGCACGAGTTTGTCTGGACCACTGAAAATGGCGTTAAAACGTATCGTGTACAATTTTTTTCTAACGGTAATCCGCTTCGCCAGGAAAATGCAGATCAAAATTTTAAATCACTCAACTTTCAAGAAGAGCAGGACTTGCAGTGGCAAGTGCAAGGCGAAGATGAAGAAGGTTTTGCTATTCCACCTTTATACAATAATGAAATTTACTTACGTGACGAACCTCTGCAAGCACCGAAGTTAAAAGCACCAGCTGTTAAAAAAGAAGCAGCACCATCAGGAGCTAAATTTAATTTTAAATGGCAATGGCTGGTCAATAGTATTTTTACCGAAGCCTTTGCTAAAGATGAAAACTATGAAGTGAATTTTGCTTGGGAACCTGTGCCGGGTGCCGACCAATATATTTTAGAAGTGTCTTCAACACCTGATTTTAGAAAACCGGAATTAATTAAAACTTTATCTGCGACATCTTATTTGTGGAAAAAAGTAAAATATAAAAAGTATTACTGGCGTGTGGCTTCGGGTAATGCCAAAGGCCGCATGGGTCTATTTTCTGAGCCGATGGAATTGCAGCTTGAAGAAATTAAAGTTGTAGAAACAGTGCCGCAACCAGTGCAAGAAGCAGTAGCTGAAAAACCGGTTGAAGAAAAAACTGAAGAAGTAAAACCTGTCGAAGAGACAGCTAAGCCAGCAGAGCCAGTAGCTGAAACTGAAATCGTGCTGCCGGAAATTCCGTCGGGTTTAGGTTTTGCATTGGCGCCAAGTTATAAATCTTCAAAAACTTCTGGGGCTGAAGAAACTAATATTGATCTGCAAGGGCCGGTGTTATTCGGGCTGCAATTAAGTTATAAATCAGGTTGGATTAATAAACACAATTATCATTTTAATCTGTGGACAAGCCTGCAAACCTGGAAGCCGCAACCAGAAGACGAATATCCGCTTCAAGATAATTTAAAAATTCGTGAATCAATTATAACTTTTGACCGTGGTACATTAAATGAAAAAATGCGCTGGGGTCTTATTGCCCACGAAAATTTTATTCCTGAACGTGAAAGTGAAGATTCATTAAAAATTAAATCACAATTAGCTTTTGGTTTAAGAACATCTCGCCTATTCGATGTCAGTGAGACTTGGCAGAACACGTTAGGTTTATCGCTATTAACCTCTGGAAAAACCAACGAAGTGATGTTCGATGCACAAACAAAATTATACTTTGCTAAACCAGAAGATAAGTTTCGTTGGATGTTAGGCGTAGGGGCTAATGTGGTTCGCCAAACACATAAAGATGGCGGCGGAACTCAGGCTGATCTTATTTTCTTACTTGGACTCGAACAGTTTTAGATTTTCTTAAACGCCAAGCTAGAATCAGCGGTGTTAATAAAAATAACGACAATAACCACGGCGACGAATTCGGTGGCGTATTTTTAACTAGACCGCAGCCACCACTTTTAAAACTGAAATCATCAATTTGCCCTGGGTTGTAAGTTAAGGCCACATCATTCACAAATGTTGGATTAGCAGAATCAGAATTATTTAAACTTACACGAAATTTAAAATAGCGTTTTGTAGAAATTCCTGAAATGGCAGCGGCATTAATCCATCCCGAATCATCGCTGACAAAGTTGTCATCACTTCCGGCAACCTGAAGGGTAATATCTGAACTGACCGGATTAGCGACAAATGAATCATACACCACACGTTTTGATCCGGTATCAAAGGTTTTACTTGTTGCAGTTTGTACGGTGCCAGAGACAAACCCCGCCGTACCTTCAGAGTATAAAATATTACTGTTGATAGAGCCTGAAAGAATTAAATTTCCTACACCGATCCAAGTGCGACCAAGACCGCCATCGCCACCTTTACCGTCGGGAGCAGTTTGACTTGAACTTAAGGCTCCGGTGCCTTCAGCCGCAGTGATCAGACCACCGGCTTGCACGTCTAAAGTTGCCGGTGTAAAAATTTTGATGTTACCGCCGCCACCACCGCCGCCACCACCACCAGTCGTAGCTGCTCCGCCGTTTCCGCCAGTTGCTAAAATAGCTCCACCATTTGAGACAATAACACCACTTACAGCATGAATGATGACCGTGCCACCGCCGGCACCGCCACCACTACCGCCTCCGGTTGTAGAACCTGAACCACCGCCACCACCGGCGCTGCCATTTAAATTCGTGAATTCGTGATCAGAAGAACCAATTCCAAAAGCTCCGCCTAAATTATCAGGCGGGCCATTAAATCCCGCATCACCATTGATCGTAAGATTGTAATGAGAACCACCGCCACCACCGCCAGCGCCAGTTAATGCCGAGTTAGCAAAACCACCACCACCACCGGTTGTAGCACCAGCAGTAGGTAAGCCATCTGATCCAGACGTCGAACTATTTCCGCCGGCACCACCTGAAAATCCGCCACAGCGGCCAGATCCACCGGCACCACCAGTGCCTGCCACAGCGTCGCCGCCGTTATTGCCGTTACAAGTGATAACGCCATCGATAAGCACAGTCGATAAACTGTGAATAACCAGTGGGCCATTAATGCTTGAAAGTGTATGCGAAGAATCTAAGTGAAAACGGGTCACTTTAAGAATAGGAAATTGAGCGGCATCAATTGTAATATGATTGCCAACAACAGCTCCAAACTGTGAATAAGTTGCGGGCTCAAAAGCACCAAGGCTTCCGTCGCTCACACTGAAAGTCGTTTGGCTTGTCGAGCTTTGCCCGTAACCATGAATAAGCAGTTCGGGATGAAGTATTCCTAATTCGAAATTCCAGATCAGTGTTGAACTGTCTTTGTAGGTGAGTGAAGTGAAGTCTTCAGTAAATACCCGTGCCTTGGCGCTTAAAGATATTAATAAAATAAGGCCGCACAGAAATTTCATCAACATTAGCCGGTTTGAGCCGCATCTTCTGTTAATTTTAACGCTTGAAAAACTTTTTCGCGTAAAATTTCAGAACGGAAAGGTTTAATAATGTAACAGTCGATCGCATGGCGTTTTGCGCTTGTGATTTTCATACGCTCTTGCGACTGCTGACTTGTCACCATAATAAACGGTGTTTGATAGCGTCCGTTGTGTGAACGAACAGCTTTTAATAAAGATAAACCATCGGTCCGTGGCATTTCCCAGTCCGATATAATTAAATCAATTCGTTGAATCGTATCTAAAACAAAGCGATACGCTTCAGCTCCATCACGAGCCTCGATAAAACTACGAAACCCGAACATGGTTAAATAGTCTTTGATGATGCCGCGAACTTCATCGTCATCGTCGACGATCATGATTGTCATGCGGCTAATGTTAAGTTTACTCATTAACTTATTCCTCTTGTTTAATTGGAATCTTAATCGTTACCTCAACACCTTTTGCAGGGTGGTTAGATAGCGAAAATTCTCCTAAGTGCTCCGCTTCAATAATTTCTTTACAAATTGGTAAACCAAGACCAGTGCCTTTGTTTCCTTTTGTCGTGTAGAACGGGTTCATCACGTAAGGTAAAACATCTTGTGGAATACCCGGGCCGTGGTCACGAACTTTAATTTCAACCCATGAATCTGGCTTATCACCTTCAGGGTTTGCACATTTTGCAACTGAAATATCGATTTGTCCTGATGGCGACATCACATACGCGGCATTTGTGAATAAATTAATAAACACTTGCACCAACGAATGGTGATTCGCTTCTATTTCAACCTGGTGATATTTGATTTTAGTCACTTTGATATTACGTTTATTGAAATCGTGAGCCATTAAATCAATGGCCTCATCAATACTTGCGTTTAATTTAATATTTACAAGCTCAGGATTAACTTCAACGTTATTCATTTTTTTAAATTTTGATAAAACGCTAGAAGCTGTTTCACCGGCTTTTAAAATTGTCGTCAGAGCATTACGCATTTGAGCTAAATCACCCTTCATTAAGGCGATTTCTGCATGACCTACGATATGCATTAATAAGTTACCAAATTCATGGGCTACACTTCGGCCAACAGCAGCTACCGTGCTGTTACGTTCATTTTGACGTAATAATTGTGAAGCTTCAGACAGCTGTTCATCTTGTAATTTTTTTTGCTCTTTTAAATTCCACATCGCTACGGCGTTGCGGGCTTTTTGTAAAATGGCACCGTCAGTGAAAGGTTTATTCATATAATCCCAACGGTCTGATTTATTAGGGCCTAAAATCTGGTTGATCGAATCAACAGTTCTATCGTGATAAGCTGTTACAAACACCGCATGGATTTTCGGGTCCATTAAATGAATTTGACGAACTAATTCGATACCATCGATTTCGCTACCTAATAAAACGTCGAAAAAACCCATCGCAAATGGTTTACCATTTAAGATTGATTGTTTGATGTGATGTAAAGCTTCAGTCGGGTTTTTTGCCCAGACCACTTCAAATTGGTCTTTGTGACCTTCGTTTGGAGTACCAGCCGGTTTATTGGGTGGTGCCGACCTACTTGACCGATTAATCGGAACCACAGCTGCCGGAGCCGGAGCGATAATCGACTTGATACCTTCAGCAATCGCTGGCTCGTCTTCAACGATTAACACACGCCAGTTGTATTCATAGTCTTTTTTGGCTTGTGGTAAATCGACGACGTTTAGTTTTTTTGCAGCTTGACTCATGCAGCACCTTCTTTAATTTCGTTATTGTCTAATTGTTTTTTTAATTTAATTGGTAATAAAATTTTAAAAGTTGTCTCTTTATAAGGAGTCGAAGAGACAAAAGCGATATCTCCGCCATGCGCGCGGATAAAACGGCGGCTGATACCTAAACCAAGACCGGTGCCTTCATCAGCTGGTTTTGTCGTAAATTGTTTTTCAAATAGTTTTGGCTGGTGT
Organism: uncultured Pseudobdellovibrio sp.; assembly: GCA_966250225.1. Taxonomy (GTDB): domain Bacteria; phylum Bdellovibrionota; class Bdellovibrionia; order Bdellovibrionales; family Bdellovibrionaceae; genus Pseudobdellovibrio. The sequence goes on along the minus strand of CBINGM010000014.1, from coordinate 36,597 downwards.
TCTTCAGAAATACCGCTGCCGTTGTCACTGATCGTAATCAGGATGTTTTGCTCAGTTAATTCAGTGCCCAGTTTTAAAATATGTTTTTGATCTTTGCCTAACATCGCCTGTAACGAGTTACGCATTAAATTAGTCACCGCTTGAATAAATTCATCACGATCGATTGAAACTTCATCATAACCTTCAGCATATGATTCGATCACATCGATATCTTGCTGCATGAAAAGATCAGCCATAATGTTTTTACAATCAATAACCAGCTGACGGGCAGAGTACGTTTTAATATCTGAGTGTAAACGGCTTAGCTTTCTCATACCGTCGACGATTTTTCCGATGCGGCGGCTTTCGTTAATTAAAAACTGCGTATCAGATTCAATATTTTGAGTTAATTGTGTGAAAGCTTCTTGTACTGAATCTAAGTTGTGCATGTCTTCTTGCCACAGTGTCCATGACTGGTCGACCTGCGAAGGCTGTTGCCAGTTTGCCGCTAAAGCTTGAAAGCCGCCACTGTTGTGATCGTTCTTCCAGGCTGTAAAAATATCTTTCATTAAATCAAGCTGCGGTTGAATTTGATTTTGCACACGCTTTTCAACACCACTTAAACGGGCTAAAATACCAGTTAACGGATTTAATACCTCGTGAGCTGCACGGCCCGCGATTTCACCGGCAGAAGCCAGGCGTGTTGTCTTAAGTAAGGCTTCTTGCGCGTCTTTAACAGCTTGGTTTTGAATCTCTAATTGTAGAGTACGTTCTTTAACTTTACGATCTAACTCGCGGTTGATTTCTTGTAATTCATCGCGTGATTGTTTTAAATCAGAGATCATCTGATTAAATGAACTGGCTAACATTCGTGTTTCATCGCGGGTATTAACTTTAATTTGCGTTGAAAGATCACCCGTCGAAACTTTTTCCATACCTTGAACTAAGATAGAAATCGGTTCTGTTAATGAACGTGATAATAAAAAAGCAAATAATAATGATAAGGTAATAACAATTAAGGCAAACGAGATTGAACGCGACACAAGTTCTGTCACCGCCGAAAAGGCGTGATCTTTAGAAACTTTTGAAAGAATAATAATTTGCCCTTGATAAGTTTTAGCAAAAGCGCCTAAGAATTCTTTACCCTGGTCTTGAATTGAAGCTACACTTAAATTCACTTTAGCTTCTTTAGCTTTTTGAAATAGCGCTCGTTCACTTAAATTTTTAGCCTGCTTCATCCATTCAAAATTTGAGTGAAGTAAAATTTGGCCTGAATGATCTACGATTGAAACTTCGCTCATTTTAACAACGTTTAGAATTTTTAAAATTTTATCAGGTTGAATGTAACCCACGACAGCTAAGTGATCTGTGGGAATTCCTTTGCTGTCTTCGATAACAACATTTCTTCCATAACCGATCAGTGGCGTGCCGCCTTCGATAGAAGCGTTCCAGAAGTATTCGCCGTTTTTTAAAATTTCGTTAAACGGAATCGGGCGGGTTTCAAGAATTGTTTTGCTGAAAAAATCCTGACTAAGGCCATAAGTTTCAGAATATTTTTTATCGCTGTAAGTTTTAATCGCTAAACTTTGTTCTTGGCGGTAAAGCGAAGCAAACACCACCGGAGAATTTTCTCCGAACACTTGCTCCGCAAAATTTTTTGTTGATGGGTTTGTTGATAGTGTCGCGAATAATCTGAATTTATCAGATACGCCTTTAAACTCAGTTTCAATTTCTGCAGCTAAGTTTGAAACCATGCTACGGTTTAAATCAAACACGAGTTCTGTTTTGTCGGTTTTAAAAACTGAGACGGCGATTAATAAATACACCACGAGACAGGACATGAGTAATGCACCCATGACGCCCAGAAACTTGGTTCGTATTGAAAAAAAGCCCTTCATTTTTATCTCCGTAAAGACCACTTCTTATCGGCCAAGCCGATGAATTTACTTAGGAAAAACCAGGTAAATCGGTGATTTTTACGGACTAAACTAGACTAACGTAGGGTGCGAAAGGCCCTTTCATCGCTGATTGCATTCTGCCCTCCTGGCGTTGTCGAGATAGCTTTGATGCTATAAAGCGTATTAGGCGATAAACCGGTAATTGTTAATGTATGAGCCTGGACTAAAGCCGGGTTAACAGCCGTCGTGCCCGAGGCCAACGTGCTGACGTTTTTCCACGAACCTTGGCTGGTTGAAGGGATATTTGTTGTCCAACTTAAAGTGATACTGTCACGTTGCACATTCAATAATGTAAACGACAAAATCGCTAACGGTTGTTCTGTCGGAACACACGGATTTTCAGCTTGATCCGGAAAATAATAATTCGCATTTTCTAAAACTTTCCAGTTACGCGCAAGTAACTCGTAGAACGGGGCTTTAGGTTCGACCGGATCTTTTGTTGAATCAAAAAATAAACTGTTACCTTGCTGACCACATAACGGATCAACAACAGTGTTACTTACGCCATCGGGCCAAGGGCGCCACATGTTCACTAAAGAAATGTGATAGCGAGGGCCTTGGTAATAATCAATCACCACAGGAATTTTTGTATTTTGATCTAAGTAAATCGCTTCAGAAGCACAAGCCATTTTTGTTGCGTGCGTTCCATCGTTGTTGACGATGGTTTTCCAGCCGCCGGCACCATCTGGAATTTTCACAACCGCACCATCGTCAGCTAAAGTAGCTAACTGATAATAACCGGCCGGTTCGTTGAGGCCTAATTGTAATTGTGATTCCATATGCAAACCGAAATACTCATACAGAGTTGTTCCAGAAGCATTAGTGACTAATGATCCTGCTTGTGTATAAAAACCACGATCAAACGGACGTGTCGGAATAAATAAACGATCAAGATAAATGTTAGCTTCTGCCACGTGCGCATTATTTAAAAAATCGGCTAAGTTGTTATAGCGCGGTTGATCGTCAGTTAAATAAAATAAGTTACCAATAAGGCCGCGGTCACGCGCCTGAGGCGAATTGGTTTTAAAAGGGTCGCACACTGTGCGTTCAGGATCTGCAGAAGGTGATTGCGGAGGAGTTGAGTCAGGTTCAGTGACAACCGTACTTCCGCTTTCAGTTCCGGTTCCTGCTTCAGTCAAACATCCACTGACAGCGAGTGCTGTCAAAAATAAAAAGCTTAATAAAAAAAGCTTGGTGAATGACTTCATAATTATCTTAATGTTTTAAATGCTCTTTCGTCTGAAGTAGCTGATTGCCCGCCAGGTGTCGTAGAAATTGCTTTAATACTGTATAAAGTATTCGGTGATAAACCTGTGATTGTCAGAGTATGGGCGGTTACAAGATTACCGTTAACTGCTGTGGTTCCAGATGCATTTGTGCTAGGGTTTTTCCAAAAACCCTGGCTTGTAGAAGGAATTGAAGTTGTCCAACTTAATGTAATGCGGTCACGTTGAACATTCAGTAACGTAAAAGACAGAATTGAAAGTGGGGCTTCTGTCGGAGCACATGGATTTTCAGTTTGTTCAGGAAATTGGTAGTTTTGATTTTCTAAAACTTTCCAGCCGGCTAAAAGCACTTCGTAAAATTGCTTTTTAGGTACTACTGGATTTTCATCAAAGTTAAAAAATAAACCATTACCCTGGCGGCCACAGTAAGAATCATGGTCAGCGATTTGATCAGGATCTGTAGGCCATGGGCGCCACATCGTAATTAAAGAAATATGCGCTCCATTACCTTGGTAATAATCCATAACCATCGGAAGTTTTGTGTTGTGATCTAAGTAAACCGGTTCTGTGGCACACGCTAACTGAGTCGGGTGTGGACCATCATTATTTACGATTGTTTTAAAACCACCTTGGCCGTCATCAACTTTTAAAACAGCGCCATCGTTGGACATCACTGCTAACTGGTAATATCCCGGAGCTTCGTTGGCTGCCAGTTGTAAGTTGGAATGCATACGTACACCAAAGTATTTATAAATCGACGTGCCATCAACGCTTAGGATCGGATTACCATCGTTCATGTAAAATGGGCGATCGCTCGGGCGTGTAGGAACAAAAAGACGATCGAAATAAAGAGTCGCATTGGCGAGCTGGCCATGATTGAAATAATCTTCAGTGGCCTCATATCTTGGTTGTTCAGGAGTTAAGTAAAGCAGTTGGCCGACTAAGCCGTTTTCGCGGGACTGCGCTGAGTTTGTTTGAAATGGATCACAAACGGCGCGTGTGATTTTATTTAATTCAGGATTTGCATCGTGGTCAGAGACAACTGTGCTTCCACTTTCAGTTCCGCTACCTGTGTCTAAACAGCCGGAAACAAAAATTGTAGAAATAGATAACATTAAAATTGCTAATATACCGCTAAACGTCCACATGACAAAATTTTAACAAAACTGTAGAAGTTGTGTGGAAAAATACACGACTTTCTCAAGCTGATTCAGGCTTCTGTTCCATTCTAAGAAATCCAGACTTAACAATGCGTTTTTTTAGACTACAATAGAAGTCATCATGAGAAAAGTTCTTGTCTTTCAACATGTCGCCAACGAAATTCTCGGAACGTTAAATCCCGCATTGAAACAGCAGGGCTTACGTATTCGTTATGTGAATTTTGAACGTGACCCAAACGCCACACCGTCGATTGATAAATATAACGGTCTTATCGTGCTTGGTGGATATATGGGTGTGTACGAGGCTGATCAATACACGCATATTAAAACTGAAATGAAGTTGATTGAAGAAGCTTTAAAAAAAGATGTGCCTGTTTTGGGAATCTGTTTAGGCGCGCAAATTTTAGCTCATGTGCTTGGTTCAGAAGTTCGTAAAGCCTCTGAAAAAGAAATGGGTTGGTATGATATTGAACTGACAACGGCCGGAGAAAATGCGCCGTTACTTTCGCATTTTAAAAAGACCGAAAAAATATTTCAAATGCACGGGGATACATTCGATATTCCAAAATCCTGCGAACACTTAGCTACGTCAAAACTTTGCCCGGCGCAGGCGTTTAGTTATGGGCGTAAAGCGTATGGTTTACAATTTCACTTAGAGGTCGATGAAGCCATGATTTCACGTTGGCTTAATAATCCACGCAACCAACAAGATATCGAATCCAGTGGCGGAAAAGTTTCAGCTGAGCAAATGAAGGCCGATACGGCAAAGTATCTGCAAAATTCATTAAATTTAAGTCAGCAGACATTTCAAAAATTTATTGATCTTTTTGAAATGAAAGAAAGACCTATCATTTTAAAATCAAAGTAGATGCTCTTCGACATAACGTCTATCAGACATAATCGCATTAAAAGTTTTTAAAGCTGCTGCTTCAGCCTCTTGTGGGTCTGAACTTTCTGTTACGCTTTCAACGGTAATGCCATAATCTTTAAGTTCAGTTCTTAAGTTGTCAGCAAAAGTTTTCACAAACGCTTTAGAAGCTTCGTAGACAGAATGATAAGCGGTGTATTCGTTGTCAGGATGACCCGTTGTAAATAGCAAACGGCCATGATGTTCTTTCTTCATTTCTTGAACGACATGCTTAGCTAAGTGAACCACTGAAGTGATATTTACAAGAATTGAATTTAATTCTTCTTCCATCGGAATTTCACTAAAGCCACCTGAGGTGATCACATGGGCATTAAAAACGACGGTGTCTATCGGTCGGTGAATACTTTGAATTTTTTGAATAAGTCCATCGACACCTTTAAAAGCGCCTAAGTTAGTTTGAATATGTTCAACGATTCCGCCGAAAGCCCGAAACGCTTCAGCCGCTTCAACGATGGCCGGATTATAATCGGTTACAATCAGATCAAAATTGTTTTTTGCAAAGGCTTGAGCCAATTCATAGCCAAATCCAGTGGCTGCACCGGTGATAACAGCTAAAGGGCGAGAATCTGAAATTGGGTTAATAGGATTTTTTTGCGCCATAAATTCTCCTTCAAGTGAATTAGTGCATGTTAATCACAACTTTGATGCATTCATTTTTTTCATCGTTAAACTTTCGATAAAGCTCAGGAGCCTTGTCTAAATCAATACGGTGGGTAATTACAAAAGAAGGATCAAGTTGATCGTCTAAAATTTTTTGTAAGAGCGGCTTCATATATTTTTGTGTGTGCGTTTGGCCCATTTTAAAAGTTAAACCTTTTCCAAAGGCCGCACCGAAAGGTATTTTATCGAGATAGCCGCCGTAGACACCGGGAATAGAAACGGTTCCCCCTTTTTTGCAGGCTTGAATGGCTTGGCGTAAAGCATCGGGTCTGTCAGTGGCTAAACCCACCGCCATTTTAGCGCGATCAAGAGTCGCGGTGATGGTGTGGCCATGAGCCTCCATACCGACGGCATCAATACAAGAATCCGGTCCACGTCCACCGGTTAAGTAGTTTAATTCATCTAAAACGCTGTCGCTGTTTTCAAAATTAATTGTGTGCGCCCCGCCTTTTTCAGCCATCTCTAAACGTTTTTCAAAGTGATCAATCGCGATTACACGTTCAGCCCCCAGCATATAAGCACTGCGAATAGCCATCTGAGCCACAGGTCCGGCTCCCCAAATGGCAACGGTATCACCGGGTTTGATATTGCAATTTTCTGCCGCCATATAACCAGTCGGAAGAATATCACTTAAAAATAAAACTTTTTCATCAGGCACACCTTGAGGAATCACAAGCGAATTTGTATCTATAAAAGGTACACGTAAAAATTCAGCTTGGCCTCCGGCATAGCCACCATACATGTGTGAATAACCAAATAGCGCCGAACCTGAGTGGCCATAAAGTTTATCAGCCATCACCGAATTAGGATTTGTATTATCGCAAGAAGAATACTCTTCTTCTTTACAGAAATGACAACTGCCGCAGGCAATATCAAACGGGATTACAACTTTATCACCGGCTTTTACTTTCGTGACTAAAGCTCCGACGGCCATCACTTCACCCATGGTCTCATGGCCTAAGATATCGCCTTTTTCCATTGTGGGAATACTGCCGTTATAAATGTGCAGGTCAGAGCCGCAAATGGCTGCACTTGTTACTTTGATAATAGCATCATGCGGATTAATAATACTTGGCTCTTTAACATTACGAATTCCAACTTCATGTTTTCCGAACCAGCAGAGGGCTTTCATTTGTTTCTCCTGCGTATCTTTCGATACGTCTTCGTCTTAATGTTTCATTTCTGGGGCAAGATCTTCTTCGCGGCCACTGGGTTGGCCTTTCGTGGTCGGTACTTCGCCAGTTTCTAAGTACGCTTTAAGGCGGCTTAAATTCGTGAGTAATATTGAATCGGGATCTTCGCCAACAAGTTGAGTTGCAATTTTTCCGACTTTACCTGCAGGAATAGAATAGGCCATGTGAAGGCGAACAATGGTTCCCAAATTGCGTGGTGCTTTTGAAAACCAGATCGAGCCTGCCTGTTGCACTTCGGTTTTCCCCACGCTTTTCCACGAAATCATTTCTGCATATTTTTCTTCGGTGATTTCAGCGTCCCATTCAACCTTAGGCCCGTGTTCAAGCTGCACAACCCAGTGAGACATTGTTTCTGATCTTACAGTTAAAGCGACAAGATCTTTCATGAAGTACGGAAGATTACTGAAGTTACGAAAGAAGGTGTAAATTTCAGCCGGTGAACGATCAATGATAATCGAGCGGTGAATTCTTTCTTCATCATGAAGTTGATGCGCCATCTTGGCTTGTTCTGAAGTTGTTTTTATTGGAGTACTTTGTGCCACGATGATTTCTCCTTAGATGATAGGTACATCAGTTATACGGGGATACTGTTGTTCGAGAGGAATATAATCCGGTTCAACAAAATCAGAACTATCAAGAGGTTTTAAATCGTGTAAGGCCGGACCTTCTAAAACTTTTCCGTAACAGTCAAAACGTGAACCATGACAAGGGCAGTCCCAGGATTTTTCAACGTTATTCCATGAAACAACGCCGCCTAAATGCGGGCACGCTGCAGACATGTAATGAGCAACACCGGCTTGATTTTTATAAACCGCAACCATCGCCATGCCATCACGAAATATACGGCCTTCGTTTAAACGCAAATCTTCGATATCTGGTTTTGGACTCAATGAAAGCCACTTACCATATTGGCCCGCGACATTTAAATTTTCGCGCACGTAATTAGCTGTTGATAACAGACTAATGCGCGATGGATTGTATAAATCTTCCCATGGATTTTCACGTTGGGCGATTTGATCAGTGACAATCATTGCACCAATTGTACTGTGAGTAATACCATTACCGGCATCTCCGGTAATCACGTACACGTTGTCGCGATCAAGAGGGTTGTGGCCTAAAAAACCAATGCCATCAACAGGCTCCATCACTTGTCCTGACCAGCGGTAAGCTAAATCAACAATCGTCGGAAAGCGTGAGCGAGCCCAGTCTTCTAAGCGTTGATGACAGTTTTCAGGATGAGCTTCTTGACCGGTTTTATGATCTTCGCCACCGACGATCAGTAAATCGTATTTGTCGTTATAACTTTCAGTGCGGATATAATGATAAGGGTCATCGGTATCCCAATAAAGTCCTTTAGCTATACTATCTTTAATCACATGAAAGCCGATCACGTAGGTACGGTAAGGCGCTTGTTTTGTGTGAATTGCAAAAACATCGTTTACAGGGGTGTTTGTGGCGACCACTAACGATGAGCATGTAACGATGGCGCCACTTTGTGTTTTGACGGCCGCAAAATCACGGTTATAAAATTCAACCGCCGGTGAGTGAGTAAAAATTTTTCCGCCGCCATCGACGATGCATTTAGCAAGGCCTGCAATATATTTTAAAGGGTGAAGCTGTAACTGGCGTGGAAAAGATAAGCACGGTCCGGTTTTAAACTGCGTCAGTGGAGCATTCTCTAACATCTTTGCATAAATCAGTCCTGCGCGGCGGGCCGCTGTGTGTTCACGCATCAGTGTATCGGGTTCAGCGCTTTCACCTTGAAACAAATAACCAGAAAGTCTTTCTAAGTTACAGTCGATTTTTTCTTTGTGCACAATTTGTTCGATACGATCAAGAGCGGCCGTGTGACTTTGGGCAATCAGTCGCGTGCCTTCTTCGCTGTGATACATCTCTAAATCGAAATAGCGTGTTCCTAAAACCGCCGAAGCATGGGCTGTAGTACGGCCCGTTTGGCCGCTGCCAAGCTCAAAAGCTTCTAAGACGCAAACAGACTTTCCTTCTTTCATTAACAGATAAGCCGTGGTCAATCCGGCAATGCCGCCACCGACCACGCAAACATCGACATTGATATTATTTTTTAACGGGTCAAAAGTGGGCATATCGTGCGTATCTAACCATGCAGAAAGGCTTTCGCCGGGATGTAGCTGATTCATAAAATTCCTTTTTTACTCGTTAACGTCTGTTGGCAATCTGTTGGCTAAACTTAAGCAAAATTTGTTCCTTTTCGCCGTGGGGAATTTTGTCTGGGAATATTTTTTGCAAAATAAAGAGCGAACAAAATTTTAGCGAAGGGAACTTGAATGAAAAATGAAATGAAAAAATCGATGACTGAGGATTTACGCGTGATTAGCGACATCATAGAAAGTGCAACGATTTGCATGTTAACGACACACAATCATGCCGGAGGCCTTTGCAGTCGTCCGATGTACACCCAAGAAGCCGATGAAAACGGAAATCTCTGGTTTTTTACATCATCGAACTCGCATTTAATTTCTGAGATTCGCAGCAATCATCAGGTGCAATTAACCTACGCTGCAGGAAAAGAAAAATTCGTTTCAGCGTCAGGCAATGCTTACGAAGTTTTTGACCGCGCTCGTATGATTCAGTTATGGACACCGATGATGAAGGCGTGGTTTCCGCAAGGAATTGAAACAACTGATTTAGTTTTACTTCGTGTCGAATTACAAGATGTTGAATACTGGGAAACACCAAGTTCACCGGTAACTAAAGTGGCTGGATTTTTTAAATCGATGGTCAGTGATAAGCCTTATACGCCAGGCCATCATGAGAAAGTGAACTTACATCACTAGCGGTACAAGATTTAGCTTAGGCTAAATATGATTAACTTTTTCGTCGATCGGACGATCAATCATGAAATGCCCTTGCGCTTTGGCGCAATGGGCACAGCAGAAAAAATCCCCTTCGGCTTCTACACCATGACCGATAATCATGGTGTTGCAGTGAGAACAATGGGGAGCAAGTTTAGAAATCGCACACTCGAAACAATCAAACACGTGAGATTCACCATTCATTAAAACCGTAAAAGTTTTGTCGTACTGGTTTCCGCATTTTTCACATGTTGGCATTTCCATCTGTGCTCCTTTTTTTATTTTACTGTGGATTTAATAACCCCACAGGCAATTCTTGGCGCTGATTTTTGAGTTTTATCATCAGGCCCGCCGTGCACGATGATGGCGCGATCGATAATACTGTAAGTTCCGCTCGCACTTCCGCTAATTGATAAATGAGACACCGTAAATTCACCTTCAGCAGTTCCTACTTTATTGCTGCTCACCATCGGTAGGTCGCCTGCGTATAAATCCGGAAAATCTAAAGATGTGCCATGGCCTTCGTGACCCGGCATTTTTGCGTAGTGTGGACCCGCTGATTTGCCGTCAACAGATGAACAATCTGGCTTTTCATGAATGTGAAAACCAAATTTTTTATTACGAGCCAGGTTTTTGATTTTGTATTTTACATTCACACCTTTTGCGGTCTGAAAAAAATCAATTTGTCCTGAGACTTGTGATCCATTTTTTGGTTGGAGTTCGGCGGTCACTTTTTCGCCTAAAGCTGTTTTGTCTGCGGCGCTGTCAGCAGCTGCAGAAGTTAAAGCGATACTTGTAAGAATGATAAAGGGTAGTGTTTTTGTTTTCATGAATAAAATCGTACAATAAAAAAAGGCCAGATACTAGACATCTCGTATTTGGCCCTTTCATGGTTATTATGAGTATCAGTCATATTAATCATGATTGTCTCTGCGAGGCTTCAACACCATTTTTTCGCCGAAGCGAATTAATGAATTTCCGCCCTCCATGTCACATTGACAAATATATCCATTGCAGAGCTGGTGCCATTCTCAGAGTGAAAGTAAAAGGTTTGACTGGAAATTACGGGTTGCGGAAAAAGAAAACGCCCCGGGTGTTGGGGCGTAAATTGTTTTTTATTTATAAGTTTTGATGTCACGCGAAATCAGAGATAGCTAAGTTAACCTTAGCTATCTCTGAAACTGCAGTGAATTCTAAATTTAAGCCGGTGCAATCGTTAATCTGCGGCGCAGATTTCTTTCTTTAAGCTTATTAAAAAAGTTAATATCGCCAGATAAAAGTTTGCGTGCATTTTCCACGAGAGGATTGCGCGCATGAGCTGTCGAGCGTTTGCTTTTCGCTTTGCTCGCAGATTTTGAACGGCGTTTTAAAAGATTTTGGGCAACTTTTTTCATAGGCTCTCCTTGAGTTGATACGTGAGTGAATCACATTTTTACAGAGAGCAAACGCGAGGCCATTGCGATTTCGCAAAACTTTGCAGAGGCCTCTGGCAGAATTCGAAGTTATCAAAAAATCTTAACTGGAATCAGCCTAAATAATAGGACGTTTAAAAATAATCGGGGAATTTCTCTACTTTTTCCTTGGGGAAAAAAAGTACCTATGCTAGATCACCCCATAAATAAGAGGGGATTTAGTACGAATGAAAAAAGCAAAGATCTTAATGATTGATGATGATAAGGATATTCAAGAACTTATCTCGAGTTTCTTCCGAGTCCGTAACTACGATGTTGTCTGCTATGACGACGCCCAATCGGCACTTGAAGATATCAGCAGTGTGAAAGTCAAAGCGGATGTGATTATCACCGACCTGATGTTACCAGGGCTATCGGGGATTGAATTCACCCAGCGCCTAAAAGTTTTAGGTAACGATATTCCGATTATTCTTATTACCGCAAATAAGAAGGTAGAAACCGCTGTTGAAGCAATTGCCGCTGGCGCTTATGACTTTGTGGTTAAACCTTTACACTTTCCGCAGCTTTTAGTTTCGGTTGAGCGTGCGCTTTATCTTACGCGTGTTGAAGAAGAAAATTCGACCCTTAAAACTGTGGTGCAACTGCAAGAAGGTCACAACAGTATTGAAGGTATTATCGGTAAAAGTGCCGGTATTAAAAACGCGCTTGAGTTAGCCCGCCGTGTTTCTCAGTCTAACGCAAACATTCTTATCACCGGAGAAAGCGGAACCGGTAAAGAAGTGATCGCGAAAGCGATTCACAGCATGGGCTCACGTAAAAAAGCACCGTTTGTGGCGATTAACTGCTCGGCGATTCCAGAGAATCTTTTAGAGTCAGAATTATTTGGTCACTCAAAAGGTGCTTTCACAGGAGCTGCTGATAAAAAAGTAGGTCTTTTTGAAGAAGCCGAAGGTGGAACATTATTCTTAGATGAAATTGGTGATTTAACATTACCTCTTCAGGCTAAAATTCTACGCGTCTTACAAGAAAAGAAAATTAAACGTATCGGCGAAAACCAATACCGTGCGGTGAATGTTCGTATTTTATCAGCGACTCATAAAAACTTACGCCAGGAAATCGCTAATAAAAACTTTCGCGAAGACTTATTCTTTCGTTTAAACGTGATTCCAATCTGGATTCCGCCTTTACGTGAACGTAAAGAAGATATTTTACCGTTATCAGAATTCTTTTTACGTAAGTATTCGGCTTTAAATAACACGAAAGTAAAACAGTTCGGTAAAGAAGCTCATGATTATTTAATGAATCACAACTGGCCAGGTAACGTGCGTGAATTAGAAAACACGATTGAGCGTGCGATTGTATTATCAAATTCAAACATTATTCGTTTTGAAGATGTGTGCACGGCTGATAACCGCAGTAACGGCGAACAAAAAGAAGAAGCGGGTGTTCGCTTTCCGGTGTTTGGCAGCAATAACGTGATGACGGTTGAACAATTAGTGAATAAATACGTGCAGCACGTTTTAGACCTTAACAACGGGGCTAAAGAAAAGACAGCACGTGATTTACAAATCGACCGTAAAACGCTTTACCGCCGTCTACGCGAGATCGAAAGACAGCAGGTCGAACACTGAGTAGGACCACGATTAAATCGTTAAATACAAAGGCCCTTAAGCTTAAAACTTAAGGGCCTTTTTTTATTTAAAATTTCGGATTAAAAAATTAAAGGTGAGCGTTATTTACGGCAGATTCAAACTGTTCAACTAAACCCTGAAGCTGCGTCATGTTTTTAGCTTTCGCTGCCTGTTCGATAGCGACGGCAATATTCGTTAATTCATCAAAACCAAAGGTCACCGCATTGCCTTTAACCTGATGGCCTAAGCGCTCTAAAAAAGAGTAATCCTGCTTAGATAAAGCTTCTTTACTGGCAATGATATCTTGCTTACGGCGCTCAAGATATTTTTGGCGGGCTTCGGCGGGAACTTGCATAGTCTCTATCATAATTTTCCTTCGGCTTTAAAGCAACATTTCGAGTAGCGATGTCCTTGGTTGAGTCGTTCATAAGAGCTAAAATCTGTTGAACTAATGTGTCTTGGCTAACAGGCTTTGTGATCAATCCGATACAACCTGATTCAAGGCTGCTGGCTTTTTCTTCAATCGAAGAATGAGCCGTTAAAGCAATAATCGGATTCGTAAAACCTTCCACGCGTAGACGGCGGGTAGCTTCTAACCCATCCATTTGTGGAAGCTGAATATCCATTAAAATAAGATCGTAATCTTTTTCGCGCACTTTACGAATAGCCGATACACCGTTATCAACGACATCTGTAATGGCTCCCACAGACTGAAGAAAGAATTGAAAGATATCTTGGTTATCCTCAGAATCTTCTACAATTAAAATTTTCTTTCCGGTCAATTGGTTGTAGTCCTGCAACTGCGCTAAAGTTTTCGGTTGAATAACGTCATCCATTAAACCAGGAACCCATTCAACGCCGGCAATATCGCCGCACGGAATTTTTAATTCAAAAGTTGAACCACGGCCTAAACGGCTTTCGATCAGCGTCACATCGCCGCCAAATTGCTGAGCCATACGTTTAGAAACAACTAAACCTAAACCCACGCCACCAAAACGGCGTGTGCTGGAAACATCAGCCTGCGAAAAAGACTGAAATAAATCGGCTTGGTCATGTTTTGAAATACCGATACCTGTGTCAGTCACACTGACCACTAGAAATTTTTGCCCGTTAGCCGAAGTTTGCGCTGAAAAAATCAGGCTTACAGAACCTTCTTCGGTAAATTTCACGGCATTACCTAAAAGATTGGTCATGATCTGTTTTACACGCGATTCAGCGGTTTGAACGTATTCAGGCATTGAGCCTTCAGTTCTAATGTTGAATTCAATCCCTTTTGTAACAGCACGGTTACTCATGGTCAGTAAAACATCCTCAAATAAAGAACGAACCGAAATGCGGTGGGTGCTGATAAAGATTTTACCGAATTCGATATTTGAAATATCTAAAATATTGTCAATGATACCTGTTAAGTGCGAACTGTTTTTTTGAATATTTTCAATCAGTGTCTGGCGCTCAAGCGGGTTATCGGTACGGCTTAAAATTTCAGAATAGCCGGTAATAGCATTTAACGGTGTTCTGATTTCATGGCTCATATTGGCTAAGAAAGCCGACTTCATACGATGCGATTCTTCAAGTAAGGCTTTTTCTTTTGTTTCGTGCAGAATCGCGTTTTCAAATTGTTTAAAGAAACTTAAAAGAAGCCCAACTACTAAAGCCGTTGCAAGGGCCACAACGTGACCTAAATAACGATCACTTAACGAAAGAAAATCCGGCATGGCAATAACCACAATTTTCCAGCGTTTTCCGTACATTTCAACTTCATGAACTTTTTGTAAAGACGAATCGCCTTCACGGCCCGGAAAACGAGTATAAGCTACAGTTTCTTTATTTGTTTCTGGATCAATAAAAATCAAAGAAAAATTCACATGCTCTTTAGCTTCATTGGCTTCGCCTAAGATATTGGTAAATAAATCTTTAAAAGAAACGGGAATATAAATAAGACCTAAGGCTTTTGCCGCGCGCTCTTGCACTGTGAGAGGTGTTTGTTTTTGACCAAAGAACGGTATAGCTAAAACTAACGAAAAATCATCGCTATTCAGGTTTGTTTTTTGAGTCAGTGGATAAGTTAACGTGATTGAGGCCGCCGTCAGCGCTTCAAGAATATCGTTTTTGTACGCGTTCGGAAGGCGAGACACCATTTTTTGAAGTTCTGCGCGAGTTGAAAAATTTAAGCCCAGCAGATTATAAGCTGTTGATTGCGCCTGCAAATTTTCAGCAAAAACGCGAAAGCGCTTTTTATCCGGGTGGTGGCCCGCGTGGGCATCCAGATAAAGACGAGTATAACCCAGCGTGGATCCGTAATTATTTAAACTATTTGATAAGGCTGAAGTCACTGTCTCGGCTTCGTATTCAAGGCGGTGATTAACATCTTTTTGAATCGATTTATGAACATGGGCCCACGAGATAAAACCAATGATCGTAAGCCCAGCGATAATGGCCGTAAAAATCTCTTTATCGAAGAAGACTGAAAATGTGTTTTTAAGAAATGATTTCCCCATAAGGTCGAACTGTTTTTACATACGGTTAAAAGGGGATCAAAAAAAAGTTTTTAATTTTTTCTTAATGGGGCAAATAGCAACAATGTGCCTAAAAACACACCCTGTTCAGGGGGGCTTTGACAATTATTTGATGATTAATATCAAAGAAATTACAAAGACTGTTCTAGTCGCTGTAAGCGGTTTTCAATAACTCGTGTCATAGGTAAGACGTAGTCATGAATCAGTCTTTTAGAGAATTCTTTAGAGTACTCTTTAATTCGTGAAATAGATGAAGGTGCAACACTACGTTCAGTGGCCTGTTTTCGTTCGCTGCGTGCCCCTTGGCGGTGGTGTCTTCTTTGAGTTTTAGTCATAATTCCCTCCTTGTTACGAAAAAATTTTTAAATAGCAAAATGAAAGCCATGCTTAAGTTTGGAGAGCTTCTTGCTTTAAGTTTTTGATATGACAAATAAACCGACGCTGGGTCGCGATTTCGACCGCGATAAAAATTTAACGTACCGTCCTCAGGATGAATCGGGCGATTTGCCATATCATCCTTTGGTGATGATTGATGCTAAACAACAGGAATCAATTGTTTCGTTGATTCTTGAACAACACCGTATGTTGTACGAATTCACAAAAATTCTTAAAAGTACACAATCCAGCGAAGATGAAAAACAAAAAGCCTTATTTGATTTAGTGGGCTTATGGGTACCCCACGCGCAGGCCGAAGAAAATGCTTTATATGACGAAATTATTTTTTCAAAAGAAGTGCAGCACCAGCTCGATGAAGCGTTTGAAGAACACGCCATTACGCAAATTATGATTGAAGAGCTTGAAGGCTTAAATTTTCGCCTGACCTGGAATAAAAATATTGAACAAAAGGCGAAGGCCTTAGCTGAAGTGATCGATCGCCATCTGCAAACTGAAGAAGAAAGTTATCTTAAGCTTGTTCAAGATCTGATTCCCTCAGAAAACCTGCAGCTTCTGGGGCGCGAGTTTACACGCCAATTCGAAGCTGTGGCGTCTCATTACAAAGCTTCGCTTAAGCCTTCGCGGATTCTATCGTAATTATTTTAATAGCGATGTTGAGAAGCTTTGGTCTGTAGCGGACGGGGAGCCACGTTTTGACTGAATTTTTCTAACATGCGTTTAAAAAATAATTTTACTTTTTTAGTGAACGGGTCGTTTTCATACCAACCGTACTCAGTGTTGTATTCCGGAACAACGCCGCCTTCGTCTTCCCATTTTTCTAATTGTAATTCGGTGGGCTTGTGCGATTGGCGTTGTAAGAATCGCGAAAAAAGCGAATCAGGATTGTCCGGTTTTATATATCTTTCATCCGGTTCCATGTGTGGGTGAATGTTTTGTTTGTTGTCCATAAACCCTCCTTGGCTTTTTGCTGTAAGCATTATCTTTATTGCAAGTTAAAGACCTGCGTTAGTTTGAGGAGCTTTGCCCTAGTGTTAAGTGGTTAACAAATTGCAGTCTGATTTGTGATGGTAATAACAAAACGCACAACGGGGAGTTTATGATTTTTAAATATCTAATTCTGAGTTTGTTTGTAGTACCTGTGTTGCCGGCCACAGCTGCGATCAATGATCGTGATGGTAAAATCACAGTTCCGTATCAGGGGCTTGACGATTTAAAAACCACTGTGCGGGTACATGATCGTTTAAAAACCAACGTTCGTAATTATAGCTCGGATAATTTTACGATTTATACGCAGACTGGCCGAGTCACTATTGAAGGGCGGGTAAAAACCCAGGCTGAAGTGAACGACATCATTAAAACAGCGAACAAAGTTCCTGGCGTAAAACAAGTGGTCAATAACCTTATTGTAGATCCAAATTTATAGGGGGATTTATGGAAAAAAAACCAACAGAAGCAGAAAAGTTATTTAATCTCGAAGAAATCAGACGCCATGCCATGACTTCTATGAATCAGGGCGCTGTGACCGGGGATTATCCGTTGGATATTGAGAAAGCCTGCCAATTATTAAATGAAGCTTTAGCTACAGAAATTTTATGCGTTCTTCGTTACCGCCACCATGCAGTTATCGCCAAAGGAATCAATGCGCCCTATGTGGCTGAAGAATTTAAAGAACATGCTGCTAATGAAGACGAGCATGTTTGGGCTTTAGCCGTGCGTATTGATCAGCTTGGCGGAAATCCAGATTTTAATCCCGATACAATTAAAACCAGAACGGCAACCGAGTACGGCACAGCGACTGATTTAACCGATATGATTCGTGAAGATTTAGTGGCTGAACGTGTTGTTATTGAAGTTTACCGTCAGATGATTGATTGGTTCGGTCATAATGATCCAACAACCCGTCGTCTTTTAGAAAAAATTCTGGCTGATGAAGAAGAGCACGCAAATGAATTAGCTGACTTGCTCGTTGTAGCCAGTCGTAAAACTTTAAATTAATCTTTTTCTTTTGTTAAGTTTGGGTATTTTTCTTGGATTAAATATTTTAATCCAAGCATAAGCCCGTAATGGCTGCCTTTTTCGTCTGTTTTATCGGTGATCGATAAGCCGTAGCGAATGTCACTCACAACTGAGAAGCGATCATTGTTCCATAATTCGGTCTCAATCGAAAAATCGAAACCATAATCGACAGTATCTGAAGCTGATGTATCTAGTGTAGTTCCCGGTGCAAAGTCATTGTGAATAATACGGCGCTGGCCCATGGGGTATGACGATGAAAAAGCCAAAGAAGCTGACCATAACGGGCTGATAAAATAACGATAACCCATGGTCACATGCATAAGTTCTGTTTTTTCAGCGACAACTAAAGCACTATCTTTACGAAAGTAAGCTTTTTGCATATGAAACATAGCAATTTCTAAAGCACCGTATTTATTAAGATCACCTTGAACGATAAGACCCACGTCTCCAAACCAGGGAGCCTTTGCTCCGCTGGCAGAACCGGGGTAGTCGGTGCGTGAAACAAACGGGCCTATGGTGGCTGTGACGTTTCCTTCTTTGGGTTCATAAGCAAAAGTTTTTAGGCTTAAGCAAAAAAACAGCAGAAATAAAACTTTTACGTTTGTCATAAGGCAAGATTACGGTTGATGATAATAAAAGTAAAACCAAAAAACTTGCGGAGAAATTTTTTTGCGTAAATTATTTTGTCTATTCAGCTGCATCATGATCGGGTTGCCAGTTTACGCCCAGAAAAAACCTGTGGTTGAAAAAGAACCTGATTGGGAGCAAAAATTTATTCAAAGTAACCGCGATATTTCGGCTTGGTTTGACGGAGTCACTGAAGGTATTGATTTATTTTTGACTGGAAAACGTGTTTCAAAAGAAAAAAATAAATCCAGTTTTCGTATCGATAACACAACAACGATCACCGAAAGCGAAAACTTTAATAACACCTCAAGTATTTCTATTCGTCCGCGTCTGCAGAACTTAGAAGAATTCATGCAGCTTAAATTCACATCCTATGATGAAAAAGAAGACGGCCGCGGGGTTGAAAGCGGTTATTTACGTAAAACACAACGCCGTAAAAATTACGGGGCCACATTAGGGTTCTTTCGCAAATTAGGAAACGTGCGTACGACTTTTCAACCACGTATTGAATTGCAAGACCCGCTAAAAGTTTCGCAGTCATTAGCCTTTGAAAGTGTGGCCGAAGTTAAAGATTTTCGCATGAATCCAAAGTTTGAGTTTTTTGCCGATGCCGATAAAGGCACCGGAACATTCCAGGCGTTAAATTTTAATTACGAATTTACTCCGGTTTGGGATATTACGCTTATCAACGAAGGTGAATACCAAGAAAAGATTCACAAGCTTTTTGTGACAAACGGTTTTGCTTTGGGACAAGGTTATTCAGAAAAAACGACATTTATCTACAGCTGGATTTTTAATTCGCATAATCGTGAAAAATATCATCTGCATGAGCACATTGTGTCTGTAACTTGGCACCAGAATATTTACCGCAATATCTTAGATTTTCAATTGCAGCCTTTTTTAAATTTTGCCAAAGACAATCGTTTTAAAGGCCGATCAGGTTTAATTTTTAATATCAGTCTTAATTTCTAATAGCGCACTAAAGCCGAAGCCCAGGTAAAGCCGGCACCGAAAGCCACCAAAGAAATAGTCATTCCGTTTTTCAGTTTTCCGGCTTGAAAAGCGTCGTACATTCCTAAAGGAATTGTAGCTGCCGTTGTATTACCGAACTTTTGAATTGTTGTATGCGCACGCTCAAGCGGAATGCCCATATCTTCACAGATTTTTTGGTTAATACGCACATTGGCTTGGTGAAAGAAATGCATATCAACTTCGTTTAAGGCAAGGCCTGTTTCAGTTAGCGCTTCACCTAAAACTTCAGGCATTTTTGTCACAGCATGGGTGAAAACTAAGCGGCCATTCATCTGCGGATAAATTTTTCCCGCATCAATCATCTCTTTAGTCATACGTTCAGCACCTAAACCAGTTCCCGGAGCTTGTAACCAAAGTTCAGAAGCTCCCGCACCGTCAGCGTGAAGTTTAGTTGTTAAAATATGTGGATCTTTCTTTTCATCTTTAACATCGGTCGCTTGTAAAATAACAGCGCCAGCACCATCGGCAAAAATAATCGAAGTGCCTTTACCATTTGGCGTTTTGTCTAAAGCTTTTGATTGAATTTCAGCACCGATCACAAGAGCGCATTTATAAACACCACTTGATAGATACTGATTGGCTAAAGAAAGTCCGTAAATAAATCCAGAACAAGCCTGGCGAATATCAAAGTATGGAACTCCCGGTAAACCTAATTTAGCCTGAACGAAAGAAGCACAACCCGGAAGGTCGACATCAGGGCTAGATGTGGCCACAACAATTAAATCAATTTGTTTTACATCAATTTTTGCATTTTGAATGGCAATTTTAGCAGCTTCAACGGCTAAATCAGAAGTGCCTTGGTCATCAGCGGCCCAGCGGCGTTCAACAATTCCTGTGCGTTGCTGAATCCATTCATCAGTGGTATCCAACATTTTTTCTAAATCAGTGTTTTTAATAACTCGCGAAGGAACGTAACCGCCGATACCGGTAATTTTGGCTGCTTTTTTCATACCTTAAAGTTTAGCTTAAATTATTTTACTGAAGCTAGTTGAAACTTCTCAAAACGATTAAGCTCGTCTTCAATACGTTGTTTTGTCGCCACACTTTTGTGTTTACCGACCCAAGTCCATTGCTGGATCAGCAATTCTTGTTTTTCACGATCAGTTTTTAAATCGATCACGGCTTTGATTTCGTTATCGACAAGCACCGGTAGGGCGAAGTAGCCAAAAACACGTTTGTTCTTCGGAATATAGGCTTCAAAACGGTGATTGTAATCAAAGAAAAATTCCAGACGTTTACGTTGAATAGTTAACGGATCAAATGGTGAAAGAATATGAACCAATTCAGAGGGCTTTACCTTTTGCTCCAACGTTTCGGAGCGAGCGTAAAACACATTTTTTTTATGATCTTTAAGAGCCACTTCAACGAGTTCGTTATTTTGTAAACGTTCACTTAAAAGTTTTTTCACCATTGTTTTTCTTTGCGTTTTTTCTAAATGGCAAATGCTTTCAATATTCACTAAAGCCTGTGAACGTAGGGCGCGATCAATCATGTAGTTGCAAACTTCTTCTGGAGTGGCCGCTTTGGGTTTATCTTTCCAGTCAAAGTGTCTTTCGGCTAATTCGTATTTTTTCAACATGCCGATACGTTCACTGATCGTCAGTTTTCCGATGTGAAAACCTAACTGTAGGGCACGTTTTGAGGGCTTTTTACTGGCCCAGGCATGATCTTTTTCAACCAGCACGTCATCGTTAATATCGCGAATAGAAATAGCCCCATCACGTTTAATCGTTGCAAAAACTTTTTTCATATCTTTTGGTTCAACAGGGTAAAACCATGTGCCTGGATCGTTTTCACGGCGTTTCATATCGTACATAAAATAGCGATAATCGGCGGTCGGAACATAAGCTAAAGCGTGAGTCCAGTATTCAAAAACTGATTTATCTGTTGTCTGAGCTTTATGAAGATCAGCCAGTTTGTATTTTGGAATACGGGTGTAAAGAATATGGTGATGGCAACGTTCAATGACATTAATGGTATCGATTTGTACGTAGCCTAAATGAGAAATAGCTTTCACCACGGCTTGTGTACCTTGGCCAAAAGGATTTGCTACGTTAAGACGTTGAGCATCGATCAATAGATCTTTGGCTTGCGCCTGAGAAATAATTTGAATCATTCTGTGTTTCTTTCTAAGATTAAAACACCAATTTAGCAACGGAGAACTTATGAATTGTTACTGCCAATCAAATATCAGCTTTAGTCAGTGCTGCGAACCTTTTTTAACAGGTCAAAAACAAGCACCAACGGCAGAAAAACTAATGCGTTCACGCTATTCAGCGTACGCAACAGCGAATATTGATTACCTGAAAAAAACTTTGGCTCCCGAATCACGTCATGACTTTGATACAGCAACAACAAAAAAATGGGCGCAAAGTGCTAAATGGAAAGGTTTAAAAATCATTTCAACGGTCAAAGGCACTGAAAATGATAATAAAGGCACTGTTGAATTTATCGCAACTTACGAACAAGATGGCGAAGGCTTAGACCATCACGAAGTTTCTCAATTTCGTAAATCTGAATCTGGCGAATGGTTTTTTATCCATGGCGATGCGCACACACACCGTGAAGGTGAAGACCATCACCACCATCACAAACCACAGCAAGTTGTGCGTGAGTCAGCAAAAATCGGGCGAAATGACCCATGCACTTGCGGCAGCGGCCGTAAATATAAAAAATGCTGCGGAAGCTTAGAAGCTGAATAGTTTAAGGCCAACGGTGCAGCAAGTTGTTCTTATCAAAAGTCAGAGTGAATTAGAGCAGGTTTACCCGCTGATGAAGGAGCTGCGCCCGCATCTCACTCTGCAAAATTTTTTAGATGTTTATCATCAATCACACAAGACCACAGGCTATGAAATTGCAGCGTTAAAACAAAACGACCAGATCCTGGCGATTATGGGTTACCGCATTTTATATGATTATGTGCATGGTAAACACTGCTATATCGATGATTTAGTTTCAACTGAACAGCAGCGATCAAAAGGCTATGGTGCAGAACTTTTAAAATACGCTGAGCAGTTCGCCAAAGACAATCAATGCACCGGCTTACGTCTTTGCACAGGAATCGAAAACGAGCGCGGCAAAAAGTTCTACGAAAAAAACGGCTGGAATTTGCGCGCTATTGTTTACAAAAAGAAGGTTTAACAATAGCCAGAAGGAATAAAAATCCTAATGGTTTATTTTACGATCTACGATTATTGGTGGTTTTATTTAGGTTTTGTGGCCTTCGTGGCTTTCGTTCTTTCTTTAGATCTGGGAGTATTTCATAAAAATGCGCATGTCGTGTCAGTCGGTGAAGCCGCTATCTGGACGACGATTTGGGTCAGTTGCGCTCTAATTTTTAATGTTCTTTTTTATTATTACGCTTTATCTGTTTTATCAGAGCGCGCATCATTGATGCAGTTACCAGGGTTTGACCCGGAACTGACGGCAAAACATCTGGCCATGGAATTTACGACGGGCTTTTTAATCGAAAAAGCTTTGGCAATCGATAATATTTTTATTTTTGCTGTGGTGTTTTCATATTTCGGAATTCCACGCCTTTACCAACACCGCATTTTATTCTGGGGCATCTTCGGCGCTTTAATTTTTCGCGGCATATTTATTGCGATTGGTGCAGAGCTTATGAAAATTCAGGCGGCCGTGATATTTTTCGGTATTTTGCTATTCGTTACAGGCATCCGCATTATTATTACCCGCGAAAAAGAACCGGATTTAAGCCAGAATTTCTTACTGCGCCAAATGAACCGCTTATTTCGCATTGAACATGAAATTAATGGTGATCATTTTTTTGTAAAAAAAGATAAAAAAACTTATCTGACACCACTTTTTGTAGCTCTGATTTTTATCGAGCTTTCAGATATTCTTTTTGCCATAGATTCAGTACCTGCTATTTTTGCAATTACTAATGAGCCATTGATTGTTTTTACCAGCAATGTGTTTGCGATTTTAGGTTTACGTTCGATGTACTTTTTTCTTTCGGGAGCGATTGATAAGTTTCGTTACATAAAATACGGGCTTGCCGGTGTGTTGATGTTTGTTGGTCTTAAGATGACATTTTTGAACGATTTGTATAAAGGACATTTTCCGATCTGGTTATCGCTACTAATCATTGTTTTGATTTTAACAACTTCGATTTTGGCATCGATTCTCCTCGACAAAAAACCAATTTCATCGACTAAGGTCTTACGCTAAATATCTAGATCAATTCGGTTTAAGACATATCATTTTGATAGTCATTCCTACTCACTATAGATTTAAAAAAGATTTATTATAGCGGGGAATCTGAAATGAAATCATTACTGACGTTGGCGTTACTATCGGCTACACAGGTAGCTTTTGCCGGAAATTCTTTAAGCACAAAAATTCACAATCAATATATCTCATTAAGAGCTATGGGTATGGGTAATGCTTATACCGCAGTTGCTGACGATTACACTTTGCTTTTTTATAACCCGGCGGGTTTTGCAAAAAAGAAAAATAATGAAATTCAATTTTCAATCGTGGGTGCCGGAACAGCAAAAGACACAATGCCTTTTGCCAAAGATGTAAAAGATGCTTCAGACACTCAGGGTGATGACACTGATAAAGCCAACGCGATTTCAGCAGTTCTTGATAAATATGCCGGTAAAACTATGGGTGGCCGCGTACAAGCCGCAGAAATGTTCTGGATCAGAAAACACTGGGGTTTTGGTTTAGTGCCAGTTGATTTATCTTTAGATGTTACAGTTGATAAACAGCTTGGCCCTACAGTAGATCTAAATGTTATCAAAGATTCAACTTTAGCTATCGGTGGCGGTGCTGAAGTGAATAAAGAATTATCTTGGGGTGTAACTATTAAAGGTACACACCGTTTACAAGTTTCAGAAAAATTAATCGCTGTGCAATTAGCGACTGAGCCAGATTTAGTAAGTGCTGATCGTGCTTCTGAAGGTTTTGCCGTTGATGGAGACATCGGTTTACTTTATTCGCCATCTTGGTTTAGCAAAACAGTTACAAAGCGTATTCCGGCACAAGCTTCTGAAACAACAAAAGTTAAAAAAGCCAAAGCTCGTACTACAGAAGCAGCTCTTGCTGCTGAAGCTAAAAAAGAAGATGCTCAAGCTGACGCTTTAAGTTTAACTGTTGATTCTGGCAGTTCAGAAACAGCTAAAGTAGCTGCTGCTTCAGGAACTGTTGAAGCCGCTTCAGGCACAGCCGAAGTAAAAGCTGAAGAACCTAAAAAAGAAGAAACAAAAGAATCTAAGCTTGTTGAAGTTCAAGAAGAAACTTACCCACTGACTTTTTCACTCGTAGCGCACAACGTTTTAGCTTCTAGCTTTACGAAGCAAAAATTAATTAACAAAGATGCAACGATGGCTCCAGAAAAGTTACAACGTGTATTTGATATTGGTTCACAGTATGAATTTGCTACGTTTGGAAGTTTAACTTTACGCGCGATGCTTGATTTTAAAAATTTAAATCACGATCAAGCTTCGACATTAGCTAAAACAACACACGCCGGTCTTGAATTTGATTATTCACCAAGTGGTTGGTTTAAAGCGCAGTTCCGCGGTGGTATGAACCAAGGTTATTACACAGCGGGTACTACATTATTATTGGGTATTTTTAATATCGAAGCAGCGACTTACGGTGAAGAGGTAGGTACCGCTTCAAATAAAGTAGAAAACCGCGTGTACGCTGCTAAGTTCGGAATGAATTTCTAATTAGAAAATCGGACAAGTTGTGTTATTGCCTGTTAGCTTTTCTTTCAGGCAAGCACCTACTTGAGCTTCTGTTAATCCGCTTGTCACTTCAGCCAGTTCACCACAGTATTTTTGTAGCTGGCTCTCATCACTGTCGTTAGTTGTACTATTAGAATCACAGCTGGTTGTATAAGTCTGAATAGCGATACTTCCTAAGTCTGCATCTGGAAGTGTAGCGATGGCTGTCGCGTAACCTGCGGCATCTTCTGTCGCGGCTACAGAACTTGCTAAAGTTGCGATGTTAACCATAGATGCTAGTTGCGTGTAAATTCCTACTCCTGAAGCACTGCAAACGTCAAATGCCGCATCAGCATTTGCCACATCAGTTACTGCTGAACCTGTACTCGAAAATTTTAACTGAGAAATAATCGCCATTGAATCAGAGCATGTTGCGCACGAGTTATCTGTGTTTGAGGCATCGATAGCATCAATTAATGCTGTCGGAGAACCTAGCCCTTCTTGAATAAAGTAAGCGGCACATTTTAATTGGTTCGCTTGTGGCGAGTTATTTGAAGCTAACTTACTCACGCAGGATTGCGCGCCAGCAGGGGCTGCCGAGTTTAAACACATCTGTGCATCTTTGATTGTGTCCATTTCGCTTTCTTTTTCACAAGCCGTTAAGCCGAATACGGCTAACGTTACAGTGGCTAATAATAAGTGAGAGGGTTTTACGGTTTTTTTCATGATATATTCCTTCTTATGCAGCTGACTTCGCGTCTTCGGGAAGTCGTTCAATAAGTTCTTCGCTGGCGTTTTGGTTTTTAAAAACTTTTTGTAATTCAAATAAAGAGGTAAAGTTGATTGGCTCTGGCGCAATCATCTTGGCACGGCGGTCGAAATGGTTATAGCGACTTACTTGTTTGTTCAATGTTTTACTGACCGTCACCATGTCGTTAATTAAGCGTACAATATTGATTTCATTTTTAAAGTCTGTGCCCATAAAGTCGCATTGGTCTGCATCGTGATGAGCCGGTTGTCCTGTCTCGACACCTTTATCGACTTTGGCTAATTCAATAAAGTTATTAATTTTTCTGCAAAGTTCGATGTAATCCTGAAAGTCTGAGTTCTTTTCAAACGTCAGTTCTGAAAGTTGCGATAAGCTTACATCAATAGGTTCACCCGATGTGATGCTTGAAGGGTATGAAGCTTTAAAATGTTTCGCTTTTTTCTTCACACGATTTTTAAGATTGATTCGGTAAGCCGCCATTTTGGCTTCTACTTTTGAAATATCATCACGTAATGTGCGTCTTTTCATGCTTCGTAAAACATGTAAAACGATAAAGGTTCCAAAGCCCATGATCGTGATTTTTATGATTAATCCTAGGAGTGATAAAATGCCTTCCACAGACAATTCATCGGTGTCTTTAGCGTGAATATTTAATCAAGAATCTTTAACAGAAAGTCGCTTTCATTTTGAAACAATTTTTGTACAGTGACGATAAGTTTGACAGGATTTAGGTCCTCAAACCCTCTTATAATGAGACATGTTTTTGGCTCAAGACATGCTTTGTCTTTTTCTGTTGAAGTTTATTTAAAACAAATTGAGGTATACTTTTATGAAAAATTTAAACGTTAAAGCTGTGCTTGCCTTATCATTATTAGCTTTCTCTGCCTGTGACAAAGGTGGTGGCGGAAGTAATAACCAAGTTGTAGGTGTTCCGGGTGTTATTGCCAGAAGTTACAATAATGGAAGTCAAAGCTGTAATGTGAACGCTGATAATACTTATTCTTGCACAGACGCAGGTCGCACTACGGGCGTAATTTCTTATGATAGCGCGATTACTTTTTGCCGTACTATTTCAGATGAATATAGAAACAGTGGCATTGCGATGATGGCTCGTCAGCAAATGTATATCGATAATAATTGCCAAGCGGTACTTAACGGTAACGTAGGTAATAACGGTGGCTGTGCTATCGGTACAGTTATGCAAAACGGTGTGTGTGTTATTCAAAACGGACAATACCCAACGAATCCGACTAACCCAGGCATGAACAATCCGAATATGAAGTCTGTTCAATGTCAGTTATCAGTTAAAAAAGGTAACGCGGTCGGCGATACAGGTTTAATGAACGTGATGGTTGAACAAAACAACTCGTCAGGCGTAAATATTTTCGCGTTTACTAATTCTTATTATAGCAAAAAGTTTTTAGGTATCTTTAATGTGTCTGGTGTTAAAACATCGAACTCAGAAAAGTTAGCTAAAGTTAAAATGTATTACACTAAAGAAGCTGGCAAAGCTGACATGATTAAACTTGAAGCTACAGGTGTTGACGGTGAATTAAGCGCGTCAGTAACTGGTTTTGCTGGTGCAGAAACTAAGCTTACGATTGCTCCACAAGACGAATACAGCGATGCAACATCGTTATCAATCACATGTCAGGCTCAAGGTGCGACGACTGGTAATGCAGCGTCTTACAAAGCTTACCGTTGTAAAGGTAAAGAAAAAGACGGCAAAAACGAGACAATCATTGATTATGCTAGCCCATACAATGAAGACATCATGAACCAGTCATATGATTTAAGTAAGTCAGCGAAATTAGAGACAGAAGGCAGTTTAGCAACTAATGCTGGTACTGCAGCTTACGAACAAATCGCTCGTTACGGAATTGATTCTTCAGTACGCACTGAGGCTAACATCACAACGGCATCTGCGATCAAAGTTCGCCGTGCAAACTACAGCTTAGATGTTGAGTGTAAACCAGTTCAGTAGTTGAAGGATGAGCAGACTTTCGGTCTGACAACTGGTCTTTCGACTTAAAAAATAAACTTCAAAACGAAGGGTCTTGGATAACCAAGACCCTTTTGTCGTCTTAACGCGTTAAATATCTGGATTGACCATCATTTTTTAAATTCCTAGACTTAAACGATAGCTATAATTTGAACGCTACGCCTGGGAATACTTAATGGGATTATTTGATAAATTTGCAGACTACTTTTCGAACGACATCGCGATTGATTTAGGAACAGCGAATACGCTGGTTTATGTGAAAGGTCGCGGAATTATTTTAGATGAACCTTCAGTCGTTGCTGTACAAAAAAATTATCGTGGAATGCAAAACCGTGTTTTAGCGGTAGGTAAAGAAGCTAAAGAAATGTTAGGTCGTACTCCAGGTTCGATCGTTGCTATCCGCCCAATCAAAGACGGTGTTATTGCTGACTTCGAAGTAACGTCTGCCATGCTTGGTTACTTCATTAAAAAATCTATTGGCGAGAAAAAATCTTTAGTTCGTCCAAGAATTATTATCTGTGTTCCTTACGGCATTACCCAAGTTGAAAAACGTGCGGTAAAAGAAGCGGCTCAATCAGCGGGTGCCCGTGAAGTTCACTTAATCGAAGAACCAATGGCAGCCGCTATCGGCGCAGGTCTTCCGATCACGGAACCATCTGGAAATATGGTTGTCGACATGGGTGGTGGTACTACTGGTGTTGCGGTTATTTCTTTAGGTGGTATTGTTTACTGTAAATCAATCAAAGTTGCCGGTGATAAGTTTGACGAAGCGATCGTAAACTACGTTCGTCGTCAATTTAACTTACTTATCGGTGAAAGAACGGCAGAAGCGATCAAATTAAAAATCGGTAATGCATTTCCATTTGAACAAGAAAAAACAATGGAAGTTAAAGGCCGTGACCTAGTTGCCGGTGCGCCAAAAACTATCGAAATCACAAGTACACAAATCAACGATGCTTTAATGGATCCATTAGCTGAAGTTGTTGATGCTGTTCGTACAGCTTTAGAAAAAACTCCACCAGAATTAGCATCAGATATCGTTGATAACGGAATCGTGTTAACAGGCGGCGGGGCACTCCTTGCAAACCTAGACATCTTAATCAGAGAAAGAACTGGACTACCGGTTTCTATTGCTGAAGACCCATTAACTTGCGTTGTAATGGGCTCAGGTAAGGTCCTAGACCAAATTGACCTACTCAGCCAGCTAACTATTGATTAATATTGAAGAATGCCGATTGAATCATTCAAAAAACTTTGGGTAAGTTGCCACTTACTTTATCCGAATCCGTCGCAAGCGCGCGACATTTTCGGTTTGATTGTTGATACCGGCATAGATCATTCTTCATCTGCTTACGGTCAAACTTATCAAGGCTTAAATAAATTATACCGTCTTTATCGGCGTCGTGATGCTGTTAAGTCAGGTTCGACAAATTTTGAATTCACTTCGACACCGCTAAATTACTGGAAGCGTGTTTTACAAAAGTGCAATAAAGACGAAACTTTTATTGTGATGGTGGCGCTGTTAGACCTAGCATCGGTTAAAGACATTTCGCGCATTACAAAAATTCCGCAAAACAAAGTGAAGTATTTATTTAATCAAAGTGTGCGAAAAATTATTTCATCGCCGTCGCTACGTTTTGAACAAAAAAAAGATATTAAATTTAAAGAGTACAATAGCCAAGATGTAACCACTCTTTTTGTCAGCGAAAACCTGATTGAACATGTGCTTGGCTTAGCTACGCCGGCAGTTTCTGAAAAAATGGAAGCTAAACTTAAAGATAATAATCGTTACAACGATTACCGTAATGAAATCTTGAAGTTTAAAGCAGAACTTTCAGATTTACAGGTAAGCCATCATTTCGATGAAGTGATGAAAGTGTTTGGCAATACGGCGCAATTGCAAAATTTAAAAAAGCTTGAACTTAAACAGCAAAAAAGAATTTTTGCAGGCCTTTTAGTTTTAATCATAATCGTACTGGGTCTGATTTTACGCCCGACTTTCTTAAAAACTCCGGTGAGTGAAGCGAGTGATAAAAAAGTTGTCTTAGAAGAAATTGCGATTTCAAAAAAAGAAGCTCCTGAAGGCCAAGAAATCAGAGAACCTATCGCAGCTACAAGTGCAACGGCCACAGTTTCTGTGCCTGTTGTGGTTAGTAATAAAGTCGTAGCTGTTGTTTCAGCTCCGGTTGTAGTGAAAGAAAAACCTCCGATTGTGACAGCTAAAATTACGCCGACATCTTCTGCACCGGTTAAGCTTGCCCAAGCGACCGGGGTTTATCGTGGTCAAATTACGGTGACTGACTTTGAACAAGTGGCCGCGATTATTCGTGACCGCATTATTGCCATCGGTGGTAAAAAAGCCGGTGAAGTGGAACTCGGCTGGATTAAAAATAAAAACATCAGTTACTTTCACTTTATTTTTCCGGCCGAAAAGCGTGAAGAGTTAGTTGCTTTTATTCAGCAGTACGGAAAATTAAGCTATAAGTTTGAACCACATCCGCGTGTACTTCCGATAGGTCAAAGCCGTTTTATTATCGAGGTTCATAAAGGTGAGTAAGAAAAAACCATTATCCTTAGGTAAGAATTATCGCTCGTTAAGATCTATCTTAATTATATGGTTTACTTTATTTTCGATTATTCCGCTGTTATTTGTGGGTTGGTATTCGGTTTTTAAGTTTGAAAAAGCTTTTGACCAGGAAGTTTCACAGCGTTTACAAGGTAATGGACGCGAAATTGAATCAATCATTTCTGATTATTACCGTGCGGTCACAACACAAAAAGAACAGTACGCGGTTGATCCGCGTGTAGCAGCCGCTTTGACGATGGCTGATCGCGGGGCTTTAAATAATATTTCAGTTGAATGGATCAGCCGAAGCCCGATCACAGCACTTTCATTTTATGATAAAGGTGGCCGCTTAATTACGACCTCTTACCGCGATGATAAAAATCAGATTCGTCATTTTGAATTAACAGCCGAAAAAATTCTTTTAAACGAAAAATACTTACAAAATTTAAAAGATAAATCAGATATCGGCTTTGTCGATGAATCAAAAAACAAAGTATCTTTAATTTTGTTTTCGAAGGTATTAAACGCCAGTGGTAAACATGTTGGTTATTTTGAACAAATTATTGAACTTAAAGAATTGTTCTTAAGCCGTATCCGTTCACGTTTAAAAATCGAATCTTTCTTAATCACTGATCAAAAAGAAATGATCGCAGCCTCTCGTAATGAATTTCGTAACATTAAATTAGCCGGAACAAAAATCGCCGATGATAAATTAGTAGATTACAATCTTTACGGGCAAAATTACGGCTTTATCGTGTATCCGCTAAGCTGGGACAGATCAAAATTCTTTGTGGGCCTTGGAACTTTAAAAAAAGATTCGCAAGCCATTCTTAAAAACGTAAATATCGCCTTTGTCACTGTCGTTTCAGTGGTATCGGTGTTTTTGATTCTAACAATTTTAATTACCACAAATTGGTTCTTAAAACCCGTTGAACGTTTAATTAACGGCTTTAAAATGTTCGACCGCAGTGAACAGCTGCATCAGTTACCGGTAAATAACAAAACTGAAATCGGCCTTTTAACTGAAGCGTTTAATGAGATGAGTTATAAGGTTTTTCAGGCCCGTATGGATTTACGTAAAAAAATTAAAGAGCTTGAAAAAACCAACTCAGAACTCGTTGAAGCCCAAACAAAACTGGTTCACTCGGCTAAAATGACAAGTTTAGGTCAGCTCGTGGCCGGCGTTGCGCATGAATTAAATAATCCGATCGGGTTTATTTACAGTAATATGACTCACTTAAAAGAATACACAGATAATCTTTTTAGTGTGATTGATTCAGTTAAAGATCAAGACGAAAACATGCGTAAAAAAATCGCCGATATGGATTATGATTTCGTAAAGTCAGACCTTCCGCGTTTGATTAAGTCATGCCAAGACGGTGCTCAGCGTACACGTGATATCGTTTTAGGTTTAAGAAACTTCTCGCGTTTAGAGGAAGCGCAGTTAAAAGAAATCGATATTCACCAGTCTTTAGATACAACGCTTGAAATTTTACAAAGCGAAATTAAAAACCGTATTGTGGTTCATAAACAGTATGAACCGGTTCCCCGAGTTCTGTGTTTTGCCTCGCAGATCAATCAGGTTTTTATGAATATTCTTTCTAATGCGTTACAAGCTATTCAAGGTAACGGTGAAATCTGGATCACGACAATTCCGCTTAAAGCAGGCCCTGATCAAATCGGACGTGTGCAAATTTCTGTACAGGATTCTGGATCGGGAATGGATGCCCAAACGTTAGAGAAAATCTTTGAACCTTTCTTCACCACAAAAGGCGTAGGGCAAGGTACAGGGTTAGGATTAAGTATTTCTTACGGTATTATTCAAAATCACGGCGGTGAAATTCAAGTGCGTTCACAAAAAGGTGTCGGTACTGAATTTGTGATCATCATTCCGGTGAATCCGCCAAAGAATTTTAAAGTTTGATTCAAAATGAAACGTGTTTTTAAACGATTTTAAGTTCAGTCGGGTTTGTTCCGATAAGACATTCGTGGTTGGAATTAATAAGTTTCTTAATATAGTTATCATTTTAGGCTGTGTAGTTATGGCCATCTTTTTCTATCAGGCAAAAGTTGAAAATGATAAGTCAGCTAAGGTTCAAAACCAATCGGTCGAGCAAAGTTCTGTAAAGCCAATGGATCCACAGGATTTAGCTAATAAATATTTGCAACAAGCACAGCAAAACTTAGCGACTGAGGAACTAAAAGCATCAATCAATATTAAAAAAGCAATGAATGATTCGCATCAGGCGGCTCAGCCTAAAGTGGTTGAAACTGACCCATCAAAAGTTCCGATTGATCAGCAGATCTGGAAAGATCCATCTGAGCAAATGAAAGCGGAGGTTCCGCTTGAGCAACGTTTTTCTCAAGAGTTAAATCAAAAAAATACAGGCGAAATCGATAAGCAAGAATACATTCGCCAATTTAAAGAAAACGCCCGCAAAAGCGGTTACGAAATTACTGTTAACGATGATCTAGAAGTGACTAGTGTAACGCCGATTAGAAAACCTCAGAACTCAAAGAATGACTACGATTCCAATCAAGGGTCACAAGAATCTGAATATTAATTCAAAAATTTGAGATGACCCTTTGTTGTTTTGATCTGCCTCCGGCAGACCTTTTTTCTAAAGGGCCGTCGCGGACGGCCAGTCCTCTCGGTCGTCCTTGTGCTAAAATTGTAGAATTAATTATTGGCGAGCTGAAGCTCGCTTTTTTGTTTCAAAATTAAAACAACTTGGCTTCGCTGAAGCTGTAGTACTTATCTTTGGTGAAGATGATGTGATCTAAGATGGGTATTTCTATTATCTTTGAACATTTTAATAATTTTTTTGTGATGCGGATGTCTTCAAGCGATGGTTCGGTGCTTTGGCTTGTGTGATTGTGGGCGATGATAATGGCATAGCTGTTGGCGTGAATGGCTTCGCGGAATAAATCACGCGGGTGAATCCTACAGGAGTTTAGGGTTCCCTTGTGCACCATGACGACTTTAATAAGTTCCATCTGATGCGTTAAGTACACACCCCAGAATTCTTCGGCGTAAGGGTTGTAGTTTTTTGACAAAAGCTCGAAGACCTTTTTCGCGTTATCGATAACCTGAGAGGTTTTAACGGTATCATCTGGGCTAGCAGGGATTTTAGTCATAATTGCTTTTTAGCAACAGAGTGACCTTGGTTGCGGGTCGTGTATTGTTTGGCGCACTTGATTATCGTCCGGAAGATCGCTTCTCGTTTTCGTCCGGATCGTCTATCATTAAAAACAAGAGGTACATCATGAAAACGTTAGTTTTACTTGTTCTTGTTTCATTATCAATTTTATCGTGCGGTCCGAAGGCCTTTGTAAAAGGAACTTATGAAGATCCACAAAAAGAAAATCTATTAAACGACCAATGGTCTGAAACCGACATGCAAGTGATGGTGAAAGAGCTTGTGGCTTCAATGTTAGCCCACCCAGTGATTGCTAATGCGAAAACTCCACCGGTTGTGATGTTCACTAAACTTAAAAACGATACAAGCGATCATATCGACACTCAAAGCATCATCGATATGATGGCTGTTGAATTAGGTAACACGGGTAAAATTGTATTCGTAAATAAAGAAGCGCGTGAAGACGTGGCTGAAGAATACAACTACCAAAATTCAGGAATGGTTTCTGCTGAAACTAAAAAAGGCCCAGGCGGTCAAACGGGCGCAGACTATTTCATCGACGGTCGTATCGCTTCAATCACGCAACAAGTGGATAAAGACAAAACTGTGTACTACAAATTAACTCTTAATCTGACTAACTTACAAAAAAATACAAAAGTTTGGTCTAACCACAAAGAGATCCGTAAAAAGTTTAAGAAGAAAACAATTGGCTTATAGCCAATTGTTTTTCCTGTTTTGATTTGTCTTCGACAGATCTTTCTTCTAAAGGGCCGACCTCTCGATCGGCCTTACTGCTAAATCACTATCTATGAATCATCCATTGAACGAAAAAGAAGAAAAAGAATGGCAAGATTATCTGGCGGCTAAGCGAGCTAAAAGCCAGAGCCACGGCGTTTTTTGGGGATTGTTGGTGTTGGCTGTATTTCTAATCGTTATGCTTCTAAGCGTGTGTTCTGGCGGTTTTCGTCCGGGTATGTTTGATATCGGACCGCGCTAAAGAATTTTGGTTGCTGAAACCAGATTCATTCATAATTTCTTAACATTTTTTGGAATTTTAGCGCGAGAAAGACTGCGAAGTGGGGAACTTCGTAAAATTCAGCTTGGGGAACTTTAATCGGGATAAAAAAAGCCGGGTTTTGGACCCGGCTAATTAATTACTGATTAAAATTTTGGTTGCTGCTTGGAAGAGGAAGATTCGGAGTCTCTTCTTCTTGGTTTGAACCAGGAAGCACTGTCGCTTTTTCAGCTACAACTTTAGAAGTTGCATCAGCCGTATTTAAACGAGCTGCTGAAGCCACGCGGTTTTCAAGGTTCTGTTTAATGTCATCAGTTGAAGCTCTTTCAACATTAACAGTCACAGCAGCTTGTTTAGTCATGTAGTCGATTGGGAAAGCGCCCAATTTAGCTAAATAACTAGAGATGCTTCCGTTACCGTGTTGAATGATTTCGCGTAATGTAAACAGCGGAGCGTACTGAGAAGCTTTTTTCTCAGATTCAAAAATGATCTGAGTTAAAGTTGCTGCAGTAATATCATTTTTCGACTTATTGTCGATAACCATCACTTCTTCGTTAGAGCGAATCATCTTCGCGATATCATCAAGAGTCACGTAGCAGCTTTGTTTTGTGTCATAAAGCTTACGATTTTGGTAACGCTTGATAATTTTAACTTTAGCGCTTGGTTTTGTGTTCAAATTTTCCATTTGATTCATCACAACGGCCTCCATTTGCCCTGGCTTTTCACTTCCGTTTTAGTCTTGGTGTCTAAACAAGATGAAGATTTTATAAGCCTAAAACTAAAGCTTTTCGCCTATTTATTCGCTGGCAAGTTAGCCCTGCCGCCACTCTATGTCAAGTAGGTCGACAGTTTATCTATGTGATTCGGTTAAATGACAATCGACGTCTAGTTGCCTTATTTTTAAGTTCATTTTTGTGCTGTTTCAGATACGATAAATGCTAATGATTTCATATAGTTATAAACAAATAAAAATTAGTCTAGTTTTTTCTTAAATTCATCTTAAAAGGCGTTGACTCGTCCAAAGAGGTCCAGTTTTGCGAAATCGTCACACAATCAAACGCTCTAGACTCGAGCACCTGAGCCATTTCTGCCGATTAGCTTCCTAATAGGAGTCTACATGAAAGCTCTCAAAATTTCGGGTGTTGTCAGTCTATTTTTTATCACAGCGTGTGCATCGTCACCGTACCCTTACTTTGACTCTTCACTGAATGATCATAATCGTGCACCAGCATCGTTAGGTGTGCCACAAACTGCGTCAGAAGCGGATCAGAGCGTTGTCGAACAACAAGCTCAGGCCGACTATTTGTTTTTAAAAGCAGATCTTGAATCAGCGGATGGCGAACAAGCGTCATCAATCGAAAATTTAAAATCAGCGATTCAGATTGATCCGCAATCAGTTGTTTTGATGCAGAAGCTTTCTGTTGAGTACTACAAAAAAGGTCAAGTGACTGATGCGATCTACTGGATTCAGAAAGCTTTAGAAAAAGATCCAAAACGTAAAGACAACTTACTGCTTTTCGGTTCGATGCTTATGGCCAAAAAAGAATTCGATAAGGCCGAAGTGGCGTATAACAAGATCGTAAAACAATATCCGAAAGATGCAGAAGCCTATCTTTACTTAGGTGCTTTACACTCTGAAAAAAATGAATTTGCGAAAGCAAACCAGTTCTTTTCAAAAGTCATCACGATCGGTACTTACGAGCCAAAACATTTACCTTACTACTACCGTGCACGTTCAATTCTAGATTCAGGTAATAAATCTTTGTTCGGCGCTGCTAAAAAAGATTTAACAAAAGTTTTTGAACAAAAGCCTGATTTCTTAGAGGCGATTCAAGTTTATT
>CBINGM010000013.1:0-96698 GCA_966250225.1 uncultured Pseudobdellovibrio sp. | reverse complement strand
TGGTTATTAAATGCTGTTTTGTCAGAACCGCCGAATACTAAAAGTAACCCTGCAGTTAAACCTAAACCAATTAAAGCGATAACAATTGTTGCCGCCGGATTTTGTTCAGAGTTTCCACGTAATGTTTTGATCGTTAACGGAATTAAGCTGAATAAGAACAATACGATTAACGGTGAAGCTAATAAAACGTCTGTAAGACCTACTGTGATATTCATATTATTTCACCTCTAACGTGTAGTTGTGTTTATTAGAAATTAAGTGATCAACACTCTTTTTCGAATAATCCATAAAGTGGTTCGGGAAAATACCCATCCAGAAAATTAAGATAATCAGCGGAGTCATAACAACCCACTCGCGCACAGATAAATCGTGTAAAGCATGTTCTTTATCTTCTTCAGCGTGAGTTACGATTTCACCTTTAGGACCAAAGAATACGCGTTTAACCATCCATAACATGTAGGCCGCACCTAAGATTACGCCTAATACAGAAATACCCGCTGCCAGTGGAGAATATTGGAAAGAACCCATTAAGATTAAGAACTCACCGATAAAACCATTTGTTAACGGAACCGCGATTGAAGACATTGTTACGATCACAAACATGATTGTAAAAATCGGAAGTGCGCTTGCTAATCCGCCGTATTTAGCGATCATACGTGAATGCGTACGTTCGTAAATCATGCCGATTAATAAGAATAGGGCGCCAGTTGAAATACCGTGATTTAACATTTGGTATAAAGCACCGTTTACACCGTATTGATTCATCACAAAAATACCCAGGATCACGTAACCCATGTGAGAAACTGAAGAGTAAGCTACTAGTTTTTTCACATCCGGTTGTACCATTGCCACAAGTGCACCGTACACGATACCGATCACACCAAGAGCTACGAAGAACCACGCAAAGTGTTCAGCCGCTTCCGGAAATAATGGAATCACCCAACGTAAATAACAGAACGTACCCATTTTTAACATCACACCGGCAAGTACTACTGAACCAGGCGTTGGAGCTTCAACGTGGGCATCAGGTAACCATGTGTGTAACGGAAAAAGTGGAACTTTGATTGCAAACGCTAAAGCGAACGCAAAGAAAAGTAATGTTTGAGCTGTAAAGAATTCGCCAGCTACAAACGGAATTTGTAACTTATAGAAATCAAGTAAGCTTGCAGAAATGTTTCCGCCAGTTACTTCTGGAGTTAAGCGCATTAAAAAGATAATCGCCAACAACATTAAAACTGAACCCGCCATCGTGTAGATGAAGAACTTAACCGTTGCGTAGATTCTGCGAGCTCCACCCCAGATACCAACGATAAAATACATCGGAACAAGAGATAATTCCCAGAAGCAGTAGAATAAAACGGCGTCCATCGCCAAGAAAGAACCCATCATTGCTGTTTGTAAAACAAATAAAGCAACATGAAAGCCTTTAACTCTTTCAGCGATTGAAGTCCAAGATCCTAAGATAATGATCGGAGTTAAGAACGTTGTAAGCATGATTAACATCAAGCTGATACCATCAACGCCGATAAAATATGAAATTCCGAAACGTGGAACCCAAGCGTACTGCTCAACCATTTGTAAAGCCGCAGAGTTTGCATCGAAGTTTCTTAAGATCGCAAGTGAAGCTAAGAATTCAATTAATGAAAACCCTAAAGCTAAATGACGAATTGTGCTTTTTTGTGGCCATAAAGCCAGAATCGCCGCGAAAACCAGTGGTAAAAATAAAACGACTGATAACAACATTTACTACCTCATCAACACAAATGTTAGAACAACAACGACACCTAATCCGATGTACATTGCGTATTGTTGCATGTTTCCAGTTTGGAACGAGCGAGCTAAAGAACCGGCTCCTTTAGTCATATCACTGATCACATGAGTTGTTTTATCGATGAAGTTCACATCGATATACATCCATAAATTCTGAGATTGTTTTACTAACGGGTTAATGATTCCACCGAAGTAAGCTTCATCAACGTAGTATTTGTTATCTACAGCTTTATACACAGGGCCAAAAGCTTTAGCGATTTGTTCGTTTGTACCTTTGCCATTTGTGTAAATACGGAAAGCGGCAAATGCAGAAATTAAAGCTAACGTAACCGAAGTACCCATTAAACCGAATTCTTCAGAAACAGTGTGTTCGCCAGCAACTTCCGGTAATTTGCGGATAACCGGTTCTAACCAATGTTCCCAGTAATTTGGAATGTGGCCTAAGTATTCAGAGATCGCATGCGGAACTCCGATAAAACCACCAATTACTGATAAGATAGCTAAAACGATTAGAGGAATTGTCATGATCGCCGGAGATTCATGGGGATGAATTTCTTTAGGAACACGAGATTTACCCCAGAAAGTTAACGCCATTAAACGAGTCATGTAAAACGCTGTTAACGTGGCACCGATTGCACCGGCAACCCATAAGAAAACACTTCCACGCGGAGAAGCGTAAGCTTGCCATAAGATTTCATCCTTAGAGAAGAAACCTGAAAATAACGGAAATCCGATAATCGCAAGCCATCCCATTAAGAATGTAAAGTGAGTGATTGGTAAGTATTTTTTTAATCCACCCATTTTACGAATATCTTGTTCTTCGTGCATAGCGTGGATCACTGAACCTGAACCTAAGAACATTAACGCTTTAAAGAAAGCGTGAGTCATTAAGTGCATCATGCCGGCACCGAAAGCGCCAACACCAACAGCTAAGAACATGTAACCAAGTTGTGAAACTGTTGAGTAGGCTAATACTTTTTTAATATCAAACTGAGTTAAACCAATTGTTGCTGCCATAACAGCCGTAACTGCACCAACGATAGCGATAACCATCATTGTATTTGGAGCCGCAACGAACATTGGGTTTAAACGCACGATCATGTAAACACCCGCAGTAACCATCGTCGCCGCATGGATTAATGCAGATACCGGAGTTGGACCCGCCATCGCATCTGGTAACCATACATAAAGAGGAACCTGCGCTGATTTACCAGTAGCACCGATAAATAACATTAATGTTCCTAAAGTCGCCGCACCTAACCAGCTTGCTTCAACAGTTGTTGGAGCTAAAGCGTTTAGCTCGAACATATTTAATGTGCCGAACGAAAAGAATAAGATGAACATACCGATAATGAACGCGGCATCACCAACACGGTTTGTGATGAAAGCTTTCATACCTGCAGCCGCTTTAGCCGCATCAGAGAACCAGAAACCGATTAATAAGTAAGAGCAAAGACCTACGCCTTCCCAGCCTACGAACATCGTTAATAGTGAATCGCCTAAAACTAAGATTAACATGTTGAACACGAAAAGATTTAAATACGCGAAGTATTTAGTAACGCCTTTATCATGGTGCATGTAACCGATCGAGAATAAGTGAATTAAAGAACCAACACCTGTGATGATTAAGATCATGATTGAAGAAATCTGATCCACAACAAAACCAGCGTTTACTTTAAATCCGCCAACAGAAATCCATTCAAAGAAGTTAGCTGTTAAACGTCTGTGCTCAGGATCTGCGTCGATTAAATTCATCATCAACATCACTGAACAGATAAAAGAAATAAAAACCGCACCCGTTGCGATCGCGCCAGCTAAAACGTAGTTTTGCGAACGAAAGCGAGTACCGTTTAAAAGAAATCCCACAAAAGGGCTTAATAATAAAATTGCAATCAATGCTTGGTGGCTCATCTGCATTACCCTTTCAAGTGCTCGAAGAATCTGATGTTAACTTCTTTGAAGCGTTTGAAGATTGAAACCGCTAAGGCTAAACCAACTGCTGCTTCAGCTGCCGCGATTGTCATAACGAAGAAAACCATAATTTGGCCTTCAATGTTGTTATTATACTTTGAAAATGCCACGAAGCTGATGTTCACAGCGTTTAGCATTAGCTCGATCGACATTAATAATACGATCAAGTTACGGCGAAGAAGAACTCCGGCCATGCCCATCGAAAATAAAACAGCCGATAACACCAAATAGTGTTCTAAGCCGATTGTTGTAAGGATATTAGTCTCTGGCATGTGTGCCCCCTCTGCTGCGTGATAACGCCACAGTTCCAACTGCGATTACTAAAAGAAGAACGCCCAAAGCTTCAAAGCCAAAAACGTTTTGTAAAAATAAATTTTGCGATAACGACATTGTGTTGTTTTCGTAGGTTTTTCCTGCTGCAGCTTCTGCCGTTTTAGAAACTTCAAGAACTTTCGCCCCTAAAGTGATCGCGCCAACAACTAAACCAGCTAAAATACCCACTGAAGCGATTTTAATCGCGCCTGTGATTTTACCGCGAGTAAATGCTTGGATTTCGTGTTTTAAGTCGAAAAGCATTAAAACCATCACGAATAAAACCATAACAGCGCCGGCATAAACGATTAATTGTACGCCCGCTACGAAATACGCGCCTAAAGTTACGAATAACGCCGACACACCCACCATTGTCATAGCTAACGAAAGCGCAGAATAGATCGGGTTAGACATTAGAACTACAGATAGCCCTGCACACACAGTCACAAGAGCTAAAAACCAAAATAAAATTGCATCTGTCACAAATTCCTACTTTCTTAGAACGCAAATTGCGTAGCTGCAAAGATAACGATTGAAGTTAAGATCGTGTTCGCTAATGCCCAAGGAAGCATTGTTTTCCAACCAAGATCCATTAATTGGTCATATCTGAAACGTGGTAAAGTCCAACGAACATGGATAAAGATCCAAAGTAAGATGAAGAATTTTACATTGTAACTTAAGAAGTGAACAATCGTATTGGCGATGTTAGCACCGTCAGCTGAAAACCCGAAAGTCGTCATTAACCAGTCGTGAACACCCTGAACTGTTGTATACGGAATGTTGTAACCACCTAAGAAGAATGTCGCAAACAAACCTGACGCGATCATCATGTGGCCGTACTCGCCGATAAAGAACATTAACATTTTAAATCCGCCGTACTCAGTGTGGAAACCAGCTACAAGCTCAGCTTCACCCTCTGCTAAGTCGAACGGTAAACGGTTTGATTCAGCAAATGCCGAAGCAAAGAAAATTAAAGCACCTAGTGGTTGATAGAAAATACCCCAGTTCGGCAAGAAATGTGCTGTGAACGTGCTGCCAAAACCTGTGAAAGTTAAAGCGCCCTGCTGAGCTGCAATCATGTCAGAAAGATTAAACGTTCCGTAAGTCATGATCACACCAACGATTGAAAGGCCAAGTGCTAATTCGTAAGATACGATTTGAGCTGCCGCACGCATCGCACCCATTAAAGCAAATTTACTTCCTGAACCCCAGCCCGCCATCAAGATTGTGTACGCCGCTAACGACGAAACACCTAAAATGAAAACGATACCTACGTTAATTTCAAAACCTTGAATTAAAAATTTTGAATCACCAACGATAAGTGGCGTCGACATCGGAATGGCCATGTAAGCAATTGAAGCCGGAATTAAAGCAAAGATCGGAGCCGCGTAGAATAAATATTTATTCCCTTTATCCGGTACGAAATCTTCTTTCGTTAAGAACTTAACCGCATCCGCTAAAAGCTGTAATAAACCTAAAGGTCCAATACGGTTTGGTCCAAAACGATTTTGAATGAAAGCCGAACCACGACGCTCAACCCAAACTAAAATCGGAACTAATTGAACCATCATTAAGAAAACTAAAACAGTTTTCACTAAGTTGATTGTAATTTCAAAAGGAGTACTTCCCATATTCATCATAAATCAGATTCCTCTTCCTAGTCCCACTCAAGAGCTTTAGATTTGATTTCCCACCATAAACCGAAAATGAAAATCGCTAAGAAGATAATCATTGATCCGAATACGAATGGACCTGCGCCAGAGTGAATAAATTCTCTGAAGCCGACAGCCCATGGGTACATGAAAATAATTTCGATATCGAAAAGAATGAACAAGATCGCTGTTAAATAGAATTTAACAGAAATTTTAGTGTCCTTTTTTTCTTGTTCTGGAATACCACACTCGTAGATTTCCATTTTAGCGGCGCTACTGCGTTTCGCACGGCCACCTGTCCAGCGCGCTAGGTAAATTAAAATTAACCCAAACACACCGATAAAAAGCGTGATAAAAATGATCCCACCTAAAGGCATCTTGCCTCCTTGTTCTTTTTGTTTTTTAAATTGCG
The DNA here is from genome assembly GCA_966250225.1 of uncultured Pseudobdellovibrio sp. GTDB lineage: Bacteria > Bdellovibrionota > Bdellovibrionia > Bdellovibrionales > Bdellovibrionaceae > Pseudobdellovibrio. The sequence goes on along the minus strand of CBINGM010000013.1, from coordinate 90,581 downwards.
TCGAAGGCGCATATTTAACAATAGTTTTAACTACTTAGTTATACAAAGCGTTCACTTAAAAACCAAATGAAAATTCACTTCTAGCCACTGCTGAAAATCCATCTAAAGATTGTTTGTCGACTGAGTTTTCTTGAGTGACGAAAGAATAATTTTTTGGCAACATTCTATCTTTCGAAAAAAATTATGATTCATATTTAGGAATCCGTAGCCGTGAGTAGTCAGTATTCGTTGCGCTTAGAAGAAATTATTCTTCGCGCAGCCAACAGAAAAAAAGAATTGTTTAATGTGGTTGGTTCACAATCGACGGCCGCTATTTCTTTTTTGTTGTCACAACATTTTACTACTCATTTCAATGGCTTGCCGACACTAGTCGTAGTTTCAAGTTTAGATGATGCTGAACTTTTTGCTAAACAAATAAGCTTTTTTTCAAACGAATTTCGCTGTCATATCTTAAAACATTTTGATGTTCAGCCTTATTCGGGGCTTTACCCTTCGCCATCATCGTCATGGGATCGTTCGAAGTTTTTGTATTGGGCAAATCAACCAAACGCTGAAAAAAACAACATTTTTATCGCGCCGATTTCAGCACTTCAGCAAAAGTCAGCGCCATTTAATGAGTTTCAAAAAAGATGTCGTGCTATTAAATCCGGCGATGAGTTGCCAGCAAACTTAGCTGAGTATTTTCATGACTTAGGTTATCAGCCCGCTCCGGTGGTTGAAGACCGCGGTCAATATTCTATCCGCGGGGGTATCGTTGATATCTTTTCGGTGGCCGAAGAAAAACCTGTTCGTTTAGAACTTTTCGGCGATCAAGTTGAAACATTAAGATATTTTTCAAATATTTCGCAATTAAGCGAAGATGAAACGCGCGTTTTAAATTTGGCTCCGGTTTATGAATACGAATTAACCGATGATAATTTAGAATCGGTCGTTAAAAAATTTCGTAAACAATTAAATGACCGACCAGTACCCCATGCCGAGCGCGATGAGTTACTTCGTGAATTAACACAAAAAACGTTATTTCCAGGTGCCGAGTATTTACTGCCGTACTCTTATGATAGTTTAACTTCGCCGCTGGAACATTTTTCTTCAGGATTAAATGTGATCGTCGTCGATCCGGTTGAAGTTGCAAGACGAGCTGATGAATTCTATCAGGAAGTTGTTAGCGATTATCGTTCAGCTGAAACAACTTTATTTAAGCCCGAAATTGAAGAGCTTTATTTTTCTTTTGATAAAGTGGTTTATCCTGAAGGCTCACAAACTTTACAGTTTTCTAATTTAGCTTTTTTAACAGAAGAGTCAGAAAAAGAAGAGCGCATTGAATACAAATCAAGCCCCCTTACTGAATTTACCCAATTAGCTTACAATAAAACACCTGGGTCAACCGAGTGGATCTCTGTGGCTGCGCCAAAACTACAAACCTGGCGCAAAGATAAATATAAAATTTTTATCTCTTTTAAAAATCAAACTCAGCTTGATCGTTTAAAAAATCTTTTAGACCGATTAGAAGTTGGCTTTGAGGTGGCGCCCGCTTCCGGCAGCGCCAGTTATGATTGGGATAAATGGTTAAGTTATCTTGATCAACCTAATCAACCGGCGGTTTTAATCCCGCGCGATTTAGGCGAAACTGTTCTTCTTCATGAAGAGCAAATTATTTTCTTACGTGCTGATGATTTTTTTGGTCGTAAACAGCGCGCAGCTTCGCAAAGCTCGTACGAAGAATTTTCTAAAAACGCGAAACGTTTAAGTTTCGGTGATTTAAAGCCCAATGATTTAGTTGTTCACGTTAAACACGGTATTGGTGTTTACGAAGGTTTAAAAATCATGAATGTGGCCGGTATTGAATCTGAATTTATTCAGGTGGCTTACAAAGATAAAGACAAACTTTATCTTCCGGTTTACCGCGTAGGTCAGCTGCAAAAATTTTCAGGTGCCGCGCAAACCACAATCTTAGACAAATTAGGTGGCGTTGGTTGGGAAAAAACCAAAACCAAAGTTAAAAAACATTTACGCGATATCGCCGCCGAGCTTTTACAGCTTTATGCTAAGCGCGCTGAGATCACGCGTTTTCCGTTAGTCTTAGATGAAATCAAATACGGCCAGTTTGAAAGAGCGTTTCCGTATGACGAAACTAACGATCAGCTGCGCGCGATTCATGAAATTCAAAAAGATTTTCACTCTGATCATCCGATGGATCGTTTAGTTTGCGGTGACGTGGGCTTTGGTAAAACCGAAGTTTCAATGCGTGCCGCTTTTCAGGCTGTGGCTAGTAAAAAACAAGTGGCTGTTCTTGCGCCAACTACAGTATTAACTTTTCAACATTTAGAAACATTTAAAAAACGTTTTGCTGGTTTTAATTATGAAATCAGATCTTTAAACCGCTTTGTTTCAACCGCTGACCAAAAGAAAACTTTAAATGACCTTAAAGAAGGTAAAGTTGATATCTTAATCGGAACACACCGGTTATTAAGTAAAGATGTCGTCTTTAAAGATTTAGGTTTACTTATCATTGATGAGGAACAAAAATTTGGCGTTCTTCACAAAGAAAAAGTTAAAAAACTTAAAACCAATGTTGATACGTTAACGCTTTCAGCAACACCAATTCCAAGAACTTTAAATATGAGTTTTACGGGTGTGCGCGATTTATCAATTATCAACACACCTCCGGTTGACCGTTTGCCGACAAGAACATTCGTTTCTAAGTTTGACACTGAATTAATTCGTAAAGGTATCACGGCAGAAATTGCGCGCGGCGGGCAAGTTTATTTTATTCATAACCGCGTACAATCTATTTACGGTATCGCCGATGAATTAAGACAAATCGTTCCTGACGCCCGAATGAAGGTGGCCCACGGTCAAATGGATGAAGAAGAATTAGAAGCGGCCATGTTGGCCTTCTTCAACCATGAAATTGATGTGTTAATCTGTACGGCGATTGTTGAATCCGGTATGGATGTTCCACGTGCGAATACGATGTTTATCGATCAAGCGCATATGTTTGGTTTATCGCAATTATACCAATTGCGCGGGCGTGTAGGCCGCAGTAAAGCACGTGCTTATTGTTATTTACTCATGCCTAAAGACAAACGTTTAGAAAAAGACGCGCAGGAACGTTTAAAAATTATCCAGGATAATTCAGCTTTAGGTTCTGGAATTAAAATTGCGCAATACGATCTAGAGCTTCGTGGTGCCGGAAATATTTTAGGTGATGATCAATCAGGTCACGTCAATAGCGTCGGCTATGAGATGTACATGGATCTATTAAACGAAGCTTTAGCTGAAGCTAAGGGCGAACAAACGCCCGATCAAGAGCTTGATCCAGAAATTAATTTACGAATTCCAGCGCTTATTCCGGATGTTTACATTAAAGATATTCGTATTCGTTTAAGTTATTACAAAGCTTTAGCTGATATCAAATCACAAGAAGACTTAGATCAAATTGAAAACGAACTTAAAGATCAATTCGGCGAATTGCCAGAACCTGTTGTGAACTTAATGGGTTTAATGTTAATTCGTAGACAATGTAAAAACTTAGGTGTTCGCGATATCAGCGCGGGATTAAAAAACATTTCTTTAGTTTTCACCGAACAAACTAAATTAAAACCGCAAACAGCGATTCAGCTGGCGATGCGCGAAAATAAAAAATACTCGATCACTCCAGATCAGCGCTTAAATGTGCGCATGAACACGATCACGTGGTCGGGCGTTTACGAAGAGCTTCAATACTTATTAAGTTTAGTTTAATTCACAAAAAAATTATTGTTCTGGGTAAACCACTTGAATATCAGCTAAGCGATCTTTTTTGCCTTTTCTTACGCGTGCTTTTTTACCCGCTTTAATAGTAACTGGTTTTTGATCATCAAAAACATAATCACTCGCAGCTAAATTTTCTTCTTTGGCAGAAGATTTTTTTCGACTCTTTTTTAATTTTATAATGCGAACTTTAACCGAACCTTTTTCAACCGAGATGTCTTCATTGCCGTAGGTTTCACCGTTAAGCTCAGCAATTTCCTGGCTTAGATCAACATTGTATTTTGTACCTATTGGTGTAATACCCACGTGGTTTGTTACAACTTCAAACACACCCTCTTGCGAAGGCTTGCATTCTTTTTCGCGCTCTAGATGATTCGATGAAAAAACCGCCTGCCCTGATTGCATTTGAAAGCTAACACTACAAATTTTTTCATCCGAAGATTTGTTAAGTTCTAACACTTTAAGTGTCGTCATCGGAAGAAGTTCAATCACCTGCCCGGTGCTCGGTAGAATAAGTTTGGCTTTGCCAGATTTAGAAGAGATCGTCATACCAGATGTGACTTCAAGATTTTCGTCGACAATAATTTTTTCGCCTTTTTCGTTGATAATAATTAACGAATTAGATCCGTAGACGATCATTTTAGGTAATGCTTTTGTAGCGGGCGCTTCAACTTGCTCAATCACCGAACGTAAATCGCTCGCTGATGTCGGTGTGCGAAGGCTACAGGCCATCGCCTCTGTGACAGAGGATAAAATAAAAATCACTAATACGAAAAGTCGCATTCTTTAAAAAACCCTTTTAGAACTCGAGTTTAAGTCCCATGCCAAGGCCAGAGCTGGAAAGATTAGCCTCACTATCATCAGAGCCTAAGGCTCCTACTAATGGGTCAGGCTCTGCATAAGCGGAGTAGCCGGTATAAAAAATATCTAAATATGTGTTCTCTAAGCCCGAAGAACGCAAGCCTTCAGCGGTAGTACTTGGATCAATCCAATTTTCAATCCAGTTTAATTGAAACAACACGCCCACTTTGTAATGCGCATTGGGTTTTGCAATTAATGTTTCAACAATATTTTCTGATCCGTTGTAACTATCTTCTTCCCATTCAAGCTGATGAATTCCACCCTGAACGTACGGCACAATCCACGGCTCAGACGTTAAATTATCTAGAGCAAAATTTAAATCTAGCTTTGTAATTTTTAAATTTACGCCATCAAGATTTTGATTTTCGTTAGAATATGTTCCCATGCCGTAACCAAAAAGCGCCGACATTGAACCTAACGCAAAATTATATTTCACACCGATTTCTGCACCGATCACCGGAATAGGTTCACCGTCAGAAATTTCTTCGTAACTTTTATTCTGAATCACAGAAACATGTTCTTCAGGATAATAGCGTTCGTAATTTACCGAAAAAAGAGCGCCGAAATCTTTGCGGCGGTTTTTATATGAGTCGGTTAAATCTTGTTTGCTTTCAACGATGATTTCATCACCTTCTAATGGTTCAGAATAATCTTGCGCAAACGCAAAAAAGCTAAAACCTGTAACCACAAAAATAAGACATGCTCTTAAGAGTGAATTCATATCTTTTTCATTCTAGCTCTATTCGATTCTAGCTGTGGACCGTTTGTTTAGATTACGGCTAATTTCCCTTAAAAAGAGGACGAAAGTTTTAGGACTTTTGTCTACCCTGCCACTGTCAAACTTTTAGACGCTGACTTTTGGTGTCTCATTGTAAATCACTTAACCGTATTTTTGCCGTTATCTCGATTATGGCTCGTTTCACATGGAATGGTTATCGCAATCCTGTGGGTATAACTTGTCGGGAGAACGTGTATGCCATTACGCCCATCAAAATTAAAATTGTTTTTTGCAGCCCTTATTTCTTCGCAGCTTTTAGTGTCGGCTGCCGTGGCCGCATCTGATGATATTATGATTAGTGCCGTCGGCGATGTGATGATGGGTACAAATTATCCTGATGAAAGTATGCTGCCCGCAGATAATGGCTTAGGATTATTTGATCCAGCTAAACAATGGATTCAAGCCGCTGATGTGCGTTTTGCAAATTTAGAAGGTACTTTATTTGACGGCGAACCACAGCCTGACGGAAAAAAACCAGGTCCGAATCGTTATTTATTTAAAACACCAACAGCTATGGGCCAGCGTTTAATCGAGGCCGGATTTAACGTGATCTCTTTAGCCAATAACCACGTGAAAGATTTCGGCCAAGCCGGAATTCAATCAACAAAATCAACCTTGGCTACTCTAGGTTTACAATATTCTTCAAAAGCTGGTGAAGTGGCTTTGCTTTCTGCTAAAGGAAATAAAATCGCACTCATCGCGACAGATTTTTACGCGGGAAAAAGAAGTATCACTAACCCGATCGCCGTGTATGAAGAAATTCGTAAATTAAAAAAAGAAGGTTATATCGTTCTAGTTTCTTCACACGTGGGTGGCGAGGGTTCAACTCGTGTTTCACTTGAGGGAACAGAAATCTATCTGGGCGAAAACCGCGGCGACTCCGTGAAGTTTGCACGCACAGCAATTGATTCAGGCGCAGATTCTATCATCATGCATGGCCCGCATGTGCCACGCGCTATCGAACTTTATAATAAAAAATTAATTATCTATAGCTTAGGTAATTTTTTAACCGGCCGTGGTATCAGTACAAACGGCACATCAGGACAAGCACCACTTATTCGTTATCAGATTAACCGCAACGGCGAATTTGTCGGTGGCCAGATCGTTTCATTTATTCAAAAAAAAGAACCACACAGAATCGAAGTCGATAAAAAAGCCGGTGCGCTTTCTACGATTTACAACATGACTCAAGAGCAGTTTAACGGTGGCGGTCTGTCGTTTGATAAAAACGGTATTATTCGCGCTAACGAATCTAACGGAGACTTCGCTCCTTAATTTTAGATACAAAAAAACCAAGGCTTTTGACCTTGGTTTTTTATTTTCAGAATTTGAAGCCTTAAATTAGTGGTGACGAATATTTTCGTTTACTAAGTTAATACCTTCTTGAGCTTTTTTCGCTTCTTTTAAAGTTTCTTCGAACTGAGCATCAGTTAAAGATTCTTTTGTAAGTTTAGCGTTAGCTGCAGCCACTTGAGCTTTAGCTGTCTCTTCAGAGATCTCTTCTTTTAATTGAATTGATTCTGTAAGGATATTTACGCCCTCAGGATTTACTTCGCAGTAACCAGAGCTGATTACGGCTTTAAAAGTCGAACCAGTTTCTTTAACTTTGAATTTTAAAATCCCAGTGCCAAGGTTAGCAATCATCGGAACGTGACCAGGTAAGATATCAACCTCGCCTGACCATGTCGGGATAACGGCTTCAGTGATCTCTTGATCAACAACAACCTTTTTTTCTGGAGTTAATAAGTTTAATTTAAACATATTATTCACTTTCAATTAGCTGTGGATTAACCAGCAGCTAATTTTTTCGCTTTTTCAACTGCTTCGTCGATAGTTCCAACCATGTAGAAAGCTTGTTCTGGTAAAGCATCGTGTTTACCGTCTAAGATTTCGCGGAATGAACGAACAGTATCTTTAATATCTACGTATTTACCAGATAAGTTCGTGAACTGCTCAGCAACGAAGAATGGTTGAGCTAAGAAACGTTGTACACGGCGTGCGCGGTGAACAACTAATTTATCTTCTTCAGATAACTCATCCATACCTAAGATCGCGATGATATCTTGTAACTCTTTATAACGTTGTAATAACGCTTGTACGTCACGCGCTGTTTTGTAGTGCGCTTCGCCCACAACTAAAGGATCTAAGATACGAGAAGTAGATGTTAACGGGTGAACCGCTGGGAAGATCGCTTGTGCAGCGATATCACGGTCTAAGTTCGTTGTAGCATCTAAGTGAGTGAATGTAGTCGCTGGAGCTGGATCCGTATAGTCATCGGCTGGTACGTATACCGCTTGAACTGAAGTGATCGATCCGTTTTTAGTTGAAGTAATACGTTCCTGCATCGCACCCATTTCAGATGCTAAGTTCGGTTGGTAACCTACGGCAGAAGGGATACGACCTAATAACGCAGAAACTTCCGCACCCGCTTGAGTGAAACGGAAAATGTTATCTACGAAGAAAAGAACGTCTTGTTTTTCAACGTCACGGAAATATTCAGCGATAGTTAAACCAGTTAAAGCAACGCGGGCACGTGCTCCAGGAGGTTCATTCATTTGACCGAACACAAGCGCAGTTTTTTCGATAACGCCTGATTCTTTCATTTCCATCCATAAGTCATTACCTTCACGAGTACGCTCACCTACGCCGGCGAATACAGAGAAACCACCGTGCTCAGTAGCGATGTTGCGGATTAATTCTTGGATAAGAACTGTTTTACCTACGCCGGCACCACCGAATAAACCGATTTTACCACCTTTTACGTATGGAGCTAATAAGTCTACGACTTTGATACCAGTCATTAACATCTCAGCTGAAGTTGCTTGGTCTTCGAACTTCGGAGCTGTTCTGTGGATTGGCCATTGTTCTTTTGCTGTTACAGGACCAGCTTCATCAATTGGTTCACCAACTACGTTGATGATACGGCCTAATACTTCGCGGCCTACTGGAGCAGTGATCATGTTACCAGTGTATTGTACTTCTGCACCACGAACTAAACCTTCAGTAGAGTCCATAGAGATTGTACGTACAGTGTTGTCACCTAAGTGCTGAGCTGTTTCTAATACTAAGTTGAATGCTTTATCAGAGATGAATTTATTAGTTACACGTAATGCACCATTGATTGGTGGAAGTTCTGCGCCGTCGAACTCAACGTCAACAACCGCGCCTGTTACCTGTTTTACTTTACCTTTAATCATATTTATTTCCTCTTAATCTTTATCTATTAAAAAATTATTTAAGTGCTTCGGCACCAGATACGATCTCAGTTAACTCTGTAGTGATCTTTTCTTGACGGGCTTTGTTGTACGTCAGAGTTAATTTGTTAATCATTTCTTTTGCATTGTTAGTTGCATTTTCCATCGCAGACATACGAGCACCATGCTCAGACGCTACTGATTCAGACATGGCTCTGTAAACCGATAAGTTAAAGTGTTTTTTAAGTAACTCTTCAACGATCGCTTCCGGAGACGGATCAAAAACGATGTCTTTAGAAAATTGGCTGCCTTCAGCATCAAAAGAAGTTGTTTCAACTTCGATTGGTAACATTTTTTCAGCCACAACTACTTGAGAGATTGCTGATTTAAATTCGTTGTAAACTAAACGAATTTCATCGTAGCTGCCATCTAAGTAATGCGTAATTAATTTGTCAGCGACACCTTTAGCTAAATCGTAAGAGATATCTTTATCTAACTTTAAGAAAGTTTGGATAGATTTAACTCCACGTTTTGCGAAATAGTCATCACCGCGTTTACCGATAAAGATAAAATCTAATTTTTCTAAACCAGCTGAATGTTCAGCACGGTATTTATCGACGAACTTGATAATATTAGTATTGAAACCACCACAAAGACCGCGATCAGAAGTTAAAACAACTAAAAGAACTTTTTTAACAGAGTCTTTAGCCGTCATTAACGGATGCGCCACTTTCTGAGTTGCCGTAATGTTTGCGATAACTTTTTTCAAAGTCACCGCATACGGTCTCATATTTGTGATGTTGTGTTGCGCACGACGTAGTTTCGCCGCAGATACCAGCTTCATCGCTTTCGTGATTTGCTGAGTATTCTTTGTCGAATCAATTCGCATGCGAATGTCTTTTAAACTTGCCATTCTATCTTCCTAATTACTTAGTAGCTTGGAATACAGCTTTAAATTCGTTAAGAGCGTTTAATAACTCTTTTTTCGTCTCATCAGAGATCGCTTTTTTCGCAACGATGTCTGGTAAGATTGCAGAGTATTTTTGTTTTAAGAATTCGATCATTTCTTTTTCGTAACGTTTAACGTCTGTTTCAGGGATCACATCCACGAAACCGTTACCCGCAGCGAAAATCATCGCAGTTTGTTCTTCAACTTTAACTGGTTGGTATTGACCTTGTTTTAAAACTTCAACTAAACGACGACCACGAGCTAATTGGTTTTGAGAAGCTTTATCTAAGTCAGATGCGAAAGCCGCGAAAGCCTCTAACGCACGGAACTGAGCTAATTCTAACTTCATAGAACCGGCAACCTGTTTCATCGCTTTAATTTGAGCGGCACCACCCACGCGAGATACTGATTTACCTACAGAGATAGCCGGACGGATACCTTTATAGAATAAGTCTGATTCTAAGAAGATCTGACCATCAGTGATCGAGATAACGTTTGTTGGGATGTATGCAGAGATATCGCCCGCTTGAGTTTCGATCATTGGTAATGCTGTTAATGAACCGGCACCAACTGCATCAGAAACTTTTGCTGCGCGCTCTAATAAACGGCTGTGTAAATAGAATACGTCGCCTGGGTAGGCTTCACGTCCTGGAGGACGGCGTAATAATAATGACATTTGACGGTAAGCTTGAGCTTGTTTCGTTAAGTCATCGTAAATGATTAAAGCGTGTTTGCCAGAATCACGGAAGTATTCAGCCATAGCAGTACCAGAGTAAGCTGCTAAGAATTGCATAGGAGCTGGATCAGAAGCTGCTGCAGTGATTACAGTTGTGTAATCCATCGCGCCTGCTTGACGTAATTTTTCAACAACTAGAGATACTGTAGATTGTTTTTGACCGATAGCTACGTAGAAGCAATGAACGCCTTGACCTTTTTGGTTGATGATCGTGTCGATTGCGATTGTCGTTTTACCAGTTTGACGGTCACCAATGATTAACTCACGTTGACCACGTCCGATTGGTACTAAAGCGTCGATAGCTTTGATACCAGTTTGTAATGGCTCGTGTACTGATTTACGGTAAACGATACCAGGAGCTTTTAATTCAACGATACGAGAGTCTTTAGTGTTGATTGGGCCTTTGCCATCAACTGGATTTCCTAAAGCGTCTACTACGCGACCTAATAATGCTTCACCAACTGGAACAGAAACGATTTGTTTTGTTCTTTTAACAGTGTCGCCTTCTTTGATCTGACGGTCTTCACCGAAGATAACCACACCCACTTGAGATGCTTCTAAGTTTAATGCCATACCTTTAACGCCTGATGCGAATTCAACTAATTCACCGGCCATTACGTTTTCTAAACCATAAACGCGGGCAACACCGTCACCAACAGAAAGAACACTTCCTGCCTCGGCAACTTCAACCGTCTTATTATATTTAGAGATTTGTTCCTTTAAAATACGGCCAATTTCATCGGCTCTGATTTGTGTTTCCATCAATTATAGTCCTCTCTTAATTAAATCATCTTTTAAAATTTTTAAATGTGCTTGAGCTGAATCATCCATTGTCCAACCAGCAACTTCTACTTTGAAGCCCGCTACTAGGTTTGGATTTTTTTCGAATGAAAGTTCAACTTTTTTACCTAAAGCTTTTGAAGCTGTTGCTTCTACTTGTTTTAAGAATTCAGCTGAAACTTCTTGAGCGGCAAATAATTTACCTTTTGTAATGCCCGCAGAAGCTTGCACTAAAGAAGAAAATTCTTTCGCGATATCTTTTAATAAAGCCACGCGCTCGTTTTGTACTAGAGTAAGAATAAAGTTAAATGCTTCTGCAGTTACTTTTCCTTCTAAAGCTGTTTTCGCAACAGTTAGTTTGTTTTCTGCTGAGTTAAATGGGCTGTTAAAGAACGCAACAACATCAGATGAAAACGCTTTCGCTACTTCATTTAATTGTTGGCCCACATCGCCTGCAGAACCTTTTGCGTATGTCACATCAAATAGTGACTTCGCATATTTTGTTACAACGTTGTTAGCACTCATGCTTTCACCTGTCCTAAATCTTGTAAAAATCCAGATTCAGATTTTTTAGTGATCGTATCAGCAGAAGCCTTAATGCCTTGCTCAGTGATCGCCATTGATTGAGAAATGATTTTTTCGCGGATTTGCGATTTCGCTTTTAACACTTCAGCAGAAATAATTAATGAAGTGTCGTCTACGATTTTTTTGCCTTGAGCTTGAGAATCAGCAACGATTTTTTCGCCGGCAACGATAGCTTCTTTTTCTGCTTTTGCAATTGAAGAAGCTTCGCTAGTTTCAAGTTCAGCAAGACGAGTTTTGATATCTTTTAATTCTGCTTCAGCTAATTTTAAAGCTGCTTCAGTTTTTTGAGCTTCTTCTAAGAATGAAGCCTGGCGCGCCTGGAAAGCCGCTGGAATAGATTTTCTTAACATGAAAATCAAAGCCGCTAATAAAAGACCGATGTTGATTGCTTGGTTGCGAATAGCTTCCCAAGGAATGTGAGTTACATCGTGCTCACCACCGTGACCTTCGCCACCAGCAGCAAAAGCAACAACAGATAATACTAATGTTAATGCGAATACTAATGATTTCATCTTATAACCCCTGCTCGAATTTAGTAGTTAGGGTTTGCGCGATGTCTTGAGAAATTTTTGCGATCTCAGCATCGGCCGCTTTCATTTGGTCGTCGATATTTTTACGAGCTTTAGTTGCAGCTTCATCCGCTTGGATTTTTGCTTGAGCTAAAATGTCTGCAGATTTTTTTAACGCTTTATTTTTTTCTGCATCGTAGATGTCGCGAATTTTATTATTCACTTCGCGCGCTTTCGTTTGATAAACCAACTGAAGATTTTTTGCTTCTGCAGCTGCGTCTTTTGCAACGGCATCAGCACCTTTCGTTTTTTGAAAACGTTTGTCTGCAGCTTTGAAATAAGGATTGTAAACAACCACCGTTAAAAACGAGATTGCTACAATAAAAATAACAAGCTGAAAGTACACCGTATAGTTGGCGTGAAGTTGAACCAAGATCTGCGTAACGATCTCGGCAATTTTCGAGAAAATTTCCATAGCTATCCTTTTATGTATTTCTTAAGAAAACACCATGGGATAGCATTGTATTGAATTTGAGGTCAAGACCTAAGAGCCAGCTGGGTTTTTACGAAGCAAGATGAAAATTAAATAGCTTCCGCTTTAAAAATTTGCAGGCGGAAGCTGTGGCAGAAATTTGGCAGATTTATGTTTTCGGAATGTAAGAAGCCCCTTCGAAAACTACGCCCTCTTCGATTTTAAGACTAGGTGCAGTCACGGTGCCTCTAAAATGAGCTGGTGGAAGCATGATCACTTTTGTATGGGCCGTAATATTGCCTTCAAAAGTGCCTTTTACGGTAATGCTGCCAACTTCAACATCGGCCTTAACAAAGCCTGTTTCGGTGATAATTAATTCATCGCGCGAAAAAATTTCTCCGTTGAACTGGCCCGAAATCTTAGCTGTTCCGCTAAAAGACATACGTCCCTCAATGGCGCAGCCTTCTTCAACAATAGCTGAAATCGAAAGTTGATCCATTATTCAGTTAATCTTTCGTAGATACTGTTAAGTTGTTCATCTGAGTAGAAATGAATTGTTAATTCACCCTTACCTTTTTTGTAAGAAATAGTCGTTTTTGTGCCTAACGCTTTTTGCACTTGTTGAGCTAGTTGTTGCGCAAGCTTTTCTGGCATATCCATTTCTTTAATTTGTGATTCAGATGATTCGTCTTTATGTCCACCTGATTTAACCATTTGTTCTAGCGCACGAACTGATAAGTTTTTCGCTTGAACCGCTTTTGCTAAGCGCATTTGCTCTGGTTTTCCCTCGACAGAAAGAATAACTTTCGCATGGCCCACAGATAATTGCTTATCTGCAATCATGTTTTTGATTTCAAATGGTAATACCAATAGACGAACAGCATTCGCCACAGAAGAACGCTCTTTACCCACCTTTTCAGCGACTTGCTGTTGAGATAAGTTAAATTCTTCCATTAAACGCTGATAACTTTCAGCTTCTTCAATAGGATCTAAATCTTCACGCTGAATATTTTCAATTAATGCTAATTGAAGTGCGTCTTGATCAGAAAAAGTTTTAATTAAGGCCGGAATTTCATGTAATCCAGCTAATTGCGAAGCTCTCCAGCGACGTTCACCGGCTACGATTTCAAATCCACCGGCTTGGCGCTTACGAACCACGATGGGTTGTAAAATGCCGTTTTCTTTAATCGATTGAGCTAGTTCATTTAAGGCTTCTTTTTCAAACTTTTTACGCGGCTGAAATTGACCTGGAACTAGTTTATCTACAGCAATTTGCCATACTCTTTTATCTTCATCGATTTTTTGTTCAACGATCTTCTCAACGATTTTTTCGACAACTTTTTCAACCACAACGGGCTTAGTTTCTTGCGTAATCACAGACTTTGGTTGAGTAGTCGCGCCAGCCGAAGCCTGCGGTTTAGCTGCTTGGGGAGGGGCAGATAAATCTTGAGTGGCGCCACCCAAAAGTGAGCCCAAGCCACGACCAAGACGTTTTTTGTTTGAATTTTCTGTAGAATTTTCCATATGTTAGATCTCTTGATTTTGAACGTTGTTTTGTTCTAAAAGTTCTGTTTTGCGCTTAGAAACGATCTCTTTACCTAATTCTAAGTACATTAAAGCGCCGATACTTCTTGGATCGTACCCGAAAATAGATACGCCATGGCTTGGAGCTTCTGAAAGACGAACGTTACGCGGAATGATCACGCCAAACACTTTATCTTTAAAGTGTGTTTTGATTTCTTCAACCACCTGGTGGCTTAAGTTATTACGCTTATCAAACATAGTTAAAAGAATACCTTCGATATGTAGGTTTGGATTGATTCCCTTTTTAACTAGTCCTGCTGTATTTAATAATTGAGATAGACCTTCTAAGGCATAGTATTCACATTGTAATGGCACTAAAAAGCTATTAGCGGCCGCTAAAGAGTTCAAAGTGAGTAGTCCAAGCGATGGTGGACAGTCAATTAATACGTAATCATATAGGTTGGCTACCGTTTGGATAGCCTGTTTTAAACGAAATTCACGTTGTGGCATATCCACAAGCTCGATTTCAGCGCCAACAAGGTCAGGATTTGCTGTAGCGATGTATAAATTGTCGTGATTGGCGCGAAAAGCCACCTCTTGAAGAGTATTTTCGCCAATAAGTACATGGTAGATATTCTTTTCTTCGGTCTCGTGCTTTTTAATGCCTAATCCACTCGACGCATTTCCTTGCGGATCCATGTCGATAACTAATACTTTTTTGCCCAATTGAGCTAAAGCAGACGATAAATTCACTGTGGTAGTGGTTTTTCCCACTCCACCCTTCTGATTGGCTACGCAAATGACCTTAACCATGATGTATTCTCCTAATGCTCTACCTAAAATGTTCCACGTGGAACGCGGGTGAACAATGTGAATATCCTGTAGCTCATAAACATTCTTTTCAAGAAAATACTTTAGTGCCGCACTATTTAATCCGATTGTTCTACGTGGAACATATGCAAAACCTAACCAAGCTTCTCTTTTTTACGCTTTTTTCGCTGATTTTATTCAGTTGTAGCAAGCGCGATCCACATCCAGAGAATAAAGATCCTGTTTATGCGCAATTGCAGACAGATCTTGGAGTTGCAAAAGCGGCTCTCGCACTTGTGACTGATTCGGTAAATTCTAGCAAAGCAGATCTTGAAAAGGCTGTTCCACAATCGGGAGAATATGCTGTTTTTCAAAAGCGCGTAAACGATGCTTTGGGCGCACAAGTTTATGCCGCCCAACAAGTAAGAATGTATGAAGTTCGCATCGAAGAAAGAAAACTTTATGTCGAGCGCCGCTATTTAGAAAGCCTCACACCTAATGGTAGAAAATGGCCCGAAGACGGAGAAGCCGAGGCCGAACTACAAAAGCTTCAGCTCTTTCGTGAAAAAACCGCTCGCGTGAAAGATACTTTGAAAAAAGATGATCCGAAAGCTGTTCCACGTGGAACAGCCGAAGGAAAGCCTGCAGAAGGTAAAAGTTCCGGCGGCGAACACGGCGAAAAACCGGCCGCAAGTTCTCACTAGTTTTTCAGCCGAAAAAAACTCACGCGTCTTTCTCTGCCGGTAGAAACTCTTGCCCTGCTACCAAGATTTTATTACCTACATTTTTAAAGTCTCACTCAAAATAATCACGCATCTCGGTCGAATAAATTTATCAAAATAGCTCGCGCTCTTTCTATGAATCTCTACAAATTAAAATCTTCAAAGTGCATCCATAGAAAGAAAATCCAGCAATGCGCGCGCACGATTTTTAGAAAAATTTCCTGCAGATTTCTTTATCGAAAAATGTGAAAATGATTTTCTTTTTAATATTTTGAAGAATGCATTTTTTAAAATTATTCAGGACGAAAGTCGTGGTTTTTCGTAATTTTGTTATAACCAAAATCACTAAAACGATAAAACTAGTTTTAAGATTATCACATTTAACATTTTGTTTTTATTAGACTATATATGAACAAAAATGAAATTTTTTGTTTTTCCGCTTCCGAATGCAAGAACTCTCGTTCTGCGAACAGCGAGAGCACCGCCAAAGACGACAGCGAATTTTTATACTCATTTTAGTCGTCTTTTATATCGAAAAACCCTACAGAAACTACGCTAATTTGTGGCCTTTTAAATAGATCATAATCGCCTGAATGGCTGATGGATTTACCCCAGAAATTCTTTGTGCTTGTCCAAGAGTTCTCGGTTTTACTTTGTTCAGCTTATCAACCTCTTCGTTCGATAAACCTTTAACAGCCGAGAAAACTAATTCTTGTGGAATCTCTAACATCTCTAATTTTTTAGATTGTTCGATGATTTCATACTGCTTTTTCACATAGCCCGAATACTTAACTTCAATTTCCACCGCTTCAGTCACCACTTCGTTTGGTGAAAACTGAAAGTCTAGCTTTTCTAACTGCGGAAAGCCGATCTCTGGACGGCGTAAGAATTCTTCCATAGTTACTGGTTTAACTAAGGGTTTACTTCCCATTTCAGAAATCACATCGTTAACTGCTTTTTTGGGATAAAGAACGGTCGATTGTAATTGTCCGAGTAAAACTGTGCGTTCATCTTTGATAGACATCAGTTGATTTAGCTCTTTTTCAGAAACTAAGCCGATTTTTTTAGAAATTTCAGCTAAACGGTCGATCGAATTGTCTTCACGAAGCACTAATCTATGTTCGGCGCGAGAAGTAAACATGCGATATGGCTCGCGCGTGCCTTTTGTAACTAAATCGTCAATAAGTACACCGGCATAAGCCTCTGAACGAGATAAAATAAACTCTTCTTTTTCTAATAAACTATGAGACGCATTCACACCGGCAATAAAACCTTGTGCGGCCGCTTCTTCATAACCAGAAGTTCCGTTAATTTGCCCTGCTAAAAATAGATTTTTAATCGGACGTGTTTCTAATCTGTGATGAATTTGTGTGGGTTCGATAAAATCGTACTCAACAGCGTAACCGTAACGAACGATTTTTACGTTTTCTAAGCCAGGAATAGTTTTTAAAAACTGATCTTGTACATCAGCAGGAAGCGAAGTCGAAATACCCTGAAGATAAATCAAATCACTTGTTAAACTTTCTGGTTCTAAGAAAGTTTGATGCGTTGGTTTTTCATAAAAACGCGTCACTTTGTCTTCGATTGAAGGACAGTAACGTGGACCAACACCTTCGATAATTCCGCAATACATTGGTGATTTATCTAGGTTGTTACGAATGATTTCATGAGTTTGTTCTGTCGTGTGCGAAAGATAACAAAGCACTTGTGGAAGATAAAATTCACGTTTTGATTTAAAGCTAAAAGGGTAAAATTTCGGATCACCCTCTTGAGGAATTGTTTTGCTCCAATCAATACTGTCTTTATGAAGGCGCGCAGGAGTTCCTGTTTTTAAACGTTGAACGGTAAAACCAAATTCACGTAATTGGTCAGATAAACCTACAGAAGCCGCATCACCAACACGTCCGCCAGGAGTTTGTTCTAAACCAATGTGCATCACACCATTTAAGAAAGTTCCCGCCGTGATAATCACGCGATCAGAAAAAATTTGTGAACCATCTTGTAACTCAACACCACGGCACTCGTTACCTTCTAAGATTAAGCGTTTCACTTCACCTTGAATAACTTCTAAATTAGGTTGATTGTATAAAGCGTTGGTTTGAATTTGTGAGTAGATTTTTTTATCGTTTTGCGTGCGCGTTCCACGAACGGCCGGGCCTTTTGAAGCATTTAATCTTTTAAACTGAATACAAGATTCATCTGCTGCCACACCCATTTGTCCACCGAGTACGTCGATTTCACGCACCATGTGGCCTTTAGCTAATCCGCCGATAGAAGGGTTACAAGACATGTAGCCAATACGATCTGTATTCGTTGTGACCATCAGAGTTTTTAACCCTAACTTCGCAGGCACAAGACAAGCTTCAATTCCTGCGTGACCGGCTCCAACTACAATGACTTGATACGAACTAGATTTCATGAACACCCTTAAGCTAAAAATCGCTTAGGGAGAAAAAGCTTTTAGCTTTTATTTACCTAAGCAGAACTCTTTAAAAACTCGATCCATAATTTGATCGTCAAAATATCTTCCTAAGATTTTTTGCAGCGCTAGTAATGAGTTCTTCAATGTTTGTGCGACGAACTCACTTCCCATTTGGTTTTCTAATTCACCGATGGATTGATCAATCAGGTGCATAGCCGCATTGGAAAGCTCAAACTGTCTGGCTGATGAAATCACTGATTCATCGCTAAACTTCTCTGACCCCATGATAGTGCTTACCCGATGTAATATCGTATCGCGGGCCTTAACATCAAGGGCTGACACTGGAAGGATATCGATAACCCTAGGGCCACCGCCTAAATCCTGTAATTTTTGCTTAATTTCAGATGGCTTCTCAGAATGAGGTTTATCAGCTTTATTCGCTAGGACTAGGGCGTTTCCCTTAACCATGCGAAAACGCTCAAGGTCGCCCTGCTGGAGGCCTAAACTGCTATCAAACACAAAAAGCGTTAAATCACCGCTTTCGATCTCTTTTAAGGATCTTTGCACCCCGATATTTTCAACCACGTCTGTCGTTTCGCGAAGACCGGCTGTATCTGAGATATTAAATTTAATACCGTTAAAAAAAGTAGACCCTTCAACCACATCACGAGTTGTTCCGGCAATATCTGTAACGATCGCTTTTTCATCTAAGACTAAATTGTTAAGTAAACTTGATTTACCCACGTTAGGTAAACCTGCCAAAACTAGCTTAATACCGTCTTTTAAAATTTTACCCTGGCTGTAAGAGTTTGTTAAAACTTCCAACTCTGCCTTTAGTTCTTTTAACTTTTGAATAAGCACCTGGGGGTCAACCACATCAATACCTTCAGTTGAAAAATCAATTGAAGCTTCAATGTGTGCCAAACACCAAGTCAGTTTATCTTCTAAAGATTGAAATTTTTCTGAAACTTTACCTTCAAGTTGGCGAAGCGACATTTTAAGTGCGCTATCAGATTGTGATTCAATCACTGAAAGCACAGCTTCGGCCTGCACTAGATCTAGTCGGTCGTTCATAAACGCACGGTAAGTAAATTCACCTTTTTCTGCTGTCACTGCGCCGTATTCAACTAAAGCCTCAAGAAGTTTTTTTGTGATGTGTGGAGAACCGTGTGAAGAAATCTCGATGGTCTCTTCACCGGTATAGGATTTTCCCTGATCAAAAGCTGTTACAACAACCTGATCAATCACTTCATTTTTTAAATTAGAAAATTTTGCGAGGTAAACTCTATGAGATTCGAGTTTTTTCTTTGATAAGCTCTTACAGGCTTTTTGAATAATCTTGTAAGAGTCTGGGCCACTTAGTCTGATAACTGAAATGGCCGCAGTTCCTGTTGCCGATGCTAATGCACAAATTGTCTTTGTTTCGCGACTAGCATCGAACATCTTTAACTATCCTTCATCAGACATTGAAGCATCGTCTGCTCCAGCGCCGCCTTGGTTTTTAACTGGGAAAATTTTGATTTTTTTGTATAAACCATCACCTAATGAACGGCTTTTTACACGGGCATCTTGCGCTAAGTATTGGTGAACAACTTTACGCTCTTTCGGAGGAAGTGCGCGGTAGTAAACTGATTTACCTTGTTCAATAGCGATTGTTTTTAAATGCTCAGCGCGCTCGATTAAAGCCGCTTCTGATTCTTCACGGTAACCACCGCAATCAACTAATACATTTGTTTGAACATCTGGAAAGTTGTGCTGAGTAACACGTTTAACGATTAATTGAAAAGCGTCTAATAACTGACCTTTGTGGTCTTTTAATAACTCTTCGTCGTTACCAGAAAAATCGATTTTGATTTCAGTCACTTCTTCTTTTTTAGAAGTTGTTAGGTTGTATTCTAAATCAAATCCGCCTTTTTCTAAAATTCCAGATAATGTTGCTTCAACGACTGCATCGATATCTGATTTTTTACCGCCGCCGCCAAATAATTTTGAGAAAAATCCTGCCATACTGTTGTCCCCTCTATAACTACGCCACTGCCGGGCTGTTGTTTTTAGTTTCTTTTAATAAAAAATATTGTTGAATCACACCGAATAGCGCACTCACGAAATTGTACAGAGTTAAACCGCTCGGTAACGTTAACATAAATAACGTGAATAAAATCGGCATGAAATTTAAAATTTTAGCCTGAGTTGGATCCATCGTTGTCGGAGTCATTTTTTGTTGTAAGAACATTGTAATACCCATCAAGATTGGGAATACAAAGAACGGATCATGGTAAGATAAATCTGTGATCCAACCAAAGAATGGTTGTTGATAGATTTCAATACTAGAGCCAATTGCACGCCATAAAGCGAAGAAAATCGGGATCTGAATTAACATCGGTAAACAGCCAGATAATGGATTTGCGTTATTTTCTTTCATAACGGCCATTGTCTCTTTGTTCATACGCATTGGATCGTCTTTAAATCTTTCGCGGATAGCATCTAGTTTTGGTTTCACTTTTTGCATCGCTTGCGCAGATCTAAAAGACATAACGTTAAATGGTAATAACACCGCACGCACAACTAAAGTTAAAGCGATAATTGCTAAACCCCAGTTACCGAAAATGCCGTGCATGAACACCATTAATTTCATTAAAATCGCCGAGATAAATCCGAACATGCCGTAATTTAAAGTCTCAGTTAATTGTTTATCGATTTTAGCTAATGTGTTTGTTTCTTTCGGGCCTAAATAAATCGCCTGAGAAATTTTTGTGATTTTAGCATCTTTAAGATTATAGCTTACATTCACAGACGCCATGTTGTTTTCAACTTTATTTGAAACACCTGGAACAATGTCAGAACGATTTACAGAAGCAGCTGTAAAGTACTGAGTACCAATCGACGCCAAAGTCGCTGCCGGAGCAGTTTTTAAGAAACCTTCGTTTTCTTTAAGACCCGCAATGCTTTCAGATTTTGTAGAACCTGCTTCAATCCAGATAAAATCCTGGTGTTCAAAGCTAGGAGTTAAGAAACTTTTTGATTCTGGTTTGTGGTGTTTTTGAAATAATTTAAGAGATAAAGTATCAAAACCCGCATCAAATTCTGTTTCTGAATCAAACGATTCAGTCTCTTTGTGGAATGTTAATTTACGAGTGATTTTTTTACCATCTACAGTTGCTGTTCCGATAAACTGAGATTCCCCAGTTTTTTCCACAGCAAAATTAATAACATTATTATTTGCTAGTAACTCAGCTTGGCCTTCAGTGCTTTCAAACTGAATTTGTGCGCCTTTTCTGTCAGTGTATTTTTTAAGAGTGAAATTTTTTACTCCTAAACCTTTAGAAGACACATCAAATTTTACGTTTTCATCTTCGTAAGAAAAAGTTTTCTCTTCTTCTACTACCGGTGCTGTTGTTGCCGCGGCCACTGTACCTGAAGCGGCTGGATTCATTTGCGCTTCAGAAGGAGCTACTGTTGCCGTTCCACTAGCTGTAGTTGCGACAACTTGTTCAGCTGTTTTTTGTGGGTATTTTTTACTTAAATAGTACTGCCATCCCCATAATCCGAAGAAAGTTAGGGCTAAAGCCATTAAAAATCTTGGATTTCCAAATGGAGATTCTTGTTTTTGGTTCATTCGTTATCCTTTATATGTCGGAACCGGATCGTAACCTTTTTGGGGGTGAAACGGATGACATTTAAGTAGTCTGATAGTTGTAAGTTTGAATGCTCTTAAGAAAGAGTGAGTCTGAAAGCTTTCCACCGCGTAGTGCGAGCAGCTGGGATAAAACCGGCAATTTCCACCTAAAAAGTAAGAAAAAGACGCCTGATAAAATTTCACTAAATAGATAATGGCGCGATTACGCCATGACGGCTGTAACGAAATCGCTGTATTTGAGTTTTTTGTAAAACCCTTCGGGCTGTGGTCGGAACATGAACACAACTTTTTTGGATTTGAATTTTGAACTCCAGCCTGCAGATCGTACACAGTTACGCACCCATCTTTTTAGCTTATTTCGTACTACGGCGGAGCCTACTTTTTTTGAAACTGTTGTGCCGAAATACGTAAGATCATCCTTTGAATCCAATAAAATTAGCGTGAGGTAAGAGGAAGCTCTTACCTTACGACCTTTTTTAGTAATTTCAGTGAATTCAGAGGACAGCTTTATTGGAAAGACTTTAGAATTACTTTCCGCCACGTTTAACTGTTAATTTTTTGCGGCCTTTTGCTCTACGACGAGATAATACTTTTTTACCTTTTGCAGTTTTCATTCTAGCACGGAAACCGTGTTTTTTAGCGCGACGTTTTTTGCTTGGTTGGTATGTACGTTTACTCATAATATCCTCGATTTTTCTTCTTACGACGATTGACGTCTATTGCAAGTTTTTTAAGCTCTTTCAAAAAAGAGAACTCTAGTTAAAACACATCGCGGCGTCATGGTCAACTGTTGAAAACTACCCATGGCTTTGGTAGTTATCCACATTCCGTTAATTGCAAGGGGGGCCAATGCAGTTAAATTCAGCAAATCTGGATTCATCATTCTGGAGTCAGGTAAAGACTTCGATTAAGCAAAAAAGTGGGTCAAACCGCATTTTAGAATCCTATTTAGAACCCGTTGAATTCATTAGTACTGAAAAAAGAGATGATAAATTTCACTTCACATTATCTGTGCCTAACAAATTTATTCATTTCTATGTCAGCGAAAATTTAAAAGATAAAATCGTCTCTGAAATCAAATCTCTTATTACTGAAGATTTCGAGATTAATCTTATTGTTTCAGAGAAAACTTCTGTTGATTACAATTCATCATTACAAGATGTATTGCAAAATTCAGATGAGCTTTTACAAGTTCAGAATAAATTAAATCAAGCGCGTCCACTACCCGTAGTGAACATGGAATTATTAGGTGAAGAGTTTACTTTTTCAACATTCGTTGTGGGTAAAAACTCTGAGTTCGCGCACGCGGCAACATATAATGTTTCACAAAGCCCTGGTGAAGGTGATTACAATCCCCTCTTTATATATGGACCTTCTGGGATGGGTAAAACTCACTTACTCAAAGCGGCTATCCACCAGATTCACCAAAACTATCCACACTATCGCGTACTTTATACAAGTGCCGAAAAATTCTTAAATGAATGTGTTCAATCTATCCGCAGACAAGAGATGGATAAATTTCGTCTTAAATATAGAGAGAACTGCGATGTTTTAGTTGTCGATGACGTACAATATATAGAGCGTGGTCAAGCGGTGCAGGAAGAATTCTTCCACACGATCAATGCTTTCATTGAACGCAGAAGACAAGTGATCTTAGCCAGCGATCGCATGCCGAAAGATATTTTAAATTTAGAAGATCGTTCACGCACAAGACTTGAGCGTGGATTAATCGCGGATATCACAATGCCTGATTTGGAAACGCGAATAGCCATATTACGTTACAAAGCAGAAAAGAAAAATCTGCGTATTCCTGAAGATGCTATTCAATATTTAGCGCGTATTTCAAAACGTTCGATCCGTGAACTTGAAGGAAATTTGAACAAAATTAAAATGTTCTCTGAACTTCAAGGTGTAACGGTGAATTTAGAATTAGCGCGTAAAATTTTATCACACCATGAAAACACAGCTACTATTAGTGTTGATGAAATTTTAAGAATCGTTGCTGAACACTATAAAATTAGAATTACTGATTTAAAATCTAGCAGTCGTGCAAAACCAATTGTTGTGCCTAGACAAATTGCAATGTGGTTGATCAAAAAGTTTTTAGATAAGTCATTAGTTGAAATTGGTAAAACTTTTGGCGGCCGCGACCACACAACTGTGATTAATTCACTGGAAAAAGTCGAATCTTCACAGGCTAAAGATTTGCAATTTAAGAGTGATATCGACGATTTAGTGAACCAAATCCACAATATCACAGGTTTATAGCATGTGGATTGTGGATATTAATGTGGATTAGTAATGGGATAACTTTGTGGGTAAAGTTTCCCCCAAAATTGAGCCATGAAAACATTGAGCTAAGGGTTGAGTTTTCCACGTAAAAAAGATAGAAGTTTCAATAATTTAATTGAGTTTTACGGATAACTACAGCCCCTACTAATACTACTACTTATATATATATATATTATTAGGTAAACTGGGATCCAAAAAAACAAACCAAAAGGCTTTATATGAAAATCGAAATTCAGAAAAAAGATTTATTAGGATTAATTGGCAGAACACAAAACATCGTTGAAAAAAGAAACACAATGCCTGTTTTAGTGAACGTTCTTTTAGAAACAGCTAATAATCAATTAAAAGCCTATGCTACAGATTTAGAAGTAAGCCTTACAGACAGTAGCCCTGCCGTAATTAAAGAAGATGGTAAGGTTGCAGTGAGCGCTAAAAGCTTATTTGATTTAACTAAAGAATTATTAGAAGGCCCCATCCAATTAACTAAAAAAGATAATAACTACCTAGAAATTAGACAGGGTAAGTTTTTATCTAAGATCGTTGGTGTGGCAGCTGAAGAGTATCCAGTTTTTCCAACTTATAAATCAGAAAACTTTTCTAAGATCGATGCGGCAGAATTTAAGCAAATGATCGATAAAACAATTTACAGCGTTTCAAACGATGAAACACGTTATCATTTAAATGGAGTGTTCTTTGAAGCTTCAGATAAAAATAACGTAACTATGGTTGCAACTGATGGTCACCGTTTAAGTTTAATTAAAAAATCTTTTTCTAATTTAACGTTCAATGAAAAAGTGGGCGTGATTATTCCTAAAAAAGGTTTATTCGAAATTAAAAAATTAATCGAGAACACAGTTGAAGATGTTTACGTAGCTGTAGAAGGTTCTCAGTTTATTGTTAAATGCGGCACTTGCGTATTGATGATCAGACTTATCGAAGGTAAATATCCGAATTATCAACAGTTTATTCCACAGAAGTTATCTCACAAAATTAAAATTCCTCGTGAGACAATCTTATCTTCATTAAAAAAAGTTTCTTTATTAGCGAACGCAAAATCAAAAGCGATTTTATTAACGTTCTCTTCTAATAAATTAGAAATCACTTCAAGCAACCCTGAATTAGGTGATGCTAAAGACGAATTAGATATCGATTATACGGGCCCAGATTTAAAAATCGGTTTTAACGCTAGATACATTGAAGATGTTTTAAAAAACATTGAACAAGACAGTGTTGAAATTGAATTAAACGATCAAGTGTCTCCAGGCGTTTTAAAAGCGTTTGGAAAAAATGACTACGTCAACGTAGTTATGCCTATGAGAATTTGATGCAATTAAATACTCTCGCGCTGAAAAGCTTTAGAAATATTTCTGAGGCTTTTCTACGACTTTCTCCACGCTTAAATATTTTTATTGGCGATAACGGTCAGGGAAAAACTAATTTTATCGAGAGTATTCATTTATTAATTGAAGGCGAATCCTTTAGATATTCTGACTATTCAACTTTAATTCAATTTGGCCAACAGAACGCTTTTATCAAAGCAACGGTTCAAAACAACGATCTTGAATACCAAATCCTGGTTAAACTTTTAGGAAACAAAAAAGAAATTCTAGTGAATGATAAAAA
The DNA here is from genome assembly GCA_966250225.1 of uncultured Pseudobdellovibrio sp. GTDB lineage: Bacteria > Bdellovibrionota > Bdellovibrionia > Bdellovibrionales > Bdellovibrionaceae > Pseudobdellovibrio. The sequence continues at coordinate 64,934 of CBINGM010000013.1, read as the reverse complement.
AACCACTAAGGTTGAGCAGTATTTGCCTCCTGTTGTGCTTTTTTCACCTGAAAGCCTGTCAGTGATCAAAGAATCTGCTGATGAGCGCAGAAAGCTTTTAGATAGCTTAATCGAAACTAGCGTCAAAAATGGTAAACAGCTTTTACTGGAATTTAAAAAAGCCTTAAGAACACGCAATAAAATTTTAAAAGATATTTCTGAAGATAAAATTTCGCGCGATATGGGAATGCAAACTTTAGAAAGCATTAATCAGATTTACTTCAATTTAGCAGGTAAACTAACCTATTTACGCATAAAATGCCTTCAAGATATCAAACCTTTTGTGCAAGAAGCCCTGGTAAAAATTGAAACAAAAAATCCAAATGTGACTTTTGATTTTTCTTATGAAATTTCCGACCAAAAAATTGTGGAAAATTCTGAGGAAATGTTGATAAATTTAATGAAAAAAAGAGCCCAAGAACTGCTCCCAGCTGAGCTTTCCGCAGGCATCAGTTTAGTGGGTCCTCAGAAGCATGATGTCATATTTCTATATAGCGGAAATGACTCACGTTTTTTCTCTTCGCAGGGGCAGCAAAGATCTATCATATTAGCTTTCAAAATGGCTCAAATCGTGTATCATTACAGGGTTAACGGATTCTATCCTGTTTTGTTATTGGATGATGTGTTGTCAGAGCTCGATCAAACTAAGCAAAGTTCGCTTGTTTTGGCGTTGAATGAAATTCAAACTCAGACCTTTTTAACCTCAACTGATATCGAAGTTTTAAAAAAACTGAACATCGATAGAAGCACCGTTTTCAACGTACAAAATGGATTTGTACAAAGCGCAGAATAAAATCTCGCTTTAAGAAAAATAATTTAAATATTTTTTTCTTACTACATGTATGAGGTGCTCATGTCTGAACAAGTTTCAACAACTGCCGTATCTTCGGATAAACAATACGGCGCAGATGATATTCAAGTCTTAGAAGGACTTGAAGCCGTTCGTAAAAGACCGGGAATGTATATCGGTGATACAACGATTCGTGGTTATCACCATCTTGTGTACGAAATTGCAGATAATGCTGTCGATGAACACTTAGCTGGATATTGTAAAAATATTTATGTGACGATTCACACAGATGGTTCTTTATCGGTAGACGATAACGGCCGTGGTGTTCCTGTTGGTCCACACAAATCTGGAAAAGACGCCATGGAAGTGGTATACACGGTATTACATGCCGGCGGTAAATTCGATGGTGGCGCGTATAAAGTTTCGGGCGGTCTACATGGCGTAGGTGCTTCAGTTGTGAATGCGCTTTCATCTCGTTGCCAAGCTGAATCTCATAAAAACGGAACTCACTACCGTCAGGTTTACCACAAAGGTATTCCAGATGGCCCAGTAGAAAAAGTGGGTCCAACAACTCGTACGGGTACGATTGTCACTTTCAAACCGGATTTAGAAATTTTCAAAGAGCCAGGAATGGCATTTGATTTCAACACTTTATCAAATCGTTTCCGTGAGATCGCGTTTTTAAATGCGGGCTTACATATTTGTTTAACTGACGAAGCGACTGGCAAAAAAGCTGATTTCCAATACGCGAACGGTGTTGCTGAATTCGTTTCTTACTTAAACCAATCTAAAAAACCAATTCACAATGAAGTGATTTACTTCAAAGGTGAAAAAGACCAAGTTGAAGTTGAAATCGCCATGCAATGGAACGATTCTTACTCTGAATCAATCTACTGCTACGCAAATAATATCAACACTCATGAAGGTGGAACTCACTTAGTGGGTTTTCGTGGAGCTTTAACTCGTACGACAAATTCATACGCGACTCAAAAAAATCTATTAAAAGATTTTAAAGAATCAATCGAAGGTGAAGATATCCGCGAAGGTTTAGCGGCGATTATTTCTGTAAAAGTTCGCGAACCACAATTCGAAGGACAAACAAAAACTAAACTTGGTAATGCCGAGGTAAAAGGTATTGTTGAGTCTTTAGTAAATGATAAATTAGCTGACTGGTTAGATAGAAATCCAAGCACAGCAAAAACAATCGTTACAAAATGTGTCGAAGCGGCACGTGCCCGTGATGCTGCCAGAAAAGCGCGTGATTTAACTCGCCGTAAAACAGCATTAGACGGTGGCTCGTTACCTGGTAAAATGGCGGATTGCCAAGAGCGCGACCCTTCTAAATGTGAATTATACCTGGTGGAGGGAGACTCGGCCGGTGGATCCGCAAAAATGGCGCGTGATCGTAAGACACAAGCTGTTTTACCGTTAAAAGGTAAAATCCTAAACGTTGAAAAAGCGCGTTTTGATAAAATGTTATCAAACGACGAGATCAAAATGATGATTTCTGCTTTAGGAACAGGAATCGGTAAAGAAAATGTTTCTGCCGATAAAATTCGTTACCACAAAATCATTATCATGACCGATGCCGACGTGGATGGATCACATATCCGTACACTTTTATTAACTTTCTTCTACCGTCAAATGCCGGAAGTTTTAGAAAAAGGTTATATCTACATCGCTCAACCACCTTTATACCGTGCTAAAAAAGGTCAATCTGAGACTTACTTAAAAGATGAAGCTGCATTAACAGAACATTTATTAAAAACAGGTTTAGATTCTTTTGAAGTTAAAGGTAAAAAAGTTGAAACAGCTGAATTACGTAAGTTCATCTTAGGTATTCAGAAATTTAATTCATTATTACATTCATCTTCGCGTAAGTATGACAGAGATGTTTTATACTTCTTATTAAGTAAAGTTTCTGATTTAGATGCGACTTTAAAAGATGAAGGCAAATTAACAAAAGCGTTAACTGATCTTAAAGCTTGGATTTCTGCGCAACCAACTCTGGGTGTAACTGAAGTTGATTTCAAAGTAGAAAAAACAGCTGACGGTAAAGTTGAAGCTGTTGTTGAGACAACTCGTTACGCTGATCGCATGAAAACAGTTTTATCGGCTGACATGATCAATTTCTCTGAAATTGTTGAAATCAGAAATATCTGGAACCACATGCAATCAATTTCACAATTACCAATGACAATTGTGAAAGGTGGCGAAGAACAATCATTCGAAAATTACAACGAGTTCTATGAAAACATCATGGAAAGCTCGAAAAAAGGAATTTATATCCAACGTTACAAAGGATTAGGAGAAATGAATCCAGAGCAACTTTGGGATACGACTTTAAATCCTGAAAACCGTAATTTATTAAAAGTAACTATCGACGATGCTGTGGCTGCCGATGAAACTTTCTCAGTTTTAATGGGCGAGCAAGTTGAACCACGTCGTAAGTTTATCCAAGATAATGCGTTATTAGCGCGTTCGTTAGATGTATAGGGTGTAAAAGATGGATTCAAATGACAACAACGTGCCAGTAAAAGGCGTTACTAACGTAGATATCAACAAAGAAATGCGCGAAGCTTACTTACAGTACTCAATGTCTGTAATCGTAGGCCGTGCCCTACCCGATGTGCGTGACGGTTTAAAACCGGTTCACCGTCGTGTATTATTTGCTCAACATGAATTATCAAACACTCACGACAAACCGTACAAAAAATCTGCGCGTGTTGTCGGTGACGTTATCGGTAAATACCATCCGCATGGTGATAATGCCGCTTACGACACTATGGTTCGTATGGCCCAGGATTTCTCGCTTCGTTACCCATTAATCGACGGTCAAGGTAACTTCGGTTCGATCGATGGTGATAGTGCGGCCGCTTCTCGTTATACCGAAGTTCGTATGACGAGATTAGCTGAAGAATTATTAGCTGATATCGAAAAAGAAACTGTAGCGCATGGTCCGAACTACGACGACTCGTTACAAATTCCGTTAGTTTTACCATCGAAATTTCCAAATCTATTAGTGAACGGTTCATCTGGTATCGCAGTAGGTATGGCGACAAACATTCCGCCGCACAACTTAGGCGAAGTGGTTGATGGAGCTATTCATTTAATTAACAATCCTGAGTGTTCAATCGATGAATTAATCGAAAAAATTCCAGGGCCAGATTTTCCGACAGCAGGTTTAATCGCCGGTCGTGCGGGAATTTTACAAGCGTACAAAAAAGGTCGCGGTATCATTACGTTAAAAGCACGTACTGAAATCGAAACTAAAAAAGATCACGAAGAAATCATCGTGACTGAGCTTCCGTACCAAGTAAATAAAGCTAAATTAATCGAATCTATCGCAGACTTAGTGAAAGAAAAAACAATCGAAGGTATCTCAGATATCCGCGATGAATCTTCACGTGAAGGTATGCGCGTCGTTATTATTTTAAAACGCGGTGAAAACGGTTCAGTTATCTTAAACCGTTTATTTAAATTCACTCAGTTACAAGTAAGCTTTGGTATTATCATGCTTGCGATCGATGCGAAAAATCAGCCGGTAACATTTGATTTAAAATCAATGTTAGAAGCTTTCGTTGATCACAGACGTGATGTTGTGACTAAACGTTGTATTTTCGAACTTAAAAAAGCTCAAGAGCGCGCGCACATTTTAGAAGGCTTGAAAAAAGCTTTAGATAATATCGACGCCGTAATCGCGACTATTAAGGCTTCGAAGGAAGCAAACCAAGCCCGTGAAGCGTTAATGGATAAATTCCAATTCTCTGAACGCCAAGCTGTTGCGATCTTAGAAATGCGTTTACAACGTTTAACAGGTTTAGAAATTCAAAAAATCATTGATGAATTAGAAGAAATCACAAAACAGATTAACTGGTTAAAATTCGTGTTATCTGATGTGAAAGAAATCTACAAAATCATCGTTGGCGAATTAGAAGAAATTAAGAAAAAATACGCTGACAAACGTCGTTCAGAAATCACTGGTGATATGGAAGATCTTGAAGATGAAGATCTAATTGCTGATGAACCAATGGTTGTGACAATCACAAACACAGGTTACATCAAACGTATCAACACTGAAGAATACCGCGTACAAAAACGCGGCGGTAAAGGTCTAAAAGGTATGGAAACTCGTGAAGAGGATTACGTAACGGATCTTTTCACGGCTTCGACGAAAACTCAGTTATTAGTGTTCACTGACAAAGGTAAAGTTTACTGGTGTAAAGTTCATAAATTACCTCTAGGTAACAGAACTTCTAAAGGTAAAGCGATTGCTAACGTTGTTCAGCTTGCAGCTGGCGAAAAAGTACGTGCAATTCTTCCGGTGAATGAATTCTCTGAAAATAAATATGTTGTGATGCTAACTGAAAAAGGGATCATCAAAAAAACATCTCTTGATTCATTCAGCAACCCTCGCCAAGCAGGTATTATTGCCTTAACAACTGATCTTGAAGATCAATTAGTGGCTGCAAAAATTTCTGATGGCCAATCAGATATTTTCATCGCAACTAAAGAAGGTATGTCGATTCGTTTCAACGAAGATGACGTGCGCGGCATGGGCCGTTCTGCCCGCGGCGTAAAAGGTATTACTTTAGCTAAAGACGATATCGTTGTAGGTATGCAAGTGATCGAAAAAGACACGAAAGATACTTTATTAATGGTCACTTCTAAAGGTTACGGTAAACGTTCTGAGGTTGAAGAATACCGCGTACAATCTCGTGGCGGTGTTGGTATCATCACTCAAAAAACAACTGATAAAGTTGGTAACGTAGTTGGAACATTAAAAGTAAATGCAACTCAAGAGTTAATCTTATCAACGGATCAAGGCCAGGTTATCAGAATGAAAATCTCTGATATTTCAGTTCTTGGACGTAACACTCAAGGTGTTAGATTAATTAACTTAGATGAGAAGCAAGAGTTCGTTTCAGGTTTAGCTGTTGTCGATGATGAAGATAAAGCTGGCGAAGAAATCCACTAAGTTATTCACACTTTTCTTAATGGCAGGCGCGATTTGCGCTTGCCAATCAAGAGCCGAAAAGTTCTTTCATTTGGCTCAGGAAAAAATTGAACAGCGTCAGTTCTTAGACGCTGTTGATCTATTAGAAAACTCTGCAGAGCTAGAAAAAAATAATCGTCTTTGGTCAAAAACCGAATTCGAAATCGCTCGTATTTTGCGTTTTGAAATTCACGACTACAATAAAGCACTCATGGTTTACCGTGAACTTATTTTAAAATCTGAAGACGCCTCAATTCGTTTATTATCACAAGAGGCTATCGCCGAAGTTTATTTTGAAAATATTCAAGACTACACAACGGCGGTTAAAGAATATCTTTTATTAGAATCACTCATTAAAGACCCGGAAAAGTTAGAGCAAATCCGACTTAAAATTGCCCAGTGTTACCGTTACACCGGAAGCTTTAAAACAGCTTTAGAATATATCGACGTGTTTTTAGGAACTTCTAAACACGAAAAAAATGCGTTTTTAAAATTAAAAGCGCAGACCTTTACTTCACTTGGCCAATACGATGAAGCGATTAAGAACTATCACTTAATTTTGGCCAACGACCCGAAATATTTTGCCGATGAAAACCTATATGTAGTGGTGGCCATGACTTACGAAGAAAAACAGGATTACAAAGCGGCCATTGCCTACCTGACCCAAAATAAAGACAAAATCAAAGATCAATCTTACTACGATCTAAGAATTAAGCGTCTAAATGAAAAGTTGGTGAATAAACCTTTCACTAAAGGGGTGCGCAAATGAGTACGCCAAATCCTAAACCACCGAAGCAAAATAAGTACCTCATGTTTGGAGCGATTGGCTTTGAATTGATATCGCTTATTTTGTTTGCAATCTATGGTGGTGAGTACGCGGTCAAACAAGGCTACCCGAATTACCTTAAGGCTTTATTGATTGTCTTGGCCTTTGTTGTGTGGTTTATCAGTCTTATCACTAAGTTACGTGCGATCGAAAAAAATAAAGATCAGTAGAAAGAATCCATAAATGATTAAAAAAATTGCAACTATTTCTCTGCTAACGGCAGTTGTAGCTGGTTTAGCTACTTGGTTTTTCGGAAAACCAACGATGGCCGCAACAGCTGTTGTTTGCCATCTTCTTCTGATTTTAAATTTGCTAGGAATTTGGCTTATTTGGAGAGTGGTTTTCGAGAAAAAATCCGTTGCCCTAGGGGTCGCGGTCATTATATTAAAATACCCGTTACTTGGATATATCGTAATACAGATGAGCCGCCAGAGTTGGTTTGATTCTATTGGCTTATTAATCGGATTTTTATCGTTTGTATTTTCGATTGTGTTAGTAGCTCTGTACAAACAGAAACTAGATAAAGAAATTAAACCGTAAGGAAGTCGTATGCATTTTAATTGGACGCAATTAATCCCTGGAGTAGGTCACCACTACATTCACGTAGCTACTTTATTATTAGCAGCAATCATCACTATTTTATTAGGTGTTGTAGCTCGCGTAACTTTAGGTTCTGGCGATGCAGCTGTTATCCCAACGAACAAATTTTCTGTTCGCGGTGTTTTCGAATTCTTAACTGAATACATTTACAATTTAGCAAACCAAGTTATTGGTCACCACGGTCGTCATTTCGCTCCTTACTTTGCAGCGATCTTTACTTTCGTTTTAATCAACAACTTCTTAGGTTTAATTCCTGGTATGACTCCAGCGACTGACAACTTCAACACGACGTTTGCATTCGGTATGTTTTCTTTCTTAGCGTATAACGTGATTGGTTTAAAAGAAGGTGGTTTAGGTTACCTTAAACATTTCTTAGGACCAGTAATGGCTTTAGCTCCGTTGATGTTAATCATCGAGTTAATCTCTCACTTTATCCGTCCATTAACTTTAGGTTTACGTTTAGCGAACGTGATGACAGGTGACCACGCGGTATTAACAGTTTTCTTAAACTTATTCCCGATCGGTCCTGCAATTCCGTTCTACTTAATGGGAATGCTTGTTTGCGTAATTCAAGCGTTCGTATTCACTTTATTATCAATGGTCTACGTGGCTCTTGCTACAGCCCACGACCACTAATTAACTGGTACTTAGGTATCAAGGAGAAACACATGAAAAAGGCAATCGTATTTGCTACAACATTATTAGCTTCTGTTAGCGTTTTCGCACAAGAAGCTGCTGCAACTGCAACTACTGGTTCAAACAGTGGTTTAATCGCTTTATCTGCTGCAATCGCTATCGGTTTAGCAGTATTCGGTGGTACAGCTGCTCAAGGTAAAGCTGCTTCTGCTGCTTTAGAAGGTATGGCTCGTAATCCAGCTGCATCTGACAAATTATTCACTCCGCTTATCTTAGCTTTAGCTCTTATCGAGTCTTTAGTTATCTTAGCGTTCCTAGTTGCTTTCGTAAAATTACCAGCAGCTGGTTTCGGTTTCTAATTTTTTTCGTAAGAAAAATCTTAAAACTAAAAAGAGTCGGTTTAATACCGGCTCTTTTTTTTGCGAAAAAAAGGTAGGCCGTACCTTTTTGGGGAGCAGAGAGTTATTTTAGGAAATAAAAAACCCAAGGTTTTCGCCTTGGGTTTTGTTTTTTAGATTGAATATAACTGTAGTAAAAAAGGCCTGGCACCTTTTATAAGTATTTATTCACAACAGACATAACTGAATCTTGGATCTTTTTAAGTCCTGCTTCAGTTGATGATTCGAAACGTACAACTAATACCGGTTGTGTGTTTGAAGCGCGAGCTAATGCCCAGCCGTCGTTAAAGCTGATACGGATTCCATCGATTAAGTTTACTTTGAAATCGTCTGAAGGTTTTGAAAACGCTTCTTTTACTTTTTCAACGATTAAAACTTTTTTCTCTTCAGTTGTATCGATGCGAATTTCTGGCGTGTTAAATGCCGGAGGTAAGCCTTCTAATAACTGCGGAATATTTTTTCCTGTTTGAGATAAGATTTCACATAAACGAAGACCAGCGTAAGGAGCATCATCGTAACCGTAGTTACGATCTGCAAAGAATACGTGACCAGACATTTCACCACCGAACGGCGCTTTTTCTGATTTAACTTTTTCTTTTACTAAGCTGTGACCTGTTTTCCATAAGACCGGAACACCGCCGTTTTTAGCGATGTCGTTGTACATACGATCAGAACATTTCACATCACCAACGATTTTTTCACCTTTTTTAGTCGCTAATACTGAACGAGCATAGATCGTCATTAATTCATCGCCGTAAATCATTTTACCTGTGTGATCAACGATACCGATACGATCGGCATCACCGTCAAAACCGATACCTACAACAGCACCCGTTTCTTTTACTTTTTTAGCCAGGTCTTGAAGATTTTCTTCTACAGTTGGATCTGGATGGTGATTCGGGAATGTGCCATCTGGTTTTTCAAATAAAATTTCAGGCGTTAAACCCACTGTTTCAAATAAACGTTTAACGATCACACCACCGGCACCATTACCACAATCTAGAACTACTTTGATTGGTTTTAATTGGCCGAATTCTTTTTTGTAACGTTCTAAGTATTCAGGAAAGATATCGTAAGTTTTCGCTGATCCGCCCGGAGCAGATACGTAATCATTTTCAGAAATGATTTTGTAAAGCTGTTGAATTTCAGCACCGTGAATTGTTGTTTTACCAAAAGAAATTTTAAAGCCGTTGTATTCAGGTGGGTTATGAGAACCCGTCACCATAATACCGCCATCTAGATCTAGCGCGAATGTTGAAAAGTAACTGATCGGTGAAGTCACCATTCCTAGCATGTAAACTTCAGCACCTGATTCAACAAAGCCGCGCTTTAGATTTTCGATTAACGGCACAGAAGATGTTCTGGCATCGTGGCCTAAAGATAAACGAAAGTTTTTCTTTCCTGTTTTTTTGTGAACGAAAGAGCAAAATGCTTTTCCAAGATAGTAAGCAAATTCATCATCGAATTGTTTGTTATAAACACCGCGAATATCATATTCACGAAAAATAATTGGGCTGATAATCATATCACTAGCTCCTCTTTAGTAACTTCAGGTTAAGCTCAATCGCTTCAGTCATAGAATTAGCGTTGGCTTTATTTTTATTAAATATATCTTTAGCCGTACCATGATCTACGCTCGTGCGCAGAAATGGTAGTCCTAATGTAATGTGAACACCACTGTCTTGGCCATGGATCATTTTAAACGGGATTAAACCCTGATCATGGTACAAAGCCAAGTACGTCGAATACTTTGACCAATTCTCGGGAAAAAACGCCGCATCTGGCACTAATGGCGCTGATAGGTATTTATGTTTTTTCACTAGCGGTAGTAAAACCTTTTGCTCAAAAGATCCCACCACACCCTTTTCACCGGCATGCGGATTTAAACCTAAAAGCCCCACAGGCTTACCACTAGATAGCAGGTCTTGTAACATTTTGGCGGCTTTAATGCTGGCTGTGAGTTTTTTTGGGGATAAGTCTTTTTCAACATCTTTAAGCGCAATATGGTCAGTCGCAATGATCACGTTAAACTTATTACCGACAAAACCCATAAACATCGGATTTTTCGGAAAGTAATGGCGAAAAATTCCGGTGTGACCAACAAACTTATAACCGGCATCTTTGATCAAAGTTTTTGAAATCGGAGCCGTCACTAAAGAATTCATGATCTTATCACGGCAAAGTTCAGTAGCTTCAATAATCCAATCAGCGGCATTTGTTGATAACTCTAAATCAAAAAGAAAGTGGCCATCTAAAGCATTAGCATTTTTTAAAATATAATAAAAAGCTAACGCCGACTTAGCCGATTTAAAAGTAAGCCTAGAAAATTTTTGATCAATTAATTTAAAATAACGCTTTTGTATTTTTTCTTGGTCTTTATCGCGAAATAAAAAAAACGATGTGTTTTTTTGCGGACCAAGTTTCGCTAAAGCTTTGGCGGTAACTTCAAAGCCAATACCATCAGGATCGCCTGTGGTAATGGCCACCGCAGAAAACAACTTACTCATAAATTTTGATGTAAGCGTCTTGTTTTTTAGATTCGAACCAATTTTTTAATTGGCGTTTAAAGTTCTTTTCAACAAGGCTACCTTTGATTTGTTCTTTGTAGCGTAAAAAGTTTGGATCTTGAGTCACTTTTTTATCTAACACTTTTAAAATTTGAAAACCGCGTGACGTGCGAACGATAGATGAAGTTTCGCCAGCGTCTAAATTTGCAATGGCTTTTTCCATATCCGGATTTAATTCACCGGTTTTGAATGTACCCAATAAACCACCTGGATTTGCGCCAGCGTCTTCATTGTATTTATCAGCTAATGATTCAAACGATTCACCGGCTTGTAATTTTTTATAAACTGATTCAGCACGTTTATAAGCATCTTCAGGAGTTCCTTTACGTGGGTTAAAGAAAATCATTCCGACTTTGAATTCGTTTACATTAGGTTTGTATTTAGGGTTACGTGTCTTGTATTCGTTGTAAGCGTCATCATCAGTGATGCGAAGTTTTGAAACGATTTCTGTTTCAAAAAAGTTTTTACGCTCCATGCGGGCTTTTAAAGTTTTTTTGTAATCAGCAACACTGAAGCCTTGTTTTTTAATATAAGCCTCAAGTTCAGACTTATTCATTCCGTTTTTTTTAGCTAAGTCAGACATTTCTTCGTTAACGCGTTCTTCAGTGAAACCTAAGTTTTGGCGTTTGATTTCTGATTCAACTAATTTTTCGCGGATTAAATATTGTAATTGAACTGAACGGTTAGATTTTAAATCTTCAATCTTGTCGTCTAAAAGCATTGTTTCATCAATTGAACCATCTTTTTTTAAACGCGCAGGAATTTCATTTAAATCAGATTGTAAAACAGCTTCTGAACCAACCGTGGCAATAATTTTATCAACCAGATCGGCCTTGTCGGATTTTTTAACAGAAGTTTCTTTGGCCGGAGCTGCAAAAGCCGCTGAAGACATTAATAAAGCAAATAGAATGAAGTACTTTTTCATTCTAAGAATATCGCTTTATTCTTCGCGGGTTTCAACGACCAAAGCGTCAATAGCAGCGGTATTTCGAAGAATTTTATGGCGTTTAATTTGCTCATCTAGCCAGGCCGAAAAGCGCGCAGATTCGCGTAAAGCTACGACTTCAGCTTTGATCTGTGGCTTGACTTCAACAAACGTGCGTTGAAACGACTGCTTGCGCTGAGTAACCTTATAAAGCCTGTAACCTTCAGCAACTTGAATAGGCCCAATAAGCTCAGATTTCTTAGAGATAAATAAAGGTTCTAACGGCGATCCTGGAGCGCGTTCGATCCAACCATATTTCATGGCTCCAGGAGTTGCACGGTCTAAAGAATATTCTTTAAATAGGTTTTCAAAAGACGTTTTTTTATAAAGTTTTTTGATCACATCAGCCTGGTTTTCATCTTGAAGTAAGATAGATTCAGCCTGAACAGATTCGTTTTGAAAGTATTTAAGTTTGTTGGCCTGAAAGTGCGCTTCTAATTCTTCATCTGTAGGCGGAGTCATTTCTTTACGAAGATGGGTAAATAAAACATCGCGCTTTAAACCAATTTCAACCGCTTTACGCCAGTCTTGGTAAGACTTATTCTGCGAAGCTAACTCATCACGAAATTCTTTATCACTTGGAAACTGCGAAATAGTTTTTGCAAGTTCAGCCTCTAAAGTTTTAGCGTCTAAATTTAATTTTTGATCGGCAAACCACTGTTCTATTAGGGCATCGACTAAAAAATCTGTGGTTACTTTTGTTTTAAAAGTTTTTAAAACCGAAGGATCTTTCGCAGACAAGGGATCAAGTTCTTTTAAGCGATTGGCTAAAGCCATAGAAAATTGGCTTAAGGTCATCGTGCGATTTTCGACTTGAAGAACAATTTTGGATTTCGTGCCGAAAGAAAAAAGATCACAGCCCGACAGTGCAAGAGTCAGACATACAAAAAACCCCGCAGCTGCGGGGCTTTTTCGCAATAAACTATTTGAATTTTTATTATTCAACCAACTTAGAGTTAACATTTACTGGGTATTGCTTTTTTAGCTTGTTAAAAAATTCGTCGAATAAAACTTTACGTTTTTCATCGAACACAGCCATACGGATTTCACGTTTAGTCGCTTCTTCGTATGAACGTTTACCTGTTAATTTGAAAATATGGTATCCAAACGGAGTTTCAACTAAATTAGGAGTCACTTCGTTGATTTTCATTTTTAAAGCCGCATCGTAATAAGATGGAATTAAAGTTAAGCGAGATTGCCAGCCGATATCGCCACCTAAGTTTTTAGTTGTTAAATCATCTGAGTATAAACGAACTAATTCTTCAAACGGACGTTTTGATTTTAAAACTTCGCCTAAGATTTCAGTCGCACGTTTTTTGGCTTCATCACGTTGTTGCGGAGTCGCACCTGGTTTTACTTCGATTAAGATGTCAGATACGCGGATTTGTGGGTTTTTAGCGTAGTAAGCTTTCATTTCAGCTTCAGTCACTTTGTTCTCTTGAACTTTTTGACCTAATTCTTTTTCAAGTAAACCTTTGTAAAGCTCTTGGTTTAAACGATCCTGAACCATGGGGTCTTTTTCAAGATTACGTTTTTTAGCTTCTTGTAAGCCCATTTCGTAACGTACCAGATCTTCTAAGAAAACTTTTCTTGAAGGCATGTTCGTGATTACTTGAGAAGTCACTTCTTTATATTTTTTATTGAATTCACCTAAAGTGATTTTTTTGTTACCAACCGTGGCAACAACGTCAGATTCTTTTTGCGCAAAAGCTGACAAAGAAAAAGCTAGGCCTAATGATAAAATCCATTTCATGTAGTAATTCCTTTTTGACAATATAGTCCTACATAAAATGCTAAAGCTTAGGCGATTGCTCGACAATGATTTTAAACTAATTTGGCCGATTGGCTGCGCGCATCAAAAAGCTGATTTTTAAGGGAATTTGCTAATTCTGGCGACCTTGGGTCGGTGTTTTTATCGATCGTAAAATTAAAGGGTAACCACACAATATTTAACTGGGCGAAAGGCTTGGGAAGATACGCTTTATTCCACGATCTTGGAAAATGCCAAGCGCGATCACAAGAAATTCCACCAGCGTAAATCGGAGCTTTTGCTAGACGTGCAATTTCAAACACACCGGGCTTTACTTCATAAATCGGACCCTTGGGACCATCAACAGCCATGCTGCAGTTTGATCCTTCTTTGCAATATTTAAGTAAACCTTTAAGAGCAGAAACAGCACCACGGGTAGCTGAACCACGCGAAGTTTTTGCGCCCAACAATAATAAAACAGTGTTCATCATCTCACCGTCTTTTGATGTTGAGGTCATCGTTGCAATTTTATATCGGGAAACCAAAGAGATAAGCGGAATTTCATCGCCGTGAAAGTGCGCCAAGATCATGGGCTTTTTTTCTTTCATCAGCGCTTTCATATCGTCGGGCTCTTGAATTTTAACTTTCCAGGTCATCGACAACAATTTGTAAATGACCCAGACAATAAAACCTAAAAAAAGCCCGCGAATTTTATGCACTTTAAAAACAACCAGCAATTAGTGGTGAAGAGCTTTTTTAAATTCTTCAGTTAATTTAGGTAAGATTTCTAAAGCATCACCTACGATACCGTAAGTTGCTTTTTGAAAAATCGGAGCATTTGGATCGTTGTTAATAGCAACGATAACTTTTGAACCACTCATACCTGCTAAGTGTTGGATCGCTCCAGAAACACCGGCAGCAATGTAAAGTGAAGGCGCTACTGTTTTACCAGTTTGACCAACTTGCATGCTGTGTGGAACCCAACCAGCATCAACAACCGCACGAGAAGCACCAACTGTGGCACCTAATACGTCGGCTAGATCTTGTAAAAGTTTAAAGTTACCCGCTTCTTTAAGACCACGACCACCAGAAACGATAATGTTGGCTTCAGTTAAATCTAATTTTTCTGAAGTGCCTTTAACGATATTTTTGATGATTGTTTTTAAAGAAGGAGCTGCAAATGTGTGCTCTGTTGCAGGAGCTGTTTTAGAAGTATCAGCAGCGGCTACAGGCAATTGATTTGCGCGCATTAAAACGATTTTTACCGGAGCATTTTCAAATGTACCAGTTGCAAAACATTTACCAGCGTAAAGTGGTTTTTTAACTTTTACATCGTCACCAGAAATTGTGATTTCAGTTCCGTCAGAGATAACACCTGCATTTAATTTTGCAGCTACGCGCGGAAATAAATCTTTAGCTGTCGAAGAAGCAGAAGCTAAAACAATTGTTGCTCCTGTTTTTGTGATCGCCTCAGAAACCGCAGCAGTGAATAATTCTGGGTTGTACATGTCAAACGAAGCATCTTTAGAAAAATGAATTTCTTGAGCGCCGTGATGAGCAAGTTCAGCATTAGCTGTGCCCGCTTGAGTACCTAATGCAAAACCTAAAACTGTGTGACCAGATTTAGCAGCGAATTGTAAAAGCTCTTGAGAGCTTCTTTTAAGTTTACCGTTTTGGAATTCAGCAAAAACTAAAATTTTAGACATCGTCGACTCCTACAATACTTTCGCTTCGTCGCGAAGAAGTTTAATTAATTCAGCTGCTTGAGCTGAAGCATCGCCAGATAAAAGTTTTACCGGTGGTTTTTCAGCAGGTAATGAGTAAGAAACATATTTTACTTTTGCATCAGTGGCTGCGATTCCTAAAGCTGATAACTCAACTTCTTTCACAACTTTTTTCTTAGCTTTCATGATGCCAGGTAAAGAAGCATAACGAGGCATGTTTAAGCCTTTGTTTGCCGCAACTAATGAAGGATTCATCATTTGCACAACTTCTTTTGCTCCGCCTTCAACGTCGCGCTCTACTAAAACGCTTTCGCCTTGGTTTTCAAATTTAGAAACCACTGAAGTGTGTGGAATTTGTAAAAATTCAGCCACCATTTGAGGAACTGAAGATTGGTTGTTATCGATCGCTAACTTACCAGTGAAGATTAAGTGAGCGCCGCCTTCTGCCTTAATTGCAGCAGCTAAGGCTTTCGCCGTAGAGATGGCGTCTAATTTTTCATCAGCATTAACAACGATAGCTTCATCAGCGCCCATTGCTAAAGCAGTTCTTAAAGATTCAACTGCGCGAGTTTTAGGACCAGCAGTGATTGCCCAAACTTGAGCTGTTGGATTTTTTTCTTTAAATTTTACAGCTTCTTCTACTGCAAATTCATCATATGGATTTAAAACCCATTTGATACCAGTTGTGTCGATACCGTTTTGATCAGCGGCCACTTTGATTTTTGTTTCAGTGTCCGGCACTTGCTTAATACACACGAAAATTTTCATGCTCGTCTATCTCCCGTTTCGGCTGCGCCAAAAACTTCATTTTTGTTTAATAAATGAACCCATTTGTTCTAGCGCAAGTGCCTGAAATCAGACAGTGAATTATCAATATAACGTGACGCAAAAATTCTCTAAGTTTGCATGTGGCAAAGTGACAATTTATAGGGCGAAGGTTTATGGTGATGAAAACAACATGAGAAGGTGAAGTGTTTATGTTCGATTTTGTGAAGTCGACTGTTGGTCGAAAATATATCATGGGTATATCGGGCCTAGTGTGGATGGGTTTTGTTCTATCTCACATGGCGGGAAACATGCTTATTCTGGTAAGCCCCGATTTGTACAACGCTTACGGGCACGCGATTGTGTCTAACAAGCCGTTATTGTACGGAGCTGAAAGCGTTTTAGTTTTAGCGCTTATCGTTCACGTGATGACAGCGATTTCTTTAACGGTTGAAAACCGTAAAGCCAAAGGCTCTCGTTACGCAGTAAATCCAAATGGTGAAAAAGGTCCAACCCTAGCTTCGCAAACAATGGGAATGCAAGGTTCTGTGATTTTAGCGTTCATCATTTTACACTTAGCTACTTTTAAATATGGAACTCATTACGACACAGTTGTAAATGGCGTTCAAATGCGCGACTTACATCGTTTAGTTGTCGAAATTTTCCAAAGCCCTGGATATGTTCTTTGGTATGTTGTGGCGTTAATTTTATTAATGTTCCACTTAAGCCATGGTGCTAGTTCGATTTTCCAATCTTTTGGTTTCTTAGAAAGAAAAATGCAAAAAGGTTTAAGAAAATTCGCATGGACTTACGCGATTATTGTTGTCGCTGGTTTCTTATCTCAACCTGCTTACGTATTTTTAATGAGAGGAAAATAACATGTCTAACAAATTAGATAGCAAAATTCCTAGTGGTGACATTGGTGACAAATGGACAAAACACAAGTTCAACATGAAGCTTGTGAATCCAGCCAACAAACGTAAACACTCTGTGATCGTGATTGGTACAGGTTTAGCGGGCGCTTCAGCGGCCGCGTCTTTAGGTGAACTTGGTTATAAAGTAAAAGCTTTCTGTGTGCATGAATCTCCTCGCCGCGCCCACTCTGTGGCCGCACAAGGTGGTATCAACGCTGCGAAAAATTATCAAAACGATGGCGACTCAGTTTATCGTTTATTCTATGACACTGTAAAAGGCGGCGACTTCCGTGCTCGTGAAGCCAACGTTCACCGTTTAGCCGAAGTGTCTGTAAACATTATCGATCAAGCGGTAGCTTCAGGTGTTCCTTTAGCTCGTGAGTACGGCGGATTATTATCAAACCGCTCATTCGGTGGTGCGCAAGTTTCTCGTACGTTCTATGCTCGTGGACAAACAGGCCAACAATTATTACTAGGTGCTTATTCTTCAATGATGCGCCAAGTGGATTTAGGAACTGTTGAATTATACACACGTCGTGAAATGTTAGATCTAGTTGTTATTGATGGTAAAGCGCGCGGCGTGATTATCAGAAACTTATTAACTGGTGAAATCGAATCACACGAAGCTGATGCGGTTATCGTAGCTTCTGGCGGATACTCAAACGTATTCTACTTATCTACAAACGCTATGGCTTGTGCGGTTACAGCGGCTTGGAAAGCTCATAAAAAAGGAGCTTACTTCGCAAATCCTTGTTATACGCAAATTCACCCGACTTGTATTCCTGTACACGGTGAAAACCAATCTAAATTAACTCTTATGTCTGAATCACTTCGTAATGACGGACGTGTTTGGGCGCCAGCAAAACAAGGCGATAAACGTCCGGCAAATGAAATTCCAGATGCAGAACGTGATTATTACTTAGAGCGCGTTTACCCAAGCTTTGGTAACTTAGCTCCACGTGACGTAGCTTCTCGTCAGGCGAAATACCGCGTTGATGAAGGCCACGGTGCTTTAGGTGAAAAAGCTGTCTTCTTAGATTTCAGAGACAGTATCAAACGTTTAGGCGAAGACAAAGTGGCTGAGCGCTACGGAAATCTTTTCCAAATGTATGAAAAAATCACTGGCGAAAATCCATATAAACAACCTATGAGAATTTTCCCGGCTCCGCATTACACAATGGGTGGCTTATGGGTCGATTACAATCTTGAATCAACTATCCCTGGCTTATTCGTAGCCGGTGAAGCGAACTTCTCTGATCACGGTGCAAACCGTTTAGGAGCTTCGGCGTTAATGCAAGGTTTAGCTGATGGTTACTTCGTTCTTCCGTACACAATCGGTAACTACATTGCTAATACGAAGTTAGAAAAAGTAACAACAACAAACGACGCTTTCAAAGCGGCGGCAAACAATGTTGAAACTGAATTAACAAACTTCTTAAAAGTTAAAGGTTCAAGAACAGTTGAATCTTTCCACAAAGAACTTGGTCACATCATGTGGGAAAAATGCGGTATGGCTCGTGATAAAGCAGGCCTTACAGAAGCGATTTCTAAAATTCAAAACTTACGTAAAGAATTTCACACAAATGTTAATGTTCCTGGCGAAGCTAAAGGTATTAACAATGAATTAGAAAAAGCAGGACGTGTTGCAGATTTCATCGAATTAGGTGAATTAATGTGCCGTGATGCTTTAGTGCGTGAAGAATCTTGCGGTGGTCACTTTAGATCTGAACACCAAGTTGATGGCGAAGCAAAACGTGATGACGAAAAATTCTGTCACGTAGCTGCGTGGGAATGGAACGGATCTGCGGATAAAACGCAAACTCGTCACCAAGAAGAATTAACTTTTGAAAACGTACACTTAGCGACTCGTTCGTACAAGTAAGGAACAAACATGGCTAGCGCAAAAGCAACTATCAATTTAAAATTAAAAGTTTGGCGCCAAAAAGATAATAAATCTCAAGGCGGCTTTAAAGAATACGACGCAAAAAATGTTTCTCCAGATGCATCTTTCTTAGAAATGCTTGATGCTGTGAACGAAGAGTTAATCAAAAAAGGCGAAGAGCCTATTTTATTTGATCATGACTGCCGCGAAGGTATCTGCGGTAGCTGTGGTTTTATGATTAACGGAAACGCTCACGGTCCACAAAAATCAACAACAGTTTGCCAATTACACATGCGTGTATTTAAAGATGGCGAAACACTAGTGTTAGAACCATGGAGAGCTTCGGCATTTCCAATTCTTAAAGACTTAGTTGTTGATCGTTCGGCATTTGACCGCATTATTAAATCTGGTGGTTACATTTCTGTAAACACTGGTAATGCGCAAGATGCGAATAATATTCCAATTCCAAAACCAGATGCCGATGAAGCTTTCATGTCGGCTACTTGTATCGGTTGTGGGGCTTGCGTAGCTTCTTGTAAGAATGCTTCTGCAGCATTATTCACTTCAGCAAAAATCCAACACATGGCTTTATTACCTCAAGGTCAAGTTGAGCGTGCTCAACGTGCTTTAGATATGACAGCGCAAATGGATGCAGAAGGTTTCGGAGCTTGTTCTACAACGGGAGCATGTTCTGCAGCTTGTCCGAAAGATATTTCGTTAATTAATATCGCGACGATGAATCGTGAGCTATTAAAAGCCACCATCACGAAAAAAGAAGAACACCAAGGCGGCGGGGACGGCTAGTTTCTCCGCGTTGCCGCGTCGGAGGGATGCTGTACGCATACCCTCCTCCTTGCGCCTTGATAAACCCTAACTACGAGGACTGAGCTTATGAAAGATTTTTTGAAGATTTTGTTTGTGTTGGTGATCGTTGTGATCGCGTTTGTTTCTGGCCGTAATTATGGTGAATCGTCTATTTTAGAATCTAAAGATTATAAAGAAACTAAAAGCAATCTGGCCGATAGTGCGCGCTCTGATGAAGAGCTGCGTTTGATGAAAGAAAAATTTCAAACTTTACTAGATAGCGCTGATCTTAAAAAAGCTGATGAAGTTTACGGTAAGATGATGACACTATTTTTAGTTGATTTAGGTCTTCGTATTTCTGAACAACAGCAAAAAGATTTAGACGCTGGCAAGGCGCAATTGGCGATTTGCTCACCGTCTGCAACTCAAACGACAGCAAAAGTTAAAGAAAAACCAGTCGAAGCTCCTGCTGAAGTAAAAGATCAACCTGAAGAAGTTGTTGAAAAAACGCCGCGCTTTTCAAAGTTAAATTCGGGAAGATTTAAATCAACCGAGTGGACATTGGTTAACAGCACTTCGGCTGCCGAAATTCTTAGAAATTTAGAAAAAGTAAAACTAACAGATATTGATGCTTTTTTAAAAGGGGCTCCACAAACTTCTGGTCAGGATTTGCAAAAATATTTTGGAACTTTTCGCGGAAAAGTTTCGGCCGTTGATGGCTCTGATTACGGATCTTTAGTGATTGAAATTGGCCCTGCAGAAAAAGTAAATAACGTCACTGGCGAAGTAAAATTTTTTCGCCAAGGAAAAGTTCAATCTAACAGTGCTTTTACGACAGATGCCTGGGGGTATAAACCCGAAGGTTATCAAGGCAACATGGTCAGCATGGGTGATCGTTATTTACAGATTTATAAAATCGAAAATTCTGACAAAATGGCCGGTAATTTTTATGAACGTCTTCCGAATGGAACGACAAAGTTAATCGGAAGTTTTGTTTTAAACCGCACTGACCGTATTTAGTTATCAAGACAATTTGGCGCTTCGTCGACGGAGTAAAGACTTCTTGTTTCTCCGACGATTTTAATATTTTGAGAGCTTTCTTCTAGATAAGGAAAGCCGATTAAATCCTTTGAACTTTCTGGGTTTCTTGAAGCACCCAATAAGTTCATTGGGCGGTAGCCTTTAGCCATTAACACTGAAAGCGTCTCATCGCTTGCATTAGGTGAAACAATTAAAGAGCAGGATTTAACTTCAAACTCCCCGATTTGACCGGCAAAGCTTGTAAGTGAGATTAAATTTAAAACTGCGAATAAAAGGCTAAGTTTTTTCATAACAATATAAGATGCAAAAACCCAGGCACTTTAAAACGATTTTTTACCGGTTTCGGTGTCTCGTTTTGAGATACCGCCGAATCTTGTTACACAGAATCGAAAATATTTTCGAAAAATTTCACCCGCCTTTAACCTTTAAAAACAGCGTCATATGTCTCACATACAGACGATCGCCTAGGGCGATATAGACGTTAGTTCATGAGGAACTAAACTCATCTCTGATTTGCAGCCTGACAAAAGTCTAAATACCTGGACCTTTTCTGACGAAGAGAATCATAAGTAGGATGCAAATGAAAAAAGTCAGCGAATTAATGAAAGAAATGGGTTTCAACCAAAATGCCCCAGTGGCAACCCAAGAAGCCTTTATCAAACATCTCATCAAAGCCGCTACTGGCGCGGATGTTATAACTCCGACCGAGAAAAAAATTATCCGTGAAAATCCTGACAAGATCGTACAATTTCCGAAACAATTAGCGTTCGATTTTGCTGATGAAGAAATCGCAACGCCCGCTAAAAAATCAAAAAAAGCGTAACAATAATTTTTATTGAATGGTAATTTCTCCTAGCCGTTTTTCCAGTTTCAGTCTGGAACCGGAATCTAGACTGCTCGAAAATCGAGCGTGTGCTAAGATTTTTTCAACTAGAGGGGAACCACCACCATGAAAAATAATTTTTCTAAAGTAAGCGCATTAGCTGCGACAATGATGTTAGCAGTTACTGCAAACGCAAGTTTTACAACTCAATCTGTACCAGGTGAATTCGTTGTAAAATTAAAACCAGGAATGATGCGTGCATCTACGCAAGCTCTTTCACAACAACTTAAGGGTTTCGTAACTCAAAAAATCTCAGGACAAAATGTTGTTGTTGTAAAAAAAGCTGTTTTTGAAACTAACGATTCAGCTATCAAGGCTTTAAATGAAAATCCAATGGTTGAAATCGCTGAGCCGAACTACATTTATAAAATTAACAAAGCTCCGACAGATCCTTTATATGTACAAACTTGGGGTTTATCAAACGTGGGCCAAGCAGATCCTAAAAATCAAGTAGGTGTTGCTGGCGTAGATATTAATGCTGAAAGAGCTTGGGAAATCCAAACAGGTACTCGTGAAAAAATCGTAGCGATTATCGATACAGGTATCGACTGGTCTCATCCTGATTTAGCAGAAAATATGTGGGTGAATGAAGCTGAACAAAACGGTAAAGCTGGCGTTGATGATGATAACAACGGCGTAGTCGATGATATCTATGGTTACAATGCGATTACTGGAACTGGTAATGCAAAAGATGACCAAGGCCACGGTTCTCACTGTGCTGGTACAATCGGTGCCCGCGCTAATAACGGTATCGGCGTTGCTGGTGTAAACTGGAACGTTCGTATGATGGCTGTTAAATTCTTAGATGCTGGTGGATCTGGTTCATTAGCTGATGCTATCAAAGCTATTGATTACGCAACTAAAATGGGTGCAAACGTAATGTCTAACTCTTGGGGTGGCGGTGGCTTCTCTCAAACATTAATGGATGCTATCAAACGTTCAAATGATGCTGGCGCGATCTTTATCGCAGCTGCAGGTAATGAATATAACAACAACGATAACTCTCCAACTTACCCATCAACTTACCAAGTTGAAAACGTAATGTCTGTTGCAGCTATCGATAACCGCGGTGCTAAAGCTGACTTTTCTAACTACGGTAAAAAGACAGTTCACTTAGGTGCTCCTGGTGTTAACGTTATGTCAACAACAGGTGGTTCTTATAAATCTTTCTCTGGTACTTCAATGGCAACTCCACACGTTGCCGGTGTTGCCGCTTTATTATGGGCTAACGAACCAAACTTAACGGCTGCTCAAGTTAAAGAAAGATTAATCGCTACAGTTCGTCCTTTAGCTTCTATGAAAGGTAAAACAAGAACTGGCGGTATGGTTGATGCTTACGGTGCTTTAACAAATACACAAGCTCCACCAGATGCAAACGATCCATCTAACTGGGCAACAGTTGCAATGAACTTTGCTTCTGAATCTCCGTATAAACCAAACACTGATCAAACTTTTGAAATCAGCGTTCCAGGTGCTAAAGAATTTGCGATTTACTTCGAAAAATTTAATGTAGAATCTGGTTATGACTTCGTAACTATTTACGATGCTGCTGGAAACAAAGTTCAAACATTAACAGGTTCAATGGATGAGTCATTCTCAGTGACAATCACTGGTGAATCAGCACGTGTTGTTTTCAAATCAGATAAATCAGTTGAAAAATCTGGTTGGACAATCACAAAAGCAGCTTACCGTTAATATTTGAGTAAGTTTGTTTTGCCGCAGGTTCAACGAATAGTTTTTCCTGCGAAGACTCGATAAATTTTATTTCAGAAAAATTGCAAGGCTAAAGCTTTGCAATTTTTTTTTGCCCGAAGCACTTTCAAAAGTATGAAGAAACATATAGCAAAACTCATACTTATTTTCGCAATGACAATAACTCAAGCCTGCTCTGATCTTGGATTTTCAGACAGTGATTCAAAAGCTGTTTTGCCAGACACAGCAACAACAGACCCAACAAACGAACCTACAATTAAACCCTACCCGCCAACTGAAAATACTTCAGGAAAAATTTTATTGTTTAACGGACAAGGAATTTCAACCTCTGATTGGCAATCGTTTCAAAGTATTCTTAAAGATATGAATCTTGAAACAGAAACTGCAAACTCTGCCCAACTTGAAGCGATGACGCTTGAGCAGTTAAAACAATATACATTGATTATTGTTCCCGGCGGAAAAGCCTCCACTATTAGTAGTGGTTTATCAAGTGCTGCGCGTGTTCGCGTAAGACAAGCTGTTCGTGATTTCGGTGTAAGTTACTTAGGTATTTGTGCCGGCGCTTGGGCTGCCGTGGGCACACAAGCTAATACCAACACTGAAACATCTTACGGCTTTTTAGTTATTTACGGATCACACCTAGCCAACTGGTGGCCTAATGGAAACACCAATGCAGTAGCAGATGTTGTGCCTGTGCAATTTGCCGATGGCAGATCTCGCCAGTTAGTTTGGTACGGCGGCCCCGCGACACCAGAATGGGCTGGTGGCGTAGTTGCTAGATACAGCGATGGCAAAGCTGCGATTTCGCAGGCGTACTCAGGAAAAGGGTTTGTCGTTTTATCTGGTCCACATCCTGAAGCCCCACAAGGCTGGAGAAACACTGCAGGCAATGATCCCGATGGTTTAGATTACGATATTACAAAAGAATTAATTATCTCAGCGCTTAATCGTCAACCGATGAATCATTACTAAGATTTAATTTTACGATAGACGTTGAACTCTAACAGAACCACCAGAAGGATAATAATAATTTCTAAAGCTACAAACAATTGCCCGCGCCAAGTGATGTGTTCGCGAAATAAAATTAAGCTTAAAGAAATTAAACAATAAAATAAATTAGCCCCAATAATCGCAAGTAGCATCCAAGGCTTTGTTTTCGAAACGAAAAAATAACAAGACAGCGAATAAAGCGCATAAATCGTCGGAAGCGAAGCTAAGGTTTGAAGAGTAGAAACATTAATTCCTAAAAACAAAGAATAGCGAATAAGAATTAATCCAGTGAAACAAGCGCTTAAAACCGCGCCGATGCCATCTAAAAGAAAAATATTTTTTTCATTTAAACGCATGTTATTGGTGGCGATTTAAAAAATCGCGCAATTTTAAATTCATAAACTCAGGAAAATCCAACTGGCAGCAGTGTGATCCGTACGGTACTAAAACATATTCAGAACCATGAATTTGATCGACCAACTCTTTTTGATAACTTGGCGGCGTTAAAAAATCACGATCGCCGGCAATGATTAAGGCTGGTTTATCAATCGAAGATAAAACATTTGTCGCATCGAAATTTAGTAATTGTTCAAACAATCTAAAAAATAACGGAAGCTCTAAGCGCGAAACTCCGCGGCCGTACATTTCAATATCTTTAAATTGCGTAAGTTTAATATTAAATCCACCTGATAGTGCGGCCACTTGAAAAGCCACCGGATTATCAACCATGGCTCTCCACAGAGAATTCCACAGATCAGGAGATTTCGCGTGCTGAGTTTTAATAAACTGAAATAACGGTTCAACAAATTCTAAACCAAAAAGTTTTTTTAATGGATTACGGGCAAAACCATTAATAAGAGTTAGAGTTTTAAAAATTTCTGGAAACTGTTCAAAAGTTTTTAATTGATAAGGCACACCAAAACTATGACCCACAACATGCGCTGATTTATGACCCAAATGATTTAACAAACCTTTTAAATCAAAAGCCAAATGTTCAAAGGTCATGTTCTCTAAATTTTTAACGGGAACACTTTTGTGGTGGCCGCGAATATCAAATAAAATCACTTGATGAGTTTTAGAAAAAAACTCAACTTGCGGATGCCAGTGATTCATTAAACAAGCTATGCCGTAGATAAAAACAATAGGTTCACCTTTTCCGTGAACTTCGTAATAAATCGGAGTTCCGTCCATAGCGGTGTAATACCCAGTTTTTTTCTCAACAAATTGTGCACTCATTTTAAAATCGAAAGCTCCACTAAATTGGCGCCAAAAGACAACTGATCGCCACTTTCAATGGGATGTTGGGTAAAAGGTTGGCCATTGATAAGAATCTTATCACCGCACAGAGTTTCGATATAGGCTGTTTCGCCGACTTGGAAAAATTTGGCGATTTGTCCGGGTTGAGTAGGATCTTTGATGTTTAGATCAAGGCTGTTAAACCCCATCGCCCGTGGTCCGTAACTTAAGGTATAAAACTCATCCGTCTGCGGACCTTGTAAAAAGGTCAAACGCACCGGGTAAAGATAGAAGAAAAACTCGGTTAAAACAGGCTCCCACGTATCTGATTCTAAGAAGTCGACAAGCTCGTCTTCCCAGTTGTCATAGCTAGGTTTAGGCTTTTCGATCACCTTAAAACCGGTCTGTCCCATATGAAAAATCAGCCCATTAATTAAGCTAAGAGACACCCCTTCAGACGAACCAGCGCGGATCTTGTTTCCTTCTAAGGCCCTGATTTTCCAAAGAAAGTTCTGATCTAGATAGATTTCAGCATGCACCGTCGCCATTTCGGGGTCGCCGAAATAACCTGACGAGAAAACAAAGTTTTCACGCATGGTCAGTATCTTTCCTTTTTGGGTTCCATCAAGAACCTGCAGAGCTAATTTCATCGAAATCCCATAGTCGTTGTGCTTTCAGCACAAAAAATATCATAGGCCGATGATCAGGCCTTGTCTACGTCTTGGGAGGGTGCTAAACCAGTTGAACATTAAAAGTCATCCTTGCTCCACCCATTGGGGGTTGGGGCTTTAACCGAAAGGAATATTCATGGACCAAAACTTAAAGCGTCCGTATGAGGTTGTTATCCTTATGCACCCAGACGCGAACTTAGAAGAGCAAAAAGCTCTTTTCACAAAAAACAAAGCAACTATCGCTGGTTATAAAGGTAACGTGCACTCAGTAGAAACTTGGGGCAAACGTACTTTATCAACTCCGATTGGCAAAATCCGTAAAGCTGTGTTCTTTCACTCAGTTTTCGAAGCTAATCCACAAGCGGTTCAAGAGCTTGAGCGTACAATGCGTATCAACGATAAAGTTTTACGCTTCATGCACACTCGCTTAGATGAACGTACTTCTCCAGCAAAACACTTAGAAGCTTTCAAAAAAGGCTTAGCTGAGTCAGCTGCTAAAGAAAAAGAACGTGAAGCAAAAGCTCAACTTCGTCGTCAAGCGGCTCAACAAGCTCGCATGGAAAGACAAGACGAAGAGTAATATTTGGCTGAAAGCCAATAACGAGTTAAACGATGTTGCCACAACAAGCCTCTAACAAAAAATATTTCTTATTAGCTGCAGTTTCTGCAGCGATGAGCATTATTTTTTCTGTGATGAGTGCTCCGTTTATTCGTGTGTTAGCAGCAACTAAATCCAAAATTTTTTGGTTGGTTGGCGTTGTTTTCGTGTCTTCATTATTTTTTCTGAAGATGAACCTGGTCGCAATTTATGTAGGGGCAATTTGGATGACTTTAGGCCTTTACAGTGAATTGGAAAAGAAGGGCATCACGTGGAAAAAATCAGGCGCCTTATCGGTTTTTGCCGGTGTAGCGTTTGGAGCTATCAGCTTCCTTGCGATTACGAAGTGGTCAGTAGATCACGAGTTATTCAAACAGGTTATTGATCCGCTCATGGTTTCATTAAAACAGGTTTTACCCGATGAAAATTTCGAAACAAAAGCCGTTATGATGTTTATGCCGGGATTACTGGCTTCTGCATTGATCAGCGCATTAGCTGTTTCACTTGTATTCGAAGCTCAAATTTTCCAGGCCTTTCAAATCAAACGTGAAAGACTTGCTTCAGGACTTAAATGGTTGGAGTTCCGATTACCCGATATGTTTATTTGGGTTTCGTTATTCTCTTTTTTATTCTCAGTAGTAGAAACTCCATTTCATTTCCTTCAAGTGATCGCCATTAATTTAGCGGTTGTAAGTATCGTTAGCTTTTTCTTTCAAGGGATTTCAGTTTTTGAGTTTGCTATGCGAATTTTTAGAGTTGGCAGAATAACAAAACTTTTACTTTATCTTTTAATCATCACGTGGGCATTACCCGTTATCACAATTTTAGGATTTGCTGATTACTGGGTGGATTTTCGCCGTCACATGAGAAAAAAAGTTAAAGTGAGTTAAGCCTTAATAGGCGTAAATAACGATAGGATTGTCGTGCCGCAGGCACGCAAAGGATTGAATATGAAAGTAATTTTACAAAAAGACGTTAAAGACTTAGGAAAAGTTGGCGATCTAGTGAATGTTTCTGCAGGTTTTGCACGTAACTTATTATTCCCACGCAAGTTAGCTGTTGAAGCTACTGAAACTCGCGTTAACGAATACAACCACTTAAAACGCGTTGCTGATTCTAAAAAGAAAAAAGCTATGGCTGAACGCCAAGCTTTCTTAGCTAAAATTAAAGGTACAACTGTTACTTTTAAATTAAACGCTGGTGAAAACGATAAACTTTTCGGTACTGTAACAACTACTGATATCTCTAAAGGCTTAGATAAATTAGGTTTTTCTGTAGATAGAAAAGATATCGTTTTAGAAGAGCCAATCAAAGTATTAGGCACTCACAAAGCGACAATCAAATACAGCGAAGGAATGGAAGCTCCAATCCAAATCGCAGTAGAGCGCGCTTAATAGTTTTTAAATAACTATAAAGAACCACCAAGGGCTGACACCGCAAAGTGTCGGCCCTTCTTGTTTCGGGCTCCTGCCCTCAACCCTACGCTATCGCTCCGGGCTGTCGCAAGCGACGGACGCGCAAAAAGGCCGTCCTGGCCTTTTTGTGTTTTAGTCTGGCTTGGGTGGCTATCGGTTGTTTCTGTAGCTAATTTTTTGTACAGTGAACTCCACGAACAGGAGATTAGCTATGAACAAGCTTTTCGTTGTATTAGGTCTTATTTTTTCAACTCACGCTTTCGCTGAACAAAAAACTAAAGGTACGGTCACTGCGACTGTTGAAAATCAAGAAATCGTATTAACAGTAAAAAAAGGTTTTCATTTTAATGATAAAGCACCAGCGTCAGCTGTGTTTGATGATTTAGAAGCTAAATTTAAACCAACAGTAAAAACTGAACAAAAATTTACTTTTAAGGTTGTCGAAAAAACTAAAAAAGCAAAATTAAATTACTATGTTTGTGATGACGCTAAAACTGTTTGTGAGCCCCACGATCAAGTTGTTGAGTTAACAGCAAAACGCACGGCCACTGATGCTGCTCCTTACGACCGCGCTGTTGCAGCAGATGCTCCGGCAAAAAAATACGATAAAATTACGCTATTAAAATTTTCTGCGCCTTGGTGCCCGGCTTGTATTCGTCTTAAGTCAGAGACGATGAACAAACCCCAAGTTAAAGCCCTACTTAAAAAAGTAAACTTTGAAGAAATTAATATCGATCTTGTTGAAAACGAAAAAATTTCTGATCAATACGGTGTAAAAGCTATTCCGACAGTCATTTTAGTGAATGAGCAAGGTGAAGAAATCAAACGTTGGTTAGATTACCAACCGGCAAAATCTTTTGCTCCGGAATTACAAGCAGCCCTTAAAGAAACACAATCCATTAACCAATTAGTAGCTAAAGCTGAAACGGGCGATGAAAAAGCCGCAACAACTTTAGGTTACAATTCTTACAGCAAAATGATCTGGAAAGACGCTGCAAAATGGTTTTCTTTTTCAAAAGGCGCTAAAGAATTAAATTACAAATTAGCTTCTGAAATTAATTATGCCTCTGATGAAATGGGTGAATCGCCTGAATCTAAAAAAGCTTACCAACAAGCTTTAGAAAAAGGTTTTACGCTTTCATCTTCAGTTTTAGATCAAACGCGCTGGAAGCTTGATTACTTAGAGCAATTAAAAGAACAAGGCCACCCTATTCAAACGGATGCGATCAAAGCTTTACAATTTCAATTAGCAGAAATTAAAAACAGCAAAGATCTAAAAGGTTTATTTGCAAAATCTACTTTAGGCGATAACGAAAATTTCGAAAAAGCCGAAGTTTTAGATATGACAGCCCGTTTATATAAACTAACTGACGACAAAGAAAACGCCAAAAAAACGCAAAGCGAGTTAGCGGCAGCTGTTGATAAAGTAAAACTATCAACAAAACTTCCAGGGCAAATGATTTCGGCTATTTGGTATTACGGCCAAGCAGGTGTTCCTGAAAAATCAGAACCACTTTTAAAACAATTAATCAAAGCTTACCCGAAAACTTACGTTTATTATCAACGTTACGCGAGCTTTTTAACAAAGCAAAAACGTAATGATGAAGCCTTAGCGCAAGCCAATTTAGCTTTGGAATTTAAAGAAGGTAATGAACCTCAATTAAGTTTAGCGAAAGTTAAAATCTTAAAAGAGCTTGGTAAAAAAGATGAAGCGATCACGTTAATTGATAACGCTTTAAAAATTACTGAAGCGTATCCAACCAAATACAAACGCACACAAACAGCGTTAACAGATATCAAAAAGAATTTGTTAAATCCTGAAGCAAAAAAATAAATTTTTAAATAAAAATGTTAAGATAAAAAGAAAGGGTCGACCGTTAAGGATCGACCCTTTTTATTTTGAAATAATAAATTATGAAATTATTGGACGCGTTCTGGAGATGTTCCGTAAAATACTTCATCTAAATAAATCAGTAAGGCCTGGCGAAGCTCGTCGACAGTCATTGTGTTCGGATCCACTTCTAACGCTCTAATCGCTGCGAAAAGCTCTGTTTCGATAGTGTCTTTATCAATATTGGCTGCTTGAGAAAATACTTCTAAAACTCGACTCACATTCGCCTCCGTGCTCGTGTGGGTTAAAGGTATCTGTTACTCTTTGGAATGCCCTATCCATGGGCTTTCCGGGGTGATCAGCGTGTTGCCAACCGCCTTACTAAGCATCAGACAACTTCATTCGATCACTGGGTTATTATTGTTTCAATTTTTTTGCAGGTTCAGACATTTTTTTAGACCTTGGTTGGCCTACCCCTAGGGCTAGTATGTAATCGTTATATTACTCCTAATGCGTAGTTGACGGCGAAAAGCTAAGAATTTAGGCAGCCGACCAAGCCCAAAAACGGGCGAAATTCCCCTCCGGTTTTCACTCTGTAGACAAGAGTGAAAGTAGTGTACTTGACACCCTTAAAAGGGTACTCATATTTGGTTTCGAATATACAAAAAACAATAGCTATACGGAGGAATTACAATGGCTAAAGAATTAGGCGTACGTCCATTACACGACAGAATTTTAGTAAAAAGAACTGCAGAAGATGAAAAAACTGCGGGTGGATTATTTATTCCAGATTCAGCAAAAGAAAAACCTCAACGTGGTGAAATCGTAGCTGCTGGTAAAGGTCGCATTACTGAAGAAGGTAAAGTTTTACCTTTAGAAGTAAAAGTTGGCGATAAAATTTTATTCTCTAAATACGCTGGCACAGAAATCAAATTAGACGGATCAGAATTTTTAATGATGCGTGAAGAAGATGTTTTAGGCGTTGTGCAGTAAGCACACTGCTAACAGTGCAATAGCACACGAACTTAACAGTTCAATAATTAGTTTAAAAATTAAATAGAAATAAATAAGGAAAAAGAAAATGAGCAAAATTTTAGTATTCTCTGAAGACGCTAGAACAAACATTTTAAAAGGTGTTAACACTTTAGCTAACGCGGTTAAAGTTACTCTTGGACCTAAAGGTCGTAACGTAGTTATCGACAAATCTTTCGGTTCTCCGTTAATCACTAAAGACGGTGTTACTGTTGCTAAAGAAATCGAATTAGAAAACAAATTCGAAAACATGGGCGCGCAAATGGTTAAAGAAGTTGCTTCTAAAACTAATGACGAAGCCGGTGACGGTACAACAACTGCAACTGTATTAGCACAAGCTATCTACCGCGAAGGTGCTAAATTAGTTTCTGCTGGCCACAACCCAATGTCTATCAAACGTGGTATCGACAAAGCAGTTACAATCATTATCGACGAATTAAAAAACATGGCTAAACCTGTTAAAGGTTCAAACGAAGTTGCACAAGTTGGTGCGATCTCTGCTAACAACGATAAAGAAATCGGTACTATGTTAGCTAATGCTATGGAAAAAGTTGGCCGCGAAGGTGTTATCACTATCGAAGATTCAAAAACGGCTAAAACTGAAGTGACTGTTGTTGAAGGTATGCAATTTGACCGCGGTTACTTATCTCCATACTTCGTAACTAACGCAGAAAAAATGGAAACTGTTTTAGAAAACGCTTACATTTTAGTTTACGATAAAAAAATCTCTTCTATGAAAGATATGTTAGGCGTTCTTGAAGCTGTTGCTAAACAAGGCCGTCCTTTATTAATCATCGCTGAAGATGTTGATGGTGAAGCATTAGCTACATTAGTAGTTAATAAATTACGTGGTACATTACAAGTTTGTGCTGTTAAAGCTCCAGGCTTCGGTGACCGCCGTAAAGCTATGTTAGAAGACATCGCGATTTTAACAAATGCACAAGTTATCTCTGAAGACTTAGGAATGAAACTTGAGCAAGCTAACGCGACTCACTTAGGTATCGCAAAACGCGTTGTTGTAGATAAAGACAACACAACAATCATCGACGGTAACGGTAAAAAAGCTGATATCACAGCTCGTGTTAACCAAATCAAAGCACAAGTTGAAGAAACAACTTCTGACTACGATAAAGAAAAACTTAAAGAGCGCTTAGCTAAATTAGCTGGTGGTGTTGCTGTTATCCACGTTGGTGCTCCTTCTGAAGTTGAAATGAAAGAGAAAAAAGCTCGTGTTGAAGATGCATTAAATGCAACTCGCGCAGCTGTTGAAGAAGGTATCGTAGCTGGTGGTGGTACTGCTTTATTACGCGCTTCTCAACAAATCGCTAAAGGCAAATTTAACGACGAAGAAAAATTCGGCGCAAACATCATCAAACGTGCTTGTGAAGAGCCTATCCGTCAAATCGCGACTAACGCGGGTCTTGATGGCGCTATCGTTGTAAACAACATCTTACAAGATAAATCTGCAAGCTATGGTTACAATGCTTACTCTGACGAATACGGCGATCTATTAAAAGACGGCGTTATCGATCCAGTAAAAGTTGTTCGTTGCGCATTAACAAACGCAGCATCAGTTTCTTCGTTAATGTTAACGACTGAAACAATGATCGCTGAAGCTCCGAAAAAAGAAGCTCCAGCTATGCCAGGTGGCGATCACCACGGTATGGGTGGCATGGGCGGCATGATGTAGTCGCGGACGGCGAGTCGTAGACTGCATCAACGTCTGTAAACCAAATTCAAATATGAATTTAAAACCCCAAGGCGTAAAAACCTTGGGTTTTTTATTTTAAGACCTGTTGAAATATTAGCGGCATTTGTTAACCTTTTAAATAGATGGATACGGGCGAGCAAAAGCTTAAAGAACTTAATAAAAATAGAAACCTGCAGATTGTGGCAGACACCAAGATCAGAGCTGATGTTTCGTCGTTAGCGAAATGCTATGTCATGGATGAAAACGAACAGATCACATTACTTGGTGATTTGTGGAAACAAGACACCGTTCTTTTAGTTTTCTTGCGTCACTTTGCCTGTGCTGCTTGCCGTGCTCATGTTCGCCAAATTTTAGAAAATAAAGAAAGCTTTGAGCGTAAAGGTGTAAAAATTTATTTCATCGGAAATGGCACACCTCATTTCATGCGGGGTTTTAAAGAGCAGTTTAATCTTCAGGAAGCCAGAATTTTTACGGATCCTTCTTTAAAATCTTTTGATGCCGCCGGATTTAAACGTGGTTTTTGGATTGATCCAGGAAACATGCACACCCGCCCTGAATTTATCACGCAGGCCATTTTTCATACGATGAAAAAAACAGGCTCTGGAAATGTTTGGCAGCTTGGCGGAATTTTAGCGATTCAAGCTGGTGGTAAAATCAAATACCAGTACACAAGCCAGACGATGGATGACCATCCACCAAGTAAAGATATTGTCGTCGGTTAACCCACGAATAGCGTCATTGCGATTTCATCACTTCACACCTGTGGAAAAGTAAGTGCAAAATAAATTTCGGAGGAAATTTATGAAACACCTATATCTAGTGGTTACCCTTTTATTTTCTTTGGCGTCTTTTGCCAAAGTGTCTGTGGAAAAAGTTGAGTATAAAGACGGAGATACAACTCTTGAAGGATTATTAGTTGTAGATTCTGCTAAATTAAAAAATAAAAAAGGCCCAGGTGTTGTGGTATTTCACGACTGGAAGGGCGTGGGTCCTTACGTGCAAATGCGTGCCGAGCAGTTAGCCGAAATGGGTTACGTTGCTTTTGTAGCGGATGTGTACGGTAAAGGTGTTCGCCCGAAAGATAACAAAGAAGCTGGCGCACAAGCAGGTAAGTACAAAGGTGATCGCAAACTTATGCGCTCACGTGTAAAAGCTGCGTATGATGAATTAGCAAAATCAAAGTACGTTGAAAGCGATAAAATCTCTGCTACGGGTTATTGCTTCGGAGGAACAGCGGCTCTTGAAGGCGCACGTATGGGTTTACCCCTTAAAGGTGTAGTTAGCTTTCATGGCGGGTTAAGTTCACCAACACCAGAAGACGCTAAAAACATCAAAGCTAAAATATTAGTGCTTCACGGCGCGATTGACCCAAATGTTCCACCAGAAGAAGTAGCGGCTTTTCAAAAAGAAATGAATGATGCCAAAGTTGATTATCAATTAACTGAATATGCAAATGCGGTTCACTCTTTCACGCACAAAGAAGCCGGTAACGACATCTCTAAAGGCGCGGCCTATAATGAATTAGCCGACAAGCGTTCTTTCGTAGCGGCCAAAAACTTTTTAGAAGAAGTAAATCAGATCAAATAAAGCGCGATACTGAAATATTGAAAGACACTTCCACCCATGACAAACAAATGCCAATATCCGTGGAAGTGTTTATACTTTTCATCTAAGACGAAAAAATAAACTCCAACAGTGTAAAGCAAACCGCCAACAGCCAGTAAAACAATTCCCGGCGTGGCCATAGCTGACATTAAATCTTTAAAAGCAAAAAGAATTAACCAACCCATACCCAGATAAATTAATAATGAAGGAATTCGCGTTTTTTTAGCGACAGTAAATTCGCAAACCATACCGATAGCGGCTAAGCTCCAGATAATTCCGAAAATCCACCACCCGACAGTTCCTTTAAGAGTTACTAAAGTAAAGGGCGTGTAAGAACCTGCAATAAAAAGATAAATAGAAAGATGATCTAATTTTTGTAAAATGGCTTTCGGTCTGGCGCTGGGAATGCTGTGATATAAGGTTGAAATGCCGTACAACAAAATCAACATGGCCCCGTAAATACTGGAGCCTACAATTTTAAGTAAATCACCTTGAACAGAAGCTAAAGTAATTAACACCGAGGCGCCGGCAACCGCAAATAACAAACCAACTAAATGAGAAATGCTGTTAAAGCGTTCGCCGTGATAAATAAAAAACCTCGATGACTAATTAGTTATGGGGAGCTTGTGCGTACATGCGATCTTCAAACGCTGTTAACGCCGCCTTTGCTCCTTCGCCCATGGCAATGACAATCTGCTTAAACGGTGTTGTTGTCACATCACCGGCAGCATAAATGTTTTTAGCCGAAGTACGTCCTTTGTTATCTACTACAATTTCACCGAACTTGTTAGTCTCAACAACATCTTTAGCAAACTGGCTATTTGGCAATAAGCCGATTTGCACAAACACGCCTTCTAAAGTTTCTGTTTCGGTCGTGTTTGTATTACGGTCTAAATATTCTAACCCTGTGACTTGTTGGCCATTACCTATAACTTGTGTGGTTTTTGCCGAAGTAATAATTTTTGCATTCGGTAATGATTTTAGTTTTTCAACTAATACCGCATCAGCTTTAAGCGTGTCGTTATATTCAAATAACACAACTTCACTTACGATGCCGGCTAAATCAATCGCCGCTTCAACGCCAGAGTTACCACCGCCGATCACCGCAATTTTTTTACCTTTATAGAAAGGGCCATCACAGTGCGGGCAAAACGCAACACCGCGGCCTAAATATTCTTTTTCGCCAGGAATATTTAGCTCACGCCATTTAGCACCCGTCGTAATAATAATAGAACCGGCTTTTAAAAATTCGCCGCTTTCAAGATGAATGATATTTTCATCTTTATCGATTCTAGAAACTCTGCGGTGTTCTAATAATTTTACAGGGTAACTTAAAACGTGCTGATTTAACTGTGCCGCTAATTGTGGGCCTTCTGTATAAACCACAGAGATTAAGTTTTCGATACCTTTAGTATCTTGCACTTGTCCACCGAAGCGCTCAGCGATTAATGCTGTTTTTAAACCTTTACGTACGCTGTAGATTGCAGCCGAAGCTCCTGCAGGACCGCCACCGATAACCACAACATCATAATCACCCAAATTGGCATCAGCTCCAGAAAGTTGGGCTTTTGAATCATCAATACCAAACTGCTCTTCGATAACTTTCATGATTTCAGCGAAAGTCGCACGACCTGAATGAATCATTTTTCCGTCGACCACAACACTTGGTACGCCTTGAATACCTAAAGCTGAAATTTCTTCTTGGGCGTAAGCTCCGTCGATTGTTTCATGGTGAAAGTCATCATGGTTTAGGGCCATTAAGTTTAATGCTTGAACCACTACCGGACAATTTTCGCAATCTAATGACATATAAGTTTTTACGCGAATTGGTCCACGTAAAGATTTAATACGTTGTAAAATCATCGCGTCGGGAAGTTTTCCTTTTCCGTCGGCGTTTAAAATTCCTAAAATTAAAGATGTAAATTCATGTCCACCGGGAATTCCTGTAAAGAATACGCCAGTCGACTTTCCGTTTTTGTGAATAGTAAAACGTGGAGCTGTATTAACCGCTGCTGATGCAGGGTCAAATTTTGCAGAAATTTTTGGGCTTGTTTCAGCCACTCCAGTTAACATTTCAACAAGCTCATTTTGGTTTGTGTGTGTACTGTTTTGGTAAACCAGATCAATTTGATTTTCTAAATTAGCAAATACACTTTTAAGTTGTTCTTTTAAATCGGCATCTAACATGAGAGACCTCCTTTAGATCGAGAACCAGAAGACGAGAGAAGAGAGAAAACTGGGACCCACTACATCTAGTGGGTCCCGTAAGAGGAATAAGTAAAACTAGATTTTACCAACTAGGTCTAAACCTGGTTTTAAAGTTTTTGCGCCTGGAGTCCATTTAGCAGGGCAAACTTCGTTCGGGTGAGCGGCTACGAATTGAGCTGCTTGAACTTTACGAAGTAATTCATCAGCGTTACGACCGATACCGTTATCGTTTACTTCTGCTAACTTAATTTGACCTTCTGGATTAACTAAGAAAGTACCACGGTAAGCCATACCAGCTTCTTCAATGTAAACACCGAATGCGCGAGATAAGTGACCAGTTGGGTCTGCTAACATTGGGTATTTGATTTTTTTGATAGTTTCAGAAGTATCGTGCCATGCTTTGTGTGTGAAGTGAGTGTCTGTAGAAACAGAGTAAACTTCAACACCAAGTTTTTGGAATTCAGCGTATTTGTCAGCCATATCGCCTAATTCTGTTGGGCAAACGAATGTAAAGTCTGCTGGGTAGAAAAAGAAAACAGACCATTTGCCGTTAAGGTCGTTAGTTGAAACAGTTTTGAAACTGTTGTTGTGATAAGCCTGAACTTTGAAGTCAGTTACTTTTGTATTAATTAATGTTGCTGCCACGTGGGCCTCCCTTGTTTGTTACAGTTGTTTTAAAACTGGATAAATAATATTAAGTTAATACTGCCAGTACAAATCTGTAAAATCTATGACAAATGAAATAAAATAGATATAATCTATAACGCATAAGCTGAGTCTTATTACTTTCTGGACTTTTGGGGCAAAAATGTCGAACTGCTGCACATTATTTTAAAACTTCTTCTTAAATTAAGAATCTTTAGGTAAGAATTTTTATTCAGCTTAGAAATTATTTAAGATTAATAACAGTTCAATGAATTTTGTTTGTGAAAACAATACGGAGGTTTTCAGCTATGTTACGTTTTCTATATGTTGTAATGTCTTTAGCAGTGACTTTACTTTGCCTTCCAAAGGCCTTAGCGCAAAATGCTGTGGGTTTAACTTTAGGTGGCCCTACATATATTCATTTTACCCATGGGCTTGGAGGCCCGTCGGCAGTCGAAGCCGGGGTTTCATTTTCGTATAATCACGCTACTCATATATATGGTGATTACTTAATTGAAACTCATGCTCCTCTAAGAAGCCCTAATTTTGGTGATGTGGGTTTATTTTATGGTGTGGGTGGAATTATCGTAATTACTAATGATGATCACTATCGTCATAATGATGGTTATTATGGTGAAGACGATGGCGATGTCGGATTTGGTGTGCGCGTGCCGGTGGGTTTAGATTGGCGTCCAGCAGAAACACAGGGATTTAGTTTTCATCTGCAAATCGTTCCCATTATTGCGGTAGTTCCCGAAACAGAATTGGAATTCAACGCAGGTATCGGGTTTAAATACCACTTTTAAGCAGCGCCGCTATATTTTTCTTTAAGAGTGTGCACAAGGCGGTCTGGTATAAACGGTTTAACAATTATGCCATCGGCTCCAAGAGATTGGAGCTCGATGATTTCTTCAGGGCGAGTTTTACCCGTTAAGAAAAAAAAGCGCGTGTCTTTTAATTGCTTCAGCAGTTTTAAGGCTTTAAAAGTTTCGGGCCCAGAAAAATCGGGCATCATCCAGTCTAAGACAACAACGTCTGGAGAAAATGTTTGAACCTTATTTAAAGCCTCTGCTCCACTGGCTACAATTTCTACCTGTAAGCCGGTTTCTTTTTGAAAAACTGCGTGCAAAAGTTTACGAATAACGGGGTCGTCGTCAACCAGCATAATTTTTTGAAAGTTTTTACTTTTTGGTTTGCCTGAAGCGCCCTTAAATTCACTTAAAAGAAAAGAATTTAGGTTGTGTGTAAGTGAAGAATTTTTTTGAAGAACCAAATTAGCCCTTTTCTTAAGGGGCGCTAAGTTTTCATCTGACGAAATAAGACAAGTTTTTAAGTTTGGGTTTTTGCCTTTTGAAATATTTAATATTTCAATGAGCTCAAAGCCGTTTATTTTTTTTGTATTTTGCCCCGTAACTACGAAATCAAAATATTCATCAGTTAAGCGGTTTAAAGCTTCTAGCCCGTTACTGGCTTGGGAACAGAAAACACCTTCTTCACTCAGAGCTGCAACAATTTTTTTAGCAATAATTTTAGAATCATCGACGACTAAACCACGTAAGCCAGCCAAAGGCTGATGAGAAGTTTTATTGTCTTTTCCAAAAAGAGCATACATACGAACAGCAAAGTCTTCGTCTTCACCTTCGGTGTTTTTCTTTTTGGCTACAAAGTAATCTTCAAGCAGCGCCAACAAATTCGAAGTCAGTTCGACATGCTCAGCGGTAAAGCCACCCTCTTTGATTTTAATTAAAGTTTCTTCAATGTTGTGGCAGATCACCGGAGCAAAGTTAAGCTCACAACTGCCCGAGCTTCCCTTAATAGAGTGAATAACGCGGCTGATATTCTGAAGAGAAGAAATTTTCTGATCTTTTTCTGCCTTCGAAAATTCGACGTTTATCTTGCGAACTTCGTCGAGAAAAATTTCTAAATATTCTAAAACTTCTTGATCTTGTAAGAACGAACGTACTGTTGTCATGTCAACTTTATCGGCGAATCTTAAAAGATCAGTATAGCGACGACCGAGGTTTATAGAATTCTTCACAGTTAGGTAAACTGTATTTCCCTCTTTGAGACGAAATTGTTAAAAATGGAAAAAAGCCCTATTTTTCTCTTGGAAACACGAGTGTAAAAGTGGTACCGACGTTTACAGTTGATTTAACCTGAATCTGACCACCGTGCATTTGCATAATGCCGTAGCTGATCGCCAACCCTAAACCAGAACCCTGACCCATTTTCTTCGTTGAGAAAAAAGGTTCAAAAATTTTTTCAAGGTTCTCGGGTTTAATGCCACTGCCGTTGTCTTCGAGCGATAAACAAATCGAATTATCTTTAAGCGTTGCTGAAAGTTCAATTTTCTTATTCGCTGTATTTGTTTCAGCCAAAGCGTGCACGGCGTTTTGAACCAAATTGTAAATCACCTGATAAATCTGTTCTTTGTCTATAGAGATTTTTTCGTTAAGAGAGCTACTATCGACAACCGTTGTAAACTGAACACCGTTCTGCTGGCATTGCGGCGCCAGTTTTTCTTTTAAGCTTGAAAGATACTCTTCAACGCGAACACTTTCGGTTTGAATTTCTTTCTGACGGGCAAAAGTCAGTAAATCATTAATGATCCGAGTAGCTCTTCGGGTATCATCTAAAATCATAGAATTATAGTTTTTAATCTTTTCAAGTTTTTCTGGGCCAGCCGAAGGAGGTTCTATCTTTTGTGCGGCGTTAACTTGCATCTCTAAAAGCTGGGCATAACTTAAAATCGAAGCCAGTGGGTTCTTCACTTCGTGAGCCACACCGGCGCCAATACGGCCAACGGCGGCCAAACTTTCTGTGCGTACGATTTTTTGATTGGCTAAAGTTAAATCACGTTCACGTCGCTGCAGATTTTCAATCATGGCGTTAAAAGCTGAAGTCAGTTTAGCTATTTCAAAAGTATTAGCTTTTAAAAAGATCGTTTTCCAATCGCCTAAACCGACTTTAGCGGCTTGCTCAGTTAATGTTTCTATAGGGGCTGCCAGTGATTTTGCTAACCAAAGTGCCGCTCCAAAGGCTGCAAGAATAAGTATGAACAACACAGAAATTGTTGAATTTAACAGTGGTGTAGCTATGGTAAGCCAGCCCACCTTATCTTCTACCATTAATACTGAAGCATTTGTGATCATTTCAGAACGGGTAAAAAACGCAGAGCGCGTTTTGCCATTTGACCAGGGCACGTCAGTTCCAACAATGGTGGCTCCGGTACCCACTAGATTTAGACTTGGAAAAAAATCAGCGGTGTTTCCATGTAAAACATTTGAAAACAGAACCTCGTTATTGTTGTTAACAATATAAGAATCTTTACCACGGCTATATTCTGTGAGTGCTAAAAATTCTTTCGTATTAAAAACTAATCCAACAAGATGACCACCCGGCGCCCGGTACAAAGCTAAAGCCTCTTTTGAAATCTGAAACTTATTTGCAGCTACATCAAGTTTGTTCTTAAATTGTAAATCTTTAATTAGATTTTCAGTTCTTTGCGCCACCTCTTCAGAGGCGTTAATTTGTATTGCCAGGTTATCGTTTGCGGTGTTTGTTAAAATAATTGCGTCAACATAAGGGGCTGATGATTTAATGCTGGCGATTAATGTTTCAAGTTGGGCTTTAGAAAATTTAGTTCTACTGGGTGCTGTTGAATACTGATTTAGTAAAACGGCTAACGAGCGCAAGCGCTGATCCACTTCAGAGCGCAATTGGGGAACAAGTAACGAGTTTAATTCATTAACGTAACTGCTTTTTTCGGCGATGGCTTTTTGTAAAACAAATCCACTTCCGGCAAGTACGGCAACAACCGCAAAAGACGAAAACACGAACATAAGTTTTGATCTAATCGTCATCATTTGGCTTGGTATCTCACGCTTCTTTTTACAAATTTGACGGATGAATCGCTGCGTACTAATTGAAACACAATTAGATTTGTTCCCGGCTGAAGACTTATCTTTTTTGAAAATGCCGAAGCTTCAGAAACTTCAGCGAGCTGGCCGTTGATAAGTAATTTTGCGCCAGCACCGGTTAAGCGGCCGCGCACTTCGATTTCTGAATCTTGCACAAGAGCATTGTCGGCCGGAAAATCAATAGCTAATTCAGCCTGGGCAATAGCCGCCACTTTAGTTTGGGCCGTTACTAATTCATTTACTTTGTCTGCATTAACCTGAACACCCAAAGTAAGCTCGGTACTTGGTTTGATTGAAACATCAGAATTTTCGGCAACCGCTAAGCGAGCATATTCATTATCTTTTTTATAAATCACTTCGGCCATGCCGTTTTTAACTTTGATATTTACGGCGCGATCGTTTTTTACAACAACTTTGGCTTCGGCCGTTTTAGGAGCGTTAGTTAGACCTTTTTTAGCTTTGATCTGCACAAGGCCCGCATCAGTAAAAACCCATAATTCGGTTTTAGTGCGCCCTGTAAGCTGGCCTGATTTAATAATTACGCGATCTTCGGTTTTCTTTTTCTTTCCTGGATCTTCATCAAAAATGATCAGGGTATTTTCTCGCACATCTAACGTTGAACCGCTTTGGTAAATGACTTCAGCCGAGGCCGAATTTTTTGTCTGTAAAGCGTCGTATTTCATAAACGCCAATTCGCCTTCGGCTTGATTCCAGATGTTTTGATTTCTTTGACGGTACTCAACCTGATTAGTTTGTTTTAAAAGTTTAGCCAGCCAATCTTTTTCTAATGTTGAAGTTTTAGAAGTTGCCACAGAAGCTGTCTCAGAAACCACTTCAGCAGTGGCGCTTGCAGTTACAGCCGTAGTTTCTGAGGCCGTTGGTGTTGTTGCTGATGTAACAACGGGTGTTTCAATTTTGGTGGGTTGTTCTTTTTGGCAACCAGCAAAAATTAAAAATAGTGAAATCAATAAGACACTTTTTAAAAACTTTTTCATTTGATGCGATCATCTTAGCATTTTCAGCATCCATCATTTAGTCCAGTTAAGTTAAAAACTGGCTTATCGTCGTGGCCTAAACCCCAGGGCAAGACTTGATCAAATGGTGTCAGTGACCGAGACGTAACTTATGAGAATTCTTATAGTAGATGATGAAGTAGGGTTAAGAAATAGTTTAAAAGAACTGTTGCAGGAATCCTATGATGTTGAAACAGCTGAAGATGGCGAACAGGCTTTAAAACTGATCCAGGAAAAATCTTTCGAAATCGTTTTAAGCGATTTAAAAATGCCAAAACTTGATGGCCTTGGGTTGTTAGCAAAAATTCGCGAACTTTCACCGTTAACTTCATTTATCTTAATGACCGCACAAGGAAGCATTGAAGGTGCAGTCGCGGCTATTCATGCCGGCGCCGATGATTATTTATCTAAGCCAATTGAGTTTGCAGAAGTTTTTCACCGCATTAATCGCATTATCGATTTGCGCGCGTGGAATGCAAAAAAGATTCTTAATTCGTCAGAAAAAAGCAAAACTAAACTTATTGGTGAATCACAATTTTTATTAGAAACAAAAAAATTTATCGAAAAAGTAGCTCCGGTGAATTCTCCGGTGTTATTGCTTGGCCCAAGTGGTACAGGTAAAGAAGTTGTGGCTAAAGCTATTCATGAAGCCAATCAGGATAGCAATAGCCCTTTTGTAGCTGTTAACTGCGCAAGCTTAAGCGAAAATTTACTTGAGTCAGAATTATTTGGTCATGAAAAAGGCGCGTTTACAGGCGCAGTAGCCTCAAAACCGGGTAAGTTTGAACTAGCCGCCGGTGGCACAATTTTCTTAGATGAAATTGGCGAGCTTCAATTAAATCTGCAAGCTAAACTTCTTCGCGTGCTTCAAGAAAAAGAATTCTGCCGCGTTGGTGGAACTCGCGTTATTAAAAGTCAGGCGCGCGTAGTTGCCGCAACTCACAGAAATTTAAAAGAACTAGTTGATAAAGGTTTATTTCGTGAAGACCTTTACTTTCGTTTAAATGTTTTACAATACCAAATGACGCCGTTGTGTGACCGCAAAGAAGATATTCCGTTATTAATCAATCATTTCTGGAATTACATCTGCG
The DNA here is from genome assembly GCA_966250225.1 of uncultured Pseudobdellovibrio sp. Lineage (GTDB taxonomy): Bacteria > Bdellovibrionota > Bdellovibrionia > Bdellovibrionales > Bdellovibrionaceae > Pseudobdellovibrio. Next base: position 21,655 of record CBINGM010000013.1, on the reverse strand, counting down.
AAGACTTAGGCGTGAAATCGTCGTTATCTCCGAATGCAAAAACTGTTTTAGAGCAGTATCACTATCCGGGTAACATTCGTGAATTAAAAAATATTCTTGAGCGCTTAATCGTATTAACGCCGCAAAACGGTCGTGTTGATTTAGCACAGTTACCAGCCGAAATTGCAAATCGTTCGACGACAGTCAGCGATACACTACAGGTAGCACCTGTAACAAATACGACAGCAAATGAATTTCAACCACCTGCTTGGAAGCCCGGCATGGCCGTCGAAGATTATTTAGATCTTATCGAAGGCGAAGTTTTACAACGTGCTTTTGAAATCGTGGGAGAAAATCAAGTACAGGCAGCAGAACTTCTTGGGTTAAACCGTGGCACACTTCAGTACAAAATTAAAAAACATAACCTTACAAAAAAGAAATCAGCTTAATAAGCTGATCTTTTTAATAAGTTTGTTTTGTGCGCTGCTTGCGCAAGCGAAGTATATTGATTTAACTAACGCTGCTGAAAAAAAGAAAACGGTTATTTCCGGGGTTTTAAATCCGCCGTCTATTAGTGTAAACGGCGCCGAGATTCCGCAAAAAAATGCCAACTACACGGCCCTTCTTATTAATAACTCTGAAGTTAAAACCACAGACGTTGGCGGCTTACAGACTTTTTACGAAGTGGTCGAAGGCGATCAGGTTTTACTTCAATGGAAAACTAAAAAAAATGAACTTGTAAAAGTTTTAGATTTTTCTTATCCGGCGGTTACCAAAATGGAACTGCAGCACACTGAATTTACGATGCAGTTTAATGATAAAACTAAAAAAGCCAAATACGATGGCGAAGACGTTGACGTTAAAGATCCGGCCATTAAAGTTCCGACCACCTTAAGCTGGATTGAAACTCCGCATACGCTTGAACTTTTCTCAGAAGAAAATATTGGCCGTATCTACAATTTAGATTTTAGCAAATACAAAGAAGACCTACTTACGATGACCAGCTGGTCGATTTCAAGAAGCGACCCGCCCCTTCAGGGCAACAAAAGACCTTCTATGGTGGGTGTCAGTTCACGTGTGCTTAATCAAAAAAATTATAGCCATGAGATTTTTGCGGGCTTTGCGAAAACAAATTACACCGTGGGTGAAGGTAATCCGTGGGCTGATGAAATCATGCAGCAGGCGATCGAGCTTAAATATAAATTTGGATATAACCCGTTTCAGACAAATTCTGGTGATATAAATATTCGCCGGGTAACTTTGGGTTTGCATGCATCGCTTATTAATTATAAACGCACTTCAAATTATATGACGATGTGGATGGATGGTTATAACGATACAAAGGTAGATACTTGGTTTCATCAAGGCGGATACTTTGTGCGTTGGGAACCGTTGCAATATAAAAACTTTGGTCTTTTTCTTTCGCTTGATCATCGTGTGTATCGTTCACAACGAACTATTGAATCTGATTCGACAATTTCAACGTTTGGCCTTTCTTACTACTTTGACCCGGCCGTTTTAAAGCGTATCACTTCGAGACAACCTTTAGAATTTTAAGCAGCTTTTTACTGCTGAAAATCTTGCAGCGCTGAATTTTTAGCACCCTGGTATTCAATTTTCTCCAATGATTTCAACACCATTAAGTTGGTCATCAATTAGCAATATCTCTATTTGTCCAGCGTTTATCCAAACACTAACAAAAGGAGATGTTATGAATAAAACAATTTTAAAATCGATCGCATGTGGTGCCTTAGTTCTTTCAACTGTAGGTTGTAAAGAAGAACAAGTTGAAGTTACGCCAATCGCTCAGCCTTCAGGCCGCTCAGCTTTAATGGCTGCTTTAGAAACTCAAGCTACAGGTTTAGTTGATAGCTTCAATAATGTATTAGTCGATAGCCAGTTCTTAAAAAATTTAGATTTAGAACACCCGCCAGAAAAAATTTCGATGGAAACTGAAAACGATGTTAAAAAAGCCATCGACTATTTATTAGCCAATGAATTAAGTGATAACGGTGCAACAGTATATTCACCGGATGCACGTATCTGCAGCGAAATTTTAGCAAAAAACAATCCAGAAACTTGCCAAGACATTTTTTCAAAAATTAAATTAGCACAAGTAGAGCAAGACGCTTCGTCTGGTTATGTTGAAATTTACCTAGCAAATATTAAAGCTTTTGGCTTTGTTTACACGCCAGAATTAATTTCGGCCCAATTTGATTTAGCCGGTTTATTATCTGCTTTATCAAAAGCTGACGAAATTATCGTGGCTCACCAAGAAGAATCTATGGAACTGCCATCATCGGCTTCGGGTAATGTTTCAGTAACAGTTGCGCAAAAATTGGGTGCTACGATTGTTGATTTAACAGTGAATCAAAAAATTCGTGTGCAAGGTGTAAATCATGAAATGCAAAGTTATGACTTCGCTATTGAAGCCGGTCAAAATGTAGCTACGCTTTCAGCTTTTCCAGCGATGAATTTAGCTTCGTTACAAGTTAATGTTCCAGCTGTTGAAGCGAGCTTTCCGGTACATGATCACGATAATATCAATCACGCCGTAGCATTATCTTTTCCAGGTGGTAGTGGTTTAGCAACTTTAAATAACGCCATGTCGATGATTGAGTTTTCAGGTGTTAAGTTAAAATCTTCAACTGTAACTGCTAAAGCTGATGGTCAAGCGATGGCTCAATTAACGGTAAACGGTCAGGTTGATGCCCAAGTGACTTCGTACCAAGGTGGTCATGTAGGATTAAAATTCTTATCGGCTATCGATGGTCAATTAACGGCAGTATCTAACCCACTGTTTTCTGAACAAGGTTCAATCACAGCTTCAATTGCTCAAGGTACAGAAGCTTACTTTGCTAAAGATGCTGATCAGGCCAAAATTTTAGCCGGTAATTTTCAATATGTAGGCACACAAGATTTCTTATCAAACATCAATGCGACAGCCGGTATGTGTATCGAAGGCGATGAAAATCAAGACCTTATCTTACAAACGGCAGTGTGTAAGTAATTAGTAACAACGTCCCCCCTACCCAAGCTCCGGTTTTACGACCGGAGCTTTTTGTTTGAAAAAATCATAGGAGGATTCAAATGAGAACACTAATGACGATAAATATTTTTTTAAACGTACTTTTTATGAATATCCCAACAGCGCACGCAAAAGATTTTAATTTAAAATGGTCTGAAGTCAGATTTTTCTTATCAGAAACAACATTTGCGAACAAAGATGAAAATTTAGGTGCGCTGATGCAGGCGGATCAAATCGAAGAAATGAAAGCTGTGACTGGATTTGGTTTAGAAGCTGATGCAGAACTTTCTTCTTGGTTTAAAGCAGGAACAAAAATTAAAGGTGTGTTCAATGCGGCTAACAAAAAAGAAGCTCCATTTCCTGCGACAGAATATTTAGCCGTTCAACAATATTCAGCAGGCTTAACCGGAAGATTAATGCTGGTGAATAAAAAGAATTTTAACTTAGATCTTTTTGGTGAGCTTGGCTTGTCAAATAATACTGTCGAATTACAAACGACTGGCGGCAAAGCCAAGTGGGATAAAAACTCACACTTTTATCAACGCGCTGGCGCTTCAGTCGCAGCCGGAGGAGAATCGTTTAAGGTATTTGTTGAAGGTGGATATGAAAACTTCAAATTAGATAACCTGAAATACGAAGGAACAATCGGTCAAAACATTAATGAGATTGATCTAAGTGGGTCATACGTAAGCGTAGGCTTCATTATCAGCGGGCTTCCAAGTTGGATCAAACCGGGTGGTTTATCGACGGGCGGAAACTAACATTGGACGTCATCTTGCTTCGTTTAAAAGAAAAAACTTTTTAAACAGCGAGGAGACAACATGAAAAAAACATTTATCATATTTGCGATGAGTGGCCTTTTATCAGGCGAAACTATGGCCATGGGTTCAAAAAACGATCAGGCGGCAAGAGGTACGACGGGAACATCTGCCCGGGGAACATCGTCTGAAGAATCGGATTCAGTGGGCCGTGGAAACTCACCGTCAAATACAACAGGATCAACAACACAAGATGCTGATGTAAATACAACAACAAATCAGGCGGACACCGATGACTCAATGACTAAAGATATTGAGGCAAGAAAAAATGACCAAGACATGTCCCGTCGAACTTCAAGAAACAATACGGCATCTGGAGCTGTTACACCAAAATCAAACTACTAAATAAAAATAACCAAGCTTGAAAAAATTTTCAGGCTTGGTTAGTCAACACAAGCCAAAACCAGGATCGCGGATTTTGTTAAAAATTTATCGAGGAGAAAAAATGAAAACAAAATTTTTAGCACTGTTAGTTTTTGCCAGCCTAACTATGAGCATGGGATCAAAACCAAGTTCAGCGACTGCGGGATCAGCATCAGAGGATACCGATTTAAAAACTTCTTCAGAAGCTATTGTTGAAGATGCAGATAAAAAACCATCAACACCCAATGCAACTTCTGAAGGTGTGGCTGAAAGAAAAGGTCAGACAGATCCCTCTGGTCCGCACAGTTACATTGGTACAAGAGCGCGTGGAAAGGCGTTGCAGACAGATAAGTTCCCCCGCCCGCCTGAGCATGCGACTTCAGGAACAACTACGCCAAAAACGAAGTACTAAAAAAAGCAAAAAAAAACCCTCGGATTTCTCCAAGGGTTTACATGTTCGAACCAAAATAAAATGGCTCAGATGGCAGGACTCGAACCTGCGACCAAGCGATTAACAGTCGCTTGCTCTACCAACTGAGCTACATCTGAACAGTGCTCACCAAACTAACTAATTCAGTGGCCTTCGTCAAGAAGCTCTCGACTCAATTTTTTCGATTTAAACGGTAGGCCCGCAGCTCTAAAAACTTGAAGCCCCTTATCCCACTCTAATTTAACGATGGCTGCTTGAGAATCCATCGCCATGGCCAGGTCGCGCCAGTTTGCGTTGTTCATTTCTGCCTCTGATAAAGGCTCTAGATCAACTTTGCAGAATTTTTTGCGAAGAGCATAATCAGTCCACTTTTTATATTTAGCTTTTAGCTCAGAATCTTGCCATTTCACTGTGCCTTTTGTCTCAGAACACCATTGAAATGAAGCCACTTGCTTAGTGATTTCAGTCATATCCGGTTGGTGATAAGAATTCTTGGTCAAATAGCCTTTAAAAAGAAAAATGCTTACAAGACCGACAACTAAGATGCTGATTTTAAAAATGAGTTTTTTGTTCACTCTTTAAGTCTAGGTAAAAAGCTTAGTTTTAGGAAGCTTAACTTTTTTCTAAGCTTTGGTCGCATTGTTTGTGCCACCAATATCATGCAAAATCATGTTTAGTTGGAGGGGCTGCATGCTAATGATGCAAATTATGATCTGCTTAACCCTATTTATGGGGGTTTTGTTACCGTTATCCGCTAAGGCTGTTGGTTTTGGTGGTGAAGTTTATTTTTCTCCGCAATTCGGGGGAACTGATTTTAACGCTACCGATGGTTCGGTCGATCATAAAAAATCCTGGAACTTCTTTTATAACATGGGGTTAAGCCTTGGGGTTAAAGGCTGTTTACGCACAGATATTTTCGCGATTGGTTTAAGTACTGATCTGGGCTGGAAAGAAGAAGCTGTCGAGCATCGTTCAGCTGCCGGAGTTTCTGAATATGATTATCAAATGCTTCGCGGTTATGCCGGAGGTTATTTTACATTCGGAAAAGTCGTTTATTTTTATGCGGGCTACGACCCGATCGTTTACGCAAAAATGACTTACACCGATAACGAACACGTAAATCCATTTCGAAAAAATGATGTTCTAAAAGGTTATGCGTATTCGGGTGGAGTTGGTTTTGAATTTCCGGGATCAGTTGGATTTTTACGATTTTTAGGTCGTACAACGATCTACAATAATGTTGAATTTAACGGTGTAGAACGTGAGTTACCAGATTCAGCGTATTCGAAAATTAATACGGGTGAATTGGTTGTTCAATTCGGCTCGCAATTCTAAGATTTATAATGTTTTGATTATTAATTGGGCAAAAAATGGTGCGGACGGGAGGATTCGAACCTCCGACCACTTGATTCGTAGTCAAGTACTCTATCCAGCTGAGCTACGACCGCACTGTCGTAATATAAGCAAATTTAATTGTGAAATACGGTTCTACCGATTTATTAGTCCAAAATCAAGTGTAAGTATCGGTCATTCCTTGATTTGGTAAAAACGCTATGGCATTTTCATATTCTATATTATTTCAGCATTAAAAACTTGCGCGCGGAGTGGTGGGTGAGTGGCTGAAACCAAGTCTTTGCTAAAGACTCGTACTTGCAAAACAGGTACCGTGGGTTCAAATCCCACCCACTCCGCCATTTTCCCTTTTGATCTGCTTCCTGCAGACCCTATTCTAAAGGGCTTCATGAAACCAAAGCTCATACTATTAAACGGAACATCCAGCGCAGGCAAAAGCAGCATTATTCAATGTCTTCATCAAAAATTACAAAGTCCGTATTTAGAAATGGGGCTAGATAAGTTTCTGTATATGCTACCCAGTCAGTACATGAAACAACCTCTGTGGAAAGAGGTATGGGATCATACCAGCGCCGGTGAATTAGGAAATCGTTTGATGAGTGGCATGCACCATTCAATGCGTTCAATGATCAACCGTGGAAATTTAGTGTTAGCAGATCATGTGCTTATCGAAAAAAACTGGGTTTCTGAATTAGCTGAACTTTTTCATGACCAGCAGGCGTATTTTATTGGTATTCACTGCCCGTTAGAAATTCTTGAAAAGCGAGAACTTGATCGTAAAGACAGAACTCTTGGATCTGCGAAAGCACAATATCCAATTGTACATAAGTACACTCAGTATGATTTAACGATTGATTCTTCGCTATCTTCGCCAGAGCAATCAGCGGATAAAATTATTGAGTTTCTAGCGAGCGGTAAATCTGCAATTGGTTTTGCTAAGACTCGCGAGCATTTAAATTTAAAATCGTAAAACTTTTCTCAATTAAATAATCTCTTATTTTCTCTCTCTCACAACACTCCGTTTGTTTTGAATTCCTGCATTAGGCCTATTGTCTAATTTTTCTAAACAAGATTCGCAATTTTATGGAATTGCCAAATCGCAATACTCAACACTGAAATCGCAACAAGGTTCCTAGATTTTCAGCAATCTAGAGAGAAACAAAAACACTAAAAGACAACGGAGGTCTTAAACATGAGGCTATTGATTGCCCTTCTGACATTTCTATCTCTTAACGTAGCTTTCGCACAAACAACTCCAGTAAGAGGACTTCGTTTTGATCCGGGTTACGTTTACGACGACCCTCAATTAGCAGGAAAATCCATTCAGCAAATCGCTGCTACGGCTGCTCAGAACGTTAAAAACGCTGGCTTTAATACGATCTTTTTATTTGCGTATTCGCCTTATTACGGGGCGTTTTATAAAACGACTTATTCTATGACAAACGTAGAAGGTGGTTTAGGTACTGGAAATTTCACGACCGCTTTAATTAATGAAGCGCACGCGCGTGGAATTAAAGTTATTGCCGATCTTCCGATGAATAACTTTTATAAAGTTTGGTCGGCTAAACCTGATTGGCGTATGAAAAATAAAAGTGGCGGTAATTATCGCCCTTACAGCGATCTGTATTTGCTTTCGATTTTTCATCCAGAATTTAAAGCTTGGTACACAGGTTTCATTAATGACTTCTTAGCGAAGCATCCGAACATTGATGGTATTGAAGCGTTCGAACCCCAATTAGATTTTAACTGGAACAACGGAGCCGATTATAATCCCGCGGCCAATGCTAAATTTAAATCGCTGTATCCATCAGGAACACTGGGCTCAGCGCAATGGGAAACAGTACAGGCTAATGAAGTGATTTCACATTTAGGTAATTTCTTTGGTTTAGCCAAAGCTAAAGGTAAAGAAGCGCACGTCGTACAAACTTGGACGGCACAATCTAATGGAACATTGATGTCGGCAGCGACTTTAACGAAAGCGATTGCGTTTAACTTCTTAGGTTTTAATGCCTTACCGGTCAACCAACGTCCGACATATATTCAAGGTGAATTCATGTGGGCGCAGTGGGCTTCTGAATACGGTGGAACAGTGTTTAACCCTGATTGGATTAAATCAGCTGCGACATCATTCTTATCGCAAATGAACACATTGTCTCAACCTGCGATCGTACATACTGAGCTATCTGAATTTAGCGGTGGGTACGGAACAGTTAGACCAACAAGCACACAATTCTTAAAAGAGTTACAAACTCTTCGCGCAATGAATGTGAACTTTGATGTGTATGATTACTCGCAAGTAAGTGAAATGAATCTATGGTCAGGAATTGCCCAAGCTCTTAAATAAGAGTGAAATTTAATAGCATAAAACTAAAAAGCCGGGTTCATCACCCGGCTTTTTTATTTGTGAAATTAATCAAACATTACTTTTTCGATTTTTTCACTCGTCGTGACTGAAGTTTTTAATTTCAGATCGCAGAAATCACCACCGCAAGCTTCTCTTTGTTTTTTCTCATCAGAAAACATTTTTGTCGCATCAATTGTTGTCGTTACTTTGTACATGCCATCATCACGGTATTCCGTCGTTACAACTTCATAAATGCCGGCAGCTTTTCTTGAGGCGGCCAGAAACTGAATCGCTTGATCGCTGATTTTAAAATCTACGGCAATATTTCCCATTTCGGCTAAGCTTGCATAACCTAAATAAATTGAATAGCGCGGAGACACATCTGTACTCATGCCGTGATCAGTGACAACGATTGATAATTTTTTGTGAGAAGAACCAGCGTCGTTTTTATCGACTAAACGAATAACTTGGTCGATATCTGAAGGGGCGATCTGTAATTCTTCAGATTGAATTTTTCCAGCGTGAGCTAAAGCCGTTGATAAAATAACCAGAGCCGATAGTAACATGTGTTTCATAAGATTCTCCTCTTAAATTGGTTGGGGTGTGTGGTTCACATAATGCCCCAGTTTAATTTTTTTGGTTAAAAAACCCGCGAATTACCCATCAATCAGTGATTGCAGGTGTTTTCGCAAATCCTGGCAAAGGCGCTCAATTTCATTTACTTTATGAAGTACATCCAGTGACTTAGGATTTTCGCCTGTCAAAAGCTCATACAAAGTAACATTCAGCGCTTGAGAAATTTTTGCATAAGGTTCACCTTGAATCTGTCTGCCGTTTTCCCATTCACGGTATGTTGACACAGGCACTGCCGCCGCCGCTGCGACTTCAGCTATTGATAAACCCGCATTAACTCTAAATTGCTTCATTCTGTGACCGATATGACTCATACATTCCCCTGCCTTGAAGCCTTTTTACAGAATTCCAATTTATAATTAAAGAGATAGAATTTTATATTTAATATCATTATACTGATGAAATGAATACACCTCCTTATGCACTGATTGCGTCCTTTCTGGCTTTTACTGAAGCTCAGAACATGCAGAGAGCGTCTGCTCTACTAAAAATTTCACAGCCAGCTTTAACCAGCCATTTAAAAAGCTTTGAACAGTATTTTCCCCAGGCTATATTCGTGTTCGAGGGGCGTAGAAAAGTGCTCACCCCTTTTGGAGAAAAAGTCAGGCAACTTTTTAAAAGCCGCTTTGATTATTTAGCTGATGATTTAAATCTTTTGAATGAGCAAGAGCAGGATGCAAAAAACATCTGGTATAAAATTGCGGGCCTTGGCGAAATTCTTAATCTTATGGGAGCCAGAGTAAACTGCCCTGGTACCGTTGAGTTTATTCCGATTAAAACTGAAAATGTGCCGCAAGGATTGCGCGAACGTAAATTTGATATCGGTATTTCGTATGATTTATCGCAAGTTGGCGATTTGCACGCAAAGAAATTTTTTACCTACGATTACAGTATCGCGATTCCGGGACGTTGGAAACTTAAGGCCAGCAAACTTTCGCAAGATGTGCTGGAAAAACTAGTCGAGCTTCCGTATGTTTCACACAGGCCGCAGTCAGAAAACTATAAAGCTTTATTGGATAAATATCAGATTAAGAAAAAGCCTTATTACAAAAAAGTATTTCCAGAATGGAATATGCTATCGCAACTGGTAAGTTCTGGCGAAGGCTGGTCGATTGTTCCAAGCTACTATGTGCGTGATTTAAAAAATGTGGATGTGATTCAGATCCCGACGAGCCTGATTCCGGAGGTACAGTTTTATATGCTTTACCGTAAGGAATCTCTGACTCGCCCTGGTTTTAAAAACATTTTAGAACAAATGCGAAACAATGCAGATAAGATCTAAAGACTATTTTTTAGAAAATAAAGGTTTAATTTTCGAAGCGTACGGCTCGGCAAAGAATGATAAATAAACCATTAATAAACCGATAATAATCGCTAACGGCAAACCACTTGGTTGTAAAAACGCGTGCACTAAGAAAATGTTAAGCACAACAGGTGCCAAAACCACTAAGGCTAGTGGAACAAAAAATCCAGTTAATAACATTAAGCCACAAACAGTCTCTGTTAATTTTAAAAGTGGAAAGAAATATTTAGTAACCATTAAACCCGACATAAAAGTAACAAGGTCCGCTGGTAGATCTGGTGGCGGTGGAACAAGGTTTAATAATCCTGCAAGGCCCGATAAGAACATCACTAAGCCTAATAAAATACGTGCGATCAATGGTAGTTTTGCTTTCATAGTTGAAATCTCCTATAGCTTTAATCGTGACGGCAGTTTGCCGGGTTGGCAACTGCCTATAAATAAAAACTATTGAAGGTCTAACTTAGTTTGAAAAAGACGCCGGTTTTGAAGGTGAAGAATTATTCTTTTTCACCTGAGGTCCTGCGATTTGTTCGGCAACACTATCGGCCCAGTGATTGGCTAAGCTTCCGCCGTAATGCAGTTTATCTGAACGATTGGGTAAAATGGGTTTGCCCTGATAAGTGATTTTTCGGCTATCAATAAACGTACAACGATGGCCGACAGTATCGCGTAAATTATCAATATAAGTTTTAATCTTTGCCTGGCCACATCTTTGCCCGATCGGCCCCGTGGAAGGTTGTTCTGTGGGGCCCACCCACACGCATTTTGAATTCGGGCGAATTTGTGAAAGTAATTCTTTGGCCGAGGCCATTTGTTCTTCTTTGTCTATAATAAGACAACCACCAAAAACATCGTTTGTACCAAGGGCTACAACCACCATCGGCGGAGCTGAACCTTGAAACAATTGTGAAGGCGTTGGAAAATCAGCTGCCGGAGCTTTACCGTTAACTAAACCATCGCCATCACAGTAATAACCGATTTTTAATTTTCTTAATGAAGAATTATCTTTTTTATTCCAGTGTTGCGCAGCTGCGCCAATAACACCATAACGTTTTACATTTTCAGTGCCATAAATATTTGAAAGATTCTCTGAAAGGCGTTTTCCGAAATCACCCACGGTGTGTGAATCACCAAAATAAACCACACGATCAGCGGCTGATGAATTCTGACAAGCCAACGTGTGACTTGTAGATAATAAAAGTAAACTAAGAATAACGCCCGTTAATTTCACGATTATAAATCTGTTAATTCAACTTGTAGATCAATCGCTGGGTGATCTGATCCTTTATCAATCCAGTCACTCACTAAACGCGCACGCTTAACTGACATACCACGTGTAAAAGCGTCATCTAATTGTTTTTTCTTTAAAGGATTTTCCCAAGGAACTTGTTTAAGACCTGCTGTTGCTAGAACACGTTTTGCTAAAGCCACACGCGAAGGATTTTTTGTATTAAAGTCACCGGCAAAAACCACGGGGCCGTTATGCGCTTTAATTTCTGGAAGAATCATATTTAATTGGCGCTCTAAAGCATCATCACCATCCCAGTTAATACCGTGAATGCTGATCGCTAATAATTTTTTAGCACTTCCTGGAATTGCGTAGTACGCAAGAATTGTCGCTTTCGGGCTTTTTACAAACGGCTCGATATCTTTTGTGCGGTAGTAATGAACGTTTGAAGGACGAGCGGCAGAACCAAGCACAGTTCCGGCTGCGATATCATCTTTCATGTTGAAAGAAGCTGCTAAATGCCATTCCCAACCAGTGATCGCTTTAAAGCTATCAGATACCGGAGAACCCGTAGTTGCTTCTGATAACATGATTAAGTCGCGGCCTTTCGCCATGGCTGCAAAAGCTTTTCTGTATTCTGGTTTTCGGCCTTTATAGATATTCCAAGAAAGAATGCTTAGCTTTGTTGAATTTAGAGTTGGAAGCGAAGCTTGTCCCATAGAATGCATCACGTGATTATCATCTGGAATGTTGTCGCATAAAAATGAACATGAACCATAACCAGAGCTATCAACGCGTGATTTTGAGTGCGCCACGAATGAAAAAGTTAATAAAGAAACTAATAATAATTTGTGCATAATTCCACCTAGTTGTTGTGCTAGGTAGCTTATCGTCGAGTTTTAAAAACCCCTTTAAAGGTCAAGAAAGTGTTGAAAAGCTTTGCAGGACTGGACTAGTCTTTGGCACGGTTTAATGTCCCAACATGTCCTTGTTAAAATTCAGATGGGGTGTTTTTGGTAAATAGTCCCAGTTAAAAACAAACTGCCCCATCTCCACCCCTGTCATGATAATTGCTCAACTCGCTCAGAATGAAATGTGTGTGGATAATTTTTTTAAGCCTGTTTTCTATTTCAGTGTTTGCAGAAACTCCGTTAGGTATTCCGGCTTACCGTAATCAGTACGAAATTAATTCTGAGACCGTCTATTTTTCTGATACCGAACTTGTGCAAAGTGATTTGCGCTTATTGATCGGCCGAAGATTTGATGCCTTTGGTGATCGTGATCTGCGTTTGGCTGTCGGTGGTTACGGTTTATATCAGGATTCTAAAGAATTTGATTATTCGACAAGGCATGGTGGCGTTGCCCAGGCAAAGTTAAACCTTTGGCGTAACTGGCTTTTTTTAGTTTACGAATACCACTACTTTATCATGCGCGATAAATCTGATTATGAAGATGAAAACCGTTACGGTCTTTACGGTGGATATTATTATCAATTTAATGAAAGAACTGTTTTAGATATTTACGCCGAAACTTTTCATATTCCCGATGTTTCAAGAAATCATCCGTTAAGTACCGGAAGAGCCAGTATTTACTGGGATACAAAAGCTTTAGATTTTCATGTTTTAGATTTATTAACAGAAATTTACGCCAAAGATTCTCCGGCTAACTGGGGTGGATCACGCACGGATCTTCGTATCGGCATTAAATTTCAGCCGTGGGATTTTATCTCAGCCAAATTATTTATTCCTGTGGCTTCCAGTGAAGACGATGCTGCCGGTGAATGGCAGGGCCAAATCAACATTTACAAGGTCGGAGATTTCTAAGATGGAAACATTATGGATGATGATTTCGTATGTAATTGTTCTAGCTGTTTTATTTTTTTGCTTCGATGATCTTTTTATCGACTTTATTGCTCTAGTTTTTAATTTAAAACCAAAAGCTATTTCTTTAGACCAGCTGGCTCAAATGCACAACATGCCTCAAAAGCGCATTGCAATTATGATCGCTAACTGGCACGAAGCTGACATTATCGAACGCATGATTCACGGAAATATCGGCCGTGTTGATTATTTAAATTATGATTTTTTCTTAGGTGTTTATCCCAATGACGTTGAAACGGTTTTGGCCGCTCAACGTTTAGAATCATCTTACAGCCGCGTTCATGTCGTGATTAATTCTAAAGAAGGTCCTACTTCCAAAGGGCAAATGTTAAATCAGATTACCCAGTATATTGCTGCCACCGAAATTTGGCAGAAAAAAATCTATGACATCTATATGTTGCATGATTCAGAAGATATCATTCATCCACTTTCGTTAAAGCTGATTAATTATGAAATGGAAACAGTCGATTTTTTACAAACTCCTGTATTTAGTCTTCCGACAAAATGGACAGACTTAACCCGCGCTATTTATATCGATGAATTTACCGAAAGCCACACTAAAGACATGTTAGTGCGCAGTCATTTAAAAGGGGGTGTGCCCTCAGCGGGTGTGGGAACAGCCATGTCACATCTATTTGTCTCTGAAATTAAGCAATTACAAAATGGTGAACTGTTAAAAGAAGATACTTTAACCGAAGATTATCACTTAGGTTTGATGGCTACGCGCTTAGGTTATGAGAGCAAATTTGTTTGCAGGTATGCGCAAAAGAAAAATCGTATTGATTACATCGCCACCCGTGAATATTTTCCGGCGTCAACATCAACTTCGATTCGCCAGAAAACGCGTTGGACGTTGGGAATTAGCTTTCAAGGTTATGACAATTTAAAGTGGTCTGAAACTTTAGCAGAAAATTATTTTTTGTGGCGTGATCGCCGCAGCTTTTTAAATTCGATTGTCTTAATTGCTTCTTACGCCTTAACGCTTTCTTTTATTTCGTATCATTTATTTTTTGGTACGTGGCCACGTTTATTAACACAGGATCACGTGCTTAAGGGTTTATTGGAATTAAGTTTTTATTTAATGGCCATTCGCTTGGTTCAGCGCTTTCGTTTAGTTTCAGAACTGAACGGATTTAAACTCGCACTGCTTATTCCCGTGCGCTGGTTTCTGGCGAACTACATTAATACATTAGCCTCGATTAAAGCTTTTAAAACATACCGCGAATCGGTGAAAACCGGCCAACGACCACAATGGGTTAAAACCACACACGAATTACCCACTATGTTCGGAGTAACTACGGTAGAAATCAAACAAACGGAGCAAACCTTATGAAAACAACATTAGCGAAGATGACAAAAAAAATACTTATTGCACTGCTGTTTCCGGCCATCACCCATGCCGCAGATTGCGTGCAGGTTTTCTACGATCGCGGGCCCAGCGATTACTGGATAGGTCATGCTAACGCAGTTTTTATGCAAAATCTTTTAGGGCATTTTCCTCACTTACAGCAGATTGTAGAACCCATTGAAAATTATAAAAAAGGCGAACTAAATCGCTGTAAAGCAAGTATCTACATCGGTACTCACTTTAATGCGGCAATCCCCGAAGTTTTCCACACAGACTATATAGAAACAAAAAAAAATGTGGCTTGGCTCGGTTATGGTATCTGGAAAAAACCCGAAGTCTTACAGAAAACCTTTAACTACCGCTATGACAGTCAAACAACGCTGGATACAACTAACTTAGATGCAACAGCAAAACCTACCTATTATAAATATATTAACTATAAAGGTGAACGTTTTAAAAAATTCGGCGAATGGAGCGTAACAAAACCTCGCTTTTTTCATGCGCCGTTTGAAATGAGTATTCTTTGGCCACTAGATATGGTCAGCGCTAAAACTCAGATCTTAGCCACGGCAGAACATAACGGAAACAACCGCCAACAGCTTCCGTATATTTTACGCAATGAAAATCACTTTTACGTTGCTGATTCTGTATTTAGCTATATGCACGAGTCTGACCGCTATCTAGTGTTTTCAGATTTACTTTTCGATATCTTAAACGAACAACCACGTCATAAAATAAGATACGCGGTGATGCGTATCGAAGACGTGCACCCGATGATTGATAATAAAGTTTTAGAATTAATTTCTTCAACGCTAAAAAAACTTCAGGTGCCGATTAATATTTCTATTATTCCGTTTTATTACGACTCGTTAAAGTACGACGACCGTCCGGCGAAAGAAAGTTTTATGCCGGCCTCGCAGCGTCCAAACTTTGTAGCCTGGATTAAAGATCTACAGGCTCACGATGCCACTTTTATCTGGCATGGTATAACTCACCAATACAGTAAAATTAAAAATCCTCATACCGGAGCTTCGGGTGATGATTTTGAATTCTGGAACGCGCGCACTAACAGACCGATTGCTGAAGACAGCGCTAAATACGTGATTGATCGTATGTTTATCGGCGCTAAAGAATTAAGTAAGGTTAATATTCATCCGTATATTTGGATTACGCCTCACTATCAGGCTTCGGCTTTAGATAATATTTTATTTTCACATTTAGTTCCGTGGTCGATGGGACGCATGATTTATCAAAACGTTCAGTTAAAAAGTGCTCTGCCCTCACACTCGCGAAGCACTTGGTACACCGATGCTGATATAGCAAAACAAAAAGCCCGCCAGGAAAAGCTGGGCGGAATTTCTCTAGAAACAACGTCTCCGTGGAGTGGCCAATTATTTCCGTATGAAATTTATGGTGATGTTTACGGTCAACGTGTACTTCCAGAAAATTTAGGTAACGTACAGCCAAAACAGAATGACCAAGTGGTTTATCCGCGCACAGCTGATGAAATTATTGCCGATGCAAAAAGAAATTTAGTCTTGCGTGATGTGTGGGCTTCGTACTTTTATCATCCGTTTTTATTTCAAACACCTGAAACTCTTCGTCCTGAACATTTGCCATTAGGATCAAGCTACAGAGCGTGGGCTGATTACGACGGTGATACACGTGAGATGGAGCGAGTCGTCGTTGAACTTAAAAAAATGGGCTACGAATTTATTAATATCGAAGATTTCGCGAGACAAAATGTCGACGTGTTAAGACCCGAACCAAAAGTAAATTGGGGCAATAATAGCCAATAATAAAATTTAAACCTACAAAGACTGAAGGCACAGTCTTTGTAGAATCCCTAAAACTTATACTGGTTTAACCCACTGTTAACATTTGTTAAAGAAAGAAGGATTCTCATGCGTTTAAAGAATAAACTGAGCCTGTTATTGATGACAGCGCTTTGTACGATGTCATTACACCTTGCCCACGCGCAAGAAACTCCGCCGGATGTAGATACTCCCGTTGATACTCCAGACGACACACCTACTGTAGATAAAGATAAAGTAAAAAAGAAATTAAGAGCCGACTTCTTTCTTGATTTTGATTGGGGTGAAGAAGTTATTAACTTAACACCACATCCAAAAAATTCAGAATTTTATGAATCAGCGTCTGACACTTTAGTTCTGGGCGATTATTCAAAAGGCTTTCGTGTTGTTAAGTACTCTGAAATTTCAGCAGGTTTGGGCGGAAAACTAACTTGGAACTGGCCAAATAAAACAGGCTTAGCCGGAAAATTCTGGCTTTATGTGGGTTTAATGCCAATGGCCGGAAAAACAGCTGTATCAAATCAATTTCAACCAACATTTGAAAAAGCGATGAACGCCAACGCTCGTAAAATTCCTATGGAAGCAAGCGATCTAAACACTTGGACTGTTGATGATTCTGTCAATTACTCGACAACGGGGGGATTAATTTTCTCGGTGGGCGTAGGTGTGCCAGGTGTTAACGTAGGAACAGATTTTATCGTGCAAGGTACTTTCTCGACGTATGTTGAAAAAACAAGTGCCGATGAAGTTTATGTGATGATTTCAAATACCGATGCAAAAAGTTTGGTGATGCAGGTTGATGCCACAGTCGCTCAAATTGGTGTAACTAAGTATAAAGAAATCGAACAAGGCATGTCTTATATGATCAAATATAAAGATCCTGTAGGTCAAAAAGCTTATCACGATTTAATTCGTGGTAACGTAGCTGCCATTCAGATGCTACTAGCTGATCCAAATCAAACAGCCATTCAAAAATGGGAAAAACTAAACCGCATGCAAATGAGAAAATTAGCTCATTTCAATTTCGGTATTCCATTTATTATGTCATGGGGCTGGACTGCAGGAAAAATCTACGAATTCAGCGACACACGCGCTTACTATGATAACACACGCGCCGAAGTTGATTACGGTGTTTACGTTAAAGAAAAACGTAAGAAAATTTTTGGCAGTATGGCAGTTAAAACAGAATCTTTTTATGGTTCAGTTTACAGACTGTATAGCTATGATAACGACTTAATTACAAAATATATCTTCGGTCAGTACGTCTTTAATGCCGATGACAATAAAACAAAAACTAAAGACATGAATAAAACTATTGGTAATCTGATTGAAAAAACAGGTTTAAGCCAGCAACTAGCTTTAAATATTCCGAAATATAAAAAACTTAAGTTTTCGCGAATCAATTTAGAAGTTAATTTTGACGAAGACCAAACATTAAGATTTATGGATGCGGCGGCTCGCATGACGCCAGAAATGATTGCAGCTCGCGCTAACCAAATTGCTCATAGTTTTATTATGAACGAATCAACAGCGTTAGCATTGTGTACTCCTGAAGAAACAGAAGTGCCAATGGCAACAAATACTTGCCTAGCTAAATACATGGCTGAAAACACTGAAGTATCGAGTTCATTAGTAAAAGCTGCTCGTGTGATGAAAGCGCATTTTCAAGCAGGCCGCGATAAAGAATTTTCGATGGCTTATGCTGAATTTGGTCGTGCGATGTTAAAAAATGCGACGATGTTTCAAGCTATTTTAGGAATGGCGGGATCAGGAGCTGAAATTATTTATAACGTACAAAACACTTACTTTCAAAATTACCGCGTGATCTATGTAACAACAGATCAACCAGGTGTTTATGTTCGTAAAGTAAAAGGTCAGACAGATACATTTATCTTCGCAGATAAATATTTAAATGATGCAGTAAATGTAGCTTCGGGATTTTAAATTTAATTTTTAAGAAAGCCAGCCAGCAGGGATACAAAGTTTGCTGGCTTTTTTATTTTTACTGGGCTGTATAGTTTTTTCCTGAAATTAATCCGCGCGCATTGCTTGTTGTGTTGCTGAAAGTTACAGGCATCGTGTCTTTTTCATCCGGAGTTAAAACCATAAAATGTAAATGGGCTCCCGAACTACAACCGGAGTTTCCGCTTAAAGCGATTGAATCACCCTGATTAACTGTAGCTCCCAAATTCACTAACACACCATTGCGGGTTAAATGTAAATATTTAGCCAAAGTACCGTCGCTATGACGAATACTTAAATAATTTAATTCGTCACACCCGCCACCGTCGTCGTATTGTTCTTCAAACTTTTCAACAACGCCACCGCGAGCGGCGACAATCGAAGAACCAATATCCATACGAATATCGTAAGAGTACCTGTGTGCTCCTAAATGGCTGGCTGGCCCGCAGTTACCTTGGCTGATTTCATGGCTTGTGCCGACCGGCCATGGAAGTTTATAGCTTGAGGTGTTCCATGCTGGATAACCATCACAAATACCAGTGTGGCTTAGCTCAGGCACACCCTGACCACAACCCGTAGTTAAAAATAAAAGAATCAGAGGTAATATTTTTTTCATAAAACTTTAATCCTTTAAAAACTATAGCCTATGTAAGGCGACCAAAAAATTCCGGGCCCAGAAATAATCAACGGAAAATTAATAAATAAATTATTTGAAACACGGTACCCGGTTCCGGCCAGGGCACCGATATTTGCACCGTAGATAGCTGATAAAGATCCACCTACACCACCTTCAAAAAACCACGTGCCTGAAGTGCGCCAGCCGTAACCCACCAAAAGATCTCCGGCGATGGGGCTAATTCCACGCGCATTTAGATTGGCAAAGATACCTTTATTTTGAGTGTAGAAGTTGACTTTGGCCCGCGCTGAAACGCCCGTGCTGTTAGCTTCTTCGACATCGTCATAAGTGGTTGTTTGCGCTCCGGCAAATCCTTCAAGCTCCCAGGCTTGGGCGTAGGCCATATGAAAAAATAAAATAAAAACGCAGATTAATTTTTTCATTAAAACCCCCACCGTAAACTAAGCAGTGGCAGCAAAGTAATGATTGTGCGTTTTTCCATTCCGGAATTAATTCTTTTTCCAGAAAGTCCTAAGCTTAATCCGAAAACACTATTTAAATGTGTTCCGTAAAGAAGCTGAACGGCAAAACCTTTGCCTTCAAGACTTGTTTGATATTGCGTAAACTTTCTAACAAAGGCTCCGCCTTGAATTTCAAAAAACTGTTGTTGGCCGTAACGAAGAGCTCCACCTAATGTTTGATCAGTGACATTTTCACTGATCACCTCGTGGCCAATATAAGCTCCACCCCAAAAGTCACCAGCGCCAAAAAGTAAAGTATTGTGCGAAGTAAAAACCACATCAGAACGGTTAATAAAAGCAATCGACGGTAGAAGGCTACTTTTAATTTCAAAAGCGGCCTGACTATATGTAGGAAGAAGAAAAATCAGAACTGTTAGAAATTTAGAAACAACTGACATTTATTATCCCACTTTGTAAAACTTGAATAACCAAGTAAACAAAGCGGGATTTGCATTGTCAACATTAACCCTTAGCGTGATCAGCTAAGATAACTTCTTTCGCTTTTTCAGAAACGATCAACGTTGGAAGCATGATGAATAAGCCTGGAATATCCGGATAAACCGAAGCATCAACGACGCGCAGGTTTTTAATGCCATGAACGCGAAATTTACTATCGACCACCGCTGACGGATCAGTCGCTAAGCCCATTTTGCTTGTGCATGAAGCGTGGTGACCCCAAGCCTCTTTCATAATCCATGAAGATAAATCTTCTGATTTCGTCACATCATCACCTGGGTAAACTTCGCGTTTAAAGTATTTGCTGCCGATACTTTTGTTAATACGGCGGGCTACATTTAAACCTTGGTAAACGGCATTAAGATCTTCTGTTAAACCGTTTTTCTCGTCTTGAAAATACGCAAAATTAATTTTTGGTGTATCACGAGGGTCAGTCGATTTTAATTTAACAGAACCTGCGTGATTTTTCGTGTGACCTTTTAAAATAGCCCAAGTGAAATAACTTGGATCATTCGGGTTTTTAGGAACAGCATCCGTCGAATAACCTGGGTAATAACCTGTAAATCTACCTGGAATACCAAAAATACAAAGATCAGGTGTTTTTTGCGAATCAGTAGATTTACGAATCAGTGATAACGCAACACCATTTGTGCTGTAGATATGGCCATCTGGATTTTTCACATAATCTTGCCAGCAAGGATCTTTTGCAAAATCATTATTTTTTGCAAACGTGCAATTTTCGATTAAAGAAATAGGTTTATTTAATTCACTGACAACTGTCACTTCGTAACGGTCTTGTAAATTTAAACCAACGCCCGGAAGATTTTTAACAACGGGAATACCGTGCTTATTTAATTCTTGTTCATTACCGATACCTGAAAGCATTAATAATTGCGGTGTATTGAAAGCTCCGCCAGAAAGAATGATTTCACGTTTTGCCAGGGCTCTTTTTGGTGTCGCCATCCAGGTAGGAGCTTTTGCTTTATTCATCACATCAGCACGATAAGAATGGGCCCCTTCAGTAAATTCAATACCGATAGCTTTTGTTTTATCGTTCGGATCAAAAATAACTTTTGTGCAAAGTGAGTCTGTTTTTACAAATAAATTTTTTGGATATTTTTGGCGAGTTTCTAAAATATATTCGCGCACACCTTGGCGAACACCATTCATCGCATTAAACGGCATATTAAACACGCCAGGGTATTTGTTATTCACATAACCCGGATCATTTGGATTTAATCTTAAGCTTGGCGCAACAGTAACGGCTTTTTCGATTTCTTTCCAGTCGCCTTCCCAAAGATTATCAAAAAACCCTTTTGCACTATCAACGGTATCAACTTTAAGAGCTGCCAGAGCCATTTTAGTTAAAAAGCGGTCTTTCATTAAACTCCAAGGACCAGCTTGAGTGAGCGATAACCATCCGCCTTTATTTGACTGCATATTTTGAAAACGCTTGTACATGTCTTTCGCGTTCCAAGTTTGGTCACCGGTAAGTTTGGCAATGTTGGCCCAGTCTTCATTGTCTGGATACAAGCTGATTAAAGCATTTACGCGTGTGCAACCACCAATACCCGCAACA
>CBINGM010000012.1:0-100681 GCA_966250225.1 uncultured Pseudobdellovibrio sp. | reverse complement strand
GTCCCAAAGACGATGGTTTCTTTCACGTGAATAAACTTTTAGGTAAACCGACAAGATACTTCGGTTTCGGCGAGACAATGTTCCAAATCTTTATCTTAATGGCTTCACGTCGTTTAATGGCTGATCCTTATTTTACAGATTATTACAATGCAGACCACTACACGAAAGCGGGTCTTCAATGGATCGACCAACAAGGTACATTAGCGCAAGTGATTTCGCGCCATATGCCGGAACTGGCGCCGCACATGAAAGGCTTAGATACAGCCTTCGCTCCTTGGAAATAATAAAATCGTTAAAACACAAAATAAAAAAGGAGAGCTTTTGGCTCTCCTTTTTTTTATTCTTTTTTTGAGTAAGAATTATTTAGCTTTAACGTTTTCTCTTTCGTAGTAGAAACCAACGTCATCAGCTTGGATTGGGTTGATCATCATGAATTCATCGTTAGTTTTCTTAGGTTTTTGGTTAACGATATCCATGAACATTGCAATACGGCTTTGAACGCGGTTTAAACCTTTAACGTCTTTAGATTTCGGCGTTAATGTAAAGAACACGCCCGGAATTCTTTCATGTAAATCCCAGTCACCGTGGATATTTTCTTTTTCGTAGTCGAAGCTAACTACGTTAGCGTTAGAGATTTGCATGTTGTATGTGTTGTTTTTGAAATAATCTAAACCAGAAGTTTTTTGTGTACCTAAGTATTTACCGGCGATGAAGTTTTCCCAAGTTGAACCAGCTGATTTATCTGTAAATTTAATTCTTTCAACAACTTTGGTAGGATCTTGAATATCAGTACGCGAGAAAATTGCGCCTTCTAACGAACCTGGCGTTTTTAAGATAAGAGCAGAAGCACCAGCTTCGTCTTTAATAACGATATCACCTTGGCTTGTCGCGAATAACGGAACCATCGCATAGATTAAATCAGATTGTTTAACGATTTTGTAAGCGTACATTCTGTTAACCCATTTAGTGATTTTAGAGAAAGCTAATAAATCGTATTCAGCTAAAACGGCATAGTAATCTTCTGAACCCGGTGTTAAATCTTTTTTAACTAATAAAGTCATGTGGTCGTTAGTGATAGAACCTTGGTGTTCGTTTTTACCGCTAAAAGACCCCTGCGCTAATTGCGCAAAGCTAGCTGAAGTAAAAGCTGTAAGAGCTGCTGCAACAAGGTATTTGGCCGAATTTTTCATTAGTTTCATGGTTTTCTCCTATTAAATTAAATGAATACAGGGTGTTTTAGAGCAATTAACTAACCACCTTAAAACGCATAAAATGGCTATATAAGCTTAGAACCGTCCAGGGCTTTATCAGGAGTCGTAAATAGTCACTTTTTTGTAAGACTTAGTAGTGCTATCGTTACTTTTATGGATTTAACTTGGTTAGGAACAGCGGGTTTTATTGTTAAGGGCGAGCAAGGAACGATTGCTTTTGACCCGTTTTTATCTCGGGGCGAAGGCGAAAAATCACCTTTCACCGTAAACTCTTTTGCAAATGTCGAAGGGGTTTTTATCGGTCATGGGCACTTTGATCATACCTACGATGTTCCGCAGATTGCGCTTCATTCTGATACCAAGATTTTTGCTCCGGGGCTAACGGGTTTAATGCTAAAGCTTCGTGGTTTACCTTCAGATAAATTGATTCATGCTTCTCACAATGAAATGCTTTTTAAAAAATTTAACTTACGCGCGCATCGCAGTTCACATGTGAAGTTTGATTTACCTTTAGTTTATTCAACTTTAAAAAGATGTAAGTTAGGTGATTGTTCAAAACTGTGTGGGCTTGGACTAGGTTATCCGAAAGGATTGGTTCAAACTTATTCGTTTGAAATTAAAAATAAAAAAATTCTTTTTATCAGCTCTGCCGGTTGTACCGAAGAAGAACTCAAGCAGTATCGAAACTTAGAAGTCGATTACCTGTTAGCGCCACTACAAGGTCATTCAGATATTCAAGAAATTGTTGCGCGACAAACAAAGATCATAAATCCTAAAGTCGTTATTCCTCATCATCACGATGATTTTTATCCACCGTTAAGTCAGGCTATATCCGTAGAAATTTTTAGAGAAAAACTAAAGCGTCTTGATTACAAAGGCGAAGTTCTGGAAATTCCGCTTTTTCAAAGTTGTGATATTTAATTTTTGAATGAATTAGAGATTTTTTGAGCGGCCTAAAATGGCGGAAAGTGAGGGATTCGAACCCTCGATCCCCGCGAAGGGATGCCAGTTTTCAAGACTGGTGTATTCAACCGCTCTACCAACTTTCCGTCGATTGTTTTATTAAAAATGAGCCTTCGGTTCAATGAGTTTTTCGCGAATCAGCATTTCAACGCTCTGCACACAAAATCTGAAAAGCCCAAGACAGCTGCTCTTTTTGCATAAGAAAATTCCAGAATGAAAATTAATGACTGGGTTTACACTTTCGATTCGGATATTCAGATGTTTAAAAACTTCTTTTTGCCTGTTAGATCAACAATTTTGCGTCTGAATAGTGGTGATAGCATCATGATTTCGCCCATCGATTTTACCGAGGCAGATTGGGCCGAGATTAAGTCGAATTTGCAAGTGAAGCACATAGTAGCCCCATGTGATTTGCATCACCTCTTCGTGAAATCTGCGAAGAAAAACCTCAAAGAAGCTAAGCTTTGGGCTGCTAAAGGTTTAGCTCAGAAACGCAATGATTTAACCTGGGATTTTGAGCTTTTGCCAAAAAATTGGACAATGTCTGAAGAAATCGAATTAATTCCCGTCTTGGGGGGATCAACTCACGAAATGATGTTTTATCATAAACAGGCAAAAACTTTAGTTGTGACCGATCTGATTTTTAATGTTCATAACCAACAAGGTTTTTTAAATTGGATTATTCAACACGCGTTCGGTACCTGGAATCGCCCGGCGATCAGCCGTTGGTTTAAAACCACTTTGAAAAATAAAAAAGAATTTAAAATTACGGCAGAGAAAATTTTATCGTTAGATATAGAAATGATCGTGATGGCTCATGGAGATATTATCGCCGAAAATGCAAAGGGCGTTTTAACAAACGCCCTTCGTGAAAGAAATCTGATTTAATTCTATAGAACTATTTAATCTCTGTTTTGTTACCCATGTAGCCGCGTAAAGCTTTTGGAATTTCAATTGTTCCATCTTCGCGTTGATAATTTTCAAAGATCGCAATCAATGTTCTACCCACAGCTAAACCAGAACCGTTCAGTGTATGCACGAACTGTGGTTTGCCACCGTCTTTAGGTTTAAAACGAATGTTCGCGCGACGCGCTTGAAAGTCTTCAAAGTTTGAGCAAGAGCTGATTTCACGGTAAGTGTTTTGACCCGGCATCCATACTTCTAAATCGTAAGTTTTCGCAGATCCAAAGCCCATGTCACCAGTGCACAATAAAGACTTACGGTAAGAAAGTTCTAACTCAGTTAAAATTTTCTCGGCGTGAGAAGTTAATTGCTCATGCACTTCATAAGATTGAGACGGATGACAGAAAGTCATTAACTCAACTTTATTAAATTGATGTTGGCGAATTAAACCTTTCGTATCTTTACCAGCAGAACCAGCTTCAGATCTGAAACATGGAGAATACGCACAGAAAGACTGAGGTAATTGGTCTTCATTTAAAGTTTCATTGTTATAATAGTTGGTAACCGGAACCTCAGAAGTTGGAATTAAGCAGTAGTCTGTGCCTTCTAATTTAAAAACGTCTTCTTTAAATTTTGGAAACTGACCAGTTCCTACAAAGCTATTACTGTTCGCCATAAATGGTGGAATCATTTCAGTATAACCATGCTGAGTAGAGTGCATGTCCATCATAAATTGGATCAATGCGCGTTCCATCTGAGCCGCAGCCCCTTTTAAGAAAGTAAAACGCGCCCCAGTGACTTTAGCAGCACGTTCAAAATCTAAAATATTTAATTTTTCACCCAGCTCGATATGTTCTTTCGCTTTGAAAGAAAATTTCTTTGGCTCGCCAACCGTTTTAACCACTTTATTGTCGTGTTCAGATTTTCCAACCGGAACAGAAGAGTGTGGTTTGTTCGGAATAGTTAATAATAAATTGTAAACTTGCGTATCAGTTTCGGCCGCTTGAGCTTCTAATTCTTTAACGCGCGCCTTTAATTGATCAACTTGCGAAAGGATGTGCGAAGCATCTTTACCTTCACGTTTTAATTGGCCCACTTCAGCACTTAATTTATTCTGGCGGGCTTTTTCTGTTTCAGCTGTGTTGATCATTTCTTTGCGCGTAATGTTCGCTTTCATGATCTGTTCAAGAATTTCTGTGGAAGCTCCGCGATTGATAAGACCCTGTTTGTAGTCATCAAAGTAAGACGTTCCATTTTCAGCTTTTTTCTCTAAGAGCTTAATATCAATCACAAAAAATCCTTGGTTTTAAGAAAAGGGTTATTTACCCGGAGCGATCAGAATATACATGCGAAGCACAGTGCCAAGCAACACACAGATAAGATCAAAGATCAAAATCTGCATCATGCCGAACCGGCTAAGGGCTTTAAAAATAGCCGTGGTAAAGACAATCGTTAAAAAGAGCAGCATAAAGGTCCCAGATTGGGTAAGCTCTTGAATAATTAACGATAAAACTAATCCAATAAAGAAACCGGACACTAGGCGTAACATTGCATGGGCAAAGCTTTGAGAAGCATTTTTAGCTCCTACTTGCAGATCATTTGAAAAGCCTTTGAATTTTTCTCCCAGAGTCATGGCCTATTTTCCCCCTAATGAAGCTATTTTATCTTCAATTTGTTTTCTGTCCAGCGCATTTGGCGAAAGTTCGATGTAAAGTTGGAATAATTCTTTGGCCTGCTTACGATCGCCTTGGGCTTCCATAATAAAACCTTTTTCACGGTACAGGGGAGCAAAGCCGCTTTCTTTAGTGCGCGCAATTTCAAGCATGTCTAAAGCGATGTCCATGGCGTCACTTTTTCGGTAGCAAGCGGCCGCTTTAACGTAAAGATCAGCCGAGGTTGGGCGAAGCTTAATACCTTGCGAATATTCAGCCGCACATTCTTTAAACTGTTCTTTAGCGTTGTAAACCGTAGCCGCCAGTAAGTATGGATCAGCGATACCAGGGTTTTTTGATTTTTCTTCTTTGATCATCTCAAGAGCTTTATCAAATTCGCCCAATTCAAAATGACAGCGCGCTAAGAAATACGAAATACGCGGGTAACTTGGGTTAATTCTTCGAACCATTTCAAATTTTTTGTACGCACTTTGAATAACCGCATTGGCATCTTTACTGCCCGGATTTTCTAATTCAAGCTGGGCTGTTGAAAATAACGGCTCAACATCAGATGGATCAAGAACAGCAGCATCCATAAAATATTTTTGTGCCGTTTTAATCTCGTTCATGTACTGATTAGATCTTGCTAAACCCATTAAGGCTTTTTTGTTTTTAGGATCAGCCTCAACAATTTGTGCATAGATTTCAGAAGCTGAACGGTATTTTTCCTGAAGTTCATAGAAATCAGCTAAACCTAAACGGTAATCAATCGTGTACGGAAAAGTTTCGATTAATTTTTTAAAATTATTTTCAGCCGCGATATTACCTTGTTTGGCATAAAGATATTTTGAATAAGTAATCTGAGCTTCAGGTTTACCGGGCTCAAGATCGACGGCTTTACTTGAATATCTTTGGGCATCTTCTAAGTATTTT
This sequence comes from uncultured Pseudobdellovibrio sp., assembly GCA_966250225.1. Classification (GTDB taxonomy): domain Bacteria; phylum Bdellovibrionota; class Bdellovibrionia; order Bdellovibrionales; family Bdellovibrionaceae; genus Pseudobdellovibrio. Next base: position 95,019 of record CBINGM010000012.1, on the reverse strand, counting down.
GCTTTACGGTTTTCTTCTTCTTTTGTACGCGACGGAGAATTTAAAAATAAACTGATATTCGCATTTGCGATTAAACTTAAAAGCTCAACATCAGCATCATACATCTTTACAGCTTTTTCGCCGTAAGTGATTGCCGTCGTCATGCTGTTTTTGCGAAATTCAACAAGCGCCTGGGTTTTTACGATATCAAAGTTTTGCCCGCCGGCTTTAAGACCGTCTAACAAAGCTTTGCTGGCTTCGCCGAAAGCATATTTTTGTGAAAGGTAATCTGCTTTTTGCGCATAAGCTTGAGAAAGTTTCGGATCAGCTCGGATCGCACGGTCGACCCACATTAAGGCTTCACGCGTTTGGTTAATTGCCCATAAACTTTTCGCAGCTTTTAGTGCGGGTTCTGCATTTGTTTTATCAAATTCAAATGCTGCTTTGTACTGCGCTTGCGCAGCTAAATGGTCACCCGATCTTGCGAATTGATCGCCTAAGAAAACTAATTCTGCTGATTGGTTGTTTCCGCGGTCTTCACCACCTAATGACATCACAAGTTCTTTAATGGCTCTGTGGCTTGGGCTGATCGTTAGGGCAAACTGACCGACATCTAAGGCTTTTGAAGTATCTTTTCTAGAAATTAATAACTGGATGTATTCTTGAAGTGCATCCATGTGAAAGCTTTTCGGAAGTTTTCCGTCAATTGCATACGCGCGGCCAAAAAAGTTCAATGCTTTTTCAGCGCTTGAATTTTTTAATTCGATTAAGCCCATGCCATAAAGAGCGCCTTTATGTTCTGGGTAATCGCGAAGAATGTTTGTGTAGGCATCTTGAGCTTCTTTGATTTTACCCTGTTTGTAATATGAGCGCGCTAAAGCAAACTGCGCCCATGCCCAGCCAGGAAACGATTTTACCGCTTCGACGTAATAGGCTTCAGCGCTGATGTGATTTCCCATATCTTCAAGGATTTGACCCTTCATCAGATATAAGAACGGAAATAAAATAAATCTTTCACCCGATTGTTGATCAAGTGTTCTTTCAATCAAACCGCGTGCATCACGCGGTTGGCCTTTAGCTAATAGGTAAACTGATTGGCAAGCATCTGAGTAACTTGAAATCGGATTCACCGTGCGCGCCATTTGAGTCACGACGGTAATCGCTTTTAAATCGTTTGAATTTTGTTTCGTGTAGGGCCACAGCTGTTCATACACCACACAAAGTAAACCTAAAGTTTCTAAATCATTCGGAGAATTTTCAGAAGCTTGCGCTAAAAACTTTTGTGAATCACGCGTGTTTTCTAAGGTTCCGGTTTTAATAAGCTGAATCGCTTTTGCTTTTAGAGATTTAATTTCTGGTGCAGTTAATGTTTTTTCGGCTCCACGGGTTGGTGCAATTAAAACCCAGCCACTGTTGTTTTTTGCTCCCGGTTTTAAAACCCAGTAAAGACCTGCGGCCACAAGAATAATTATAATAATAAATGGAAAGAACTTTTTAGATTCTTTAGCCTGAATACTTTTTAATTGCTGCATTTCGATCGTGAGCTGTTGGTCACGAGCTACTAACAAGGCGTTATTGTCTGCCGGGGTAATTGATGAAATACCTGGTGTGCGGGCCACAGCGCGATCAGGAACAACCGCCACCGGTTTTTTCATTTCTTCTTCGACGAGTTGTTTGATTTCGTCTTTGAATTCAGGAACTTCTTCTACATCAGGCGGGGCTTCAACAACGTCTTCAGTGGGCTTTGATTGAATCTGCGTTTCAGCATCCATCTTCGCTGCTTTTTTTTCATCGCGCTCAGTTGGATTTTCTAAAGACTCTAAAAGCGCTTCATAAAATTCATGAACTTTAGCCAGTGGACGCCATTCAGCGCTTGGGTGCTGAGCCACTTCTTCTTGGCCTGTTAAGATACCTTCAACAATCATCTTACTGATAGATTCACTTGGAAACGGCCCCTTGATTTGGCCATTCTCCATTTTGACTCTCCACTGATCGTTAAAATTTACTCTTTTTCCCACTTATTTATTATGAAATGGATTCGAAATTCTGACATTCAAATCGTAAAAAATCGGACCCAACTTATGACCAAAGTCCATCAATGGAACCAGGCGGCAGTTCCAACTTGGAACCGCTTGATTTCATTAGGGATTTCTAAAGAAATTAAACAGGTCTAGAACTGTCTCAAGTTGGCACATCAGTTGCTTTAACAACTTCACATGAAATGGGTTGCAGTTGCATACATCATCGCAGTTTTGGTGATCTCAGCGAAAGCTAAGGCCATCAGCGACGAGCAAGCAGTAAACGCAACTTCGTTTTCAGATTCGACTACGGTTTTTGATTACCAAGCGAAGATCTCTGAATAGCAGTATTCAGGATCCCCTCCCAGGATAGGCCTCAGAGCTTTGTTTGGTAAATATAGATTCTTAAGTTCAAAATCATGCTGGTAACAGCAGCGGTTTTTAAAAGGCAAGTTTGTGGCCCCTCCTCGAACTTGCCTTAATTTTTTTCCCTCAAAATTTTTTCCACCACAATAAAATTTAGACTGCGTTGCTGCGTCGGCGGCCTAGTAGAACTAGGGCCTTCTCCTTGCGCCTTGCTAAATTTCATTGTGATGAAAAAAATCTTTTCTTCGATTCTTGAAATATTCGGCGAACTGCCTTCGGCGTTCTTTTAGGAAATAAAAAAGGAACTGCTTTTGGCGGTTCCCTTTTTTGTTTTTCATTTTGATTTTTAAAATTTTGCTTATTGGACGCGTTTGATTTTTGCGCCTAGTGAAGAAAGTTTTCCTTCTAGGTTTTCGTAACCGCGATCTAAGTGGTAGATACGTCCTACTAATGTTTCACCTTTAGCTACTAAACCCGCTAACACTAAACTTGCTGAGGCGCGAAGATCTGTGGCCATTACTGGGGCGCCAGATAATCCACCTGGTTTGCCGCGCACAACGGCTACCTGAGTTTTTGGAGTGATGTCGGCACCTAAACGCATTAATTCATTTACGTGCATGAAACGATTTTCGAAAACTGTTTCAGTGATCACACTTGTTCCGTGAGCTACTGTCATTAAAGCCATGAACTGTGCTTGAAGATCTGTTGCAAATAATGGGTGTGGCGCTGTTGTAATGTCTACGGCTTCCCATTTGTCTTGTGGAAGAACGCGTACAGAATCTTTTGTTGTTTCGATTTTGAAACCTGATTCGCGCATTTTGTTAATTAAGGCTTCTAAATCCTGTGGATTACATTTTTGCACTAACACATCACCTTTAGTGATGGCACCTGCGATCATTAATGTACCGGCTTCGATACGATCAGGCATAATGCTGTGACGAGCAGGAGTTAATTTTTCAACGCCTTCGATTTTCATCACACTTGTTCCGTGACCTGTGATTTTTGCGCCCATTTTATTTAGGTAAATTGCAAGATCAACGATCTCAGGTTCTTTAGCAGCGTTTTCAATGATAGTTGTGCCTTCGGCTAAAGTAGCTGCCATCATTAAATTTTCTGTTCCGCCGACAGTTGTTTTTTCAAACAACACAGTAGCACCTTTTAATTTTTTACATTTTGCTAAAACGTAACCGTCTTTTAATTCGATTTCTGCGCCTAAAGCTTTCATCGCATCTAAGTGAAGATCAATCGGACGAGTACCAATCGCACAACCACCCGGAAGCGATACAACGGCTTCACCGTATTTGGCTAAGATAGGGCCTAAGCAAAGAATACTTGCGCGCATTTTTCTAACAAGATCGTAGTGGGCTTCAAAAGTTTTTAATTTAGTAACGTGAACACGAAAAGTGTGGCCATCACGTTTTGATTCACAACCTAAACTTTGTAAAAGTTCAGCTGTTGATTCGATATCTTTTAACATCGGAACATTATCAAATGTGTGTTCGCCTTCAGCTAATAACGTAGAAAATAAAATTGGAAGAGCTGCATTTTTTGCTCCGCTGACTTCAACAGATCCGTTTAACGAAGCACCACTTGTAACAAGCATTTTATCCATAGAAATATCCCATCTCGAGTGAAAAAGGATATTATGCTCTTGCTTTGATGATTCGATCAAGTCCTGACAAGTCTTTTAAAACCGTGACATCTTTTAGACCCGGAAGATCAGAAAAGTGCTTCTGCATCACAGGCCCTTGCGTGTAACCCATTTCAAAAAGCATTAAGCCTTGTTCATTCAGGCTTTTAGCAAATTTAGCAGACCAAGTTTTAAGAGCGTGCAGACCTTGATCCTCTGAAAATAAGGCTAGGCTTGGCTCGTACTTACGAACGTTTGCTTCAACCTGAGTGTCGTTCACATCAATGTAAGGCGGATTAGAAACGATATAATCAAATTTTCCAAGATCGGCGGTATTTAAATCTGCAACATCAGCATTAATAGCCTCAGTACGCTCAGAAAGTTCTAAAGCTTCGATATTGTGTTTTAAAGTTGCAAAAGCTTCAGGTGATTTTTCAACAGTAATCAGTTTGCCTAAAGGAATATGTTTTAAAATCGATAAACCGATACAGCCCGTGCCCGCACCTAAATCTAAAATACGAATCTGATCACGGGGGTGTTTTTTAAAATCAGCTAAAACTTCATCGACGATCATTTCTGTTTCAGGACGGGGAATTAAAACCCCAGGCGTCACTTTAAAGTTATGACCGTAAAACCCTTTTTCTTCGATAATGTAAGCTACGGGTTCGCCGGCGGTTCTGCGTTTGACATATTCGCGGCAAAGATTAATTTCGGCTTCATTCAACGGAGAATCGAATTTCACATAAAGCTGAATGCGCGGCATTTTTAAAGCATGCGCAATGAGAAGTTCTGCATCTAATCGAGGAGTATCGAAGTTTTTATCTTTAAAAAACTGAATTGTTTTTTGAAGCACATCATTCAGTTTCACAGGGCGATCCTAGTAAGCGTTAGATGATTGTTTTTTTAAGGCTTCCGCTTGGAAGTGGGCATTTAACGGATCAATTAATAATTCAAACTTGCCACCCATTACTTGATCTAATTGGTGAATTGTTAAACCAATACGGTGATCAGTAATACGAGTTTGTGGAAAGTTGTAAGTACGGATACGTTCTGAACGATCGCCTGATCCGATTTGATCTAAACGGACATCAGAGGCTTCTTTCATACGTTTTTCGTCTTCGATGGCTTGCAATTTTGCTGCTAAAATTTGAAGTGCTCTCTCTCTATTGCTAAGCTGAGACTTTCCCTCTTGGCATTTAACTTCGATTCCAGTTGGGATATGAACAATGCGCACAGCCGATTCTGTTCTATTCACGGATTGTCCGCCGGCTCCTTGCGAACGCATTGTTTCAATATGAAGATCACTTTGGTTAATTTTAATATCTTTAACTTCAACTTCAGGAATAACCGCAACTGTTACAGTTGAAGTGTGAATACGGCCAGCAGCTTCAGTTTTAGGTACACGTTGTACACGGTGAACGCCAGATTCGTGTTTCATTTTTGAATAAACTGAATCGCCAGAAATTGAGACGATAACTTCTTTAGCGCCGCCAACATTACCCGCTGAGTAAGACACCATTTCAGCTTTCCAACCCATAGTTCCTGCGTAGTAAGCGTAACCACGGAATAATTCGTCGGCGAATAATGAAGCTTCATCGCCACCAGCACCCGCGCGAATCTCAAGTAAGATATTTTTATCGTCGTTCGGATCTTTAGGAAGTAAGGCGATTTTTAATTGTTCTTCTAATTGCGGAATGGCTTCTTCAAGTTCTTTAACTTCTTCGCGGATCATTTCACGCATTTCAGGATCTTGTTCAGCCGTAAGAAGTTCTTTGCTGTCTTTTAAATTTGCGGTTTTCTTTTTGTAATCACGGTAAAGGTTTACGATTTTTTCTAAATCGGAAAGTTCTTTCATTAGCGCGCGATACTTTGTCTGATCAGACGCAACATCAGGACGCTGAAGTGCCATATTCACTTCTTCATATCTTGATTCTACTGAGTCTAATTTTGAAAACATGGTACTTGCTCCGCGTGCTTTGGGTGAATGTAAATCTTTATCGTATCAGAAAAACAAAAAGCGGCTGTGTTAAGCCGCTTTTCTAAATAAATAACCTTGCGAGAATCTATTTGCCTGTAGCTGATTTCGAACCGAATTTCTTTTTGAAACGGTCGATACGGCCTTCAGTATCAAGAATACGTTGTTTACCAGTGTAGAACGGGTGAGATGCAGAAGAGATCTCAACTTTGATAAGTGGGTATTCTTTGCCGTCAGTCCATTTAACAGTTTCTTTAGAATCTAAAGTTGTTGTTCCTAAAAATTGAAAGTCACAAGAGATGTCTTTGAACACAACAGTTTTAACTTTTGGATGTAATCCTTCTTTCATATTATCCTCTGCTTTAATAGTAAATTCGAGAACCTAGGTGATAGCATAAAAATTGGCCCAGGCTCAAGCGGAAATCCGCGTTATTTTGCCTATTTACAGTGGGTTGCAAGGAGTGAAACCTCTGTTTCTAAAGAGCCCATGAGGTTCTAGGTATAATCAAAACAATGTGTGATTAATCATAACATATTGATATTATTAATAATTTAACAAACTTAACAAAATTTTCTGAGATACCTTTGGCTTCGTCATCGATAGGCCGAAAAGAAGGGCTAGCAGACTTAAGTACAGGCCTGCGAAGGGGTAATTGTTTATGAAGGCAACTCAAAGAGTATTAGCAGTATTACTGGTTTTAGCTGTATTGCCGGCCCAAGCTGGTTGGTTTAGTGATGACGATGACTTTGTGGCAGTTTGTAAAACTAAGGCGATAAAAATTAAAACTAAGGTAAATATTGAATGTGCTTCTGGTGATGACGATGCCTGCGCGGCCAAAGAAGCTATGGAAAATCGTCAGTACGATGAAGAAGGCTGTAAAGCCATCTCCATTGCACATAAGAAATTTACATCGAAATAGTTAGGTGCGCTGTTTAAGCGCGACCTATTCAACACCATCAAGGTTAGAGACAAGCAATGAATCCAGATACAAACAACCATCTGGGTTTGTTGCTACTTTTAATAAAGCCACTAGATCAGAACCTTTATTGATTTCAATGAACGTTGTCATTGAATCTGTTTTTTGTTCATTACTAAGACTTACTTTTGAAGATTGGTTTAAGGCTTTTACTAAGCTGTTTGTGATTTCTTTTAAGCTTTCAGGGCAAGATACATCTGAATCACGTAAACCTAATTCAGGAACATGATTGCTCCACAGCATTTGTTTTAAGAAACCTAAATCTTTACTTTGTAATTGCTGAACAACTTTTTCTAAATCAGCTGACTTAGTACAAGTAAATGTCGCATCAGCAGAGTAAGCATCAAGATAAGCGCTTAATGTTGATTTAGAATCACATGAGATGGGGCCCATGTTAACTTCCCAAGCGGGAAAGTCTGATTCTGCTTTTTTTAATAAAGAAACAGCTTTATCAACTTTATCAGCACCTAATTTTTTGTAACAAGCGGCTACGTTGAAAACGATATCAGCGTACTGCCCGTCACTGTCTAAAGATTTTGGAGCTTCAAGTGCAAAGCTATAACCTGCGCAGTTACCAACTTTAGCTAAGAATTCTGTTTCTTTTTCTTCGCACGAATCAAGTTTATCAATTTTATCAACCGACGCCTGACATTCGATTTGAAGTGAAGTTGAAATTTCAGCCGGAGCCTGGAAGGCATCTTGTCCAAGACCTGAATCTGTTCCAGGTAATTGGATTTTGTTGCCTAATAAAAATTTATAAAGAATTACGAAGATCAGTAAACCACCGATAAAAAGTGTCAGTGGTAATACTAATTTTTTGATCAGCGGGCGATTGTCGCCAGATTGATTATTTTTATCCATTCATGCTCTTTAAGAAATCTGCGTTAGTTTTTGTTTTTTCGATTTTATCCATTAAGAATTCCATCGCATCAACCACGTTCATCGGAGCTAAAACTTTACGTAAGATCCAAAGACGAGATAAATCACCTTTTTCAATTAATAAGTCTTCTTTACGAGTTCCTGATTTGTTGATGTCCATACAAGGGAAAATACGTTTTTCCATTAACTTACGGTCTAATTGGATCTCAGAGTTACCGGTACCTTTGAATTCTTCGAAGATAACCTCGTCCATACGAGAACCTGTATCAATTAACGCTGTAGCGATAATTGTTAATGAACCGCCTTCTTCGATATTACGGGCAGCACCGAAGAAACGTTTTGGTTTGTGTAAAGCATTTGAATCCACACCGCCCGATAAGATTTTTCCAGATGGTGGAACAACCGTATTGTAAGCACGTGCTAAACGCGTGATAGAATCTAATAAGATAACCACGTCGTGTTTGTGCTCAACTAAACGTTTTGCTTTTTCTAAAACCATTTCAGCGATCTGTACGTGGCGAGTTGGTGGTTCGTCGAAGGTTGATGAAACAACTTCGCCTTTTACCGTACGTTGCATATCAGTCACCTCTTCCGGACGCTCATCGATTAATAATACGATAAGTTTCACTTCAGGGTGATTTGTTGTGATCGCATTGGCGATATTTTGTAATAAAACTGTTTTACCTGTTTTAGGCGGGGCAACGATAAGAGCACGTTGGCCTTTACCCAGTGGAGACATCATATCAACGATACGAGTTGTCATCTCCATTGGTTTATTTTCTAACTTAAGCTGTTTGTTAGGGTATAACGGCGTTAAGTTGTCGAATAAGATTTTATCTTTAGAAGCTTCTGGTGCTTCGTAGTTTAATGAATCAACTTTGATTAAGGCGAAATATCTTTCACCTTCTTTAGGAACGCGAACTGTTCCAGTAACGAAGTCACCTGTTCTTAAACCGAACTTACGCATTTGTGACGGAGAAACGTAAATATCATCTGGTCCTGGTAAGTAGTTGTAATCAGGAGAACGTAAGAAACCGTAACCATCCGGTAAGATTTCTAAAACGCCAGATCCGAAGATATCACCTAATTTAGCTGCACGTTTTAAAATTTCGAACACCATATCTTGGCGGCGCATACCTGCTGCGTTTTCGATTTTTAATTTTGTCGCTAAGTCAGTTAAAACTTGGATGTTTTTAGATTTAAGATCTTTAGAGTTTAACCAGCTTTTTTCTTCATCAGTTAAATTAATATCTGCTAAGTCGATTTCTTCTACTGGAGCTTGTTGTTGCTGAGGTTGGTTGTGTCCTTGTTGGTCATCGCGGTCACGGTAATCACGGCGTTGATTGTTGTTGTAACGGTTTTGTTGTTGGCCGCCACCGTGTCTTCCGCCGCCTTGGTTTTGATTTCTATTTTGATTGTTGTCGAATTTTCTGAATTCGCGGCGGTGCTGTTGTTGACCTTGTTGTTGCTGCTGTTGTTGTTGTGAACCTGAATTTTCGTTCGGAGCAGAAGCTGTTTGATTTTCTTGAGGAGCTGGTGTGGCTTGAGCTGGAGTTGGCTCAGTGCTTTTTGCTTCTACGGCTGGTGCCGGTGTTTCGCTAGCGGCTGGAGCTGAAGTTTCTTCTGGTGCTGCAGTTTCAGTAGCTGCTTCCGTATTTGTTTTTCTAAACTTTTTCTTGGTCGGTTCTATGACAACTTCTTTTTTAGCCAATTGGAGCTCCTGGAATGTGATTTATTTTTAAATAGGATTTAGTAGAAAATATAAGAGAATATTTTTAAAATATCGCTGCGACCCTAAATAAAGTCAATCAATTTGAAACATGGAACATTTTTATCGTCTCAAAAAGAGAAAAACTCTAAATCTTTCAAGTACTTATCCCGATAAAAGAGGACAGGTATGCGGACCACCCGGACTTCAGCTTTGAGGAACCGAAACCACGTATCTAAACAAGGAGTATCACAGTGGATACAATGACCCCGGCACCTAGAACGCCGCTACATTTAGATGTTAGTTTTAGAAGAAGCTATGCAAGACAAGATTCAGTAGCTGTGCTTAGAAACATTAGTTTATCAGGAGCTTTTTTAGAATTAGCTAACCATGATTTACGTGTTGAAGAAAAAATTAATTTAACTTTCGTTGTAGCTCAACGTGAAAGAAAGATTACCGCACAAATCGTGTGGAAAAATTCTTTGGGAGCTGGAGTTAAATTCTTGCCACAAAATAATCGCGACGTGCAAATCGTTGATGATTTAATTTATTTCGTGGAAACAAAACGCATGGGTCATCGTGGTATCTTAGATGGCATCCTGAAAAAAGCAGCGTAAGATTTTTTATAAAATTAAATTTAAAAAAAGAAAAAGGCCTGGTTCATCACCAAGCCTTTTTTATTTTTTCATTTGTAGAGAGGATTTAAGTTCCTAATCCTTCACCCATTTGAGCATCGTTACCGTGAGATCTGCTCGCCTGAGCTTTTTTACGTTTAACAAGAACGAACGCTAAAGCACCGAATAATAAAACCCCGATTCCTAGCATTGTCATCATATCGTCGTTACCACCTTCGGCAGCCATTTCTTCGCCACCTTCTTCCATCGCTGGAGCTTTAGAAGGTTTATCTTCTGGCGGCGGCGGCGGAGGAGTTTGAGCAAATTGTGAATCATCCGGAGGAGGAGGAGGAGGCATTGCTGCATCTAGTGCCGGATCAGCAGGAGCCGTGTTTGCGGCCATTGGGTCTGCTGGAGGCGGTGGAAGATCAGCTTGCGGTGGAGGAGGCGGAAGATCGTTCATTGCCGGTTGTGGCGGCGGCGTCATCTCAGCTGGAGGCGCAGGAGGTGCCGGGTTGTTTGCCACGATATTGTTAACGGCTGCTTCTGGAGTTTTTGGAACTTCAGCTGCTGCTGTTGTTGCTGGAGGAGTGATTGAAGCCGGTGATTTCCAGTATTTGAAAGTTTCACCTTCAGCTAATTTCGTTTTCGACTCGATGGCGTTTGTAGACCAAACTTCTTTCCAAGCGTTATCATAACCTAAAAGTTTTTTAGAAACTTTTCTTAAGTTATCACCTTTTTGAGCCACATAAGTTTCAGGAATCATACCAGTATCTTCGTAATACGAAATTGTTTTAGAAGAATCTGTCGGACGATTTGGAGAAACGTAAGCAATTTTATCACCAGCGCGAGGGGCACGAGCTTTTAAGAATGAGTTAATTTTTTTAAGCTCTTTTGTTTTATCAGATCCGTAGATCGTCATGCTGATGTCTTTTAATTTTTCTTTCGGGCGGGCAATGTAAATTGTATTTACGAAACCATCACCGAAAGCGTAAGGAACAGCGTCAGAAACTTTTTTCAACGAAGTTGTTCCAGCAGATCCAGTTGTCGGTTTTACGTCAGCAATTGGAGCTGTTTCAGCCGGAGCTTGTTCTGTCGGAGGAGGAGTCATCGCCGTAGCAGGAGGATCTTGCGGAGATTCTGTTGGTGTTTCGTTCATAGCAGCAGATAAACCATCATCAGCCGGTGCTGTTGCATTTGGATCATCTAAGCTTAAATCTTGCGGAGGTAAATCACTGGCAGCTAAAGAATCTGCAGGTGGTTCAGCCGGTACGTCAGATGGAGGAGCTTGTAATGAGCTTTCATCTAATGTTGGAGCTGCTGCGATATCTGTTGGAGGAGGATCTTGTGGTGCTGCATCTAATGATAAGTTGTCATTTGAAGCTGTTGTATCAGCTGGTGCTTCGCCAAGCGCTGCTTCTAATGAACTATCAGTTGATAAATTTTGCTCCGGAGCTGTGTTTGCAGCTTGTGAGCTACCATCATCTAATGCAGGCTCTTCAGCTTCAATTTTATCTACGTCAGCATTTTCTACGAATTCAGCATCATCTTGTGCTTTGTTCGCAGTACACGCAGAAAATTGAGCCATAAGGCCAAGTGCTGCTAAAACCAATAACAGTTTTTTCATATTTTTATCCTCATCCTTGAAAATAATTGCGACTCGAAGTCTTTACTTTCTACATTAATATTACAGCACACGGAATGTGTTGCAGCAAAGCAGATGTAATGATCACTTTGAAAGCTAGACGAGACGAAAGTTGTCTTAGACTGGACTAAGGTGGGGAATGTTTACTGAGCCTTCGGTAAAACCAACAAGTCCCCGATTTTAATGCGGTTTTTTGTATACCAACCTTTATTCATTTCAAGCGCGTACATCGCCGGCTTTGAACTAGGGTATGATGGAAAATCAGTTTGCATTGTTGAAGTGCCCTTCATGTCGATAATGTCGATGATTTTTTTATCTTTACCGATGTAAGCAATTTGTAAATCGATATAAGTATTTTTCATCCAGAAGCTTAAAGGCATTTCTTCATCAAAGATAAATAACATTCCGCTATCTGGAGCTAGTTTTTCACGAAACATTAAACCGTATTCGTGTTGTTCACGCGTTTTTGCGATTTCTACCGTAATTTTTTTTGATCCGATCTGGATCTGTTGTTTGTCGAATTTAACTTTTGGAGTTGTGCTTTGAGGTCCGGCAAATACTTGAAATGTAAAAAATAAACTAAGTATTAAAACGTTTCGCCAATTCAAGTGCGACACCATAACGAACTCCTCGCGTTGAAACTGTTAACTCTTTAAGGTTAAAAGCTTTTAACGTTTCAAGTAAAGTGATAACGCCAACAATGATCACATCAGCACGACCTTCGGGATAACCAAGCGCGATTTTTTCTGCAACCGACAGGCCGGTTAATTTTTTTAGCCAGGTCTCAAGTCCTTGCTCAGTTAAAACATAGCCATCGATTTTTGCCGCATCAAAACCACCCAGTTCAACCTGAGCAATGGTTGTTGGTGTTCCGGCGACAGCCAGAATTTCTTTTGGCATTTGCGGAGCCAGTTTAATGATTTGTTGTAATTGTTCACGAATAAAATTTTGTAATTTATCAATTTCAGCTTGGGGGGTTGGTTGAACAGAAATAAATTTTTCTGTTAAGCGCACACAGCCGATATCTAAACTTTTTCCGGCTAAGATTTTTTGATCTTCGCCAAAAATAAATTCAGTTGATCCACCGCCAATATCAACAACTAATCTTGAACCTGCGGTTTTTAAACCAGATACAGCACCACGATAAGTGATTTCAGCTTCTTTTTCGCCGGGAATAATTTCTAACGGAATATTTAAGTCTTTGCAGATTTTAAAAAGCTCTTCTTTATTTTCGGCGTCGCGGGCCGCTGATGTGGCCATAGCTAAAATAGCTTGTGGCTTTTCGCGATCTAATGTTTTTCTAAAATTTGTCAGTGTGTTTTTAGCTCTGATTAGCGCATCAGGATGAAATTTTTTGCTGGCCGATAAACCTTGGCCAAGTCTAACCATCTCGACTTCGTCGGAATAAATTTTTGTGACTTTTTGATTTTCTATTTCAGAAACAAGACACAAAAAAGTATTTGAACCTAAATCAAGACTGGCTAATTTCATTTTTTATTCCTTCAACTTCTTCATTAAAATTTCATTCACTAAGCCAGGGTTTGCTTTACCTTTTGAAGCTTTCATGATCGCTCCAACGAAGAAGCCGACCACCTTATCTTTACCGGCTTTAAACTCAGCTACTTGATCAGGGTTTGCCGATAAAACATCAGCCACGATTTTTTCAATTTCACCCGGATCAGAAACTTGTACTAAACCTTTAGCTTTGATGATGTCAGCCGGAGTTGAACCAGAATCCCACATCTCTTTAAAAACTGTTTTCGCAATTTTTCCAGAGATTGTGCCTTTATCAACTTCTGAGATTAAGGCTGCTAAATTCTGGGCGCTGACTTTTGATTGGCTTACAGAAAGTTTAGCGTCGTTTAACTCACGTAATAGCTCGGTGATAATCCAGTTTGCAGCCGCTTTATAGTTACCGCAAGTTTTACCAGTCGCTTCGAAATAATCAGCTAAATCGCGCTCTTCAGTTAATAAGTGCGCATCGTGTGTTGATAGCTGCATGTCTTTTACAAAACGAGCCGCGCGAATTAACGGAAGTTCCGGTAATTCTTTTTTGATCTGTGATAATTGCGTGTCTGTCACGATGATGGGCAATAAATCTGGATCTGGAAAATAACGGTAATCTTGCGCGTCTTCTTTTGTACGCATTGTAAAAGTGCGGTTTTTATCTGGATCGTATAATCTTGTTTCTTGAACAATTTTTTCTTTATTTTCGATAGCATCGATTTGGCGGTGAATTTCGTATTCAACAGCTTTTTCCACAAAGCGGAATGAGTTGATATTTTTTAATTCAACTTTAGTTCCGAATTTTTTTTCACCGACAGGGCGAACCGAAACGTTACAATCACAGCGAAGAGATCCTTCTTCTAAGTTTCCGTCACAGACTTCAAGATAACGCACGATCGATCTGATGGATCTGCAGTATTCAGCTGCTTCAGCTGGTGAATGCATTTCGGGTTCAGAGACGATTTCTAGTAGCGGAATACCAGCGCGGTTATAGTTAATTAAAGTGTATTGGCCAAAGTGAGTTGATTTACCCGCATCTTCTTCTAAGTGCGCGCGTGTAATACCCACAGTTTTAGTTTTGCCTTCAACTTCGAATTGAATCGATCCTTTTTCACAGATCGGTTCATCGTACTGAGAGATTTGGTAACCTTTAGGAAGATCTGGGTAGAAATAATTTTTACGCGAGAACACTGATTTTTTACGGATGTTACAACCTAACGCTAAACCCGTTTTAATCGCGTATTCGATCGCTTTTTTATTTAAGACAGGTAATGTTCCCGGCATGCCCACAGAAACTGGTGATGTATTTTCATTATCGGCCGAATCAAAAGTTGTGGCATCGGCAGAGAAAATTTTTGAATCAGTTTTTAACTGCACATGCACTTCAATACCAATAACAGCTTCAAAACCACGAAATGAAGGATGACTAGTAGACACTTGGAGTTTTTCCTTTCACCGGAGAGTTTTGTTCTAAAGCGTAAGCAACATTTAGAATTTTTTGTTCTTGAAAGTGATGCCCTGTTAATTGAATACCGATCGGAAACCCATCAGAAGTTAATCCAAACGGAACACTCATGCCTGGAAGGCCAGCTAAGTTAGTTGACGTGGTAAAGATATCATTTAAGTACATCTTTAATGGATCATATACGCGAGTACCAATTTTAAATTGCGGAGTTGTCGTTACTGGCGAAATAATCGCATCACATTTGGCAAACGCTTCGTCGTATTGATTTCTTAATAAACGGCGAACCTGGCAAGCTTTGTTGTAGTAAGCATCGAAATAACCTGATGATAAACAAAATGTTCCTAAGATAATTCGGCGTTTTACTTCTTTACCAAAACCTTCGGCGCGCGTTTGTGCGTAGAATTCATCAAGCGGTAATGACGATAAATCTTTAAAATCTGAACGGTAACCGTATTTCACACCATCATAGCGCGCTAAGTTTGACGACGCTTCAGAAGCTGAAATTAAATAATACATTGATACGGCATATTTAGTTAATGGAATAGAAACTTCAACAAACTCAGCTCCTAAACCTTTTAAAGTCTCAAGCGCTTGTGCGTAAGTTTTTCTGATATCGGGGTGAACTAATTCAGAATTATGATATTCCTTTACGATTCCGATTTTTTTACCCTTCATATCAGCGGATAAGTTTTTTGAAAACGCCTCAACTGGACGAGAAGATGTAGTTCCGTCTAATTCATCTTTTCCGGCAATCACTTCTAAAGTTAAAGCGGCATCTTGAACAGTTGAAACCATCGGGCCAGCTTGATCTAGTGATGAAGCAAATGCCACGATACCGTAACGGCTTACGCGGCCGTAAGTAGGTTTAATACCAACCACACCACAAAAGCTTGAAGGTTGGCGAATTGATCCGCCCGTGTCAGTTCCAATTGTGCCCATAACTAAACGAGCCGCTTGTGCGCTGGCTGATCCACCAGAACTTCCACCCGGTACGTATTCAGGATTCCACGGATTTTTACACACGCCATGAAATGAACTTTCGTTACTTGAACCCATGGCAAATTCATCAAGGTTTAATTTTCCAACGACCGTAGCCCCAGCGTTTTTTAAACGAGCGACGACAGTTGAATCATAGGGTGGAACAAAACCTGTTAACATTTTTGAAGCGGCTGTTGTTTCAATACCTTTTGTGCAAAGTAAATCTTTAATGCCAAACGGAACACCCGCTAACACACCTACGTTTTCGCCCTTAGCGATTTTTTGATCGATGTTTTCAGCTTGTTTTAAACAGTCTGGATTTAATTTAATAAACGCGTTTAAAGTGGGATTTAATTTTTCGGCACGCGCGAAAAAATATTTTGTGACTTCGGCGGCTGAAACTTTTTTATCGGCGATCGCTTTAGCTGTATCTGCCATTGAGGCTGTTAATAAATCCATGATTAGACCACCGGTGGAACTTTAAAAAGGTTACCCTGTTTATCAGGAGCGTTGGCGACCATCTCTTCAGCGTGAAAATTTTGTTTAACGCTGTCTTCGCGCAATGTGTATTCAATCTCAGAGGGTGTAATTAACGGCTCAACACCTTCAGTATTAATCGAAGAGATTTCATCGAAGTGCAGAATAATTTTTGAAAGCTGTTCGCTAAACTCATTCGCTTGTTCTTGAGTCAGTTGAAGGCGAGCTAAATTAGCTATTTTTTGTATCACATCTTTATTGAATTTACTGTCAGACATAGAGATCCTTTTACGCTCAACAATATATCCAAATTTCGCTGCAGTTGTAACGAGAAAAATGCTAGATTTTTACTTATGTCCAAGACCACTAAAACTGCGGCCAGCGCGCAGATCAAGCGTAAGCATTCTGACCTTAAAGAAAAGGTGAATTATCACAACGAGCGTTATCATACCCATGATAAACCTGAGATCTCAGACTACGACTTTGATCAATTGTTTAGCGAACTGCTAAAGCTTGAAGAAGAATACTCTGGACTGGATTTATCGGATTCTCCTTCGCAGCGTGTAGGTGGCGAGGCTATTGCCGCATTTAAGAAAATGGATCACCGCTTACCGATGATTTCATTAGCGAATAGTTATAACGAAGAAGACATTAAAGAATTTAACGCCCGTATTAAAAAATTCTTAAGAAATGATAAAGACGTAGAATACTTTGCTGAATTAAAGCTTGACGGTCTTTCGATGGAACTTGTCTACGAAGATGGACAACTGGTTCGCGCTTTAACCCGTGGTGACGGTGTCACTGGCGAAGACGTTACTCATAACGTAAAAACAATTAAATCTATTCCCCTTAAAATTTCTCATAAAAAACTTTTAGAAGTTCGCGGCGAAGTTTTAATCGATAAAAAAGATTTTGTTGAAATGAATCTGGCTTACGAAGAAGCAGGCCAAATGGTGTTTGCTAACCCTCGTAATGCAGCAGCGGGAACTATTCGCCAGCTAGATCCAAAGATTGCGGCGTCTCGCCCGTTAAAGTTTTTTGCGTATGCGCTTGGAGCGTACGAAGGTATTACTTTTGATTCGCAAAAGGATGTCGAAGAAAAATTAGCCGAATTAAAATTTCCGGTTATTGATCGTAAGTATACTGAATGCACTTCTGATGAAAAAGAATTAATTGAATACTATCACCGTATTAACCAACATCGTGCGCAGTTGCCATTTGATATCGATGGTGTTGTGATCAAGGTCAATTCGTTATCTTTACAAGATGATTTAGGAATGGTGGCACGTTCACCTCGCTGGGCGACAGCCGTTAAATTTCAACCTGAACAAGCGCAAACAGTGATTGAAAATATCGTGGTGCAAGTAGGACGCACAGGAGCACTCACTCCGGTAGCTGTAATGAAACCAGTTAAAGTCGGCGGTGTTACAATCACCAATGCTACACTTCATAATCAAGATGAAATTGATCGTAAAGATGTGCGTATTGGCGACACAGTTATTGTTCAACGTGCCGGCGATGTGATTCCCGAAGTTGTGCAAGTTATTTTAGATAAACGCCCGAAAAACTCAGAACCATTCTTAATTCCGACAATCTGTCCAACGTGTGGAACAAAAGCCAGCAAAGAACCAGAAGAAGCTGTTCTTCGTTGTCAAAATCCATTCTGCAAATCAATTTTAATCGGATCACTTATTCACTTTGTTTCTCGTCGTGCGATGAACATGGAAAAAGTGGGCGATAAATTAATCGAAGCTTTTGTTGAGTTAGAATTAGTCAAAAGTTTTTCTGATTTATATAAATTAACAGATAAAGATATTCAAAAATTAGAGCGCCAAGGTGAAAAATCGATTCAAAATATTTTAAACAGTATTGAAAAATCGCGCCAAACAACTTTAGCACGTTTCATTTATGCTTTAGGAATTCGTTTTGTCGGTGAACAAACAGCAAAACTGTTAGCTGATCATTACGGAACGATTGAAAATTTCATGAAAACTGAAGCCGAAGAGTTAGAAAAAGTTCCTGAAATCGGCGAAAAAGTTTCAGCAACTATTCTAAAATGGCTTCATGATAAACGTATGCAAGCTGAAGTGAAAGCTTTGGCAAAGTATATGACCTTTGAAGCGCCAAAAAGAAAATTAGAAGGAAAGCTGACTGGCATGAGTTTCTTAGTTACAGGAACATTACCTGTTAAACGTAACGAAGCTCATGAAAAAATCGAAGAAAACGGCGGAAAGCTTTTATCCGGCGTTTCAGCTAAATTAAGTTATTTAATTGTCGGCGATGATCCGGGTTCAAAAGTAGATAAAGCCCAATCGGTCGGTGTAAAAATCATCTCTTGGGAAGAATTTTTAGAACTTCTTAAGTAGCACAAATAAAAAAACCGAAGCTTTCACTTCGGTTTAGCATTAAGGACGACCGAGAGGTCGGCCCTTTAGAATAAGGTTCGCCTAAGGCGAATCAAAAACAGAGCAAAACCCAAATAGAATTCTGGCTCCGTTATTTAACTAGATATGGTCGATGATGATGTCACGAGCCATAACTGTTTTGCGGCCGTCAGCTTTAGCTGATTCGATGCCTTTAGCGCAAAGACGCTCAACAGCTTTAGTTAACATGTCGATTGTTTCGGCAGACGTGTTCATTTGGCCTTTTTCTTTGATGAATTTTTTTACTTTGCTTGTAACCACTAAGATATCTTCAGACATGATGCCTCCAATTAAAATTAATTTAACCTACCCTTAAAATGCTTACACACGATCTGAGAAAATAAAATGCTTTTAAGCCTTTTGATGCGGCGCTCCCCAAAAAGGTACGGCCTACCTAATTCGGTGATGTGGGTTTTCGGTGAAATTGGATGAGCTCGGCTTTACGCACTTCGGGGTTTTCTTCGGAAGGGTAAATCCAAACATAATTATTTCTTTCAGAAGCTTGCGTGCATTCGACATCGGTAAATGCCGGAGACCAAGTTCCTGAATTTAAATGTTCAACAGATCCGTAAAATTCATGGCGAGGAATATGTGTATGCCCGTAAACGATACGGTGAACCCCGGTGATTTCAGATTGTTGTGAAAACAACCACTCATCAGGTTCTTTATATGTACTTACAAGCGATGTGATTGAGCGTGCATAAAAAAGAAAAAACGGAATTAAAAGTAAAATAGGCACAAATACCCAGTAAAAAGAAATTCCAAATAATAACTTTAACTGCGTTGTAAAAATAAACGTAAACGCTAAACCAAAGAAAATTAAAAACGCACGATCAAGCCAAAGTTCTTTAGCAATTAACCAGGGGTTTTGTGTCGCCGGAGTTGCAAAAAACTCTTGAAGCCCTCGCACAACTTTTGGTGTTGTGTTTGAATCTTTGGCCGCTTTTTCAACGATATCTTCCATGTGTTCAAGCGGCTTATACACTTCACCGAAGCGATCGAAAGTGACGTGAATTAAAGTCGCCACCGCTCCCCAAAACCAAGTCCAAATAATTAACGGCTGGGTTAATAGTAAATAGCGAAAGAAAAAACTTAAATATTCACTCACCGACATGATGTAGTTTTTTTCGATGTGTGGATTAAATAATCCCATGCCGTTCATGATGTAACGGCAAGCTACATTTCCAAACGGTAAACGAATACGTAATTCGTTGTAATTCACGATAAATGGATTTAGCGGATTTTCACATAAGCAATAAGGATCTTGCTGGTGCCCATGTTCAATCAGCGTATCGTTTTCGCTAATGTAAAACCATTTCACAAATTTTACGCGTTTTGCATCTTCAGGCCCTAAATTTAAAGTATCAAAAAAAGTTTTTTGTACCTTCGGAAAATGCAGTTCGACGTCATGATTACCGGGAATTAAAATTAACGAATGCCCTTTTTCAACAAAACGGCGAAGCGCGTTCATCAGATCGGCGTGCTCTTCTAAAACGACCTGCATTTTAAAAACCGAACGTTCTTCGCGCGGAAAAAGCCCACGGCGTGTTTCGATCCAGTGAAATTTATAAATAGGCGCAATCGGATAAGCCATAACACTATCGAAATCAAAAATATCGCCATTTAAAACAAGCTCAATAGGCTTACCGTGAGATTTGCGGTCGATTTCATCTAAAAATTCAATCAACGCCGGGTCCATAAAGAATTGCTTGGTTTTAAATTTTTTCCATAGCGGATGGCGCACCTTGTGTTTTGGGCGCGACGGTTCGGCGTCAGTTAAATGAAGATCGCTGATAATTGCGGTATACTTTAAACTCATAAGTCCAACTGCGTCTCCTCGGCGTCCGCCGATGTTTACATTGTTTCACGGGTCTGATTTAATGTCACGGAACACAGGTAAGATTTTATGTCGCAAATTAAACTAGAAAAATTTAAAAAACCTTTCGTCGTTGTTGGTCTAGGTAAATCCGGAATGGCCGCGGTACAGTTGCTAAAAACCACAGGCTTAAAGGCCGATGAAGTTTTGCTTTTCGACGAAAAAAAAGAAGGCGATCTAAAATCTTGGGAAGACATCGCAAAACTTACCCCTGGAACTTTAGTTGTATCACCCGGAGTTCCACTTAAAGGTCCGCATATTCAAAAATTAATGGCTTTAAACTGGGCGGTAACTTCTGAAATTACTTTAGCCTGCCAGTTTTTAACTGATGAAAAGCTCATTGGCATTACAGGATCAGTAGCTAAATCGACAGTGACTTCTCTTGTTGGCGCAGCGCTAAAAGCTGAAGATCCAAATGCTTTTGTGGGCGGAAACTTAGGAGTGCCTTTTTGTGAATATGCTTTAGGGTTACAGCAAGGTAAAAATAAAGCGCGCTATATCGTGCTTGAGTTATCAAGCTACCAATTAGAAAACTGCAAAGACCTGCAATTAGAAACTTCAGCAATTACTTTTTTATCGGCGAATCATTTAGAACGTTATGCTTCGGCTGATGAATATTACATGACAAAATGTTTTATCGGTTCAATTACGAAAAAAGTTTGCGTGTTAAACGCGGCTTCTGAAGATAACGTCAAATACGCCCCTCGTGTGCCTGGAAAAACATTATTAACGTCATCTAAAACTTTCTCGAATCAAGATTTACTTAAAAAAGTAAAACTACTGGGTGCGCACAATAAAGATAATTTCTGTGTGGCTTATGAATTAGTAAAAGCCATCGGTTTATCTGATAAAGCGGTTCAGGCGATGTGTGATTTCACAGGTCTTGAACACCGTATTGAATTTGTAGCTGAACATAAAGGTGTGGCTTACATTAATGACAGTAAAGCCACAGCCATGGATTCAGTTTTAGTGGCAGTAAAAGCTGCGCAAGAAAAAGCTGGCAGCGGTTTAGTTTATTCGCTTCTTGGTGGCAGAGATAAAAACCTTCCGTGGGAAGAGTTACAGGTTTTACATAAAGAAAAACAAATTCAGCCGATCTTTTTTGGGGCCTGCGGAGAATTAGCACGTACAAAAATGCAAATGTCAGATCGCCCGTATTTTGCAAAATTAAATGATGCGCTAGATGACGTGTTTAAAAAAACAAAATCATCGGATGTTGTTTTACTTAGCCCGGGTGGAACAAGCTTAGATGAATTTAAAAATTTTGAAGAGCGCGGAAATTTCTTTAAAGAAAAAGTAAAAACTTTTATTCAGCAAAATGGCTAACAAATAAAACTGAAGGACGGCTGTAGAACACTGTTGAAAAGCTTCTTTCAGTTTTTTGATCCTGTAAGATTAACTCTTGAATGCCTTGTTTTAAGTTAAACGCCACAAATCCGCCGCCGGCAATTTGTTTTGGTACGATATTACCTGCCTGATCGAAATAAACGATATGAGCTGGGTTAAAGTTTTCTGTAGCTACGTGAACATCGAAGAAATTATTCGGTGTAAAACCAACAAATGTAGATGTTTCTGGTTCGATCTGAATTTGTGATTGGGCCTGTACGTACTCTAAGAAAGCTTCTTTAACCTGTGGTAAATGTAAGTGGTCTTTTGAAAGACTTTGAATATACACATAGGCTGCGTAATCACGAATTAATGGGCGATTTACAACTTCAGTTAAACCGTATTGTGAATTGTGGCGGTAACGAACTAATTCACCCTCTAAATTAATAATATCTTTTTGGCCTGGCACAAACAATTCAGTCATGATTTGTTCGCCAGTGAATGAATCAAAACTTCTGGCAATCACTGATGTTGGAATCGCTGATGAATAGATTTCTTGGTAACTTACAGTATCTGAGGCCACTAAGAATTGTTGGGTTCCTAAACGACGATCACCCATGTAGGCCGTGATTTCGTAAACACCTTCGTTTAAGCCCGGAATAATAAAGTATCCGTTTTCAGACGAGTAGTTTTGCGATTGCTGAGGAATTAAAAATTGGTCTAAGTAGTAAGGTTCAAGTCCTGGTTGGTTTTCAATCATGACCTGAGCACCTTGAACCGGTTTACCATCGACAAGTATCCGGCCGATGATAATTCCCGTTTCAGGTAGGTATTGAATTTGTAATTGTTCAGATAAATAGTCAACAGCGCCTTCGACCCATTTACGAGAGAATAAAACAGTATCACTTCTATCAGCCGCTGAACGAACAGAAAGTGTTGAAGCTACGGCACCTGTTGAATCTTTAATAAAGCCCAGCGTTGACGAATGTCTCGCGACATTGGGATAGACGTCACTGGTTTTTTTTAGATCGTAATGACCAGAGAAGAAACTGGCTTGTAAGTTCTTATCAGACAGTTTTCTTGAATCAACTGATCTGCCGTTTAAGGCAAAAGCTGAAGGGCGGCCTAAACGTAATGTTGGACCCTCAAAGAAAGTACCCGCACGTTTTAAGTTATAAATTTTTTGGCGATCTTCACCGATTAAAATACCTGTGCGGTCTTTGACTTCGGCTACGATTTCACCTTCAAAAGCGCCAACCGCGATTTGATAAAGGCCTGCACGTAAATCAACTTGGCCCACTTCGATAGACTGGCCTTCGAATACGCGTTTTAAAACAACTAAGTGATCAACAATACCAACACCGTCTTTTAATTCAAAGTTACCGCGAATCACGGCACCTTCAGATGTTTGGGTAAATGCTGGTGTTACAGAAGATTGCGGTTGAGCATTTACTAAAGCTTGAATTTGGCGGTCAGCTTCAGCATGAAGTTCAGCTTTATCAATTTTAATTTCAGCAACCGAAGCCACAGCCGTTACTTCTTCAGTTGTTTCTGTCGAAAGTTGAACAGTGCGGTTTTGACTAGCCAACTCACGAAGTTGTTGTTGCTTAGCCATTTGCATATTCTTCTGAATAATCTGAGATTGTTGATAAAGGTTGTAAGCCGGAGTGTTACGCTCTTGAGTAATTGTTAATGGTTTTGTGACCATCACAATATTCGACTTTTCTATTTTCGGTGAATAGAAAAAAGTTAGAGGTAAAATAAACGCTAGTAAGTAGGCCAAATTCAGCACTCCCTACTAATAGGATATTTAGAAGACCTCTTCGGCGTCAACGGCCTGATAAGTATCGAGACTTTTGTTAAGGGCGCGTTTGATTTCAATGGCACGCTTCATAGTTAGACCTTCGTCGATTCCTTGATCGACAAAAGTCATAGTTTCAAGGTCTAAGACTTCTTTTGTAACCTGGATGCTGATTTCATAAGGTCTGCGCGGGCCTAAGATCACGACCTTAGTGTAGTAGCGAGCTTTAATTTTTTTAGTTTCATCAAGATCTTCGAATTTACGATCATGAAAGGTCGAGGTCAGTTCGCGGCCGTTTAAGCTGATGATTCGCGGCTTTCCGATGATAGCGGCCACGACTTTGCGCGTTTCTGGAACCGGAAGGTTCGAATCCTCAATATAAAAGGCTGTCGTCTGACAGCCTGATAGAAAGATTAATAATAAAAACGCACTTAAATATTTCACTCTTTTATTAAGCGACTATTTTTTATTCCAGTCAGCTAAAAACATCTCGATACCTTTAGAAGTCAGCGGATGTCCAGTCATTGACTGCATAACTTTAAAAGGAATTGTTGCGATATCGGCACCCATGATAGCGGCGTGCTGGATATGCATTGGCGATCTAACAGAAGCAACTAAAACTTCTGTTGTGAAATCGTAGTTTTGATACATTTGTACAACATCAGCCACCATGCTCATGCCATCTGTTCCAATATCATCTAAACGGCCAACGAATGGAGAAACCATTGTTGCTCCCGCTTTAGCGGCAAGTAAGGCTTGAACTACAGAGAAAACTAACGTCACGTTAGTTTTGATTCCCATAGCTGTGAATTTTTTTACGGCGATCATACCGTCTTCACACATTGGAACTTTAACTACCACGTTATCAGCAAGCTTTGCTAACACTTGGCCTTCTTTAACCATTTCATCAGCTTTTAAAGAAATAACTTCTGCTGAAACCGGCCCTGTTGTGATTTTGCAGATTTCTTTAATCACTTCGTGAAAATCACGTCCTGATTTTGCGATTAATGAAGGGTTCGTTGTAACACCATCAACCCAACCACGCTCGTTGGCCATTTTAATTTCGTTAACATCAGCTGAATCGATAAAGAATTTCATTTACTATTTCCTTTTTGAAGAAGGGGTTGGTTTCATTAAATCGTCCATAGAATATAAACCCGCAGGCTGTTTGACAATCCACTTTGCGGCTTTGAGTGCACCTTCAGCAAACACTGTACGATTTAAAGCATTGTGTTCTAGTTTAATCATTTCACTTTGCGATGCGGCTGTAATGGTATGAATACCAAAAACGCCACCTAAACGATGCCCTACAGCCGGAGCAATCTTTTTGCCCACAGCTTTTTCTAAATCTTTGTGTAAAGTCACTGCGGTGCCTGAAGGATTATCTTTTTTCTGTGTGTGGTGAATTTCTTCTAAAGCAAAATCAAAATGTGAAATTGTAGAAAGTGCTTTAATCGCTTGGCGAACTGTCCAAAGACCTACGCTCATGTTTGAAGCCCAAAAGATAGGATTTTTTTTGCTGGTAGCTTCTACTTTAGAAAATTGGTTACCTTCAAAACCAGTTGTTCCACTGATCAAAGGTTTCTTCGTTTGTTGAATAATGGCAAGTAAATCCATTAATCCTTCCGGGCGAGAAAAATCAATCCACACATCAACTTGTTTTAGCGTGTTTGCTGGAACTTTTTTTAAATCAGAATAACTTGAATCAAAATCACCTGTAGGTTTACTGCAAACTTCAACAAAGGCTGAAAAATCACTGTCACTTTTTAGAAGTTGGCGAATCGCCACTCCCATTTTTCCGGTTGAACCAAAAAGACCAAGCTTAATTTTTTTAGCCATTATAGTAATCCTAAAGACTGCATTTCAGCTGTGATTTCGGCGTGGAACTTATTATCTAATGTCACAAGTGGTAAACGCATTTCAGGAGATTTGATAATACCTTTTTTATAAAGCATCCATTTTACCGGAATTGGATTAGCTTCGCAGTACATTTGGCCGATTAATTTTAAATATTTTTTAAAATCAGCTTCAGCTTCAGTCACTTTTCCGCTCATCATTAAATCTGTCCAGCGAGAACATTCTTTAGTGATTAAGTTCGACATCACAGAAATAATGCCTTTACCGCCAGACTTTAAAAAGTCGATGTAAGTTGGATCATCACCTGAAAGCATTAAAAAGTTTTTTGGCATACGAGCAATTAACTCTTGATCAAATTTAATATCACCTGTCGCTTCTTTAATACCTAAAATATTTTTTACTTCAGCTAATTCAGCAATAGTATCTACAGTCATACCTGTGATTGTACGGCCCGGAACATTGTAAAGAATGACCGGAACTTCAGACTCTTTGGCCACGGCTTTAAAGTGTTCAACTAAACCACGTTGTGGGGGTTTATTGTAATAAGGCACAACTACTAGCGCAGCATTAGCACCAAGCTCAGAAGCTTTTTTTGTCGCCTCAACAGTTTTAGCTGTTGAATTAGAACCAGTTCCTAAAATAATCGGAAAATTAACGCCGGCTTGCGCGCGAACCATAGAAAAGATTTTGCTCACTTCGGCTGAAGTTAAAGTCGGGCTTTCAGCGGTTGTTCCGTTAACAACAAAACCTTTGATGCCGTTATCAAGTTGGTAAGCCACTAACTTTTCTAAAGAGGCGTAATCAACTTCGCCATTTAAAAAAGGTGTAACTAAAGCCGAAATAGCTCCGTTAAAATCAGTTGCTCTTTGTTGCATCGTATTCTCCTAATTGAACTGCAGATCCGGTCATTAAGGGGTTCTGCAAGTCTGAAAGATTCATTTTAAGTAATCCGCCGGGCATTTCAACCAATGTTTCGGTTTGCCCACGTTTGTTTAAGTTATAGTAAGCGGCTGCCATGGCGCCTGTTCCACAGGCTTCTGTGAAATCTTCAACACCACGTTCGTAAGAAACGGCTTTCATTTTATTGGCCGCTGTATCTAGTTGAACAAGAGTCACGTTTGTTCCGCGCGGTTGAAAGTCAGCGTGAAACCGAAGTTCACGGCAGTAAGATTTTAAATCACGGTATTTAGGGTAATCTGGAATTTCGATCACGATATGCGGAACACCCGTATCACACCAGAAATATTTCGGGTGTGAAAACTTTTGTAACGCTGTCATTTTAACTTCGAATAATTCTTTATCTAAAATTTTAATATCGATAGCACCGGCAATGGTTTGCAGTTTTAAATGATTGCCTTCAACGTGCATCACGTTTTTGGCGTAATAAGCCACACAGCGGGTTGCATTTCCGCACATTTCGGCCATTGAGCCGTCGTTGTTGTAGAAATCCCATTGTAAGTGATGCTGATTTTCATCAAGCCAAGATAGAAAAATAAAACCATCGGTTTTAGTGACTTCACACACACTGCGAACAAATTTAGGACGATCAGAAATCGCTTTAGTCTCGGGAGATTCCCAAGTGACTGAAAAAGTATTTCCGGCGCCAGAAAGTTGGTGGGTGTGAATCATAAATTAATTACTTTTCTTTTTCTTCGCAGGAATTGTTTTAAGAGGCTGAACTTTTGTAGGCTGAGAAGTCGTTTCAACTTTTTCTTCAGTTGAAACTAAAGGTTCTTCGGGTAGTGGCGGCAAAGGTTTACCTTTAATGCCACAAGAGCTTAAAGATAAAATAAAAGCCAAAGCAAAAATTAATTTCATTCTAAAGTCCTTCTGCAGAAATCAATGTCGAAAAAATATTTACGGGCTACTTCTGCTGAAACCGCTTCACATTTCTTTTTATAAATTGTGACAACGTTTAATAAATTATCGACTGATTCTTCACCATAAGTGTGACGGTAAAGCTGCGCGCGCATAATCGTGATATCAATGTAATCCGGAGCTATTTGCTGAAGCTTTTCTAAAGATTCTTTAGCGAGTAAATAGTTCTTTGCTAAAATCGAACGGTCAAATTCTAAGATCGCTGATAATAACTGCGCATCGTAAAGTTCTGTTTTGCTATTAGGGTCTAATTGTAAACTGACAAAGTCAGGTTGGGTTTTGTCTAAAGAAAGAATAAGAGGTTTAAGCTCGGGAATATCCAGGGCCGTTGTTTTCATTTTTTCTAAAAACAAAGAATAGCGGCTATTTGATTTATTGTTGGCTTTGGCTTCAGCCCATAAACACATAAACTGTTCAGGGTCGATAGAAAGACATTTTTGCGTGTTTTTTAAAGAAGCTTTAGCTTGGTTTAAATATTGGCTTGAGGCTAATTCAAAAAAATCCTGAGCTTCTGATGATAAAAATGAACTCATCACAACCAGTTTTAATTGAAGAATAGTTTTTTGTAATTCAGGGGCTAAATTAGTACGGCTTAACTCTTGAATGATTTCTAAAGCCTGCGGGCGCTGTTTTAATAATAATAGAGATGTGATTTTCTTTTTGGCTTCTTCGATTTTTAATTCTTGCGCTTTTACCTGAGTTTTAGCCAAAGCATTTTTATTGGGAACAGCTCCCCAAGATGGCGAAATAACGCTAGAAATAAAAAAAGCCGCGACTAGCGCGGCTTTTTCAATAAATTGAAAAGAAATCGACATTAATTCTTTTTAAATGAAGTTAATTCGATTGTCACCTTTCCAAGTGGGCTGTCGCTCATAGACTTAGCCATACCGTTAACTGGAATATCACGGCCGTTTACCCATTGTTCAGTGATTTGACCGTTATTACCGTTATCTTGGATTTTGATGTACATAGTGCGGAAAGTACCTGCTGGAACAGTTACTTGCGCTTCTTTTTGGTCGATAACTTCGTAGTTAGAAGCTGGAACTTGTTGTTCTTGGCCATCAACTAACATTCTTTTAGTTTCGCCAGTGTTCATATCGATTAAAGCTTCGATTTTTTGCTTTTGAATCAATAAGTTAACATCTTGAACTAACCAAGCTTCAGTTCTGTCAGCGTTGATTTCGCGTACGAACATTTTCATTGTGCCTGGTAAGAAACCCATAGTGATTTTGTAGTTATTCTCGTCACCAACATTCCATGGTAAACCTTGAGCTACTACATCTTGCATTACTGCTTTTTGGTTAGCGAATAAAACTTCGCCGATTGAGTTAGCTTGCGCTACTGCTGATACAGCTAAAGTAGCTGCGATAATTAAAGACTTAAACATAGATCCTCCTTAAAGTTAAAGTCATGATTCTTTCGATGAATAATCACATCACGAAGGCTCAGCCGATTACAAAAATTTTGTTTGTTTTTATGCACTTGGCTATGATTTTAAGATTTAATTTAAGAATCTGATCTCAAATGTATTGCGTTTTAAGTTTTTATAGAGGAAAAAATCCCCGTTTGAAACTTCCCCTTTAGAGGAAGGGTTCAAGGGACGCCAAGTCCCTTGTAATAAAGAACGAAAGGTTAAACGGAAACGTTTAACCTTGGTGACTTGCGACTAATACAGCTCTTGGTTTACTGCCGTTCGCAGGTCCAACGACACCTTCACGCTCAAACACTTCAATTAAGCGAGCCGCGCGCGGGTAACCTAATTTAAAACGACGTTGAATAAGTGAAGCTGAAATCGCTTTTTGCGTCGCTGCCCATGATAAAATCTCATCGTATTTTTCATCGTAGTCATCACCACCATCTAAATCGCCACCACCAAATTCAGCGCCTTCACCGTTCATGCCGGCAAAGCTTGATTGTGTAGGGCCGCCTTCAAGAGCGCGCATCGCAATCGGGTCAAACTCAGGCTCACCTTGGTCAGCCCAGAATTTGGCAACGGCATTGATTTCATTTTCTTTTAAGAACGGACCATGGTGACGAGTCGATTTATCGGCGCCGGCTGAATATAACATATCACCTTGTGATAACAGGCGTTCTGCGCCTGATTCATCCAAGATAATACGAGAATCCATTTTTGAAGCCACGCGGAATGAAATACGTGCTGGAATATTTGTTTTAATTAAACCAGTAACCACATCTTTACGCGGCGATTGCATCGCCAGCATTAAATGCATACCACAGGCACGGGCCATTTGCGCTAAACGCACAATCGCTTGCTCTACGTTTTGTTTATCGACAGCCATTAAATCACCGAACTCTTCGACTGCGATCACGATGTAAGGTTGTGGAGTATAATAGTACTGTTCAAGTTTTAAAATTCCACCTTGGGCTTCGTACTCAGCGTTTACTTTTTCATGTTCAGCGATTTGATCAGCTGTTAAAGCCTCCATTTTTTCGTTGAATTGCTCAATGTTGCGCGCGCCGAACTTAGACATTGATTTATAACGTTTTTCCATCTCTTTAACGGCCCAACGTAACGCGAAGACCGCTTTTTTCGGCTCACGAATCGGTGGCATAATTAAGTGCGGAATATCGCTAAACGCCGCTAAATCTACTTGCTTAGGATCAACTAAGATCATGCGTAAAGTTTTTGGAGAATGTTTAAATAAGAAACCTGTGATCGTAGAAACAGTAAATACCGATTTACCAGAACCTGTAGTACCGGCGATCAATAAGTGAGGCATTTTACGTAAATCAACGATACGTGGTTCGCCGTTAGTTTGTTTTCCTAAAGCGATCGGAAGTTTAACATCGTCAGACCAGAATCTTTCATCACCTAATAAATCTTTTAAGTAAACTGTTTCACGCGTTGTATTTGAAGTTTCAATACCCACAACGTCACGGCCTGGAATTGGTGCGATAATACGAAGTGATTCCGCCGATAAAGCTAATGATAAGTCATCTGCTAAATCTGATACACGATTTACACGTACATCAACGTTAGGTTTAAATTCAAACATCGTTACAACTGGGCCCGGTTTAGCGGCTACGATTTGTCCGCCCACACCAAATGTTTTTAATTTTTCTAAAGTGATATCAGCTTTTCTGCGGATTTCTTTTTCGTCGATTTTAATACGCATTAAAGGTGGATCTTCTAATAAAGATAATTTCGGCATTGACCAGTTTTCAACGCGGCGGGGAGTTTTAACCGGAGCCACCACTTTACGGCGAGCCGGTGGTTCGTAAGAAGATACCTGAACCGCTTCATCAGAAGATTCATCGGTTTCTTCTTCATCCATCTCTTCTTCGTCGTCTTCATCATCCGCATCAGCGGCATTCATGCCGTTGACTGCGTCTTCATCGATTTCTTGTTCTTCATCGTCTTCTTCTTCGATGAATTTTTCTTTTACTTTTGGTTGAGCGATGAGGTTTTCGGCCACAGAAGATTCAACTTCTTGTTTTTTATTATCAGCTTTTTTCTCTTTAGGTTCTTTAGCTGTGTCTTTAGCTTTTTCTTTTTTCAAAGCTTTAAGTGTTGGCCATTCCCAACCTGACATGAAAGCTGTTTTATCTAATTTGTTCCACCAAGCGAATAATTTTTCTAACGGGCGTTCAGCGGCTTCTTGAATACTGAATTCAAAATAAAATACAAAAAGCACTAACGACATTGTCCAAAGAAAAATTTGGGCGCCGATAGAATTTAAGATTTTAATAAATCCCATCGAAATACCAAGACCCACTAAGCCGCCCGGATAAATCTGGCCATCAAACATTTTTGTGTTCGGCATGTAGATCGTAACTAACGCTGCTGTAAAGGCGATAAGGGCTACAGCTAATAAGTGACGGGCATCTTTAAACTGAATTTTTTCTCCGCGAAAACTTTCAATGGCTGCGTGAAAAAGACCTGCAATACCCACCCAGATAGTGACTCCGAAAGCTTGATATAAAAGATCGGCTACAAAGCTTCCTAAGATTCCGCAGTAATTTAGGGTAATCAAACCTTGCCCGGTCGAATTAAATGAAGGGTCTTTGGGGTTATAGCTCATTAATGCTAGGGCTAAAAACAAACCCAGGCCTAAAAAACCGATGGCGCGCACGTCTTGTTGGAATCTCTTGAAGAATGAATTCATAGTCCTTTTAGTGTAAATTCTATAAAGACTTGCCGCAAAGCCCCTGAAGTCTAGTCGTGCTTTATCCTTTAAAGCTATTCCTTGAGGGCTATCCAAAAGGCTGGTACTAAATAGCCTCTTTTATGCAGTTAAAGATCAATGAAATTTTTTACTCAATCCAAGGGGAAACCAGCTACGCCGGGCTTCCTACGGTTTTTATCAGAACGACCGCCTGTAACCTTCGTTGTACGTATTGCGATACCAAGTATTCGTATTATGAGGGCGAATATATGTCGTTTGAAAAAATTTTAGAGATCGTCAAGGGCTATGGCGCCGAATATATATGTATTACCGGCGGGGAACCCCTGCTGCAAAAGGATATCCACAAACTAATCCACATTTTGTGTGATGCGGGATACAAAGTTTCGTTAGAAACCAGCGGCTCAAAATCAATTAAAGAGGTCGATCCGCGCGTTAAAGTTATTTTAGATGTAAAGACTCCAAACTCTGGAGCAGCAAATAGTTTTCTATTGGAAAACATCGATTTCTCGAATGAAACTACAGAATATAAGTTTGTAATTTGTGACCAAGAAGATTTGGACTGGTCAGAAAATTTTTGCCGTCAACATGATTTATCAAAAAAATTTACAGTGCTTTTTAGCCCTTCCCACGGCCAAGTATCTGAACAGTGGTTAGCCGAAAGAATTTTGCAAAAAAAGTTAAAAGTTAGGTTGCATTTGCAGCAACATAAGTATATTTGGTTACCCACAACTCGCGGTGTTTAGAAAAACATCATTAATTTAAAACCTACGGTATCTGTATCTATATGTAAGGTGCATATAGATAGACTTACTGTTACTAAATCAGCGTAAAAGCTGCTACACGGACTACAACGAAAGAGGGAGTTCCATGACGCCAAATCTGAACAATTCAGAAAACCTTTTTGTCGCAAATCTTCAACAAGTTTCTTTAGAGAAATTAGTAAAAAGCAAACTTGAAGTATTATTCCAACAACAAAAAGAAGCACAAGTTGAGTTAAACGGTTTATACAATATCGTTTTAGAACAAGTTGAGCGTCCATTAATCGAACTAGCTCTTAAAGCATACAACGGTAACCAAGTAAAAACGGCGTTAATGTTAGGTATCAACCGTAACACTCTTAAGAAAAAAATCGACAACTACAAATTAAAACCTAAAAAAGGTGCTGCTGCTCAAGTAGCTACTGGCATGGTAGTTCCTCAAACTATCGAAACTGCGCCAGTTTTAACTCAGTAATTTTATTACTAGTTATTCTCATTCAAATTAAAATTTGATACGAAACATTAGACATCGACAGACCTAAAGTCCTCGGTGTCTAATAGTTTTAGGGGTCTTAAAGAGGGGAAAATTTAAGATGCAAATGGATCGCAACTCATTCAAAAAACAACCAGAACAACTTATTAATAAAGTTCCACCTCAACATCTTGAGGCTGAATTCTCTGTTCTTGGTGGCTTGATGTTAGATAGTGAAGCCCTAGATGAAGTTGCCGATATCATTATTTACACTGACTTCTACAATCCCGCTCACCAAATCATTTATCAAACAATTTTAGATCTAAATCAAAAGGCTCAGCCGATTGACTTAGTCACTGTAACGAATGCGTTAATTGCCAAAAATCAATTAGAGCAAGTTGGTGGGTCACAGTATTTACTTAGTTTATTAGAAAAAGTTGTTTCATCGGCTAACATTGAAGCCCATGCAAAAATCATCAAAGAAAAATCTCTTTTGCGTAAATTGATTAACACATCAACGCACTTTATCGAAAAATCTTTCGGTAATGATTTTGATTCAGTTGAATCATTAATCGATTTCGCAGAAGCCGAAATTTTAAAAGTGGGTGAAGACAACGCTTCGGGTGGTTTAACAAGCTCGAACGAAATCGTTACCGCTTCGATTAAAAAAATCGAAGAGTTATACCAACGTAAATTAGATGTAACCGGTGTTCCGACTGGTTTTACTGAATTAGATAAAATGACTGCCGGGTTTCATCCGGGCGAGTTAATCATTATTGCTGCCCGTCCATCTATGGGTAAAACCGCTTTCTCTCTGAACGTGGCTTCTCATATGGCGCTTCGTGCAGGTAAGTCGGTAGCTTACTTCTCTGTCGAGATGGGTAAAGAATCGTTAATGATGCGTCTTTTAGCCGGTGAATCTCGTATTTCTATGAATGAGTTACGTACGGGTCGTATTCAAGATGCGTCTTGGCCGAAACTTATTCAAGCGGCAGGTACTTTATCAGAATCTAAATTTTTCATCGACGATACTTCGGGGATTTCACCATTCGAGATTCGTGCAAGATGCCGTCGTTTAAAAGCGCAACACGGTTTAGACTGTATCATGATCGACTACTTACAGATCATGCAGTTAAAAGAGAAAAAAGTTGATAACCGCGAGCGTGAGATCTCAGAAATTTCTCGTAACTTAAAAGCGATCGCCAAAGAGTTACAAGTTCCAGTGATTGCTCTTGCTCAGTTAAATCGTGGCGTTGAGGGCCGTGCAGATCGTCGTCCAATGTCTTCTGACTTACGTGAATCGGGATCGATCGAGCAAGATGCCGACGTTATCATGATGTTATATCGTGATGACTACTACGACCGTGATGATGCTGATAAACAAGGTCACGCCGAAGTGATTATTGGTAAACAGCGTAACGGTGCCACAGGTACAGTGAAAATGCGTTTCGATGCGAAAACGAATAAATTCCGTGATGCAGATCCGGAAGCGATTTCGCCATTACCACCGCCGCAAGCTCCGCCACCAATGCCAGGCCAATTCGGTAAACCGAAAAACTTTGCCCCTGGTGCGAATAAATAATTCTAGATACTTTTCAAAAATAAAAAAGGAGCTTAAAGGCTCCTTTTTTATTACCTATGTTTTAATTAAGAGAGTCACTCTTGTTTTGGGTTTACAGCTAAAAGTGTAAACCGAAAACAGGATCAGATTTCAAACTTTAATTCGGGGTATTGGCTGATTTGATTTGGTTAACTTGTTCTTCTGTTAATTCAGGTAAGAACTCTGCGATGTCGCGAAAGTTTGTGCAGCGAATATTGATGCGGCCTTGTTCGAAACTTCCAGCTTGATCTTGGATGATCGAACCATCTTTTCTGTATTTCGGAGAAAATTTAAAAGCTTGATAATATTCTTTACCCTGCATTTCTTCTGAAAGTGCAAACCAGCTTTTAGCCTTTGGTAAACCTGATAAAAAAACTAAATGGCCGTGAATGGTAATTTGTCCGTTAGAGGCTGTGGTTTTACCGATAAATTTATGTTTGAAAGTAGCACCTTCAATATATGAAAAACTAATTCCTGGAGAGCTATCTTCTAAAACAACGCCGCCCACTTTTAAGTTGGATTTTGCTGTCGAACAAACTAAAGCTCCGCGTGACATAGCGGCTTGAACAGCTGCATTGGGAACTGCCACTGCTTGTTGTTGAGCTTGGGCATTTATCGTAACTAAAATTAAACCTAATAGTAACTGTCTCATTTTAAGACCTCACGGTTAAAGTTTGTTACTTTAAATAAATGCAAGCTATAGACCTTATATAAACGAACTAATCCTTTACGGGTGTATCAAAAATAGAAGGCGACAGTTTTCGTAAGTCACGTTAGCCTATTTGTGAATGAAGCTAAATAAATCATTAACGAGTTTATGTCTTCTGCTATCGGCAGCTTTCGGAGGTTGTGCTATGAAAGCCAAATATCCCATCACTGATCATTACGATGGTGAACGTTTTTATCATGCGGGTCTTGAAAGTGATAAAAGTTTTTGGACTGTTCTAAAGTGGCAGTTAACCCGTCCTGAGGGAAATTATCCTGAATGGGTCGAAAACAAAGCGAAACCACAACTGCCGGCCTCATTAGATGAAGGCAAAGTGGCGGCCACATTTGTAAATCACGCAAGCTTTTTACTGCAAACGAAAAATTTTAACTTTGTCACTGATCCGCTGTGGTCACAGCGAACAAGTCCATTTTCTTTTATGGGACCAAAACGTTTTCGTAATCCCGGAATTAAAATCGAAGAACTTCCGCAAATTAATTTTATTTTAATTTCGCACAATCATTACGACCATATGGATTTACAAGCTCTTGAAGATTTGCATAAAAAATTTAAGCCAGTTTTTGTGATGCCATTAGGTAATGCCAGTTATCTTAGTGATATCGAAGGTATTCAAACGATTGAACTTGATTGGTGGCAATCACATACAATCACCAATAACGGTTCTACGGCAAAAATCACGTTAGTTCCCGCCCAGCATTGGTCTTCGCGCACACTTACAGATAAGCGTAAAGCTTTATGGGGCGGCTTTGTCGTTGAATCTGATCAGAAGAAAATTTATTTTGCAGGAGATTCAGGGTATTCAAAAGATATTTTTCCACGCATTGGTGAAACATGGGGTGGTATTGATTTAGCGTTATTACCCATCGGGGCCTATGAGCCGCGCTGGTTTATGAAAGTAAACCATATGAATCCTGAAGAATCAGTACAGGTGCATTTCGATATAAAAGCTAAAAACAGTGTTGCTATGCACTTTGGTGCGTTTCAATTATCTGATGAACAGTATGGCCAACCTGAAAAAGATTTAGAGGCCGCGAAAAAGAAATTTTCTGTGGATAACTACATTACCCTTGATGTAGGTGAGACAAAAGTTTTTTAAAATCCTGCGGAAGTGGAGCTTCCACATTCGTTTGTACTTTTGTAATCGGGTGTGGAAAATTCAGTTGAAAAGCGTGAAGCATCAAGCGAGGCACATCACTGCTTTTACCGCCGTAAATATTATCACCTAAGATAGAACGATAACTTTCTTGAAGGTGTTGGCGGATCTGATGCGTACGCCCTGTTTTAGGTATGCACTGGATATAGTGAAACTTTGGTGTTGTTTCTAAAATTTTAAAATGAGTTTCTGCGGGCCAACCGCCACTTTTTACCGAAATCATTCTTGTTTTTTTACCCATGCCCTTAGCCGGAGCCATGAAATTTTTAATAATCCATTCGCTTTGATCAGCTTGTAATTGTTCGCACTGCACTTTTTTACCTGCATCTAAAGGATTAGGGCGGCTTAAGCAGTGATAAATTTTTTGAAAGCTGTGTGATTTAAACATTTCAGTCAGCGGGTGATTGGCAATTTTAGCTTTGCTCATCAAAAAAACGCCTGAAGTTTCATAATCTAAACGATGATGCAAATACAAAGTGCCTTTAAGATCGGGGCGAATTTCTTGGAGCTGTTCCATCACAGGTTTTCTGTCTTTATTAAAAGAAGGCTGCGACAGAACCATCGCAGGCTTATTTACACAGATAATAAATTCGTCTTCAAAAAGAATTTGCATGGCTTAGAAAAGGTATTCGATACCCACTAGGTATGTCGATACTTTTTCATCTAAAGAGCGTGATGGCGGATTTTTTGCGCCAGTGCCCGAGAAGCTTGTTTGCACATTAGTGAAGCTTAATACACCCTTAATATTGATATTTGTTGTGTATTGGTAAGTTCCCATCACATCAAACTGATTAAATGACGGTGACGCGCCACCAGAACCTACAGGTTTTTCAGTAAACTTATCAAAAAGTAAAAACTTAGCCTGGGCACCTAAAGCCACATCATTTTTAAGTGTAACAGGAAACATACCGCCTACAGTTAAGTCATAACCTGTTAAATCAAAAGATGAGTACCCTGTTGGTGTTGAATCTGAAACACGCACGCTGTGAGTGTAATAACCAAGACTTGCAAAAATCTGCGGGCCCCAGAAGTTTCCATCAATTAAATATTTATATCCAAAAGAAAGATCCATTTTATTTAAAGTGTAATTTAATCGGCCTGGTGATGAGCCTGCTAAATCGTTATCTACTTTAAAGCTTGTTTGTTGTAATTGTAATTCAGCGAAGTATTCAGGTGTAATCCAAAGTTCTGTTGCTAAATCAAAAGTTAAAGCTGTCGATTTATCAGCTTCTAAACTTGTGCCGTCAACTAAAAGCACATTGTCAGAAAAATCAGTCGCTCCACCCATGATAGAAATTTTTCCGTACTGCGGTGTTGGGGCCGGTAACCATTCCACCGGATCTTTTTCGCCAGGAACCACATTTGCTAATGAAGGAGAACCTTGCGGCGCATATCTTACACCATCCAGAGGTAAAACTTTACTGCCACGTTCAATCACACCATTTTCTTTTTCGAAAGTGATTTCGCCAAAACTTGAATCAGGTTCAACTTGGGTTAAAGACACTCGTCCGATAATTTCTTTTTCAACACTTGTCATGAATTTTAATTTCGGGTGACGGTTGATTTTTAAAACTTGTGCAATTGTGATCACATCACCGTTTTTAATTCCGGCTTTGCTTCCGATATTGACGGTCACTGTGTTGCCACTACGGCTAGTGATATAACCACTGTAAGGCAGACGTGATTTTAAAGTTGCATACATTTTTGTGATCACTTCGTTTACACGTGCAATTTCAAATAACTTGGCATCTTGATATTCTTCGCGCACTAAAAGCTTTCCGCCATCGCGCGTGTAGAAGTTCATTTGTATGCTTAAGCCTTGCGGGCCTTTAATTAAAAAAACGGTAATGATGGCGTCAGCCTGGGATTGTTCTAAAGCTTGCAGCGTTAGTTGTGAATCTTCGTCAAATTCATCAACACGCATATCTTTTTTAGGTGAGACAAAGTCAGCTAAAGCCCACAAGTAGTCTTCTTTAATCAGATTTTTTAAATGATCTTCAACAGATTTTTTATAAATGTTATTTGAATTATCGTAAACCGGTGCAACGGCAAGAGCCTTAATCACTAAAGCTTGATCGGCAGTGCTTGTATATTTTGTTGGAAACGGAGTTTTACTTTTAAGATTAGTCGTTTGCGCAAAAGCTGAAAGACCAAAAAACAAAAAACACAAAGCTGACAGTCTGATGATGTTCATAACTTTATTGTCTAACGAAAGGGGTTGGGGGCGCAAGCTTGTGACTATGCTTTTGGCCAGCTTCGCGAGAATGTATTTCGTCTTTGAATTATCATTCTATAAACTAGAAAAAGGACATCGAGGTAGCCAACATGGATGAGTTCAAATTTGTTCTTAAATGCTTATTAATTTCTTGTGTAATCGTTATTTTTTCGCAGACCAGAATTTCAGGTGAAACTTTAGAAAATAAAGCTTTTATCTTTTTTAAACACTCAGATACAGCCCACTGGGTTCGCGCAGCTGCCGATGGCGGTGTAAAGCTCATTCGCGAAGGGGTTAATAAGACGCAAGGTTTTATTTCAGATAAATTCGGAAGCGGTTCTAGAGAAGAAGCTTCTCAGCAACAGGCTTCTAGAAATACGGGAATTTTTCGTAAGTTGGAAAGAAAAGAAATTTCAACAGAGAAAGCCCAGCAGTTGGGGGAGACTGCTGAGCCTGAAATTAGTGAAGACGATTTAGCTATCGAAGAATAAATCTTAGTTAGCTGAGTTACCTGGTTTAGATAAGCTTGGTGAACTCGTATTAGCTTTTGCTAACATTTGCGCATAGAAGTTTGATTTTTTATCATCGCGAGCTACATGTTTAGTAAAGATTTTTCCGCACGGTAATACGATTGGCGCTTCAGATGCTGATCCTGGCGTTGATAATGCCATTGAGATAGAAGAAAATAATAAACCAGCTGCAAGTGCGATAATTGATTTTTTCATATGAGCCTCTCTTTTTTAAAGCGTTCGTTATATAAGTCTATATAGCGAACCGAATGCCAAGAATGACATTTCTGACCAATAAAAAATCCCCTGTGATTTCAGGGGATTAGAGAGGTCGTCTCATTATGAGAACGACTAATGTTTTGACAGCTGTTAAGCCCAAATCAGAAAAATTGAATCTATTAGTTACCAGTGCCTACAGGGTCACTTGAGCCAGAACCGCCTGTAGTTGCGCCCGCGCCGATGGTTTGTTTCACACCGGGACTTGCACGGCGGTTTGCCGAAGATAAACGAACTAAACCTGGATCACCCGAAGTTTGGCAGCCCATACAAGTTTTAACTTGAGATGAACCAGCTCCTAATACCGTAACGCCAGATTGATTTTCTGTGACAACATCCTGGCCATCACCATTACGCTCAGGGCCCGTAGCTGCTACGCGACCTGCTGGAAATGCGTCTTCAGCCATAGCTTGAGTTGAGAAAGTCATTACCGAGAACAAAACGATCATTACTGAAGAGATAATTTTTTTCATCGTAAAGCTCCTATAAGTATAATTCTTGTGTTGCTGGGGCAATCACATCTAACAAGTTATTAAAAGTGCTGGCAACCTGTGACGCTACAGCAGCACCATCAGCGCTGTCGACCTTAGCGATATCGCCATTTGATTTATAAGAAACCTTAATTGAACCTAAACCAGGGCGAGTGACTGTTTGAGGTTTACCGAAACGCTCTTCGTAATCAATCTTAACCACTTTCTTAGCTTGGTCAGTGATTGATTGAATGCGGCCTTTCATATCGTAAGTCATATTGATTTTTTGGCCGTCACTGTTTTCAGCGTAAGTTAGGTTGCCTTTAGCATCGTATTTAAAAGCTGTCGTACGAATTGTTGTGGCCTTACCTTTTTCGTTAATAAAACTTGTTTTAACAGTTGATACACGTTTAATCGTTGGATCGTAAGTGTATTCAAGTTTTGAATTTGCTGTTGTTTTAGTTTTAGGTAAACCATCAGCGAAGTATTCAAAGTCAACGCGGTCATTATTGATTTTAATTGTTACAGGTTTACCGAAAGTATCGTGGTAAGTGATATCGCGGATTGAACCGTTCACGTTTGTTAATAAACGTGATAACACCACTTGGCCTGTCGGTAATTGTTTGTGCCAGAATTCATAACGGTTAGTAGCTAAAGTTTGTTTGCCGCAAACTTTAGTTGCTGTAGACCAGTAGTTGAATTTTGGATTTGAAGTTGAAAATTCGTATTTATAAGATTCAGTACATTTATCACGGTCAGTAAAAGATAAAACCCAGTCTTTTACGTTATCGTATTTGATTGCGATAGATGTTTTATCTGGCCAGTTAGCTTTAGTTAAGTTGTGAAACTCGTTGTACTCGTAAGTGTACACATCAGTTTCTTTTTTAGCCCAGGCATTACGATTCCAAACTAAATCTTCTTGTTGGTTGTATTTGTACTCTGTCATTAAGCCGCTTGGACCAGTAATGCGTTGTACTTTTTTATTCGGAAAGTATTTGAAAGTTAATTTACGGGCGTTATTGTCTGTAATTTCTGTTAATAAATCTTTTTGGTATTCAAATTTTAAAAAGTTACCGTTTTTATCGTACATGTGAGTTAAGCGGCCTTCGCCGTCAAAACGTTGCATACTGCCATCTGGTAAAGTGCGTGTGTAGACACCTTTAGCAAAAACGACGTTTTCAACTTCTTTGGCATTAGCGCTGTATTTAGTGCCTTCTTTAACCGGAACGATAATTCCGAACTGGCGGGCATACTGCGAACGTAATTCTGAATCATCGTAAAGCTGCGCTTCGATGTTTTTCCAGTAGTCAGATGTATTAGAACTGAATTTTTTATCAGCGCGCATTTTTGCGATGATTTGTTTGATTGAAGACTCAACATCTTTTTTTGTTAATTCACGTGAAGAGTAAACGATTTCTTGACCGTCACCGCATTCAGAAATTTTAAGATTTCCTTCAGGAGTTGTTTCTAATTTAGTTTCAAATTCAGAACACCATCCAAAACCAAATAGACCGTTGTAAATCGTACGGCTTTTGTAAGCACGAAGTACACGCATATCATAACCAGTTCCCGGAACTTCTAAATCTGTCCAAGTATTGGAATAACCCGCGTTGTTCATATCAACTAAAGCATGCGCTTTATGAGATAAAATTAAAGTCGCAAAAGTCGCAGTGACCGCAAGAAGAACGTTCCATGTCTTCATAATAAGTAACCTCGTATGTCTAGATGGGCCTTATCCGTAAGGCTCTACACTTTTATTGTAACAACTTTTTTGATTACGATTCCACCAATGATTTGCAAAGCTAGCATAATGGCGAGCATCGCGATGCCTAAGGCGGTTTCGAACATAGGCTTGATGAAAGACGGGTCTAGGATAAAGAAAATAATACCCATTACAAAAGGAATACAAGAAACGATAATTCCCTGCATGATACCTTGGGCTGTCATGGCAGAAATTTTCTTTTCTAATTTTTGGCGTTCTCGAATTGTCGAGACTATGGTCTGGAAAGTTTCAGCCATATTACCGCCAGTTTCTTTTAAAATCACAACGGCGGTGACAAACATTTGCACGTCAGGGCGTGGAATACGTTCTGCTAAATCAGTTAAGGCTTCTTCGTAGCTTTGACCGAATTGTGTTTGCGTTAGGACCTGGTTAAATTCAGCTCTGACAGGGTTTCCCATGATTTCAACCACGCGAGCCATTGTCTGCTGCGGGTTTGAGCCTGATTTTACACCGTTGGCCATAATCGTTAAAGCATCAACCATTTGGCCAACGAAGGCATTACAGCGGCGCTCATATAAAGTTTTGTAAAAAATCGGTAAGACCTGAAAGCCTGCAATACCTACTGAAGTTCCTAAAAATAAACCAATCGCAGTATTTGGCCAAACCAGCATGAAAAATAAAAAGCCCACACCAAGACTTGAAAGAAGTTGCAGACGAATAACTTTTTTTTCGTCAACATCCATTCCTAAAAGTTTCATGTGCATCATGATTTCAGATTTTTTTTGCGCGCCACTTTTGCTGATGCGGTTTAAGATAGTATCGGCGTACATGTACACAGCAAAAAAGACAGAGATTCCAAATAATGGAAACACTAACCATTCATGTCTGAAAACACTTAAGTCCATACTTTACTCCACTATCCCGCTTTTTTCGGTGGTGTAGTCGGTGTACCCGTTGAAGTTCCTGGCGTTCCAGGTTTTGCAGCTGTCGCTGCAGGAGCTGCTGCCGGTGCCGCTTTCGGAGCTTCATTCGAAAAGATTTCCATTGGGATGTTTCCACCTTTATCTTTAATCTCTTGAACGAACGAAGGAACCGTACCTGTTGCCTGGAATTGACCGATAATTTTTCTGTTTTTATCGTAACCAGTTTCTTTAAATCTAAAAATTTCAGCTAACGTTACAACATCACCTTGCATACCAACTACTTCAGTGATGCTGATGATTTTACGCGAACCATCTGAAAGACGAACGATCTGTACAATTAAATCCACCGCGCCAGCGATCTGTTCACGAATCGCACGCATTGGTAAATCTAAACCCGACATCATAACTAATGTTTCTAAACGGGCGATACATTCACGAGGTGAGTTGGCATGTGTTGTTGTCATCGAGCCATCATGACCTGTGTTCATCGCTTGAAGCATATCTAGGGCAGCACCGTCACGCGTTTCCCCCACCACAATACGGTCAGGACGCATACGTAACGCATTTTTAATTAAGTCACGGATTGTAACGGCGTTTGTTCCTTCCATTGAAGGAGGACGCGTCTCTAAACGCACAACGTGCTCTTGCATTAATTGTAATTCGGCCGCATCTTCCACTGTGATCACACGCTCATGCGCCGGAATCCATGATGAAATCATATTTAATAACGAGGTTTTACCGGAACCGGTACCACCGCTGATAACAACGTTGTAACCGTATTCA
Source organism: uncultured Pseudobdellovibrio sp. (assembly GCA_966250225.1). Taxonomy (GTDB): domain Bacteria; phylum Bdellovibrionota; class Bdellovibrionia; order Bdellovibrionales; family Bdellovibrionaceae; genus Pseudobdellovibrio. The sequence goes on along the minus strand of CBINGM010000012.1, from coordinate 51,884 downwards.
ACAGAAATACGCATGAATTCTAACATGTTCTTTGTCGCAGAACCGAATTCGATGTATTTCTCAGGGTTGATACCACCTTTTTTGAACTTACGAATTGTTAACGCAGGCCCATCTAAAGCTAAAGGTTCGATCACCGCATTCACACGCGATCCATCTTTTAAACGCGCATCTACGTAAGGAGTGGCATTATTAATCTGACGACCAAGAGGTGTCACGATACGTTCGATAATACGGCGTAAGTGATCGTTTGAAGTAAATTTGATTCCGCTTAACTGAACCTTACCACCTTTTTCGATAAAGATACGGTTCGCCCCATTGACCATGATCTCTGAAATCGCAGGATCTGCTAACATATCTTCAAGCGGGCCAAGCCCTAAAGCTTCTTCTAAAACTTCTTTAGTTAATTTTTGGCGGTCTTCACGTGATAAATCCGGTGCTTCTTTATCGACGATGCCCGAAATATCACGTTGAGTTTTATTACGTAATTCTTTTTCTTTACTTTCGCCTTCATTGGCTTCAGCTAAGATCTTTTTTAAATCAATTGTTCTGATTAATTCAGAGTGCACGCGAAGTTTAGTGACAATCCAAGGGTCCATGCCTTTGGCCACTTCTGGGGCCGGAGCACCAGGGGCTCCGCCAGGCGCTGCTGCCGGAGGTGTTGGCTTTGGTTTTTGCATGCTCTTAAGACGTTGCAATGTTCCGCCAGATAATTTTCTAACGAAATCAAAATACGCTGAAGAAATTGGAGCTTTAGGATTTGCTACAACAAATGGTTTTGATTGTGAGATCGAAGCCATAGTTGTGTTTTCATCAGATGGAATCATCGCCATCGGTGATAAAGCTAAATGCTGTGCGATCATTTGTGGTTGTAAACCGTTTGGTCCAACCTTATTTAAAACTAATTGAAACATTTCGCGCGGAATTGATTGTGTCATCAATTCGTTGATCATTCTTTGTGTTTGTTGCACCACTAAGATTTCTGGTGTTGAAACTAACGCAATAGCTGTGGCATCAGCTAAGATCGTATTTTGCATCGGGCCTAGATCGTTACCACAATCGACAACGATAAATTTAAAACTGCGCGAGAAAAATTCGATAAGTTTAGATAAATTATCCGGAGCTACACTTAAAATTTCTTCAGGCCCGCGAACCGCACCTAAATATGAAAAGCCAGCAGGATGCTGAGTTACGATCTGTTGAATTGGAGTAGAATTCAACGATTGTGTTGTTGTTGCAAGTTCACGTAAAGTTTTAATTGGTTTTAAACCAGTAATAATATTCTGATCGCCCACTGATTTAGTGTCGCAATCAATTAAAAGAACCGGGGTTCTTAATTCTGCAGTGATCGCGGCTGTTAAATTGGCAGCAAATACGGATTTGCCGACGCCACCTTTTCCGCCGACCACAGCGATTAATGCACAGTTTGAATTTATGGCCACAAATACTCCTTTGGGCTTTTATACTAATCTTTAAATCTAAATTTCTTTTTCACTTGTTCTACGCCGGCACTTGCTGATGATTTGATAATTGGCGTGATGAACAAGACATAGTTGCTTGAATTTTTAGTAAAACCTTTTCCGTGGTTTAAAGTAATCACCGCACCAGCACCCGTAGGGCCACCGAATTGATTTTCACTTTTCTTAGAAATGATTCCGGCAATAGCGGCGCTTTGACGGCTGCGTACAGAAACCATCGTGGCCACATTAGTATCGGCAGAAAACATTAAGCCTTGCTGACCACCAGGAGCGGCCACTGTTTTTACTTTAAGACCCATTTGAACTAATTCAGAACGCTCTGATTTGATCTGTGGTTTCAATACAGACAGGCTTAAAGTAAATGCCTGTGCGTTAGCTGACGCTGGATTTGTTGTCGATGTCGTTCCGTTATTCACGTTAAATGTACGTGATAAACCTGATTCTTCAGTTTTATCCTGAGTTAATAATGACGCTGTATCTAGTAAACGAATATAACCATGTGTTCTTGCCCAGTTTAATTTTGGAAGCAAGTTATCTACAACGGCCGCTAATTCTGAAATACTTCCCGGAGCATTAGCTTGTCCCTGGGTTTGCGCTTCACCTAAACCACGTAAAGACGGTGAGAACGTGAAGTTAAAACTTTTCATATAACGTTCAGCGTACTCTACAACGTGCATAACCACTTGGATCATTTTTGGCGGTGGCTCAGTTTTTTCTTCAGCCCTGCGCACTTGGATTAAGTTGATCACGTAATTGTTAATGTCTGTTTGCGCTTTACGGTCAGACATCTGAAGATTAAGTAAGTTTTCTTGTCCTCTTTCAGTCACGATATCCGGAAGATATAATAAAACGATATCGTTAATACGATTTTTTTCTTCGATCGAATTTACGTAACCTTCAAGTTTAATAAAGTCACCGATTGAAGAAACTGTAATTTCAGGGTTATTAATATCGCGGGCGATATATTCAACAATTTTCTTTTTGGCGATCGGGCTTAAGCTAACTAAGCTTGAAATGATTCCGGCGCCGCCTTCTTTGAATTGACCGATAACCTGACCAATACGTTTTAGATCTTTTGGTAATAAAACAAAACCATCAAGAACGATACGGTTATTAACGATTTTATATTCGATACCTTCAACATCGGCCAATAGGGCTTGAATTTCGCGCAATGTTTTTTCGATACCTTGCGCGCGAATATCAACACGTAATTCAACTAAGATTTGCCCGGTTTTTTTATTATGAATTGTGATGATACCATTGGCTGCATCTGGTTTGGCCGCGAACATTCTAAAAGTGTCGGTGCCTTTAATTCTTTGAATATCTAAAAGCTCGACGTTACCTTTGTAAGTTAAAGGTATTTCAGGAATAGAAATTTCTTCGTCGTGTTTTACGCCGGCGATCAGATTTAATTGTCTTCTGATTCTGCGTTTATTTGGTTCGCCTTTTAAAAGCTTTACATTGGTTCCGCCGCCTTCTTCAAGTTCTTCGTAGACGGGTTTTTCTTCGGCGGTTGATGATGATGAAGGCGCAGAGCTTTGGGCATTTACAAATTGAAATGCAAAACACAAAATAAAAATTAAACGTAACCCTACGCTTTTTTTCAACATCCTCTAATTGCCTGGAGGACGACCTCCAGCTCCATTATTTAAGTTTGGCTGAACTGGTTGAGAAAAGCCACTAGACTGGCCATACCCTTGGCCCATTGTCTGGCTAATTGCTTTTTGCTGAATAGATTCTGCTGTTGAGGACGGAAGTCTAGGTACTTGCTTACGATCGTGTGGATTACGCAGCAAGAAAAATAAACTACTCGGATTAGTTGAAACTAAATACACAAGATCCTGCGCACTTGATGAATCAACTTCGATAGTCACGTTACCGTATTTAGTATCGCCGGTTAACGTTGTTTGAATTAAGCCACGGCCCGAAGGATCTTTTTCAATCGTGCGTGGAATACTGTTATTTAGGTTCACGCCTGTAGCTAAGATAATAATATCTTGCATAAGTAAAACAACTTCGCGTTTTTGAGCAGCACCTTTACCTGTATCAACAACAGCATAAATATCTACACGGTCACCCGGACGAATTAAACCTGCGTTGGCGCGGGTAGGATCAACCGGAATTGTAACTGCACGTTTATTCGGAGAAACTTGAATTGCCATTCCAGTGTCTGGGCCTGGCTCTAAAACTTTATTTTTTGTTAATGTCTGACCTTTTTTAATGGGAATAGCAGCTACTGTTCCCACAACATCCGGAATATCAGAGAAAGCATCCGGTTCAACATCGCTTTTATATTTTTCAACAACTTCTAAAGCGTTGTCGTAAATTGTATCTAAATCACGAATATCTTCTTTGGCTACAACGACACGTGCTTTCGCTCCAAGTTGTTTATCGACTTCGGCTTTTTTCTCTTGGGAATATGTGTACAACATGAAGGTTGCAAAGATGCCTGCACCTAAAGAAATCCACAAATTTTTTGATTCATTTGGTCCCATCATTCCCCCAAAAAGTCGAATACTTAATTCGTCACCTTACATTCGGCATTTAAACAGATTCCATAAACGGTCTTGATCCAAATTTCTGGGGTAGCCGGCATAGTTTCTTTACCTTCTGATTCTGAAGTTACAGACCAAATACCAGTGCCGCTTGGACCTCCGTCTGCAAATTTATGGCTATCGCCATCACCTTTGATGTTATCCGGAAAAGATACCTTACGAACTGTAGCTGGCCAAATGTCGCGTTGTTCGGTAGGAACGTTACCATCTTGAATAGTTCCATGAACGCGGGTCATTGCTTTTTTATAGTTAATTTTAAAATCAGCTCCAGGGCGGAAATACATTAAGTTCGCACGAAAACGAAAAGTTTCTAAAGTGTAATTATAAGAAGCAATTGAATTTAAAATACCGGAATGAATCGCCCCGAAAAATCCCAGTGTGAAGTTAAATAAAATAACAATCGTAAATAGAACAGGAATCGACTCTACTAAAGCCATTCCACGTTCGGTTTTTTTAAAGGTGCGCGGCTGTTTATTATTTTTCATTTTAGCACCCATTGTCTTCTATGGCGGCGTATTTCTCATCTACTCTTGAATCGCCATTGTTTAACGGAGAATTTGTCCACGCAGATTCTTGCGAAAGTTGGGTTATACCTTGGGTAAATTTTTCTTTAAAAAAATTCTTACATTCATCGTAGGAAGGGTGGCGAAATAAAACGGCACGCACCGGAAATTTAAATTCTTGCGGAGACTCTGTCACCTTACCCAAAAAAGGAACTTGCAAGCCTTTAAATAAAATAAGATCAATACTTGATTCAACACCAATCCAGGGATGACGGGCTTCGCCACCTGGCTCAGAGGCATTGTCTTTATCAATCGCACTGTCTTTTTTCTTAATCATGTCAGAAATGTCACCAACAGCAAAATCATTGGTTTCGTTGGCTTTTGGCATTCTAAACCACGGAGAGTCAGCACCTTCACCTGTTAATAGCGGAAAAGCTGCTGTTAGGCTTGAGTATTTGAGGGTGGCTAATGTTTTGGAATCACCGGCCACTTTATTTCCAGCTGCATGAGTACGCGCTGCAGACCATACGATATACTGGGCGATTTCAACTGTTGTTAAAGCAAATGTTAAAGCAAAAATTAACATACCCGAGCCAATAACCATCGTGAATGCAAAAAGAAATTCTGCAGTCATAAAACCTGAATTGTTTTTTGGTACTTGGCTAAATTTTTTCACGATCTATCTCGGATCAGAGCTTAACGCTCGGCTAATAGAGTTAGGGTGGCATTGCGAAAGATTTTGTTTTTTCTTATTCGCGCCTAAGCCTTCGCAAGATTCACGAAAAGTTCCAAAACCTGTCATGTTGCGCATGCTTTTTACAGGACCACTGAATAATTTTGTAATCATTTTTTGTTGTTTGATTTTTCCGGTGACGAACATAAAAGTTCCGATCAACAGAGCCAAAAGTAGCACACCTTCAATAGCAAATTGTCCTCGTCGATTACGAAGAATCGAAAATTTACTCTTTCTTTTCCCACGGCACGCGTTCACTGTCGCCTCCGGAATTAGGATAAGGTTTGAAGCCACTACCTGTCGCTAGCTGCGTTTCTACACGAGCTCCTAATTTAACACTTCCGTTATGGAAGCCATTCTTAGGTGCTCTTAACAAAGCGGGCATCAAAACGAGTCCCGCCAAAGCTAAGAGTACGACGTATTCAATCGTCATGAGATACTATTCAACTTTCGTTGAATCTTGTACTGATTGACCGATTTTACCGCTTAAATCTTCTGTTGTTTCGCCCAATTTCTTTTTGATTTTTGGACCAAACACCATAACGATACCTACAACAACCGCAACTAGTAAGATGTACTCTGTAGCACCTTGACCACGGTTATTTTTTAACATGTTTTTTCTTAAACGATTTCTTAACTTAGCTAACATTTTAGGCCCCCTATTTACGCTATATATGAACTTTATCGACTTATTTTAAGAAAAACTTGAATAGATATTTTAAAGAGCGGTGTCTCATTTTAAGAAAAATAGCTTGGATATTACCCCGACCAAGGCCTAGAATACAGAATAGCTCTTACTATGACCGATGCATCAGACTTAATATTGTTCAGTTAGCCATGAAAACTTCTATAAACACAGATCTAACTATTAAAGGCGAAAGCGTGCACGTGCAGACCGAAGACTGGGGTCACGAGCATAAAAAACTTGTTGCGCGTGTATATCGACACGGCCGCATGGTGAAATCGTTTGAAGTTCCTTATGAAAAACTAACAGCGCCGCTAACAGATAAAGTGCGCCAAGGTTATGCCCAACAATTGCATCAAAAAGTAATCGACTGGGTTCATGAGGGTGGAATGTAATGTCCCTTATTGAGCTAAGCCACGTTTATAAAACCTATCAAAACGATCGCCATGCTTTAAAAAATATTTCATTTTCTGCAGATGCCGGTGACTTTATTTTTCTGACCGGACATTCGGGAGCCGGAAAATCTACGCTATTTAAAATTTTATCAGCACAAGAATCTGCAACCAGTGGTTCAGTATCAGTCTTTGGTAAAAATATGACTGAATATGATTATCATAATATTCACGAATACCGCAGACAAATTGGTATTATCTTTCAGGATTTTAAGTTAATTCCAGAGATCACTAATCGCGCTAACTTAGAAATTCCGCTAAGTGTTTTAGGTAAAAGCCGAAAAGATATTGATGCTGAATTAATGCAGATCGTGGATCTTGTGGGAATTAAACATTCTTATCTTGATGAATACCCTGAATCGTTATCGGGTGGCGAACAGCAAAAAATCGCCGTAGCCCGCGCGATTATTCATCGCCCCAAAATTATCTTTGCCGATGAGCCTACAGGTAACTTAGATAAAGCGGCCAGTCTTAACATTTTAATGATTTTAAAAGAACTGACAAAATGGCAAACCACCGTTTTATTTGCAACCCATGATGAAAATCTAATGAGCCAGGTACAAGCCAAAGTGATTCACTTAAAAAACGGTGAGATCGAGAGTGCCCGGTTATGAAAAGTGTATTTCACATCATCATCGGTTTGTTTTTTTCATTGTTAGTATCTGTTTTAGTAACTCAAAACAACATCAACCTTTTTATGGGCGATGCCGACGATTTTAAAAAGGCGACGATTTATTTTAAACAAACGACCTTAGAATCAGAGGCTGATAAATTTGCCCAAGAAAAACTGCAAAAAGCAGAAAAGGTAAAAAAAATCAGCAAAGAAGATGCTATCAAAGATTTTAAAAACACTTTTGGTGATTTTTCAAAAAACCTTTCAGATTTAGATACATTAACAGATCTGGTGCCGATTTCTTACGAAGTTGTTTTTGCGACACTTGAAGACCGCAAACAGTTTATTTCAAATGAAGCTTCGCATGATTTAGTCGATGAAATTGTGGCGGTAGACCAAGTTTTTTCGCGTTACACATCATTGCAAAAAAGTTTAGGGGCTTTTACTTTCACATTATTTGCGATCAGTTTTTTGGTTTGTGCACTGTTAACTTCGTTATTGATTAAAAACATGATTAATAACGATCAACGACAGATCGAAATCTATGCGCTGTTTGGCCAAAGTTACAGCGCGATTGTTAAAAAATATTTTAAAAACCTTTTAAGTTTTTTTGTAACAACCGCCGTATTAAGCCTGGTTGTTGTCTATGTGTTTTTTACGATCTTTAAAGTAAAACTTCATGCCACACCGGATTTAAAATTTATGGCCGAGCGCTTAACGTTTTTATCTGTGTCGCAGTTTTTAATTTTGGTTCTAAGTTTTGCGGTGGCGTATTTTGGTGGCCTGTATGTCGTTTTAAAGCGATCGGTCTTAAAATCATTTCAACGATAAAAAGCATGAAATTTTTAATTATCTTTTTTATTACAGTGTTTGTTCAGGCGGCTCCCGAAAAGTCGCTCGAACAAAATATCCTGCAAATTGAAAAAGACATTGCCGAAGCTTACGCTAAAATTTCGGTGAATAATCAGGCTATTGCCACAGCAAAAAAACAAATTTCAGATATCAATCAAAATATCGAAGATAAAAAAAAGTATTTGGCCAAACGTTTATTGGCGCAAAAAAGCATTAAATCCATGAGTTGGTTTTTGGCGCTTGATACAAAAAACAAAGCCATTTTAGACCGTAATTTTAAAATTTTTAAAAATATTAATTCGTCGGATGTAACGGCTTTATATGAATACAAGCTGGCGTTAGAAGAAGTTAAAAACCAGGAACAGCTATTAGAATCAGAAAATCAAAAGCTGGTTGAACTTACAAAATATTTACAAAACCAAGAGGCCAAACTTAAAAAGGCCGAACAAGAACAGATCGCTTTGTTAGAAAAAATCCGCAATATCGATCACTTGTTAAATTATAAAGGTAAACTTTCTTTACCTGTGCGCGCACCGTTACTTGAACGCTTCGGCAGTTCGCATGACCGTGATAACCAGTATGCGTTGTTGGTCAAAGGCCTAGTGATGGATGGTAAAGATAAACAAGCGGTCTCTGCTTTCGGTCCAGGCAAGGTCATTTTTCGTGACCAGGTTCCGTATTGGGGGGATTCTGTAATTATAAGTCACAAAGGTGGGTACTATTCGGTGTACGCCGGGGTGGATAATGCCGTCGTAAAAGTCGATGACGTTGTTTTAAACGAACAAATCATAGCTTACATGAACGGAAAAGAATTTTACTTCGAGCTTCGACACTTAAATATACCGTTAAATCCTTTAAGCTGGATTAGGAAAGACAATGACTAAAAAAATCTCTGGTGCATTAATTCTTTTATTCGTAGTGCTAACTGCAAAACCAATGTGGTCATGGGCCGAAGAAAGATATTCAGATTTACAAAACTTTTCAAAAATTCTGAATTTGGTGCAGCAGTATTACGTAGAACCTGTTGATACCAAAAAGCTTGTGAACGGTGCGATCAAAGGAATGTTACGTGAACTTGATCCACACACAAACTATATGCCACCAGATATCTTTAAAGATTTCGAATCAGAAACAGCCGGCGAATTCGGCGGTCTTGGTATCGAGATTTCAATTCAAAATGGCGTGTTAACCATTATTTCTCCGATCGAAGATACTCCAGCTTGGAAAGCCGGAATCAAACCGGGCGATAAAGTGATTGCGATTGATGGCAATTCAACAAAAGGTTTTTCTTTAGTTGAAGCTTCGGCCCTTTTAAAAGGTAAACGTGGCGAACCAGTCGTTTTATCAGTCGTTCGTGATAATGCGGATAAACCTGTGGATATCACTGTGGTGCGCGGCCAGGTTAAAATTAAATCTGTTAAAGCCACGCAACTTGATGATGGTTATTTATACGTAAAAATCACAAGCTTTATCGAAACAACTCATAAAGAGTTAGAAAAAGCTTTAAGCGATTACAAATCAAATAATAAAGGTAAAATGGAAGGTATCTTAATCGATTTAAGAAAAAATCCAGGTGGCCTTTTAGATCAAGCGATCAAAATCTGCGACATGTTCTTAAAAGAAGGTGTGATTGTTTCAACAATCGCCCGTGATCCGAAAAATAAAGATGTCACTTACGCATCTAAAAAAGCTGAATACGGCGATGTACCTATCGTTATCTTAATTAACGAATACTCGGCATCAGCTTCTGAGATCGTATCAGGTGCCCTACAAGATAATAAACGTGCTTTAATCGTGGGTGAAAGAAGCTTCGGTAAAGGTTCAGTTCAGTCGGTTATTAAATTAGGTGATGGCAGCGGTTTAAAACTAACTGTGGCTCGTTACTACACACCAAGTGGTATTTCAATTCAGGCAGAAGGTATCAAACCAGATATCGAAATCGAAGATGTGAATTCAGAACTTTTTTCGAAAGCTTTAAACGAGAAAAAATCTGTGCGTGAGCAAGACATCTCTGGCCACTTAATCGGAACAAAAGAAAAAGAGAAAAAAGGCAAAGCTAAAATCGACACAAGTGCCGCTGCTTGGTGGAAAGATGTGGCTAGCAAAAAGGATTCTGAGTTAACAGAAAAAGAAAGACTGTTTAAAACAGATTATCAAGGCTACCAAGCGTATTCATACTTAAGAGCTATGAAAACGCTAAATTCTTTAAAGAAGTAATTAGAATTTAAATAGCAAAAATAAAAAAGGCCTGGTTTATCACCAAGCCTTTTTTTATTTCTAAATTTTCTAAGAAAAAACTAGTTTTGTTCTTCTTTTAAATCTTTAGCATCAACTTCTTTGATTTTCGCTTTGTCAGTTAAAAGTTTTAAAACTTTCTCTTCAGTGATCATGTAAGTTAAACGAGAAGCTTGTTCAGGTTTAGCGTACCACTCACGGATGCGAGCTTCTTCTAAGCCAGTTTGTTTTGCGTATTCAGCAAATTTCGCGTCTAAGTCTTCTTTTTTGCATAATAAATCGTGCTCAGTTGCTAAAGCGTCGATTAAGAAAGAAGATTGGATCATTTCAGAAGCTGTTTTAGCGAAGTCAGCATCCCATTTTTGTACGTAAGCTTCGAAGTCAGTTTCGTTCATGCCTTGGTCAGACATACGTTTTTTGAAATCTTCGATTAAAGAAGCTTTTTGATCTTTTAATAAAGAAGCCGGAACTTCAACTGGGTTAGCAGCTACCATTTTTTTGATTAAACGGTTTTTGAAGTTATCTTCGATACGTTTTTTCTCAGATTGCTCGATATCGTCACGTAAAGTTTTTTTGAATTCTTCAACAGTTTGTTTTGTGCCGATTTGAGCTAATAATTCTTCATTTAACTCAGGTAATTCTTTTTTCTTAAGACCTTTAAGAGTTACTTTGAAGTCTACTGGTTTACCAGCGATTTCAGCAGAGTGGTATGGATCTGGAAATTTTAAAGCGATAGTTTTGCTATCGTTAACTTTCATTCCAACAACGCCTTCTTCGAAACCTTCGATGAATTGTTTAGCGCCTAATTCTAAATTGTGATCAACGCCTTTACCGTTTTCTAATGGTTTGCCATCAACGAAACCTTCGAAATCAACAACAGCAATGTCGCCCATTTGAGCTGCGCGGCTTTCAGTAACGTCAACGATTTTAGCGCGTGAAGTGCGAACGTTGTTAATAACTTGTTCGTACTGAGCATCATTGAAAACGAATTTTTCTTTTTCAACTTCTAAACCTTCCCATTTTTTAACTTTAACTTCTGGGCGAACTTCGATGATCGCTGTGAAGTTAAAATCTTTTCCTTCAGATGGATCTTCGAATTCGAACTCTGGGTAGCTGATCGGGTCAATGTTGTTATCTTTGATCGCTTGTGGATAATGCATTTGGATAAGATCTTGCGCCACATCACCAAGAACTTGAGTTTTGTATAATGATTTAATTGTGCTTAAAGGCGCTTTACCTTTACGGAAACCTTTAATTTGCACATTACGTTGAATGCTTTGGTAAACTTTATCGAAAGCTGTAGTTACAACGTTTTGCGGAATCTCAACATTGATCTTTCTTTGTAACCCTTGAGTGATTTGAACTTGTGCTTTCACGACGACTCCTTTTAAAATATCTCGTAATTTGTCTCTGTAATTTATGACTTAGAATTTGGGAAATTAGAGTAGTTTGTATGCAAAAGCAACAAATACATTTCGTGACTGGTAAAGGGGGCGTGGGAAAGTCGTTTTTCGCTGCGGCTCTGGCTCAAGGTCTGGCTAAAAAAGCTAATTTTTCACCGTCAAAAATGGTCTCGCCAAAGCCTATTTTGCTAGCAGAATTTAATGACCATAGCTTCTATCAAGAATATCTGGGAAGTAACCCCGCTTATTTCGATTTGGCCCAGTGGACCGGAACCGAATGTCTTAAAGAATACGCTCTGCATCTGCTTAAGGTTGAAACCCTGTATAAACTGTTTTTTGCTAATCCAATTTCTAAGGCCTTGATTGATGTTTCACCAGGGCTGCATGAGTTGGCTATTTTGGGGAGGGCAACCTCGCTTCCGCGAAAACATGGACCGCCTTTGAAGTACCAGCACATGGTGTTTGATGCCTTTTCGACGGGTCATTTTTTAACCATGTTTCGCTCACCCGCAGGCCTTGCAAAAATTATCCAGTTCGGGCCCATGGGAGAACAAACCCGCTCGATCGACCAATGGATCAGAAACCCTGAATTTTGCCATGTGCACTTAGTGTCTTTACCAGAAGAGCTTCCGGCGACAGAAACGGCCGAACTTTATCACTCAATTCGAGACGAATTTGGTCTTACACCCAAGGTGTATCTGAATAAATATTTTTTCTTAAAAAAAGAAGATTTAAAAAACGAAGCTGCAAGTGTGAAAAAATATTTTACCAACATGCTTGAACAACAAGAGTTGGCTGAAAATATTTTTATCGATCAAAAAATTAAATTTACTCCGGTGCCATTGATTCCTGAAATCGATACAGAAAAGCTTTTACATGAAGCCTCTGATTATTTAGTGAAAGAGGTTTTATGATTAAAGTAGCCTCTACCACTAAAACAATCATCTGTATCGGAACTGGCGGCGTAGGTAAAACGACGATGTCAGCTTCTTTAGCTTCAGGTTTAGCGAAAGATAAAAAAGTTTTAGTTTTAACAATTGATCCGTCATTAAGATTGGCGCAGGCTTTGGGAATTAAACCCGACGGCGAAGTTTATAAAGTAAAAGAAAATCTTTACGCTTGTACTTTAAACCATCAAAAAGCTTTTCAGGATTTCGTGTTAAAAGCCGCAAAATCTACAGCATCAAAAGAAGAAATTGAAAAGTTATTACAAAACAAATTATACAAACAGCTTTCAACACAATTAAGCGGTTCGCAGGATTTCTCATCGTTATTTAAACTGACTGAATTTGTAAATTCTAAAGAGTACGACATCGTGATTTTAGATACACCACCGGCCCAACACACGTGGCATTTTCTTCATGCGCCAGAAAAAATCGCGCAGTTATTTAACGAAGGTGTAGCGCAGTGGTTTCGTGATCCCGACCAAAAAGATGTGGGCTTTTTTAAACGCGTGTTAAACACCGGAACATCACAAGTTTTAAAAATTTTAGAAAATCTAACGGGTTCAGAATTTGTCAAAGAACTTTCAATGTTCTTTAAAGCCATTCAGCGCTGGCAAACACCTCTTGAAAAACAGGTGTGGGATTGTCATAAAGTTTTAACAGCTAAAAGCACTGAATTTATTTTAGTGACGGCTCTTGATCCATCACGCATTAGCGAAGCGTTACGATTAAGTTCTGAGATTGAAAAACAAGGTTATAACTTAAAATCAATTATTATTAACCGTGTGCCTTCTTGGATGAACGAAGAGGTGACCGCGGGGCCACTGGTTCGCTACGTTCAATATCTTAAAGCGTTAGAAGCACGACTTCTTGGGTCTAAGTCTAAGTTTGGTGCGCATCTTAAGGTGTACAAATCACAGGAACTCAGCCACAATCAATTACATGTGGAAAATCTTAGCGATATCTATCACAACATTGAGCTTATCTAGCTGTTCGTTATTTGGCCGCGCTCCCGAAAAAAAATCTATATATTCAGAATTTGACCAAGGAAAATATTTTGTTTCAATCGGTGAGTATGAAAAAGCCGAGCCTATTTTATTAAAAACAGCGGTACGTGAAGACCAAAACTACGGTGAAGCCGTGGTGTTATTAGCTAAAATTTATGATCAAACAGCCCAACCCGAAAAAGCTATTTTAAATTTACGTGATTACGTACAGCGTGGCGGTGGATCACCTTTAGAAATCATGCAAGCTAAGGCGTTGTTACTTAAAAACCTAGCGAAAGTAAAATCGTCGATCGAAAATGCCGACGAAAAAAAATATATCACCCAGGTGATGACAGATAAATCTCAAGACACTTCAAAAGCTTTAGAAAACTTACGTTGGACCCTGGATTTTAACTGCGGCATATACTGTGTTGAAGAAGTGACTTATTTAAAAGAAATTCAGGTGCAACTTCTTTACGCTGTTGAAGCTGACCCACAGTTGTATAAACGCGTATTTGATATCTTAACTTCGCGTTATGATTACTTCGAGGCGTCTTTAAAAGATTTAAGAATTGACCTTGAATACAGAAAAAAAATCGCCCAAGGCCTTTACGAGGCTTTACAAAAGCTAAAAAGTTCACATCTTGAGACGGGTACTTTGGGTTCGGTGAAAACCGCAGAATTAATCAGTTATTTAGAAGCGTATCAAAAAAGAATTGAACGCTGGTTATACGAGTAGAATATGATAGAAACAGGGGCGCAAGCCTACATTCACGGGCAAATCTGTAAAAACATCGACAATGTTTTTACGTGGTTTAAAAAACAAACTTCAGTTTTAGATTATCCGATCTATTCGAGCTACGATATTCGTGATGCGGGTTACAAGATCACAAACGTCGATGCGAATATTTATCCGGCAGGGTTTAATAATATCTGCCCGACAGACAAAGAAACTGCGGTCGACCTTTTTCAAAAATATATTCATGTTCATTATGGTAAGAATGTTAAAAAAATTCTTTTAGTCACTGAAGAGCACACAGCTAATCCCTACTATTTAGAGAATGTGGCTACAATTTCTGAGTTGTTAGCGGCTGGTGGTTTTTTCGTTCAGGTGGCTTTTCCGAAAATGTTAGAAGCACCACTAGAATTAACCAGTGTAACTGGCAAAAAAATTATCGCGCATAGCGGGTATACGTCTTCGCCAAGTTTTCAACAGTTTAATCCTGACCTTGTGATCAGTAATAATGATTTCTCGTTGGCTCTTAAAGAGTGGGGCGATCAATTACAATTACCGTTAAACCCACCAAGAGAACTTGGTTGGTATCAACGTAAAAAATCACAGTACTTTCAGCACTATAATTCATTAGTAAATACTTTTTCTGACATCATTGGCGTTGATCCGTTTTTAATGCGTGTTGAAACAGAGTTATTTGAACACTTTGATATCAATAGCGACGAAAGCCGCGATGCTTTAGCAGCGCGTGTAGATGCTTTCTTAGCAAAACTTCAAACTAAATACGAAGCTGAAAAAATTGATCAAAAACCATTTTGCTTTGTTAAAAATAATGCCGGAACTTACGGTTTAGGTGTTATTAAAGTTTCTTCAGGCCAAGAAGTAAAAGAGTGGACTTATAAATCACGTAAAAAAATGAAAGCGGCTAAAGGTGGCCGCGAAGTTGAAGAAGTGATTATTCAAGAAGGTATTCCTTCAGTTGTTACAGCTGATCAAGCTTCGGCAGAGCCAGTGATCTACATGGTAGGTTGTGAATTAGCCGGTGGATTTTTAAGAACACATTCTGAGAAATCATCAACTGAAAGTTTAAATTCTCCGGGCGCAGTTTATAAAAAATTGTGCGTAACTGACTTACTAGACAATCGTCAGGGGTGCCCGAAAGAAAACGTTTATGGTTGGTCGGCAAAGCTTGGCTTACTGGCCATCGGTCTTGAAGCGCAGCAGATGAAAGTCCAATTTAAGGGTTACAAAAAGGCTGAGTGCGGGTCTATATAGCATGAATAAAGCTCTCTATGATATTCTGTTACAAGGAGTATCAAATGGAGCAATTCGTTTATAAATCTAAGTCAGTCGCCTTATTTTTTCTGACCTTTACGTTGGGATTCTCTTTATTTTACGGCTACTTCAATGACAATTTTGCAGATCGTGATCCGGCAGCTGTGGGTCATAAGGTTCATCAGTTAAAAAATTTCGATCCTGAACAACTTAAAGAAGAGTTATCTAATAAAGTTCAGATTCAAAGTTTACCGGATGGCAAAAAATATATTCGTTTTTCGAGTTTATCTTCAAACGTTTGCCGCCAATACCCGAAAGTACAAATTCAATTCACTGGCGATGGTATTTCAGTAGCCGGTGAACCACCTGTTATGACAATTGATGCTGAATGTTTACCGGCGCAAGACCCGGTTGAAATGGCGTCGATTGAAATTCCGGTCACAAAAATTTTAAAGCAAAAGCCAGCAAATGCTTCGTTTAAATTTGATGGTTTAACTTCTACATTCACGTTTTCTGGCTCAGGGGATGAGTGGCCAAGAACGTGGATTTTACGTTCTGTGATTTTCAAAAACCAAAACGGCAACACCAAAGTTGTCGCTTTTGATAAAACAATCACAGAAAACAAAACCCCAACAGTTCTAGAATTTTAAAAGGTAGGCCGTCCCTTTTTCGGGAGCGGAGTGCTACAAAATTAAAACCACCACAAAAATTTCACTTCGGGAGAAGACATGAAAGTATTCTTTGTGGTTTTGTTAGTTCAATGTTCGGCATTCGCTGCAATCAAAAATAAAAAAGCTTGCGATGATCAAGCGACAAAGAAGACCGAATTTCGGTTATTAAAAGACAAAATGGATAACGATCCTCACGCTGATATCGGCGCCATCATGGCGCGTATGGAAACGGTGATTGCCGAACACGCAGCTTTAGAAGGTCGATGTAAACGATAACGTACAAATAAAAAAAGGAGTCTCGAAAGACTCCTTTTGCATTTTTGATACGCCGCTTTCCAAAAAGTAACGGCCTACCGAATTAGTACTGTTTTGCGATTTCTACGAATGTGCGAACCATCACGCCTGTTGCTCCTTTAGGAGTGCAGTAGTTTAAACGGTTGCCACATGCCCAGCCTGTGCCCGCGATATCAAAGTGAGCCCATGGGATGTCTTCGCCAACGAATTGCTCTAAGAACGCTGCTGCTGTTCCAGAACCTGCGCCACCTGTGTAAGAGATATTCGAAAGATCAGCGTAAGTGCCTTTCATATCTTTAGTGTGGTGTTCGTTAAATGGCATGTGCCATACGGCTTCACCAGAAATGTCTGCGGCTTTTTCAATTTTAGTTTTAAGGGCTGCATTTTTAGTGAAGTAACCAGTGTGGATATTACCTAAAGCTACAACCATAGCACCTGTTAAAGTTGCTGCATCGATGATGATCGCAGGATCTTGTTCAGAAGCGTAAGATAAAGCATCAGATAAGATTAAACGGCCTTCAGCATCAGTGTTGTTCACTTCAAAAGTTTTACCGTTACGAGCTGTGTGCACATCACCTGGTTTAGTCGCATGACCATTGATCATGTTTTCAGTCGATGGAACAAAAGCAATAACGTTTACTTTTAATTTTAATTGCGCAATCGCAAGCATTGTACCGATAACACCGGCACCGCCCATCATGTCGTATTTCATTTCTTCCATTTTAGCGCCTGGCTTGATGCTTACGCCACCGCAGTCAAAAGTTAAACCTTTACCTACGAAACAAACCGGTTTTTTACCTTTAGCGCCGCCATTGTATTCCATAACGATAAAACGTGGCTCTTGGTCAGAACCTTGGTTAACACCAAGTAAACCGCCCATGCGCTCTTTCTCGATACGTTTTTTATCCCAAGCTGTTACTTTTAAGCCTGTGCCTTTAGCTCCGCGGATAGCTTCTTCAGCTAAAATTGTCGGAGTCATTAAATTACCTGGCATATCACCTAAACGGCGTGCGAAGTTCGTGCAAGAAGCTAAGATTGTACCTTCGTTAAAAGCTGTAACGATTGATTTATCTTTAGCTTTAGTCACTAAGTGAATGTTGATCACTTCTTCTTTTTTATCTTTGGGTTTTGATTTTAATTCATCAAAGCTGTAGCCCGCTAAGTTTAAACCTTCAACGAAAGCTTGTGTGTATTCAGCAAGGTCTTTTTTGTTAGCTGTTAAGCCGTCTAATTGAACGAAAGCTTCAGTCACTTTTGTCGCTTTGATTTCTTTGTATAAAGCTGCTGCTGATTGACGAACTGTTTCACCAGTCATTTTTGCATCAGCACCAAGACCAACGATAATCACGTGGCGGAAATTGTTTAAATTAGCTTCACGGAAAGTTACAGCTTCATTAGCAGCACCTGTGATAATTTTATCTGCTAAAGACTCTTCAAAAATTTCAGTAACGTCTTTTTCAGTAATAACGGCTGGTTGGTCTTTTTTCGCACTTGGTTTAGAGAAAAAAACTACCGTTTGGCCTTGTAATGTAGAAATATCTTTAGCATGCAAATGAACTTGCAAAGTAGACATGGGTATCCTTCCGAAGCTATTAAATTCACTTCAATTTATAGGAGCCCATTTTGACCCAAATTGAGATTAGATTGAAGCAGTTTTCCAAAAAAAATCCAAAGAAGAGGCATTTCGACTAGACTAGTCGAGTCTTTTTCTGGACTCATGTTAAAAAAAATAAAGTGTGAACATTAAAAGTCCGAAAAAAAACACAGCGCGAACACCACCTGAAGTGGGTAATGAAGCAGCAGCAGAAATGGAGCCCGAAGTGCCACTATTACCATATGTCATCGAACAAACCTCAAAAGGCGAAAGATCATACGATATCTATTCACGTCTTTTAAAAGACCGTATCGTTATTTTAGGATCAGCCGTAACGGATGAAGTGGCCAATGCGATCATCGCTCAGTTCCTATTTTTAGAGGTGGATAACCCTGAAAAAGACATTCAATTTTATATCAATTCGCCAGGTGGCAGTGTTTCTGCAGGTATGGCGATTTACGACATCATGCAGTTTGTAAAGTGCGACGTTGCGACTTATTGCATGGGTATGGCGGCCAGCATGGGATCTTTGCTACTAAATGCTGGTACTAAGGGGAAAAGATACTCAATGCCGAACTCACGTATCATGATCCACCAACCACTTTTAGCAGGTGGCGGTTTATCAGGACAAGTGACAGACATCGAGATCCACGCCAGAGAGTTAATTAAAACGAAAGAAAAGTTAACTAGAATTTATGAAAAGCATACGGGTAAAGACTATCAAACGCTACACCACGCCATGGAACGTGATAATTTTATGGACGTGCAAACAGCTAAAGAATTCGGTCTTATCGATCATATCATCGAATCTCGTAAAGCGAACAAAGGATAATAAAAGATGAAAGACGCTCAATTAAGATGTTCATTCTGCGGTAAAGGCCAAAAAGAAGTTAAAAAACTTATTGCCGGCCCAAGCGTTTATATCTGTGACGAATGTATCGACCTTTGCATGGATATCATCGACGAGGAAAAAGAAAAAGAAGTTGCGGTTAAGGGAGCTTTCAGAGTTCCAAAACCAGCAGAAATCAAAGCTTTCCTTGATGATTATGTGATCGGCCAATTATCTGCCAAAAAGACAATCG
The DNA here is from genome assembly GCA_966250225.1 of uncultured Pseudobdellovibrio sp. Lineage (GTDB taxonomy): Bacteria > Bdellovibrionota > Bdellovibrionia > Bdellovibrionales > Bdellovibrionaceae > Pseudobdellovibrio. The sequence continues at coordinate 32,799 of CBINGM010000012.1, read as the reverse complement.
CCGTAGCGGTTCACAATCACTACAAGCGTATTAACGCTCTTCAGGGTAAAAAAGCCTCTGATGTTGAATTACAAAAATCAAATATCTTACTTGTTGGTCCTACAGGATCTGGTAAGACCTTAATCGCTCAAACTATCGCACGCGTATTAAACGTACCGTTTGCCATGGCTGATGCGACAACGTTAACTGAAGCAGGTTACGTGGGTGAGGACGTTGAAAATATCGTTCTTAACTTATTACAGGCTGCTGACTACGATATCGAAAAAGCAAAACGTGGTATCATCTACGTGGATGAGATCGATAAAATCTCTCGTAAATCAGAAAATCCATCAATCACTCGTGACGTATCGGGTGAGGGTGTACAACAAGCTTTATTAAAAATCTTAGAAGGAACTGTTGCGAACTTACCTCCAAAAGGTGGCCGTAAACATCCTCAACAAGAGTTTATCCAAGTAGATACAACAAATATCTTATTCATTTGCGGTGGTGCTTTCGTAGGTTTAGATAAAATCGTAGAAAACAGAACTGTAAATAAATCAATGGGTATCGGCGGCGAGATTTCTCACAAAGCTGAAGGTAATATCGAAGAATTATTAGCTAAAGTTGAACCAGATGATTTAGCTAAATTCGGTCTTATTCCAGAGTTCATCGGTCGTTTACCGGCGATCGCAACTTTAGCACCTTTAAAAGAAGATGCTTTAATGGATATCTTAACTCGTCCGAAAAATGCGATTACAAAACAATACCAAAAACTATTCTCGTTTGAAGGTGTTGATTTACGATTCACAGATGAAGCTTTAAAAGCCATTGCTCGCGAAGCTTTAAAACGTAAAACGGGTGCCCGTGGTCTTCGTGGTGTTATCGAGTCATCAATGTTAGATGTGATGTACGATGTTCCAGGTATGACAAACGTTAAAGAAGTGATTATCGATGAAAAAGTAATCCAAGAGCAGGCGCAGCCTAAGATGGTTTACTACACTGATGAAGAGATGAAGGCTAAAGCTGAAAAAGCGAAAAAGTCTGAATCAGAATCAGCTTAGTTTTTAAATACAAACTAGAAATAAAAAAAGGAGAGTGATAAACTCTCCTTTTTTTATTTCTTAATTTAAAGTACCAACTATTTTTGAAAGTGGGCTTTCACGTTAGCTGCAGCACCGGCTGCAAGCTTTTGTGGAGCTGCGGCTGGAGCTTGTTGTTGTTCGCCAGCGCCTTGCTCAGGAGTCTCTTCTGGAGCTGTGTCTTCGTCGTAGTTATCCATGTTATCTTTAAGTGGATTGTCGAATTGGTAAGTGTACGGAATGCCGCGCACTTGTTTTGTTAATTTAGCTAATTCAACGTTAATCATCGCACGCGCACGGTTTTCTTCTTTGCGCGAAGCCGATGCAATAGCTACGTTATAAAAGAAATAATGTGGGCCGTTTGTTCCGTTGATTACGCCACCTAAAGTGATGTTTGTGCCTACAGTTCCTGTTTTAGCTACGGCACGGCCACGAGTTTCAGGTTTTGTGTAAGCTGCGCCACCCACCGTTGAACCTTTATCAACGCCCATTACAGACATTAGATCGTAGATTTGCTTATTTTGTTTTTGGGCAGCGTTATTTAAAGCACGTAATGTACGAACCACGATACTGCAAGAAGCTTCGTTATATAAACGGCCATTGCCATCAAGATCGTGATTTTGTCCTGAACCATTTACGAAAGAAAATTCAGACGGAGAAACTTTTAAAGTGTTGTAATAGAAATCATTTAATTTTTGTAAACCACCAGAAGCAACTAATAGGCGGTTCGCCGAAAAGTTATTCGAGTTCCAGTTCATTGATTTGATAATTGTGCGCACATCCTGAGATGACACGTACATTTTAATCGCATTAGCAGCTGGCTTAAAAGTGTTCGCTGCTTGAAACGAAGTTTTTTGTACCGTAAAACGCGGAGACTTAAAAAGCTCAATACCAGCGGCTTTCGCAGCTAAGTAAGATTGTGGGTAGTTGGCTAAAATCACGCGTTGTTCTTTTAATTGCGCTTCAACTAGCTCTTTTGAAGGAAAAGACATTTCAGCTTTTAAAATAGTCGGGCGGATGTACTGTCTTTTTTTACCGCCTAAAGAAACAGAAAAACCAGCGTAAGCATCAGTATCATGTAAGTACTTAACATTTTCATCGAAAGTTAAGTTACGGATAGATTTAACTCCCGCTTCATTTAAGCGAGAAATAATCATATGCATTTTATAACGGTTAAAATAAGGATCTTGCGAACCCTGGATATGGACATCGTGCATGCCGTTTCCAACAGGTGTTGCAAAGATTTGTGTGGAAAAAGTTGTGCTTAAGTCGAATGTTGTGGCCGCAAGTAAACTTGTAAATACTTTTGAAACCGAGGCAATCGGGTATTTGATATTGATGTTAGTCCCGTTGATCTTGGTCATGTTCTGGTCCATGTCGCATTTACTAATTAATTTTGCGCCATAAACAGAATTCGCCACCAAAGAGCCGGCTAAAAAAGACAAAAGAATAGTTTTGTTTACAAGTTTATTTAACATCACGTACCACCTGTTTGTTGTGACATAAAGCAAGATAGTAACCGTGTTAAAACGAATATATGGGGTTTGATGTAAACAGTGTCTAGTTATGTATCAAATTGAGCTGTAAATTGTTAGACAGCGGATCGTGTAATTTTTGACTTCTGGACCCAAAGATTTTTTTATTTCTACAATAACGAAAAAGGCTTTGCACTTTTAAAACGTCTCCCTAAAATAATAGATAAGGCAACGGTTTCTATTTCAATATAATTAACTTTATAGCGAAAATAGATTTAACCTAGCTGACCAGATTAGTTGTCTCAAACGCAACCTCTGGTCCTCGATTCGGAGAATCGGGAACAAAAAACTGGTAAAATAAATTTACTGGTTTTATTCAAGGAAGGAGTTCACTCAATGGCGAACAAAAATACAGCCGACACTCAACAACTACCCTTACTTCCTCTACGTGACCTCATCATTTTTCCACATATGATGATGCCGTTATTCGTAGGTCGTGAAAAAAGCATCAACGCTCTAGAAGATGCTATGAGTAAACAAACCGATATCATTTTAGCAGCGCAAAAAGATGCTAAAACGAATAACCCTGAAGAAAAAGATATCTATTCAATCGGTACAGTCGGCTCGATCATCCAACTTTTACGTTTACCGGATGGTACAGTAAAAGTTTTAGTTGAAGGTAAACGCAGAGCCCGCATTAAAGGTTTCGTACCAAATGATGGTTTCTTCGTAGTTAACTGTGAAGTCATTGATGAAGAAGTTGAAAATCCAACTGAAGCGTCGGCATTAGTAAGATCAGTTAAATCAACTTTCGAAACTTACGTTAAATTAAACAAACGTATTCCACCTGAAATTTTAATGCGCGTTTCTAGCATTGAAAACCCAGGTGAATTAGCTGACATCATCGTGGCTCAGCTAAATCTTAAGTTAGAAGATAAACAAAACGTGTTAGAGATCTTAGATCCATCTAAACGTTTAGAAAATCTATTAAACTTAATGACGGGCGAGATCGAAATTCTAGAAGTAGAAAAGAAAATCCGTACACGTGTTAAGAAACAAATGGAAAAATCTCAGAAGGAATACTATTTGAATGAGCAAATGCAAGCCATTCAAAAAGAACTTGGTGAAAAAGATGATTACCAAGCTGAGTTAGAAGATCTTGCACAAAAGTGTAAAGACAAAAAAATGCCTCAAGAGGCCAAAGATAAAGTTAATAAAGAAATCAAAAAACTTAAACTTATGTCTCCAATGAGTGCTGAAGCTACAGTTGTAAGAAATTACATTGACTGGGTTTTATCATTACCTTGGAACGACTACTCAGAAGATCGTCATGACGTGAAAAACGCTAAGAAAATCTTAGATGAAGATCACTGGGGTTTAGAAAAAGTTAAAGATCGTATCTTAGAATACCTTGCTGTTCTTTCATTATCGAAAAACATGCGTGGACCTATCATCTGTTTAGCGGGTCCTCCGGGCGTAGGTAAAACATCTTTAGCTAGATCTATTGCTGAATCTTTAAATCGTCCATTCGCGCGTATCTCTTTAGGTGGCGTGCGTGATGAAGCTGAGATCCGTGGTCACAGAAAAACATACGTAGGAGCGATGCCAGGTAAAATCCTTCAAGCTTTACGTAAAGTTGATAAAGGTAATCCGGTTCTTTTATTAGACGAAATCGATAAAATGGCGAATGACTTCCGCGGTGACCCAGCGTCAGCGATGTTAGAAGTTTTAGATCCAGAGCAAAATGCAACGTTTGCGGATCACTACTTAGAGTTAGAATACGATTTATCAAATGTGATGTTCGTAGCTACGGCAAATAACTTAGGTACTGTGCCTCGTCCGTTACTTGATCGTATGGAAATCATTTACTTAGATGGTTACATCGAGCAAGAGAAGTTCCATATTGCTAAGAATTATTTAATTCCAAAACAAATGGCTAATCACGGCTTAAAAGATATGAACATCACTATGCAGGATAAAGCGGTTCGTGATGTGATCCGTTACTACACTCGCGAAGCGGGCGTTCGTAACTTAGAGCGTGAATTTGCAAATGTATTCCGTAAAGTGGCTAAAGATGTGGTTATGAATAACATGATCTCAGATTTACAAACTGAAGGCGGAACAGCTACTAAGGCTGCTCCAGCTAAGAAAGCTGCTAAAGGTAAAACAGCTGCAAAAGCTAAAACAGCTAAAAAAGAATCTGGCTATGTAATCACTCCAGAAAAACTGGTTGAATTACTTGGACCACACAAGCTTAAACATGGCGAGATCGAAAAACAAAACGAGATCGGTCTTACAAATGGTATGGCTTGGACAGAAGTGGGCGGGGATTTATTAGCTGTCGAAGTTTCAGCTGTTCCTGGTAAAGGTAAGTTCACAGTTACAGGCCAATTAGGCGACGTAATGAAAGAGTCTTGTACGGCAGCGATGAGCTACGTACGTTCTCGTGGACCTTTATTCGGATTTGATAAAGAATTTTACGCAAACATTGATATCCATATCCATTTACCAGAAGGCGCTACTCCAAAAGATGGTCCTTCAGCAGGTATCGCTTTAGTAACTTCGGTTGTTTCAGCGATTACGAAAATCCCGGTTAAGCGCACAGTAGCTATGACAGGTGAAGTTTCGTTACGTGGTAAAGTGTTAGCGATCGGTGGTTTAAAAGAGAAAATCTTAGCTGCTCACCGTGGCGGTATTAAGATGATTATCTGCCCTAAAGAGAACGAAAAAGACCTTAAGGATATTCCAAAAGAAGTTCTTAAAGAGTTAAAAGTGATCTTAGTTGACCACGTTGACCAAGTTTTAATTAACGCTTTAGACATCAAATCGCCTAAAGAGTTATTCAAAGCTCAATCAGAGCGTGAGTTCGGTATCAAAGCCAACTACACAGGCCAACAAGTTCACACAACTCACTAAGAGAGTGTTAAACAAGTAAACGAGACAAGGGAGAGCTAAAAACTCTCCCTTTTTTTATGGTTTTTTGATGACGATGCACGTAATTTGGGCATTGATTCGCTGTTTATAAGCTATGTTCTTAAAAAGTCACATAACACCGTGAAATTTTTGGGGAAGTTTTCCTTTCGCACTATCGCCATTTTCAAAATTTGAGCGACTAGATGTAAGTTTGTTGACCTGATCTTACAAAATCTGTACTTTGCATCTCATTCATTTCCTGACTAATTACTGACAAAGGATTAACACATAATGAACGCAGATCGTGTATACGAATTAGGTAAGCTCTACTGCGATCGTGGTGATTATCAACTAGCATTGCCCAACTTGATTGAAGCCGCAGACGCTTACTTATCGGAGAAAAATTTCGAGATGTACCTGAAAAGCGCTCAGCAGATTTTACGTATTTATGCTGAACGTGAAGAGTACGAACGATTAGCCGCTTATAAAGAAAAGCTGCAAGACACAGTTATTCGTGAAAATATTCAGTTAAATTCACGCGTATATTACGTATTCGGTATCGCCGCTGTTTACAAAGGCCAAATCGAAAACGGTTTAGAGTATTTCAAAATCGCTTTAGAACACGCTTTAAAAGTAGATCAAAAAGAAGATATCTGTAACGCTATTTTAGGTATCGCTATCTGCTACCGTCATCAACGTAAGTTCGAAGAAGCGTTAAAAGAAATTTATAACTTAAATATTTTCATGCAGTTCATCGAAAACGCTGATTTAAAATCATTAGTATTATCGGCGAATGCAAATATCTTATTCGAGTTAAAAAAATACGACCAGGCTTTAGATCTTTACTGGCAAGCTTACGAAGTAACTAAGTCAGCTAAAAAACTAAATGGTTCGTTATCAATTATTGGTAACATTGGTATGTGCTTATTTGAATTAGGCCAAAAAGATGCTGCTAAAATTTATTTCGATTTATTCTTAAAAAGTATGGATCCGGTTAACTCGAAAAAAATGCTGTCGCATCTTTCGAAGTACCTTGAATCTTACCGCTCTGGCACAAAAGATGTTTTCGACATCTCTTTTGATTTTGATAACCACATGGTTAAAGAAAAACAATTGGGAACAATTGATTTCAAAAACCAATTTATCTTACTAGATCTTTTAAAATTATTTATCTCTAAACAAGGTGAAGTATTTTCGAAAGAATATTTAGTGGAACACATCTGGAAGCAAGAATATGATCCAGCTGTGCACGATAATAAAATCTATGTGACGATCAAGCGTCTTAGAAAAATGATCGAACCAGATTACGATCGTCCTAAATATATTTTTAGATCTAAGAACGGTTATTTCTTAAATAAATCAATCAAAGTTAGTGAACAGATTGCTCAAGAGGGGAGAATCTCGTGAAACAGGTAGCTTTAATTTTAGCGGTCGTATTAACAGGTGTTTTAGCCCAAGCTGAATTCTTCGGAACAAAAGTTGAACAACAACTTGCATCTCAGGAAAATCCATCTTGTGGTTTAAATAAACAGGGCGGACCGATTGATGGCTTCCCATGGTCAGTAGCTCAACCATTCCCATGGAATACAATCCAAGGTTTATGGAAAGTTTCTGATTCTCCAGACCAAGTAATGCGTATGCGTGTAGTTCGTCAGGATCAAAACGCGAAACACTTAAGCGTAGATGTAATGTCTCGTAATCAATGTAACGGTCCTGTTATGAAGGGCGTAGGCATTGTGACTGCGGCAGAGAAAAACGTGGTTCGTTTAACGTTAACTGATAAAGCAGGTCAAACGTACATGATGAAGTTAGCTATGTTTGATACAGCTGACCTTCAAATGGACAAAAACCTTTGCGGACAGTCAGTTTTAGCAGCTTCTGTTATCACTTTAGATAACGAAGGCGAAGATGACATCACTGCTGACCCTGCAAATGCAGAGCAGTCGAACATGATGCTGAAAAAGATTACAAATTCTACAGACTTCTACTGTAGAAAACGCAAGTAATTGAATTTTTTTGTTGAACGCGGGCTATAGCTTATATATATCTATAGCCCAATCAAGACGACAGGGAATTAGCTCAGTTGGTAGAGCGCCACCCTTACAAGGTGGATGTCGTCGGTTCGAATCCGGCATTCCCTACCATTTCTCACATTTTGTTTTGATAGATGAAACCCGCTAACAAGCGGGTTTTTTCGTTTCTGGGCCTAATCAAGAAAACCGAATCTCTCGCTCATCACTATCTTTTGGTGACATTCCCTCAGAAGTTGGAAATTGATGCGTAAAGCTTTCGGCAAGAGCTGTAATAGTTAAACTAGGATTCACGCCTAAGTTCGCAGGAATCACACTGCCATCCATGATGTAGAGATTTTTATAACCAATGATCTCGTGCTGTTCGTTAATTACCGAACCAAACTGACAACCTCCAAGAATGTGAGCTGTGGCCGGTGTTGCTAAAAGCACTTCTGAGATCACGTTCTGAGGTATGCCTTGCATCAGGTCTGCTAATTCGCTCGAAGCTTTTTGGGCTATAGGCAAATACGATTTGATGGCGTGGTTTTCATCAGAGCAGACTAAATCTTTTTTAAATAACGTAAAAAATGAACGTTTATATTTAATCGTGATTTTTTCTTCAAGTGTTTGCATGACTAAAAGAATAATTGTTCGATTCGCCCAGCTTCTTGAAAAATACAATTTAGCAAAAGGAATAAACTTTAAAAAAATGTTTCCTAATAATTTAAGCGGCCGAGTCAGCGCTGAACCATCACCCGTTAACGGTACTGATAGCAGACGCATAAGATCAGAACCGCGAGGGTATCTGACAGGTTCAATTTTAGTAAAGCTGTCGGGGTGAATGGCAGAGCCAATTGCGATTCCTTCAGAATAATCTAAATCATCGTTTAAGGCCGTAGCGCCACATAAACTTTCGCCGTTGGTGCGCACATCTGCACCGAGGGTATCTGAAATTTTTGGCAGCGTTTTATGTTTAAATTTATTCGCGAAAAGAATTTTTAAAGTGCCGACAACACCTGCAGCTAAGATCACGTGATCTGCGGTATAAGTTTCTGATTTTTTAAAAATGGCCGTCGAGCTAGATGTCACGATCTCATAACCACCTTTAGCTAAAGGTGTGATTTTTTCGACCGTGGTTTCGGGTTTAATTTCGCAGCCCCATTTTTCTGCAAAATAAAGATAGTTTTTATCGAGCGTGTTTTTAGCGCCTACGCGGCAACCGATCATGCAGGCGCCGCAACCCGTACAGGCCTGACGTTTTGGGCCAGCACCTGAAAAATAAGGGTCAGAGCCTTCAGCATCAAAGTTTACACCAACTTCTGTAAGGTGAAACGTATCGGGCACATTTAAACGTTTACCTAAAAGCTGTAATTTTTTATCAGCGGCAGTGACGATTTTATTTTCGGTTACACCGAGCATTTTTTTAGCCAGCTCGTAATAACTTTTACTGTTTGAAGAAAAGGATTTCGGCCAGCTCGAATGCGACAAGACCAAATCACTAGGTTTCATCAGGGTGTTTGCATAGACAAGGCTTCCGCCGCCAACACCTGCACCATGCAGGATCATGATTTTATTTAACAAGGTAATTTGTTGAATACCAAAACATCGTAGTAGCGGAGCCCAGATAAATTTTCGAAGATTCCAATTAGTTTTGGCAAAGTCTTGCGGCATATATTTTTTGCCTTTTTCTAAAACTAAGACTTTATAACCTTTTTGCGTTAAGCGCATCGCGCTCACTGAACCGCCAAAACCTGAACCTACGATAATAAAGTCATATTTCTTCATCACTAATACGTTAGCGATAAGAGTGTGGCTTGAGCAATAAAAAAGCCACCTCTACCAGATGGCTTATGCTTATTGAATTTTACAGTGAAGGCATGAGTTATCTAAGTAATTATACTCGCCACCAGTTTCGACACAGAACTTCTCACTGAAATTGCGTGTGATATTACACTCTGACTCAGTAACCGAAATATCTTCGCAAGAATCTTTCGATGAAAAGATTTTAGCTTTTTCAGCGTCGTCGATATCAACAATCTCTTCTCCGTAAGCGATGCACATCACATCACGTGAAAATTTGCCCGCAAAAAAGAAATCTTCTGTGCACGCATAGCCGATGCGAACATGGCATGAGTGAGATTGGGCGTAGGCCATTGAACCAGCGAACATGAATAGAACCACGAATAAATTTTTCATTTACGATCTCCTTTGTGTTGGCGTAGTTCATATTTATTTTGTGTAACCAACGCAATAACTTTTTATTTGTAGGGAAAAATTCCCGCGTCTATGAATATTATGCGCATAACTTTTCTGAATAATATGCGCATAAAAATTCAGTTGGTTTTCATTTTTGTAAGAGGCCGTGGTTTCGTTGACTCGTGCGGCTTTCAGGCTCATAACCTCTGACAATTTAAACAAGGAGAGGGTTCTTATGAAAATGATGATTTTAGTTTTTGGATTATTAATTTCTACAACGGGTATGGCTCGCCAATACACGCAGTGTTCTGATTTAGATAAAGAGTTTTACAGCGTTGTTAACTTGCCAACGTTAGAACAAGGCACATTGTTTGTTACTTTAGGCGCTGAAACAGACGCTCACCAACTTTACCACATCGAAAAAATCGAAGAAAAAGAAGACGGTATTTACTACAAGTTAGTTGAAGCTTATAACGAATCAGTTTTAGTTTTTCCTAAAAACGTGTTCGGCACAAACAACGATAATATCCGTGTAGATGTGTATGAAAACGGAGTTCATCACCGTTTTTCTTGTTTCACACGCGTGTACGAAGATTAAAAATATTTGTCTGTTTAGCAAACTGAATCAATTTGAAGCTTGAAAATCCCAGAAAGAGACAGTTAAAAAGTCGTGAAATTTTGAAAACAAAAAGCCGATAAGATTCGTATGAAACTTATCCTATTTGCTTCACTATTTTCTTTTTCGATTTCAAGCTTTGCTCAACAAGTTGTTGATAAAGAAAACCTGGCCATGTGGGTTCCGCCAAATTGGAATACCTATCAGGCCATGGGTTACAACGCAGATACGTTTAAAGTGCCTGATGGGCTTAAGAAATCGGTCGATTTCTGGATTCAGATTTATACGAAGTACACAACCCAACAAGGGGTGTTTCACGTAGCTGGTGATACAGATCAGATTCTGGGCGATTTTGACCTTACGCAAGTTTACGCTAACCCACAGTGGGGGCCAGTGCGCCGTGAATTAGAAGCTGAAATTTTGATTAAGCGCCAGAAAAAGTTGTTAGCAGCCCGTCATAAAATTGATGTGAAAAAGATTCGTCTGCAAATGGGTTTAAAAGACCGCATGGAACAAGCGATTAAAGTTTCAGGTTATTATTTACCGCAGATGGAAAGAATCTTTGAACAAGAAAAAATTCCTAAAGAGTTAACTCGTGTGGTGTTCGTTGAAAGTTCATTTAATATTTTCGCTGAATCACGTGTAGGGGCCAGTGGCCTTTGGCAGATCATGCCGCGTGTGTCGAAAAAATTTAAATATATTTCAGACGCGCAAGATTTAAGAAACCATCCGATCTATGCCACAAAGCTGGCGGCTAAAATTTTCAAAGAGAATTACCAAATCTTAAAGTCATGGCCATTAGCTGTGACGGGCTACAACCACGGGGTGGGTAGCATGAGTAAAATCGTTAAAAAGTACAAATCAAACGATATCGCCTATTTAGTTGATAACGTAGGGGCGAGTAAAAGTTTTGGTTTTGCTTCAAGAAACTTCTATGCGACATACTTAGCCGCTCTGTATGTAGAATCACATGCAAACTTATTCTTTCCAGAGCCAGTTTATAGATACCAAGAATTACAGGTTCGCGCGGTTAAGGTTGTAAAACCAATGCCGTATCAAGAATTATTGGCTTATTTTAATAAAGATCATAAAAAACTTCGCCTTTATAACCCGCATATTAAAATAAAATATTTAAAAGCTGGAAAGTCCTTGCCTAAAGGGGTGATTGCAAATCTTCCGAAAGAGGATAAAACGCAAATCGCTGGCGTGATCGATCAAGAAACTGAACTGTAAAAATAAAAAAGCCTGAACGGGTAACTTTCAGGCTTTCTCTACTCGAAATTTTTGTTAATTAAGACTATTTGATTTCCTCACAAAACATTCTTAAATTTTCACGGTGAAAATTCGTTCCTGGAAATGTTCCATTGAAAATACCGGCCATGCTGATAGGTAATACGCTGAGTACGAAGTTACTTTCGAAATCTTCATGATCGATTTGAACAGCATCAACTAGCGGGTTAATTTTTGCTGTAGCGTAAACAGCCGCTACCGGAGCTAATTCGCCACCTTGAGCTGGTAACCATAAAGATACCTGAGTGATTGTGCCTGCAACGTCGCGTACGCGGATTGCGAATAACTCGTCAACGTTTTGAAAAGCTACGCAATCAAATTCGCGTGCCTTTTCGTCGCCGCCACTTGAAATCGGGCCTGCTAAAGCCATTGAAGATAATAGGGTCATTACTGTGAATAATACTTTTAGTTTCATAACTTGGTTCTCCTTGTAACTGAGGTTCTAACAAAAAAGCAAATTGACTTCAGTATGAATTAAATAATCAAAATAATTGAATTTGATTATTTAAAATAAACGATATAAAACACCGCTTATGAGCGATTTATTTAAGTTTGACGATTACAAAGAGTACCTAAAGCAATTAGTTAGAACTAACGAAGAAGTTCGTGGTTACCAAGCCCGCTTAGCGCGTGAAGCCAGTTGCCAGCCGTCGTATCTTTCACAGGTGTTAACAGCTAATGCCGATTTAACCACTGACCACGCGTTAAATCTTTCAACGTTTCTGGGTCTTGATGACCAAGAGAAAGAATATTTAGTGACTCTCATCTTACACGCAAAAGCGGCTTCGGTGAAAAATAAACGCTACTTTGAAAAAAAGTTAAGCCAGCTCAGAAAACAAAGAGCCAACTTAACTAAAAGACTTAACTCAGATGAAGAATACGCTAAAGACGTCGAACTCGTTTACCACAGTAACTGGGTCTATGCTGCGGTTCACGTTTCAACAAGTATCGAAGATCAGACAGCTATCACCATCGCTGAAAAGCTGCGATTAACGGTGGGCGAGGTATCGAGTGTTTTAAAAACTTTAGCCAGCTATGGCTTAGTCAAAAGTGACGGCGATAAATGGGTGTATGTCACGGGTTCTGCACACTTACCTGATGAATCTTATATGACGATGGTTAATCATTCGAACTGGCGTTTAAAATCAGTCAGTAATATCCCACACCGCAATGAAAGCGATCTTAGATACACTTCAGTATTTACGATGTCACAAGACGACGCTGATAAATTAAAAGAAGAAATGCTTAAAGTGATCAGGCAATGGCGCGCCAAGATCGCCCCTTCGGAACCTGAAGTCACTATGGCGATCTTGTGTGATTTTTTTGAAGTTTAAAGTTTAATAGGCTTAAAATTACCTTTAGAAATTTGCGAACGTAATAAGTACGGAACAGCGTAGTAGCGGTTGTACTCATTAGGTACGATGCGCGAATGCTCTAAGTCATCAATAGCTAATCTGATTTTACCAGCGATATCATCAATGGCAGTCACAGTATTAAAAATCGCTACGCCTTTTTCCCAAAGATTACCAATTGTAAATTTATCTTTAGCCGGATCATGAAACACCTGCATCATAGCATTAAATTCATCAAGGCTACCTAATGAAGCATTTAATTTCGGAAATAAGAAACCAAAGATCATTCTGTTAAATTCATATTTTTCATTTAACGTATAAGTTACGGCTTCAGTTTGGCCATTTGATTTAGGCATCGGCGTATTCGCCTTAGGATTCTTAGTGATTTCTAAGATGTAACCTTCTTTAGTGCCCGTGTTATTTTTAACAAAATAAAGATCTTTTTTGTAAATCGTGAAAACCATTTGGCGCATGTTCGATACGCGTAAGGCCATTTCTTTATCCCAGATAGCGCCGTCTTCTTCTTTTTCAAAGCGGTGGTATTCATCTAATGCACGCGGAACCACACCGTTTAACATACCGTGAACTACTTTAGTCATTAAACCTTGGGCTCCGCCTAGTGATACGATGTAGTAAGCGTTAAGATTTGTAGGGCGGCCTAAGTCTTTTAAAACTTGCGGTAAGTTAACCATATCTTGGGGTAAGTACTGCGCGATACTTTCAGCGGCATCATAAGCATCTTGGCCAGCTGTATAGTTTTTTAAATAAGTTTCATAACCACTTTTCACGTAACCAATTTTTTGAGCGCGTGTGAAAATATCTTTTAATACGAAATCAACGTAAGTTGGTTCATTTAAGATTTTTCTAGAAATCGTGTCGTGAATAATTTTATTTTGGTGGTATAAATCAGCTAATTGATCACCATTTAATTTTGCATTCGGGCCTTGATCAGAAAACGCAAGTTCGTAATCGATCTGATCTTCAGGTAATAGTGAACGCACCGCCACCATAGCTTTTAAAACTGAGCGCGCCATTTTAAAATATTTTTCAACCGAAGCTTGGTCTACATAAGGGCGATCTGGGTGATGCCAGAAGTGTGCATGACCTAATTCAGCAATTGTTCCTGCATGGGCAAATGAATCTTCTAAGGTATGAAGACCGGCCGAAATCTTCATTAAGTTACCTTCCATTAAACCTTCTGTGAAAAGTTCTGTGGCAAATTCATGATCGGCTTCAGTTTCAGTGTAAGAATTTAAAGTTAAACCAGAAGATGGATCATTCTTTAATAATCCCGCAAGCTTACCCATGAGTTCATCGGGTCTTAGTTTGTTCGCTAACGGAGAACCCGGAAAGTGTAATAGACGGCGTTTTTTAATACCTGTTAAAGGTAACACGATCATACTTAATGGATCTGAAATATAAGCCTCATCCATCCACTGCGCACCTAACGCGAGCTTAACCGCTACAGGATGTTTAATTCCGGCAAAGCGGGCCATGGAGTAGGTTCCGTAAAAGTGAGTATCGACATCATAAGCTGATGCAGAAAATGAAAATAACAGGATCGCCGGCATTATTAAATTTCGGATAAGTTTTTTCATACCCATTGATTTTGCAAAACCAAAACCTTGATTAGGTCGAATACACTAGATTTGACTGTCAAAGCAGTTAACAGAGTCGTTAGATTGTCATCGTCTCATTTTGAGATTTCGCAGAATATTATCGTATGACAGACAAAAACACCTGAACTAGCGTGACTGAATACCTCAGGGGGGATTATGAAAAAATCATTCTTAGTATTAGCTGTGTTAACCGCAGGAATCGCTGTGCAAGCAGCCGATGATTCACGCGTAAGAAGCGGATTAATGGAAGTTCAATCGGCACAAAGCCAAACACAAATTCTTTTTAACGAAGTCACAACACCTCAGCAAAAAGAACGCGTTCGTTATATCAGTCAAAAACTGGCCCAAGCTGAAAACTATTTGCAACAGGCTTTAAATTTACCAACGAATCCTCCGCACCAAGGGCAAAATGTTGAATTCTTTCGTAGCGATTCATGCAGCAGCGAATTAGTGGGTGTGGTCAATCCCACGACGGATTGTAATCGTTTTTCACCAACCGAAAAAGTTTGGGCGATTCGCGTGAACGGTCAATGCCAAGACATCGACGATACAACAGCACAAAATGCCTGTCGCATGTATCAAAATGCTGGCAATAAAGAAGCGGTTAAAGTGTATAGATCAGATTCTTGCAGCGATTCTTTATCCGGTATTTTTTCATCTTACACAAACTGCGACACTTTAAGTGATTCAGGAAATAGCGCTTGGGCCATCATGGTTAACAACCAATGTAAAGATGTTGCTGACACGACATTAAAGAAAAGTTGTATCGCTTTTAAGGCGATCAATTCTCCTCGAGCTGTTAAATTTTATCATTCGGATTCTTGCGGTGATGAATTAGTGGCAGCGGTGGATAGAAATACAAACTGCGAAAGTTTAGCAGGTCTAGATAAGGTGTGGGCGGTTGAAATTAACGGGCAATGCCAAGACATTTCTGATCTTGAGATTGTTCCGGCATGTCAGCGCTTCAAACCTTAACATTTTTGCCTAAGGGCATAACTTGTAAATAAAATTTATTCTAAAAGACCAGCGACCCCCGATTCAGGGGGTGACGGTTTTCCGAGTAAACTCCTAAGATAAATAAACGGCATTTAATGTGCCGCTGATAGCTAGAAAGAGTATACTTGAAAACATTAGCTGAATTCGCTCAAAGCATTTGTCTTGTCATTGAAGACAATAGAACAACTCAATTTCTAAAAAACGTTGTGACTTCGGCCTTTCCGGGGATTTCAGTTCATTGCACGCAAAGTGTTAAAGAAGCTCAGACATGGCTTCATGATCGTTCGAATTCTACGGCACAAAAAACTCCACTTTACTTAGCTTTAGTTGATCTGGGCTTACCTGACGGATCAGGTTTAGATATTGTTCGTTTGCTAAAAGAAAAAGAACCGCACGCTCAAGCTGTTGTCGTCACTATTTACGAAGAAGATAAATACCTTTTTGAAGCTTTAAGTGCAGGCGCTGTTGGATATTTGTTAAAACGAGATGATCCGGCTTTTTTATCTGATATTTTAAAACGTATTTTACATAACGAACCGCCATTATCACCATCGATTGCTACTCGCTTGATTGAGTATTTCCGTCAGCCTGAAAAAAACAACACAGTAAAAACCGAATTAACAACGCGTGAAAGAGAAACGCTCACTCACTTAGCGCGTGGTTTAACTGTAGCCGAAGCTGCGGGAACAATGGGATTAAGTGCGCAGACTGTGGCAAGTTATGTGAAAGTGATCTATCAAAAATTGCATGTTTCAAATCGTGCTGAAGCCACACGCGAAGCTATTCGCCGCGGCTTAGTTTAAGTAAAAAATTTTTAAGGCAATCTGCCTGATTAAGCCCCGTTCATTCGGGCATTTTTACCAACAAAACCTTTGTTTTGCCGCGTTTTATCGTGGCCTTATGCTTGCTCGTCTTGGGGTTATTACACCTAACCACATTTGATGGAGTGCCTCTATGTTCAAATTTATTAAAAGATTTGTTGTCATTATAGCTTCGCTTTATTCCGCTCATGCTTTCGCAGATGCACAACCAGCGTGTTATAGTTTTACGGTGCCTGAAGGCCCTGAAGCTGATGCAGCCGTTGTCGAAACGAAAGAAACTTGGTGTTACCAACAATTAAGTTCTCCGTTGGGAACTCTTTATGTTTTTAATGCCGATGCAGACAAAGTAGTTCCTGAATTAGCCTTCACGGTTGATCCAGACGGCGTGATGACTCACGGTTCTTTAAAACAGGGTGTACGCTCTGTTCATAAAGTGTTAGCGAAAGAATTTAATCCATTTTCAATTCCTTACAACGAACCAAAACATATGAAAGCTTTGGTGCCGCAGTATTTAACTCAACAGATGATGAGTTCAGCGAACGAAACACTTCGCGTGTTATCCACGTCAAATGCCCAAGTAGAAAAAATAGGTGGTTTAGAATCTTTAGAAATGGACACAGGTGAAATCACCGAAGAATCCGACATCAAACCTTGGCGCGGTTACTGGTGGGCTTACAATGGCCGCCGTTTATCAAACGGATCAAATTCTCCGATGGCCAAATACGATCAATTCGTAAAAGCCAGAACTGGATCTAACCCGGGATCACAAGCTTGGGAAAATTCACGCCATCGTTATCATGGTATTAACTGGGAAGGTCACTGTAACGGTTGGGCCGCAAGTTCTGTGTTACGTGCTGAACCAGCAGCCTCAAAATACGATGAACAATCAAATACAACATTTTCGGTTTCAGACCAAAAAGGTTTGTTAGCTGAAACTGATTACTGTGTGAAAATTGCTTTTTTCGGTAATCGTTATCGCGGTTCGAACAGTAATCCGCGCGATATCGGAGCTGCGCTATTTCATAAAACTTTACGCTATTACATCGGCACACTTAAAAAACCGATCGCCGTCGATTACAAACAGTTAGAACCTGTGGATAACAATGTGATTTCTGGTTACACGATGAAAATTAAAAAAACAGGAGCCAGAACGTACGCAGTCACAGCCAAAGTTAGAATTCATAAATACGATAAAGCCCCAAGTTCAGATCCGGGTGAAGCACCATCTTACATCCGCACCTATTCTTACCGTTTAACTGAAGCATCTGACGGAAGTTTATCGGGATCATGGACATCAAGTAATCCCGATTTTTTATGGGTGCCGTTGGCAAGCGTAGATTGTAACAACAACAACCCACGTATTAACCACGAACGCATCCAGGAAATTCTGGATTTACCAGTGGTCATGTCTCGCTAAGTTAGAATCCATTTAAAATTGTTACGTAATTATTTTTTACAGCTCCCTAGGGTTTCTGGGGAGCATTTTTTTCGACCAAAGACCTGGGGCTGGACTTTGCCTAACCTGACTAATCTGATTGAATTAAGTCATGGGTAAATCAATTGTTTCATTCTTATTTTGTGCGGTTTTATTAACTTCGATTTCAGCGAAAGCCGTGGTTGCAGAACTTGGGTTATTTTATTTTAGTGATAACTTAGCATCGACAAGTGATTTTACTTACTCACGTACAGTTTATGATTTTGCAGTTTTGATGAATTCAGAAGGCCGCAAACTTTGGGGGATTGGTTGGAACTATTCTGGCGTTTCAACAAGCGATGATACTCCATCTGGTGAAACAACTTATTCATCAACTGAAACGGGTCCTAAATTTACGTATTTATTTGGCCGTGAACAAAACTGGTATGCAGCCCTAGCTTACAATTTACTGGCAAAAGCGCAATTTTCTGGAGCCGGTGGCGAAGCTGAATGGCGCGGAACTTCGCTTAAAGGTGAATTCGGTTATTTACCTAAAGTGGGCAGTAAATTAAATATTGGTGTGAAGCTTGTTTATCACCAGGCTTCGTACAACGAACAAATCACAAATTCGACGACTTTAACTCAGGAATCGAACACAAAAACGATGATTTACCCGAATTTTTCGGTGATCTATAAGTTCTAAAAGAGCCCTTTAACGTCTTAAGGCGCATCTTATCTGTAAAATCTTCAATAGCTTGTTCTTAGAGGCAATTACGGTTTGCCTCTGGGCTTAGAATTTCTTATTTTTTGGCTTTGATTTAGCTCTGTTAAATTTTGGAGGAGCCAATGATTAAAGCCTTTATTTTGACTTTCGTTTTTGCCTTAACGACTCAAGCTCAAGTGTGGGATCCGGCAATTGATGCCGTCACAGCACCGGCTGATTTTACAGCTCGTCCATTTAGTGAATCTGATTTTCAAACTTACCCATGGTTAAAAGAATTTAAATTAGTGATTGTGATCAACAAAGCTAACTCAGGCAGTGACCGCCAAACTTTACGAGTTTATGAAAATCAAAAAGTTATTTTACTTACAAAAATTTCTTCAGGTCGTGAAGAGTACGAAAAAGGCTGCGGTCCTGGCCAAGAACCTAAAAAAGATCACTGTTCAAAACGCCCGTACTGGTCAACAACACCTGTTGGTTACTTCGACGTAGAAACTTTAGATGAAAATTATTTTTCTAATCTTTGGCAAACTTGGATGCCGTACGCGGTATTTTTTGAATCAGGAATTGCGACACACCAAGCACCGGCAGGAACTGAAAACAAACTTGGCGGCCGTGCTTCTGGTGGTTGCGTAAGAATGCATCCAAATCATGCTCCGGTTTTATTTTCTTATGTGCAAAAGGCTGGCAAAGGTTTAGTTCCGAAAGTAAATCGCGATGGCTCAGTGGCTCAAACTAAGCAAGGCGACACTGTTCGCTGGCAAGGTTTCAGAACTTTGTATATTGTACAGAACGTTGTTAAATAGTTATTTAAAGGATGCCCGTGAGCTTACAAGACCACTTAAAAGTTAAAGAACAAGATCGCAATTTCAACTGGGACGAAAAATTTTTTAAGTTGTTCTCTGAAGTCGAAGTCGGATTAATTTCAAACGATCCTCAACAAGGACCAGATGGTTGGCCGTACTTAATATGCCAAACATTAACGGCCAATAATAAAACTCAATTTAACGGTGACCACATCGAATCTTCACAAAAAATCATGAAGTGGTTATCAACAAAAGGTATGGGCTTAGTGGTTAACCCACAACGTGAACCGTACCCGGATTACGTTTTTTCTTACGGTATGATTTGGTCGTTTATTGAAACTGGATATTTCATGCGTCCTGATCTAGCGCAAGCTTCAGGAAAAGTAGAATACAGCAGTGACAAAATCTACAGCGGTGTTCCGACTGAACAGTATTTGCCATTCTATGTACGTAAAGTTTTAAAAGATTTTTTCAATGACCAGACAGTTTTTAATCCGAAAATTTTAATGATTTCACCGGATGAAAAAAACTACGATTTAGCATTTTCTCTGGAATCACTGGGTAATCCTCCAGAGAATGAACACGCAGGCATTGCCGAAGCTATTTCTTGGTTCTTACCACCGCATTATTCGGTGGTGCTTGTCAGTGAGCAAGGCCTTCCTAAGTTTACTGAGCTTTACAGCCCAGCGAACCTTATGAACTAGCACGGCTTCGCCGAAGCTCATTGGCACGGCTGCGCCGTGACTTATGAATTAGGAAGTAAATCAATCAGGCATTCGCGCCAGTATTCAGGAGCATCCGTACTGTAATCTACAGCGACTTGGAAACCCTTCTTACCTAAGAATTTTGTGCGCGCAACGGTGCCTGAAATTTCAAGATCCATTTCATGAATCGTGAAAAACACCTTGTGGCCAACCAGAGCGTCTAAATTTAAATTCGAGCGTAATTCTTTTTTAATAAAGTCTTCACGCTTGAAGTTAATTAGAATCCCTGATGCTGACGCTTCAATGATCTCACCATATTTCGCAATCTTCTCTAAACTTTCCATCGAAGAAAAAGCGTCCAACGTTAATGGAACTACTTCTTTGCGAGGGGCCTGTCTGAATTTTCTTTGTGATGCACCCATAGTGTGTATCCTCCGCTTAATGAACTGTCTAAAGAACTCATCGGGGGTTACTGGACGTAGGTTGAGGGCCGGAATGTTAAAAAAAATTTATAGGTCTACTAGAAAAAAAAGATCGTCCAATTGTGATCCAAAATTCGCTGCGAATAGCCCAAATTGTGTTTCAACTTGAGACCATTTGGCGCTATCGCCTGAAATTTGAAGGTATTTTCAAACGACGTTGGTTGCCATTGACCCACAACTGCCTGTGACATCACTTCAAGCGATAAAGCCTTAAAGACAGCTTCTTTCGCAGTCCATAAGTAATCGGGGCCTGGTGCTTCAGCCATTTCTTTTTCGCTCGATACACGTTGGATAATCCGGCGTTGCACGCGTTCGCTGCGCTCGATATCCATTCCTAAGATTTGATCTGACTGAATATAGCCGCCGACTTTATCAGAGTGTGAAATTGAAAAGTTCCAGTCTTTTGTTTTAGGGCGTTTATTTAAATCTAAAAGAGAATCGTTTTCTTCTTTTGTTAAAACATTACTTTCAACAATACCCATACGAATATTTAAACGGTGTACGGGGTTTTTAGAGCTGAATTCTTCTAAGATAAGCCCAGAAGCCATAAGGCCGCTGTCGCGTTCTACAAACGCTGCGAATTGATTAAATAAATCTGTAAACGAAGGAGCATTACCCATTAAACTGCGCAGGCCATTCTACAGGTTTGTTGCTAGTGATTTTCATCATGCGATCAAGTGATGCGTAAGCTTTATTTCTTAACGCTTCATCAAGTTTAACTTCGGGTTTAAAAGTTAAAAGGGCGCGATGAATTTTTTCTAAGTTATTCATTTTCATGAACGGGCAGTCATTGCACATGCAGTTTTCATCAACCACCGGGGCCTGAATTAATTCAGCATCAGGACGAAGTTTTTGCATCTGGTGAAAGATACCTGTTTCAGTCGCTACGATAAATTTCTTAAAAGATTTATTCTTTTCAACTTCTTCTAATAAACGAGATGTTGAACCGATCACTGTCGCGTATTTTAAAATTTCGTCATCACATTCAGGGTGCGCGATCACTAAAGCATCTGGATTTTCAGCGATAAGCTGTTTTAATCTTCCAGCATTAAATAAAATATGAACCTGACAAGCGCCTGGCCATAAGATGAATTCACGGTTTAATTGTTTTGATAACCATTTACCTAAATGCTGATCGGGCCCAAAAAGAATTCTTCTGTCTTTAGGAATCGATTCAACAATTTGTTTGGCGTTGCTAGAAGTAATAATCACATCAGAGATCGATTTCACTTCAGCTGAAGAGTTAATGTAAGTTACACAAATCGCATCAGGGTACTGTTTACGCCAAGCTAAGTACTTATCGTAAGGAGCACCTTCTACAAGTGAGCAGCTCGCTTCAGTGTCAGGAACTAAAACAGTTTTTTCTGGATTTAAAATCTTCACACTTTCAGCCATGAAAACAACGCCGGCTAAAAGAATATTTTTATTGGGAACTTGCTGACCCATTTTAGAAAGATAAAAACTATCACCCACGTAATCGGCTAAATCTTGAATCACGCCATCTTCGTAATAGTGAGCTAAAAGAGCTACGTCTTTTTCTTTTTTAAGTTTGTTAATCTCAGTAATCAATTGAGCATCGTTCATAAAACTTCCCAAGAAGTCTATACCGTGGCTCCGCCTTTTAGAGTTTGGATAATCGACTTCGACATCATCTTGAAGCTTTCAAGTACACCTTTACCTTCAAAGGCACAAGCTTCGATTTCCTGAGCGTTAAAACGATTTAAATGTTTGCGAAGTTCACTGATGGGTAACGCTGTTGGAAGATCACGTTTATTATACTGTAAAATTAAAGGAATGTCTTTGATGTCGTACCCTTGCTGGATAAGATTTTTCTCTAAATTATCAAGAGCCTGTAGGTTTTCATCTAAGCGGTCAGCCTGTGAGTCAGCCACGAAGATAATACCATCAATACCTTGTAGAATAAGCTTGCGGGTAGCATCGTAAACAATTTGTCCTGGAACGCTGTAAACATGAAATCGTGTTTTAAAACCACGAATTTCACCGATATCCAGCGGTAAAAAATCAAATAACAAAGTTCTTTCAACTTCAGTGTTTAAAGCCATTAACTTTGATTTTTGGTCTTGCGCTAAAGATTGGTACATCCATTGGATGTTTGTTGTTTTACCGCCCAACGATGGACCGTAATAAACAATCTTGCAGTGAATTTCTTTAGCATTGTAATTAAATAAAGACATTTAGAGTTCAATCCTGTTCTCTAAAGCGCGGCCCATAGTGCGGTCATCAACGAAATCAATATCAGCACCTAATGGAATACCATGCGCAATACGAGAAAGTTTAACGCCTTTACCTTGTAAGATTTTAGCAAGGTATAAAGCTGTTGTATCGCCTTCAAGGTCTGCATCTAGTGCTAAGATGATTTCTTTGATCTCTGGGCCTTCACCATCAAGACCTTTTTGGATCTTGTTCACTAGCTCTTGAATTTTTAAATCTTTAGCTGTGATGCCTTCTAACGGAGAAATGACTCCGTGAAGAACATGATAACGGCCGCGGAATGCGCCTGAAGATTCGATACGAAAAATATCTGAAGGTTCTTCAACCAAACAGATTGAATCATTACCACGGTGAGCGTCTTCGCAGAATTTGCAAAGTTCACGGTCAGTGTAGTTAAAACATTCTGGGCAAGAATGCACTTCGGTTTGAACGCGCATTAAAGCTTCAGATAATTTTTCTGGGTAAGATTCTTTGCTTTTTAAAATATAGAACGCCAAACGTTGTGCCGTCTTAGGGCCAACGCCTGGTAAGCGTGAAAGCTCGTGTACTAATTTCTCCAAAGCGGGGATATGTAACATCGACTAGAACATTCCTGGAATATTCATGCCGCCAGTGATTTTAGACATCTCTTTTGAAGATTCATCTTTGGCAGTTTTTAAAGCGTCGTTAACGGCTGCAGTTACTAAGTCTTGTAACATTTCAGCATCGCCAGATTTGATCACATCAGGATTGATAGTTAACGCTAAGATTTTGTTTTCGCCGTTAACTTTAGCTGTCACTGCGCCACCACCAGCTGTGCCAGTGAATTCACGAGTTGCTAATTCTTCTTGAAGCTTTTTCATTTTCATTTGCATTTGGTTAGCTTGTTTCATTAAGCCAGCCATGCCGTTCATTCCGCCGAAACCTTTCATATAGGTTTACTCCTTATTCGAAATAATTTTTGCTTGAGCTTTGAAGACTCGTTGTGCAGCTTGCACGCGGGGGTCTTGCATAATCTCAGTTGTTATTTTGTCTTCAGTTTCTTTTTCGATTTTTTGATTCATGCTTTTGGCAGAATCCCCTGAAGCAACTTTTGCCTTAACAACAGTAAAAGTGTAGCCCTCTCCAAAGAACGAATCAATAAAACCTTGTAATTTTTGGTGAGTTTCCGCCTGACTCATTTGGTCTGCTAAAAACGAAAATTGAGCGGCCGCTTGCAGGGTTAAGTGCTTCTCATTTAGGCCAGCGAACACGATATTATCTAACTTCGCCGCTAAGAATGCATTTTCTTGTTTAAGGTAAGCTACAAACTTCATCCAGCCTTCAGAATTTAGAGAAGGTTTTTGGATTTTTACAGGTTCGGGTTGTTTAACCGGAGCTTTAACCTCGGCTGACTGCGCGAGGCCCTGAAACTTTGGGGCAGAAGCCGCCTGACTCCCGGCTTGAGGCGCGACCTGAACTCCAGATAATAAATTCTGAATATCAGAAATTCTTGGCGCTTGCGCCATACGAAGTAAACAAACTTCAAAAACCATAAAAGGATCTGTGGCGCGCACTAAATCCGATAATGATTTTAACGCCATATCAAAAAGCATATGCAGATCAGAATCTGACTGCGTTTTGGCAAATTCTTTTAACGCTTGCGACTCTTCGATTGGTAAATCAATTAATGATTCATTATCGGGAGCCGTTTTTAAAACGATAGTGTGGCGTAATAATTGAATCAGCTCTTCAAAAAATAATGAAGGGCTTGTTCCCATCGTGTGAGCTTTTTCAAGATCAGCGATGATGGCTTTTGGATTACGTTCAATCAGGTGAGCGAACACATCGTAAATTAATCCACGATCTGTTAAACCTAAAACTCCAGCCACGTTTTGTTCAGATAATTTGCCCGTTGTGAAATTCACAACCTGGTCTAACAAGCTTAAAGAATCACGGGCTGAACCATCACCTTGGCGCGCGATAAGCCATAGGGCTTTTTCGTCAGCTTCGATGTTTTCAAGATCACAGATTTTTTTTAATAAACCTGTTAATTGTTTGAAAGGAATTCGGCGTAAATCAAAACGTTGGCAGCGAGAAAGAATGGTCTGAGGAATTTTATGAACCTCAGTTGTGGCCATCATGAAGATTACGTGAGCCGGTGGTTCTTCTAGTGTTTTAAGTAAAGCATTAAACGCCGAAGTCGATAACATGTGAACTTCGTCGATAATAAAAATTTTGTATTTACCTGATGTCGGCATGAACATCACGTTGTCGCGAAGATCACGAATCGCATCGACACCATTGTTCGAAGCACCATCGATTTCGATAATATCAACGGCTGAACCTTTATTGGCTTCAACACACGAGTTACAAACATTGCACGGAGCAAAGTTCACAGGGTTTTCGCAACGAAGTGTTTTAGCTAGGATACGGGCTGAAGTTGTTTTTCCGGTTCCGCGAAGACCGGTAAATAAAATCGCGTGCGGAACACGTCCAGATTTTAGGGCGTTAATCAAAGTTTGCGAAATATGACTTTGTCCAACCATTTGGTCGAACGTTTGCGGTCGATATTTGCGGGCAAAAACTTGATATGACAAAACGAAGTCCCCTAATTCGAAAAGTTTGTCTGCGACAAAACAAAAGAGCTGGGCACCCCATATCGCAAAGCTCTTTAAACACCGTTGCTTCCTTCCGGACCTAGCGGAATTCATTAAAGAGTCAATCGTATGGGACCCAGCCATTGTTGGGTTTAACTGAAATCCCCTCTGTGAGCAGTGATTAACACCCCTGGTCACAGCAGATTGTTACATTGTAGATTTTGTTTCCAGTTTTGAGGCGTCAAAACCCATAAAGACGATCTCAACGTGGCGTTCAATTCGCTAAAAGAAGTCGGGTTGAGGACGTCCTATGAAAACAAATTCCAAATTGGTTACTTTATTAGCTTTTTTGCTAAGTTTTGTAGCGACTTTTCAAGCCTCAACTGGCCAAGCCAAAACCGTTTGCACGATGACATTCAATTCTGAAAACGAGCGTGCGGTTTTTACCAAAAACCTAGCACCCCTAGGATATGACATTGTTGAGCTTACTCCTGAAAGTAAAGATCCGCGCTGGTTTCAAAGCGCCTGCAATTCACAAGTTAAATGCGACATTCTTTTACTGTCGGGTCACTTCGGCGGATTATTTTTCGGCGAAGGTGGCAAAGCTTCAACGCTTTCTGTGCAAGATATGATTTCAGCGCGCGAAAATAACTCGTGCGGAAACATTCTAGATGCCGAAGCGGTTTATTTAATGGGGTGTAATACTCTGGCTTCAAAAATTAAAGATCACCGAACAATCGATCAGTATTTACGTGTGTTAGTGAATGACGGTTTCCCTCTGAATTTAGCCGAAAATGTGGCCTCGGCCCGTTATTTAAATTTCGGCCAATCCATGGGCGAAATCATGACACAAGTTTTTATGAATTCAAAAATGATCGCTGGTTTTGATTCAACCGGGCCCGTCGGCGCACAGGCGGCTCCGCTATTACAAAAAGCTTTTAACAATTCAACTCAAGATGAAAAAATGTCGACCGGTGTTGGTGTTAAAGCCATCAAAACGCAATTTGCAAAACACAATATGCGAGTGATTAACCCCACACAAATTGCTGCCGATGAAAATTTAAAAGGCGCTTTAACGTCTGACCCATTTGCTGCGCAAAATGCCTGGAAGAATATTTTATCTTCGCAAGCTTCAATCAGAAAATACTGGGATTTTATCACGCGTCAGCAATTAAATAGTTCATTATCACAAGTGATTTTTAACGAACCAGCGATTCGCACACGCTTAGAAACAACATTCATTGAAATTATTAAAACTGCCCAGGGCTTATCAGCCATTCAATTAAAATCGTTAAACTTTTTAAAACGTTTTCAGGTTATCCCCACAGAAACCCACACTGGCGCAGTTCTAAAAATCGTCGCGGGTATTTTATCAAAACAAATAGACTACGTTAGTGCTGACCAATTATGTGAAATTTTTAAAGAACAAAAAGATTTAGTTTTACCCGAAGCTTCAAAACAAAAGATTCTTCAGAGCGAATACCGTGATTTTTTAAATAAATGCCGTGGCGAACCACAACCAATAAACGGAACACCAGCACTTCGTTGTTTACGTGGTGATGGATCAGGCCGCCATGACTGGGCTTGTTTAACAGATAACTGGGCAAATCTTGATATTCCGGCGTGTCAGTACGCTAAATCTAAAAATGCAGATCCCGAAAATGCAGATGATATGCTTTGGTACTGTTATTCAAAAATGTTAGATCTGGGCCAGTTAAAACGCCCGGGTTGTTTAGAATTAACCCATAGTTTTTCGATTCTATCGAACCAACTTAAAATGAATTGGAACTGTTTAAACCGTGTCTATTAATAACTATTTTTGTTTTTACCTGTTAGAAATTTCGACAGTGATTGTGTCTCACTTTGAGAAAATCACCCTCTGAAAATCATTAAAACCACTTTTTACACCTTAAAACAAATTTAACAGCAGCTGGCACGGTTGGACTGCTTCTTGAACTAATCAAGCTTGTTACAGAAGTTTTTAACTTTTTAGGAGAACAGGTTTATGAAAAAGTCGATTGGTTTATTATCAGCTTTAGTTGTTTCAACAACGTTTATCGTTAATTGTCAAAAAGCTCCAGATAAAAGACGTGTTCGTCCTTCAGGTGGCTCAGGCGCACAAACAGATGTGGTTGGTGAAAAAGCAAAACTACCTACAAAAGTTTGCAGCAAAGATTTAATGACTGAATTTACTTCTTTTTCGGCTCTTTATAAAAAAGTGACAGCAGCTAAAGTTTCTGAGCACTCAACAGCAGAAGAACTTAAAGCTATGCAAGCTGACTTAGTTACTGCACTTGATAAATGTGATAAACTTATTCCTCAATTTACAGCTTTAGGTGAATCTGAAAATTTCGGCTGTTTAAAAGACGGCGGTGTTAAATCAGAAGAGAACTCTTTAACTAAAGCGCAAGTAACTCAATGGTGTAACTACGCTGGTGTTATTTTAGAAAGAGATCACAACCACCCGAACGCCTATTCAACAGCTGCTAAAGACGCTAAAAAAGCAGAAGCTAACATTAAAGAAATCGAATCTAAATTTTTAGGTAAAGACTTTAAAGTTTCTGAAGAAGCTTTACATATGATGTACGAAGGCCGCACTAACTTAGCTTCATTCTTAGCTGCGGGCGAAGTTCAAACAGATAAAAGCCAAGCTATGACAGCTTCTCAAACAGTTTGTACAGCGATCGGTACAGGTATCGCTCAAGACCAAGTTTTAACAGCTCCGGTTTTAGAATTTATTAAATTTGAAAAAGCAGAAAAATCAGCTTTCAAAGATATCGGTGTTGAATACAATGATAAAGCAACTTTAATTTCTTTCACACTTTCACAAGCGCAAGAAGAAAATAACGAAAACAGTGAATCAACAACAACGACTGGTGCATTACTTTGCTTAAACTTACCATTCGAAAAATTAACTGCAGCTCAATTAGAAACTGCGTTCGGTAAAGCGATCACTTTAGCTCCAACTAAAGTTACAACTGAAGTAACTGGTGGCGCTTCTGAAGCAGCGGTTGTTTCAACTCCTGCGGCTTCTTCAGCTTCTGCAACAGCAAAAACAACTGATAAATTAGCAGCCGCTCAACCTGAAGGTTCACCACAGCAAGCTCAATTAGAAGCTGCTATGGCGCCGACAGCTAAAAAAGAAACTGAACAAAAAGCTGCAGATGAAAAAGCAGCTCAAGAAAAAGCCGCAGCTGATAAAAAAGCCGCTGACGAAAAAGCTGCTAAAGAAGAAAAAGCTAAAGAAGAAGCTGCTGCTAAAGAAGAAAAACAAGCGGCTGCTCCTGTTGCATCTGCTACAGTAACTGTAGCTCCAGCACAAGCGGCTTCAAGCCCGGCCGTAGCTGAAGAAAAAGTTGTTGAAACAGAATTTACAGCTTTAAAAGAAAAAGCCGCGCGTTTAGAACAAGAAGCTAAAGATGCTGAAGCTGAAGTAAAAAAATTAGAAGCAGAAAAAGCTAAAGCTGAAGATATCGCTCAAGCTAAAACAAAAGCTCGTATCACTCGCGAATCAGCAAATGCAGCGATGAAAGAATTAAACTCAGCTGCTAAAGCTGCCGGTTTTACTAAATATATCTAATCTTTAATAATCTTGCGGAGGGAATCAAACTCCTCCGCCCAGTATCTGTAAGTGTTAAATTCAGGAAATATCTTCGGAAAGCTTGGATCATTCCAACGATTTAAAATCCAGCCCGCATAACAAATCACACGATAAGCTCTTAAATACGGAACTAATTGTAATTGACGATCGTCAAAGTGACGAAGTGTTTCGTAGCCTTTTAAAAATAATTCGAATTCTTTTGTTGGCGCAAAATCCTGATCTGGAAAAATCATCCAGAAATCCTGAACCACAGGCCCATTGATAAAATCATCAAAATCCACAATCGTGATATCGTCTTTACCGTTATCTAATAAATTACCACGGTGAAGATCGCCATGAATGCGTATAAAGCCCTGGGGATCAAGTTTTTCATCAAGAGTGTTGAATACATGATCTGCTAATTCCATGTACTGGTGGCGCACTTCAGGCGCAATAACATCATTTAACTGATCAAGCACAGCCCATTTGTTATCTTGAGTGGGCCCGAAGAAATTACGGTTGTAAGCTTCTTTTTTTTCGCCGGTATTGTGAAGTTGCGCTGTCAATGATCCTAATTTTTCGAATTGAGGTAAAAGCACTTCTTGCATCATGCGGCCGCGCACTTTTTCATAGAAACAATAAAGAATACCATTCGCATTAAAAACGGTTTCGTTGTTTTTAGCTTTTAAAGGTAAGCCCACTGACAGGCCGTCAGCGTGCAAATCAAAACAAAATTCATGTTCATCTTCGATAGTTTCTTTTGACCAGCGCTGCGGGCGAAAGAACTTAGCAATTACAGATTTGCCGTCTTCTAACTTGATATCAAAAACGCGGTTTTCATAAGAGTTTAATTGGTGAATTTCGCCAGTTGGCGTATAGCCGTTTAAATCCGCGCACTTTAAGATTAAGTGCGGATCTAAGTTAAAAAACTGATCTGTTGTAGCCTTCAAATTAGCTGTCATTGATCAAATCACCCTTGCATATCTTACAATGAAAAACCCATGTTTTGGCCTACAGTAACGATATATTCGTTTTAAGGCTAGTGAATTATGGTCTCTGGCTTGCTTTAGTTCGTACCTTGATAGGTTTTAATTTTTTAGAACGCGGAGGCTTCAATGTTGAACCAAAAATCACTTTTAATTTCATTAGCAGTGCTAGCGGCTTTTACAATCACATCGACAGGTTGTGGTAAAAGTAAAGAATCCCGCAGCGATGTGCGCGGAACAACAGTTACGCAACAAGGTGATGCCCAAAACGTTGATCAATTACCTGAACTGCCTGCTGAAGGCGAAGATCAAGCAGGTATCGGCCAGCTGCCTCCAGCTACAGTTATTGATGGCGTTAAAGAATTACCTAAATCAACTGACAGCGGAAACTTAGCTGGCGAAGGCGGTACGCTAAATCCACTACCTAAATCTGGCGAAGGTGATGGTAAAGGTTCAGTTGATTTACCTCATTCAGGTAAAGGTAATAAAAAAACAAACAGTGCAGTGAGTGTTAAATTTGATGAAGCTGAAGCGGTAAAAACAGGTGGTAAACTTGAAGCTTTAAATTTCACAAGCTCTGGTAACGATGGCTTAATGACTGAGTTTCGCAGTTACAATAATAAAGTAGGCGCTGAACAAAAAACAAAAAACTTAAACGTAGCTAAAGCTGTGTTAAACGCAAAACTTAAGCGTTCAACAAGTGCTGGCAGCATGTTAGTTGATTTAACTTTAGATGAATCACTTGATGGCGTAAAAAAAATCACGTCATACAGATTACAAGGAACTTCATCACAAGCCGGTGACCGCCAAATTTTAAAACAAGTAAACACAAATGGTGATTTAGAGTACCAAGGTGGATTTTTAAAATGTATTGATGCTGATGGCGGTTGTGAAAACGCTTACATCAAAGTTAAGTTATCTGGCGCTTACGTGCGTATTATCTTTAGAAACTCATACGCTGATCGTTTCTTTATCTTAGAACAAGGTTCGCAGGGTTCTTCGTTCGAGTTATGGAAAACATATTTAATGAACACAACAAGTGGCGCTACAACTTCTCAAAAGTTAGCTAATATCAAAACATCTTCTTTCGAAGTTGTTAACGGCCGTGCCGCAATGGGTGTTTTAATTTCTGCTGAAGATAATGAAATGGTGGGCTTAAGTGTTCCGTTATTAGCAGCTGATAAAGGAACAGTAGCTGGTTCAAATATTTCTAAAGTAAATGATATCTCTAAAAATTATGATTTAGCATCTTCATCGAACGCTTCACAAAACTTAGCACAAGCGATTCGCGAAGCTAAGCTTGTAAACAATAACGGTAAAGGTGATTTACGTATCCGTTTAGATTTATCAGCGGGAACTCAAAAAGGCGCGATGTGGTTAACACTGTCTTCATTACAGAAAGCCACAATGTCGACTGCTGAAATTTCAAGCTTTGAAAGTAAAATCCCTAACTTCTAATTTTTAACCGGTTTTCTCAATTCAAGAGTCTTACGATAAATCAGGGCCATCTTTGCCCTGATTTTTTAGGCCCGGCCTTTGCTCTTTACCCCTGTTGTACAAATAACAGGGGGACAAATGTTATCTAATTCATTTAAAAGAACGTTATTAGCGGTAATTGCAGTGGCTTCGGTGTCAAATGCAGACCAATTCGGTATTCAACCAGGCGACGGTTTTCAAGGTGACCAGCACTCAATGTGCGATAACCCATATGATCCAAACTGCCAACCCGGTGGTTACCCCGGACAGCCCGATATTCCAGATTATCCAAACTTACCAGGCTATGATGATGGCCAAGAAGACACTCGTTCGATCTATTTAGGTCGTTCAGTTAATAATGAAGTTTTAGATTTACGCAGATTAGCAGGTTTAGGCACTCAATACCGTGGATGGGAAGTTGTTTCTGTTCGTGGTAAAACTCGCCCGAATTCTCCATACACAACAACTGTTCAGTTATTAGCTGACGGTCGTAACGTGGCTACTCAAGTTAATCCAGGTAAACGTATCAACTTACAACCTTCTCAACGTATTGTTTTAGGTTCAACTCGTGAACTTGAAATGTACATCAACGGTTCAACTTTTGTTGATGAGATCGTGATCGAGCTTCGCCAGTCTTCTGGAAGCCACCCACAACCTCCTCAATACCCTGACTATCCAGGTTACCCAGGTCAACCGCATGAGCCACCTCCATATCCAGGTAACCCATACCCAGGTAATCCAGGTTATGGTCAACAAAACTTAGATCTTTGGATCAACCGTTCAACTTACGGTAACGACCGCATTGATTTAGGTATGTACTTCAACATGCAACAATACCGTGGCTACAAAATCGAACAAGTGATCGTGCACGCTCAAGCGCAAAACAACGTAGCTTTAGCCGATCTATTAGTTAACGGTTTTAACCAAGGTACTTTACAATTTGACCGTTACTCGCAATCACAATCATTATACTTACACCAACGCCCTGAGATCGGTGTTCAAGCGAGCAGCCTAGTTCTTTACACTCGCGGTAACATGAATGTTCAACGTGTGACGTTAGTTTTAAGCCGATACTAGTTTTTAGCTAAAAATTATTGTCAACTAAAGGGCCACATGAGATGAATTTTCATGGGGCCTTTTTCTTGGGAGAAATATGGAAAATCAACTGACTCAGTTAAATCAAAATCCTGCAATATCAAATACTTCGGTTTTAGCGCCGATCCTATCAGATTACATGGATTTTCGTTTGTTTTTAGCTGATTTTTACCAGTTTAAAAAAGAATCTACCAAGCGTTCTTTACGCCCGTACAACTACGCGATTTTCTCTGCAGCAGCGGATATTAAATCACCTAATTATTTAAAAATGATTATCGAAGGTAAAAGAAATCTATCGATGGACATGGTGGCAAAGTTTGCGAAAGCTTGCGGTTTAAATAAAGCTCAATCTGATGAATTTAAATTATTAGTCACGTTCAACCAAGCTGAAGACCCG